>NZ_JBMIQI010000001.1:0-27050 GCF_052584175.1 Billgrantia hypersalina
CTGAGCCCCGTACAATACAGGACTCAGGCCTTGGGCACCGGCTGAATGAACCGTCCAACTATTGGGGGTCAGTTCACCTCGGGCCGCCCGTTTCTTTTCATCAACCGTGTCGACCAGGGCCGCCTGCCACTTCGGCAAGATGGGTTTCGATCAGCGCACGCGAGATGGAATAAGGGGGAGGCAGCTGGGGTAACCGTCCCGGCAGGAACCAGGCGGCATCGGCAATTTCAATGCCATCGATGCGAATACGGCGGCTTGCGGCTTCTGCAAAAAAGCCCAGCATCAAGGCATGAGGGAAAGGCCAGGCCTGGCTGCGGTAATAGCGTATCCTTCCCACACTGACGCCCACCTCCTCGAATATCTCACGATGCACCGCCTCTTCTGCCGATTCACCGGGCTCGATGAAACCGGCGAGGGTCGAGTAGCGCCCCGGTGGGAAGCGGGGGCTGCGCGCCAGCAACATGGCGTCTCCGTGGGTGACCAAGGTAATGATGCATGGCGAGATACGTGGGTAGTTGCGGTGGCCGCACTGCGCGCACTGCATGGCGAACTCGGCATCGAGGCGTGCGGCCTGCGCCCCGCAACGACCGCAGAATCGATGGTCGCGGATCCAGGCTGCAACTTGCAGTGCGGTGGATACCAACGGAAACCAGGACTCGGGCAAATGGGAAAGCCAACGCCGCCCATCCGGCCAGCTCTCCTCCGTGTGAGCCTCGACCGATAGCGCGATCGGCTCGTCGTGCCAGTAGGCTAGCGGTTGGACACTTTCCGGCCAGGGCTGTTCGGCTTGCAGCGGGCTGCCATCCGGGCCGGGTGCGATGCGCCCGTCGGCCACACGGATCACCCTGCCGTAGGCAATGCCCAACGGCAACTCACGACGCAGCATCGCTGGTCTCGTGCGGTTGATCCAGCAAGGTATCCCAGTGGCAGCTGCCCGCTGCCTGGCGAATCTGCTCGAGCTTGGCCCGATGCGCCTCGAGCTCGGCGTCGCCGGGTCGCAATATGCGCAAGCTACCGGGGGTCAGCGACAGGCGCCTGATTGAAAGGCCGCTGGACATGGCTTCACTATCGCGACTCTCATCCGCATCAAGTGTCAGGGCCGTCTGGCCCCCGGTCATGGCCAGATAGACTTCGGCCAGGATTTCGGCGTCGAGCAAGGCGCCATGGAGCACCCGGTGGCCGTTGTCGATCTCGTAGCGCTTGCACAGCGCGTCCAGGTTGTTGCGCTGGCCAGGATGACGCTCACGTGCCAGCTGCAACGTATCGAGAATACGGCAGTGTTCGGCCACTGGCCCCAGCCGGGGTTCGCCGCGCGTCGCCAGTAGCAGCTTGAACTCGTGGTCGATAAAGCCTACGTCGAAGGCGGCGTTGTGTATTACCAGTTCCGCACCGCGTACGAATTCCCAGAAGGCATCAGCGACCGCGGCGAAGACAGGCTTGTCCGCAAGGAACTCGTTGGTGATGCCATGCACGCCGATGGCTTCGGCCTCAACCTGGCGCTCGGGATTGATGTATTGGTGATAGGTACGCCCCGTGAAGCGCCGATTGACGAGTTCGATGGCACCGATCTCGATCAAACGGTGGCCTTCACGGGGGTCGATGCCGGTGGTCTCGGTATCGAGAACGATCTGTCGCATTGTCTAAGACTCAGGTTGGATGGCTTGCGACTTGCCGCGGGTCCAATGGGCATCGATGGCCGCGTTCGCCAGGGCATCGGCACGCTCATTGCCAGGGTGGCCGTTATGACCCTTGACCCAATGCCAGTGGATACGGTGCCGTCGTGTTTCCTCCAGCAGTTCGCGCCACAGCTCGGCGTTCTTGACTGGCTGGCGGCTGGACGTCATCCAGTTGCGCTTCATCCAGCCGTGTATCCACTCGGTGATGCCCAGGCGCAGATACTCGGAGTCGGTCCAGAGGTTGACCTCGCAGCGGCGCTTGAGAGCGCGCAGCGCCATGATGGCCGCCATCAGCTCCATGCGGTTGTTGGTGGTGGTCGCCTCGAAGCCGTTCAGGGTCTTGTCGTGCGTGCCGCTCTCGAGCACTGCCCCCCATCCTCCCGGTCCTGGATTGCCACGGCAGGCGCCGTCGGTATAGATAGTAACGCTGGGAAGTGGCTGGCCGTGGTCGCTGTCACTCAACTTCGGTTGTCCTTCTGCTCGGTTCAGGAACGGTATTGCCGACACGTGTCGCGTGGCCCAGTGCCCCGCCGCCCAGCGTGCCTTGCAATTGCAGTCTTGGGCGCTGTCTCTGGGCGAGGCGCGTGCGGCGACGGGCACGAATGATGTAGCTGTCGCCCAGCGGCACGTTATGGCGTCGGCCCAGGGTTTCCAGCATCGCATTGTTGGGCAGGCTGCCGGGCAGGTGGAAGCCGCAATAGTCTACCCGCTCGATGCGAAAGTCGACAAACGCCAGCCAGTCGCCCAACTTGGAGGGAGTTCTCCAGTTGCCACGCCACGGGAAATGGTTGCGCCGCGTGGGCGACAGACGCGCCAGGCCGGCAATGCCCAGCGGCATCCAGCCGAGCACGATGAGGCAGCCGTCGTCGGCGGTCACCCTTGCCGCCTCCTGCAGCAGCCGATGCGGTTCGTCGATCAGCTCCAGCAGATGATGCACGATGACCAGATGGAGGCACTCGTCCGGGAGCGCAAGCGCATCGAGCGGACATACCAGCGTGGAGGCGGTGTCGGTCAGCTCGGCAGTCGGTGCCCAACGGAGGTTGTGGCGAATGGGTGACATGTCGGTCAGCGAAGGACCCATGCCGAGTTCCAGGCTGTGTCCGCCGTGCAGGTTCTCGCATACCGGCCCCAGGCACGCCCGCTCGGCGCGCCAGTGGGCCTGCCCGTTCTCGCTGGACCAGTAGCGATGCCCCTCGCGATACATGCGAGCCAGAGCAAGCGCCTCTTGCGAGTTTGACATTACTGGCCATTACCTCCATGATCAGCGGTTTTGCATACATGTTAAGGCATATTAGCCTACGCGTGGCCGCCAAGCGCGGTGGCCCGCGGTAAGCCATGTCCGGGCATCACGATACGGGCCGGCTCCCCGCGAGGCACTTTTCGGTTGACGACGCAACAAGGACGGATCGCCTATGCTGAGCGTGACACCGATTCCCGCTTTTAGCGACAACTATATCTGGCTTCTGCGCCAGGATACGAGTCCGGAGGTCTGCGTCGTGGATCCCGGCGATGCAGGACCGGTTATCCGGGTTCTCGAGCAGGAAGGGCTTTCCCTCGGCACCATTCTCGTCACCCATCATCATCCCGATCATACGGGCGGCCTGCCGGAACTCGTCGAGCGCTATTCACCGGACGTCATCGGCCCCGCCAATCCTGACATCTTTGGCCTGACGGAGCATGTCGGCGAAGGCGATACCTGCCGCGTCATGGGGCGTCGCTTCGACGTCTTCGAAGTGCCCGGTCATACCTTGGATCACATCGCTTTCTTCACCGCCGGGATACCGCCCTTGCTGTTCTGTGGCGACACGCTCTTCTCAGCAGGCTGCGGCCGCTTGTTCGAAGGCAGCCCAGAGCAAATGCACCGTTCCTTATCGAAGCTCAGTACCCTACCGGACGAAACCCTGGTATTTGCCGGACATGAATACACCCTGGCCAATCTTCGATTTGCCCAGGCGGCCGACCCCCATAACCGGGACATCGCCAAGGCCATCGACGAAGCCGAGCGGGCTCGCGCCCTCGACCGTCCCACCCTGCCAAGCTATCTCGCCCGTGAAAAACGCATCAACCCGTTTCTGCGCTGCGGCGAATCCGAGGTGCGGACAGCAGCTTCGACCCATGGCAATACCGATACCGACCAGGCGACATTTGCCACCCTGCGCGCCTGGAAAGACAGTTTCTGAGAATCGACGCATCCCATGGGCCGCATGGCAGCCTGGCGCCCAGCAGGAGAACGTATGACCTATCGAACGACGCGACAGTGGCCATTGAACCTTGCAGGGGGCATTGCCTTGATCGGTGCCCTGACGGCTATCAGCCCCACGCTATCGGCGAGCCCGCACCCGGGCGCGACCCCGGCCCAGCCCGTCCACCATTTCTGGGACGACCTCAGTCTCGAGGCGATACCTGGGGATGCCTGGGAACGGCTGCGTGAGAACCTGACATGGCAGGATCGCCGCCACGATGCCCGCGTGCAGCATTGGATCGATTACTACCGCAGCAATCCCGAGAACGTGGTCGAGATCATCGAGCGGGCGCGCCCTTGGATGGCCTGGATTACCGAACAGGTCGAACGGCGCGGATTGCCCGGCGAGATCAGCCTGATCCCCTTCGTCGAAAGTTCGTACGACCCCCTGGCTCGCAGCCACCGAGGCGCCGCCGGCCTGTGGCAGTTCATGCCCGGCACCGCCGATGCCCTTGGGCTGCATCGGCGTAACGGCTATGACGGTCGACTCGACGTGGTCGCTTCGACCGAAGCTGCACTGGACTACATTGAGCTGCAGGCCGAGCAGTGGTACGACGGTGATATCGAACTCTCCGTCGCGGCCTATAATGCCGGCGCGGGAACGGTCAACCGAGCCCGCCATGCTGCCTTGTCACTTGGCGAAACCGGCGATTACTGGCAGCTACAGCTGCCCAACGAAACGATGCAATATCTGCCCAAGCTGAACGCCATCGCTGCCATCATCGACGACCCCGACAGCTACGGCATTGCCCTGCCAGAAATCGACGATACCCCGGCGTTCGCCAAGGTACCGGTCAACCAGCACATCAGCCTGTCGCAATTGGCAAGCGCCGCCGGCGTGGAACCTTCGGAACTCATTGCGCTTAACCCCGGGCTGACCAGCGGCAGCGCAAGTCCCGCCACGGTCGACGTGGTATTGGTCCCCACCGCGCAGGAAGAGGCGGTCCTGGCCGAGCTGAGCACTCCGGCAACGACGCCTGCCGCAAATGCCGACCAGTATCTCGTTCAGCGTGGCGACAGCCTTTCGGCCATTGCGGCACGTCACGGCATCAGCGTGGGCGAGCTTCGCCAGCACAACGGCCTGAGTGGCGACGTCATCCAGGTCGGCCAAAGCCTGGCGATCCCGCGGCGCAGCCTGGCGGCTCGTTGACGGCCGGCCCCGTCATGCCGAGGTTTACATGCGACGGGCGGCCTGACACCTTATGGCGGTAAGCCCGGCTGCCGGGCTGTTCCCTAGCAAGGATGTCATTGATGCGGTTCGTCTTGCACTCCACTCTGATCTGTTGCCTCTCGTTGGGCTGGTGGGCCTCCTCTTTCGCTGACGAGGAAGAAAGGGTTCCCACCGTGCATGGCCTGGCGCTCTACGACGCGCCGGCACTGCCCGAGGATTTCAGTCATTTTCCCTACGTCGACCCCGACGCCCCCAAGGGGGGCAGCATGACCCAGGCGGCCGTGGGCAGCAGTTTCGATTCGACCAATCCCTTTATCATTCGCGGCACGCCGGCCATTGGCATCAGCCAGATCTACGACACCCTGCTCACCGAGAACTATGACGAGCCGTTCAGCGTCTACGGGCTCCTTGCCGAAGGGCTACGCCTGGACCCGGATCGTCACTGGATAGAATTCGACCTGCGCCCCGAGGCGCGCTTTCACGATGGCGAGCCGGTAACGGCCGATGACGTGGTATTCAGCTTCAACCTGCTCATCGAGCAAGGCAATCCGTTCTACCGGGGCTACTACTCCGAGGTAGAGAACGTCGAAGCGCTGGA
Source organism: Billgrantia hypersalina (assembly GCF_052584175.1). NCBI lineage: Bacteria > Pseudomonadati > Pseudomonadota > Gammaproteobacteria > Oceanospirillales > Halomonadaceae > Billgrantia > Billgrantia hypersalina. Next base: position 5,688 of record NZ_JBMIQI010000001.1, read on the forward strand.
TCGTCACACCGTACGCTTCGAGTTCGCCAGCAATGAATCACGCGAACTGCCCTTGATCGTCGGCCAGTTGCCGATACTGCCCAAGCACTACTGGGAAGAGCGCGATTTTAGCGCGCCGACGCTGGCTCGCCATCCCGGCTCGGGGCCATACCGCATTGCTAACGTAGAGCCCGGCCGAAGCATCGTCTATCAGCGCGACGAGGCGTACTGGGGGCGCGACCTGCCGGTCAATGTCGGTCGGCACAACATCGATCGCCTGGTCTACGACTATTACCGCGATCGAGACATCGCCTGGGAGGCGTTCAAGGCCGGGGTAATGGACTATCGGACCGATGCGCGGGCGTCTACCTGGGCCATCGGTTACGATTTCCCGGCCTACCGCGAGGGGCTGGTCAAGCGAATCACCGTGCCCGACGGCAACCCCGCCCGCATGCAGGCTTTCGTCTTCAATCTACGGCTCGACAAGTTTCAGGATCGGCGCGTTCGCGAGGCACTCAACCTGACGTTCGATTTCCCCTGGCTCAATGCCAACCTCTTTTACGACTCCTACCAGCGCACCGAAAGCTATTTCCAGAACTCGGAGATGGCGGCGAAGGGATTGCCGAGCGAAGCGGAGCTGGAGCTGCTCGAGCCCTACCGTGACGAGCTGCCCGAGCGCGTGTTCGACAGCCCTGTTCCCGTCGACCACCCTGACGACCTGCGTGAACGCCTGCGGCTTGCCTACGACCTTCTGCGCGAGGCCGGCTACGAAGTGCGTGACGGCACCCTGGTTCACACGGAAACCGGACGTCCCCTCACGGTAGAAGTGATGCTCTTCGATAGCGGCCTGGAGCGTGTCGTGCAGCCGATGCTGCGCAACATGTCACGCCTCGGGATTCAGGGACGGCTGCGGATCGTCGACATCAACCAGTACCTGAACCGCCTGCGCGGCTTCGATTTCGAGATCATCACCGGCCAGTTCCCGCAATCGAACAATCCCGGCAATGAGCAGCGCGAGTACTGGACCAGCGAGTTCGCCCAGGTTCCCCAGAGCCGCAACCTGATGGGGCTGGAGAGCCCTGTGGTCGACGACCTGGTGGAGCGCCTGATCCGGGCGGATAGCCGTGAGGAGCTCAACACCGTGACCCGTGCGCTGGACCGGGTGCTGCTGTGGAACTTCATCACAATCCCTCACTACCATTCAGGGGAAACGCGTATCGCTGTGTGGGACAAGTTCGGCTACCCCGAACCCTTCCCCGAGTATGGGTTCGACCTCTCGGCCTGGTGGGTCGATGTCGAACGCGAGGTTGAGCTGAATCGCCGCCTGCGACGCCGATAGTCGTTGCCATTCGTGTCACCTAGCCTGCACAAGGACGATCCATCGTGAGCCGTTACATCCTGCGTCGCCTGTTGCTGATGATCCCGACACTGATCGGCATCATGTTGCTCAACTTCATCATCGTGCAGGCGGCTCCGGGTGGGCCGATCGACCAGATGCTGGCCCGCTTCGAAGGCGTCAATGCCATGTCCAGCACGCGACTCGATGCGGGTGGCGGCGACGTGGTGGTGCAGGACGAGTCACGTGGCGCCCGCGGCATCGACCCGCGCTTCATCGAGCAGCTCGAGCAGCAGTTCGGCTTCGACAAGCCCGCCCATGTGCGCTTCCTGGACATGATGCGCGATTACGTCACCTTCGATTTCGGCAATAGCTTCTTTCGCGACCGCCCCGTCATCGAACTGATGATCGAACGGCTGCCGGTATCGGTTTCGCTTGGGCTTTGGACCACGCTGCTGGTCTATCTGATCTCGATACCGCTGGGTATTCGCAAGGCGCTTCACCACGGTTCGCGCTTCGATGTCTGGACCTCCGGCCTGGTGATCGTCGGCTACGCCATTCCCGGTTTCTTGTTCGCCATCCTCCTCATCGTGCTGTTCGCCGGCGGCAGCTACTGGGATCTGTTTCCCCTGCGCGGGCTGACCTCGCCCGACTTCGAGGAGCTGAGCGCCTGGGGCAAGGTCAAGGATTATTTCTGGCACATCACCCTGCCGGTGACCGCCATGACCATCGGCAGTTTCGCCACGCTGACCATGCTGACCAAGAACAGCTTCCTCGACGAGATCCACAAGCAGTACGTGCTGACGGCGCGAGCCAAGGGGGCGAGCGACAGCCGTACGCTCTATGGTCATGTTTTCCGCAATGCCATGCTGATCATCATTGCCGGGCTGCCTGGGGCACTGGTCACCATCTTCTTCACCGGCTCGCTGTTGATCGAGGTGATCTTCTCGCTGGAGGGGCTGGGGCTGCTCGGCTTCGAAGCCGTCATGCAGCGCGACTACCCGGTCATCTTCGGCACGCTGTTCCTTTACACCCTGATCGGGCTGATCCTAAAGCTGGTCTCCGACCTTACCTATGTGTGGGTGGACCCGCGCATCGACTTCGAGACACGGGAGTCCTAGCCGATGGCACGTGTATTCGCTTCCAAGCTCTCCCCCATCGCGCAACGGCGCATCGACGTCTTTCGCAGCAACCGCCGCGCCCGGATCTCGCTATGGATTTTCCTTGTCCTGTTCGTGGTGAGCCTCGGCGCCGAACTGATCGCCAACGACAAGCCCATCGTGATGCGCTACGACGGGCAATGGTACGCGCCGTTGCTGGTGGATTACCCCGAGACGGAGTTCGGTGGCTTCCTGCCGACGCGCACGGATTATCACGATCCTTTCATCCAGGAGCAGATCGAGGCGCACGGCTGGGCGCTCTGGCCGTTGATACCGTACTCCTACCAGACCCTCGACATGCAGATGATGCGTCCTTCGCCCTCGCCTCCCGATTCGCAGCATTGGCTGGGTACCGACGACCAGGGCCGCGACGTGCTCGCTCGCGTCATATACGGCTTCCGCCTGTCGGTCTTCTTTGCCCTGGTACTGACCGGCGGCTCGCTGGTCATGGGCGTGATCATCGGCGGCATCCAGGGATACTTCGGCGGCAAGACCGATCTGATCGGGCAGCGTCTCACCGAAATCTGGTCGGGACTTCCCGTGCTGTTCCTGCTGATCATCCTGGCCAGCCTCGTCCAGCCCGGCTTCTGGTGGCTGCTGGGGATCATGCTATTGTTCTCCTGGCTCGGGCTGGTCGACGTGGTGCGTGCCGAGTTCCTGCGTGCACGCAACCTCGAATACGTGCGTGCGGCCAAGGCCATGGGACTGCCGTCGCGGTTGATCATGTGGCGTCACGTCCTGCCCAACGCGATGGTGGCCACCCTGACCTTCATACCCTTCCTGTTCACCGGCGCTATCACCACCCTGACGGCACTCGACTTCCTCGGCTTCGGTTTGCCGCCGGGATCGCCCTCGCTGGGAGAACTGGTGGCGCAGGGGAAGAACAACCTGCATGCCCCCTGGCTCGGCATCACCGCCTTCATCAGCCTGTCGCTGATGCTTTCGCTGCTGGTCTTCATCGGCGAAGGGTTGCGTGACGCCTTCGACCCTCGCCATATCCAGCACGCCCCGAGCGCGACCCCGTTGACCAGGACACAGCCTAATGCCTGACATTCGATCCCAACCCCTGCTGCGCCTCGACAGGCTGTCAATTGCCTTTGATGGCAAGACGGTACTCAACGAGTTATCGCTGGAAGTCAGGCGAGGTGAAACGCTGGCCCTGGTCGGGGAGTCCGGTTCGGGCAAGTCGGTCTCGGCTCTCGGTGCCATGAATCTCCTGCCGGACAATGCTCAGGTGACCGGGGGGCGCTGGCTGGGCGACACCGACCTCGGCTCCCTCGGCAAGCGCGACTGGCAAGCCCTGCGCGGCGGTCGTGTCGGTTTCGTCTTCCAGGAACCGATGACCTCGCTCAACCCCTTGCACACCGTGGCCAAGCAGATCGGTGAAACACTGCGCCTGCATCAGGGGCTGTCAGGACGCGAGGCACGACAGCGCACCCGAGCCCTCCTCGAACAGGTCAAGCTGCCGCGGCCCGATGAGCTGCTCGATGCCTGGCCCCACCAGCTCTCCGGTGGCCAACGCCAGCGGGTGATGATCGCCATGGCGATCGCCAACGACCCCGAACTGCTGATTGCCGACGAGCCTACTACGGCGCTAGACGTCACGGTGCAGCAAGATATCCTGGCCCTGCTCGCCGAGCTGCGGGATCGTCATGGCATGGGCATGCTTTTCATTACCCATGACCTCAACCTGGTGCGGCGCCATGCCGACCGCGTCTGCGTGCTTTACAACGGCCATGAACAGGAAACGGGCGCCGTCGACGATGTCTTCGCAGCTCCGCGCAGCGCGTATACCCGTACGCTGCTGGATGCCGAGCCGACCGGACGACCGGCTCCGGTCTTGGCTGACAAGCCGCTACTCGAGGCGCGTGGCGTTGCCGTTAGTTTCCAACGCCCCAAGCGCCTATTCGCCAAGCGCCCGCCTGCCTTCGAGGCGGTCAAGCCGATCGACCTGCATCTAGCGCCCGGCGAAACGCTGGGCATCGTCGGCGAATCGGGCTCCGGAAAGACCACCCTGGCCATGGCCCTCCTGCGTCTGGTGGAGTGTCGCGGTGAAATTGAACTGGACGGAGAGCGTCTCGACCGGCTGAAGGGCAATGCCCTGCGCAAGCGACGGCGTCGTATCCAGGTGGTGTTTCAAGATCCCTACGGCTCGTTATCGCCGCGAATGCCCGTTTTCGACATCATCAGCGAGGGCCTACGCTTTCACTATCCCGAGCTTCTCGAGGAAGAAGTGGCCGAGCGGGTTCGGGCGGCCATTCTGGAGGTCGGTTTACCTGCCGATTGTGCGGCGCGTTATCCGCATGAGTTCTCGGGGGGGCAGCGCCAGCGAATTGCGGTGGCTCGCGCCCTCATCCTGGAACCTGCGCTGGTGGTGCTCGACGAACCGACCTCGGCGCTCGATCGCACCGTTCAGAAACAGCTTGTCGAGCTGCTGCGTGATCTCCAGGCCCGTCGCGGCTTGAGCTTTCTCTTCATCAGCCACGATCTCGCCGTAGTACGTGCCATGGCACATCGCATCTTGGTGCTGAAGGATGGGGAACTGGTAGAACAGGGGGATTGCCTGCCCTTATTGACACACCCAACAAGCGATTACACGCGAGCGCTGGTGAAAGCTGCTGATTTGAAACCTTGAATCCGATGTCGCCAAAGTTCTCATCACAACAGAGAAAAACACGAAGATAACGGTATAAATTATCGGGACAGACTACTCTCCTAATGCGTCCTATGCCCGCCGCCATCAAATCAATCGAACGAGGCTACTTCCTTGGGGCTCAATTCCCGCCACTCTCCCAAGGCCAGAGAACCCAGCTCCAAAGCACCGACCGACTCGCGATGCAGCGCCGTGACGCGATTGCCAATGGCAGCGAACATCCGCCTGACCTGATGATAGCGTCCTTCATAGAGGGTGAGTTCGGCCTCGGCGCTATCGCGCATCACCAGTTCGGCCGGTAGCGTCGGCTTTTCTTCGCCTTCCAGCAGGATGCCTTCCGCAAAACGCCGGGAGGCTTCGGTCAACGTCTCGCCTACCAGCGGCTCGGCCAGCGTTGCCAGATAGCGCTTGGCGCAGCGCCTGCGTGGCGACGTGACACGATGAGACCACTGTCCGTCGTCGGTCAGCAGCACCAGACCGGTGGTATCGACATCAAGACGCCCCACTGTCTGCAGACGTTCGGCCTTGGGCAAATCAATCAGGTCGACGGCACGCGGATAAAGCCCCCGGCGCGCACTGCATTCCACCTCGGTGGGCTTGTTGAGCATCACGTAGCGCAGATCGACCAGCACCAGCGGTTCTCCACACCATTCGACGCGGTCGGTCGTATCGACATGGGTGGCGGGTTGTTTCACCACGGCTCCGTTGACGCTGACCTCGCCGCGGTGCAGCGCCTTCTTGGCCAGGCTACGTGTCAGCTCGGTGGTTTCCGACAAAAAGCGGTCGAGGCGCATCAGAACCCAACCCCGTCGGCGAGTGCAAAGTGGTCGGCGTCTCGCCAGGCCGGGAATTTCTCGCGGAAGGCCTGCAGGTCGTTCCGGGAAAGCGTACCGGTCCTGATGAAGGGGGTGTCTCGCGGTTCGTCGATGATCGCCTCGCCCTTGAAGTCCACCAGCATGGAATCGCCGGCGTACTGCATGCCGTTGGCATCCTCGCCGACGCGATTGACACCGATGACAGGACAAAGGTTCTCGATGGCCCGCGCCTGGAGAAGGATGCGCCACGGATGGCGGCGGGGTGCAGGCCAGTTGGCCACGCACAGCAGCGCATCGTACTCGAAGTGTTCACCAGGGCCGGGGCTCTGACGAAGCCAGACCGGAAAACGCAAGTCGTAGCAGACGCTGAGCAGAATGCGGAAACCCTTGAGCGTGACGATCACCCGGTCGTGCCCCATGGAGTAACGTTCATGCTCGCCGGCCATACGGAACAGGTGGCGCTTGTCGTAGCAAACCCGGCTACCGTCCGGGCGGGCCCAAACCAGGCGGTTGTAGTACTGGCCTTCCTCAACGACTGCCACACTGCCGGTGACCACGCAGTGTCGGCTGATGGCCTGCTCACTCAGCCACGCTACGGCGCGGTTCTGCTCCATGGGTTCGGCCATCTCGCGGGAATTCATGGTGAACCCGGTGGAGAACATCTCGGGAAGCACGATGAGATCGGTCTCCTCGCCGTTCAGCTCACCGAGCTGTTCCTCCAGCAGGCGACAGTTGGCCTCGGGGTCTTCCCAGCGCAAGTCGCACTGTACCAGAGTGGTACGCAGATCGTTCATGACGGTTCCCTTGCGGTTTCTCGCCTATCGGGCAGGGTATCGTATAGTTGCATGGCTCAAGACTAACGCAGGTCGCAAGCGACGTCAGCCCGGATTCCCCTACCCTGCGAGAACCGTATGAGAGCATGGTGATATAACCCATAGGCTGCTAAGTTGAAGCCATCCGAAACGAGCGAGAAAACGGCATGTCCCTGCTGCCCCCGACTGATCGAGAAGCCGCCCGAGGTGTGGGTTTCGGCCTTGCCGCCTACGGCATGTGGGGCTGCTTTCCGCTGTTTTTCGCCCTGTTCGAAGGCATCCCCGCCTATGAGGTTTTGATTCACCGCATCATCTGGTCGTGCCTGTTCCTGGTGGGGTTGGTGACGTTTCTCAAGCGCTGGGGGCCTATCCGCAAGGCGCTAGCCGAGCCAAGGCGCCTGGGGCGCGTGCTGGGCTGCGCACTGCTGATCGCCATCAACTGGGGGCTTTACATCTATGCCGTCGAGACCCGCCAGGTGTTCCAGGCCAGCCTGGGTTACTTTCTGACGCCGCTGGTCAATGTCGCCCTGGGCTTGCTGGTGCTGCGCGAGGCCATGTCCGGCGTGCAACGCCTCGCCGTACTGCTGGCGGGAGTCGCCATCGCGATCCAGCTTCTGCTGCTCGGCGAGTTGCCGTGGATCAGCTTGACACTGGCCGTGAGCTTCGGCACCTACGGCCTGCTTCGCAAGCAGGTACCGCTCGATGGGCTCTCGGGGCTGTTCGTCGAAACCTTGCTGCTGCTTCCATTGGGCCTGATGGCACTGGCCTGGCTGGCTGCCGCCGACCTATCACATTTCCTGGACCAGCCTCACCTCACGTTGCTCCTGATCGCCAGTGGCGTCATCACCGCTCTGCCGCTCCTGGCCTTCGCCGGCGCGGCGCGCCGTCTACGCCTCGCCACCCTGGGCTTTCTCATGTACCTCAACCCCAGTATTCAATTCTTCATTGCGCTTCTGGTCTTCCGTGAACCGCTCTCGCTGGTCCAGCTCGCCACTTTCCTGCTTATTTGGGCCAGCCTCGCGCTCTACTCCTGGTCGGCCTGGCAAGGGCGGACGCGCTCACCACTGGCGCCCGCCGGGACGCTCAGAGAGGAAGATGGGACCTGACCTCAGGCGAGATTCGCAGCGCGGAAAGCGGCCTCACATCATCCTGGCCGGTGCGGGCCATGCTCATCTCTATCTGTTGCGTCACCGGCAGCGTCTGACCGGCGCCGACGTCACCCTCGTCGAACCGAGTGCGTTCTGGTACTCGGGCATGGCGGCAGGTGTGCTGGGGGGCGCCAGGGAACCCGGCGAGGGTCGCGTCGATCCCAAGCATCTTGCGCGTCAGCATGGTGCCGGCATCCTACGTGGCCGTGTGGCAGCGTTGGACCCGCTGCGACGTCAGCTTCACCTGGAGAATGGCCGCTCGCTCAGCTATGACCTGCTCTCTTTCAACCTCGGCTCATGCGCACCCACGCCTGCCTCCCACCCTAATGGCCCTACGCTCTGGCCCGTCAAGCCGATACAGCAACTTGTGGCGCTGCGTCGCCGCCTCGAGGCGGCTTTCGCTCGGTCTCAGGCGCCCGCTATCGCGGTGGTAGGCGGTGGCGCCAGTGGCGTGGAGCTTGCCTGCAATCTGCACGCACTGGCTGCACGGCGAGGCGCCAAGGTGTCGGTTTCGCTGGTTTCGCGTCAGCCCAGACCACTCGCCTTCGCGCCGGCCGGGGCGCGGCGCTGGCTCGAGGGGTATCTGACGCGCCTGGGCATTCAGGTGTACGGCGGCAGCCAGGCCGTCGCACTCCATCGCGACGGCCTGCTGATCACCGCATCGAATCGAGAGCCAGAGACGCGACTGATCGAATGCGAGCACGTGGTCCATGCCGGTGGCCTGGCGCCGCCGCCGTCACTCGAGCAATTGGGGCTGCCACTCATCGCCGGACGAGGCCTGGCGATCGCCGACACCCTGCAAAGCGTCGCGGATCCCAACGTGTTCGCGGCGGGCGATTGCGCTGTCATGATCGACCATCCCCTGCCCCGGCTCGGCGTCTACGGTGTCCGCCAGGCACCGCTGTTGCTGGCCAATCTGCAGGCACGGCTGCGCGGCCTCCCCCTTCAGCGCTACACCCCCCAGGCACGGGCGCTGACTATTCTCGACCTGGGCCAGGAACAAGGCCTGGCGATACGCGGGAGCCTGTGGTGGTCTGGCCGTCTCAGCCTGCGCTGGAAGCGCTGGCTGGACGAACGTTTCGTGGCTCAGTATCGCAATTGATGCGGCTACGCCGAGATCACGCGGTTTCCGGCTTGTAGCCTACGCGGAAGCCGCCCCAATGCTTGCCTCCCACGTAGATCGGCACGGAAAGGTCATGCATGATTTCCCCGGTGTCACGCTTGTAGGTCTGGAGCAGCAGCGTCTCCTCATGGGTGCCGCAGCGCTGCCCCGTCGTGTCCTCGTAGATGCGGCGGTTGCGACAGAACTTGAGATCGTGGTCGTAGTCGCCGGTAGGCGGCTGGCTGGTCTTGGCGTTGTGCGTCGGAATGTAGCCTCGACGATCAATACCGATGGCATAGGCGACGCCCAGGCGATCCAGCAAAGGCTCCTGGATGTCCGGAAAATGCTCGTCGGTAAAGCCCACATAGCCGGTTTCGTACTGCTGGGGATGGGTGCCGGGTATCGGCGTGTAGGTGGCATGAAAAAGCGTCTGCTCGTCGAGTTCGCCGCGCTTGATGGCCGATTCAAGCAGCGAACCGAGCTTGCTCGCGGCCTGGCGCGCCGCCTCGTAAACCTGCTGGTGGCGCCCCTCGAGACGCTGTTGGGCCAGTGCCGCATCGACACCCTCGGCGCCGTCCATCAGTGCCCGTGCCTGACTCGCCAGGCCATGCATGTCGCGGTTGCCCTGCTCGGCGTCCTCCTCCAGGGTGGAGAGGGTGCCTGCCACGCGTTGTGAATGCTTGTTGGTATCCTCCATGGCTTCGGCGATAGAGCGGATCTCGCCCTCCACCTGGTCGAAATGCCCGGTCATCTCGGTGAGTTGCTCGCCCACCTTGCTCATCTCCTTGGCTCGGTCGCCCACGCGCTGCATCAGGTGTCCGATGGTGTCGACCACGCGATGGCTGCTGTCGCCGATATCCCCTACCAGCGCCTCGACGTTGCGCGTGGCATCCGCGGTACGGCCAGCGAGCTGACGCACCTCGCCGGCAACCACGGCGAAGCCGCGACCGTGTTCGCCGGCCCTGGCGGCCTCGATCGAGGCATTCAGCGACAGCAGGTTGGTCTGTTCGGCGATCTCCTCGATCAGAGATGTCACATGGCGCACGCTGTCGGCCTTCTGGCTCAGCATGTTGAGCAGTTCCAAGGCTTCTTCCGATCGCTCGGCAAGTGCCTGCATCTCTTCGATCACCTGACCGAGCGACTCGCGGCTGACATGGCTGGCATCTCGCGAACGGCTCGCCAGGGTAGCCACGTTGGCGGCACTGGCGGCGACCTGCTCGATCGCCGAGGTGATTGCCGCCATGCTCGACGAGGCCTCGCGTACCGTCTGCTCCTGTCGCTCCAGGCGCTGGTCCATGCGGTCGGCGTGGTGAGACACCTCGGCTGAAGCGATTGCCGTGGTACTGGCCTGGCGAATGAGGCCATGTGCCATCCGGCGTAACGAAAGGTAATCCCGTGTCATGGGAAGCCAGGCATGCAGACGACCGTTCGCAAGCGTGTCGGCGTCGGCTCGATAGACGGCCGCCAAACCGCTCAAGGCCATCGCGGCACCCGCCACCAGGCCCAGTACAGGCCCGAAAAGGCCCTGCCAGCCCGTGCCACTCGAATACGCAAGGAATAGTCCACCGGCAAGCGAAACCGCGGCCAGCAGAAGCATCAGGATCCGCATGACGTCTCGTCTCTTTGTTATAGGAATGTCAACTGAGCTTAACTTCTGGTAAGCGTCATACGCATCACCACTTTGGCCTGACAGACCAAAGCACGACTCAAGTCATCGTCGCCCGCGCCGATAAAAGGTGTTTGTGCTTGACTCGCTAAAAACCGCGCGGCTAGCCGCCCCTGGCGGGGCGGCCCATGGCTTCAGGCCTGGCTGGCGGCGAGCGCCTGTTCCAGGTCGGCGATGATGTCGTCGATGTGTTCGATGCCGATGGAGAGGCGCACCATGTCGGCAGTCACGCCCGCCGCCGCCAGTTCGTCATCGCTCAGCTGCCGATGAGTGGTCGAGGCGGGAATGGATGAGCAGGTCTTGGCGTCGCCGATGTTGACCAGGCGCAGGATCATCCCGAGGGCGTCGTAGAAGCGCGCTCCCGCCTCGCGCCCCCCCGCGATGCCGAAACTGAGGATGCCCGAGGCCTGCCCGTTCATGTAGCGCTGGGCCAAGGCGTGGTCCTTGTGCCCCGCCAGGCCGGCGTACTGCACCCAGTTTACCGCCGAATGCCCCTCCAGGTATTCCGCGACCTTGTGGGCATTGGCACAGATCCGTTCGATCCGCAGCGACAGTGTCTCGAGCCCCTGCAGCAGGTTCCACGCCGCCTGCGCCGAGAGGGCAGCCCCCATGTTGCGCAGCGGTACTACCCGCGCTCGCGCAATGAAGGCCGCCTCGCCCACGTCGCGGGTATAGCTCACGCCGTGGTAGGAGACGTCCGGCTCGTTGAGCAGCGGGAAGCGCTGGGAATGGTCGGCCCAGGGAAACTTGCCGGAATCGACGATGACGCCGCCCACCGTGGTGCCATGTCCGCCGATATACTTGGTAGCGGAGTGAATGACGATGTCGGCGCCGTGTTCGATGGGACGCCACAGGAAAGGCGTGGGCACCGTATTGTCGACGATCACCGGTACGCCGTGGCGATGGGCGGCTTCCGCCAGCCTCGCCATGTCGACAACGCTGCCGGATGGGTTGCCGACGCTTTCGCAGAACACCGCCTTGGTGCGGGCATCGATCAAGGATTCGATACCGGCGATGTCGTCCTTGTCGGCGAAGCGCACCTCGATGCCCTGGCGCGGTAGGGTATGCGCAAACAGATTGTAGGTTCCGCCATATAACTCGCTGATCGAGACAATGTTATCGCCTGCCTCGGCAATGGTCTGGATGGCATAGGTGATGGCGGCCATACCCGAGGCCACGGCCAGCCCGGCGATTCCCCCTTCCAGTGCGGCGATGCGCTGTTCCAGCACCGCGCAGGTAGGGTTCATGATGCGGGAGTAGATGTTGCCCTCGACCTTGAGATCGAACAGGTCGGCTGCATGCTGGGCGCTATCGAAGGAGAACGAGGTGGTCTGATGGATGGGCACGGCAACCGCGTGCTGGTCATCGGGAGCGTAGCCGTGATGGAGGGCGATGGTCTCGGGCTTCATGGCGTGTCCTGTCGAGATTGGCGTGGTACTGCGTTATTTCGTCTGATCCTAACCAACACTCAACTCGCCCACCAATATCGTTTAGTCTGGTGACCCCACCCAGACACCTAAGAGACAGGATGCTCAAGCGCTACCTACCGGTCCTCACCTGGCTGCCCCACTACAACCGCCGTCTTGGCGGAGCCGACCTCATGGCTGGGGTGATCGTCACGATCATGGTGATCCCCCAGTCGCTGGCTTACGCCGTACTGGCCGGTTTGCCCGCCGTCGTGGGCTTGTATGCCAGCCTGCTGCCGGCGGTAGCCTATACCTTGCTGGGCACCAGCCGTACCTTGGCCGTGGGGCCGGTCGCCATCATTGCGCTGATGACCGGGGCCGCACTTTCCAATGTCGCCACGCAAGGCACGAGCGAATACCTGCAGGCGGCCCTTGTTCTATCCCTGCTCTCGGGCATCATTCTGCTGCTCATGGGGCTTCTGCGCATGGGTTTCGTGGCCAACTTCCTCAGCCACCCCGTGATCGCCGGCTTCCTCACCGCCTCGGGAATTCTCATAGCGGCAAGCCAAGCGGGCTATCTGGTCGGCATCGAGCTCAGCGCGCCGGAGCTGTTGCCACGGCTGGCGGAACTCGTGAGGGGACTGCCTGATATGCACCTGCCGACACTGGCGATCGGTGGCGGAAGTCTCCTGTTCCTGTTGCTGCTGCGCGAGCATGGTCGCTCCGCCCTGCGACGTATCGGCCTGTCACGACCGCTGGCCGACCTGATCACGCGCGCCGGCCCTGTCTTCGCCGTGTTTGCGACCACATTGCTGACCTGGCAATTCGGTCTGGCCGAAGCCGGCGTCATGGTCATTGGCGATGTCCCCCAGGGCCTGCCCCCGCTGACCCTTCCCGGCTTCGATCCCGCGCTATGGCAGGCACTGCTGATCCCGGCGCTGCTGATCAGCGTGGTGGGATTCGTCGAGTCCGTTTCCATGGGACAGATGCTGGCCGCCAGGCGGCGCGAGCGTATCTCACCCAATCAAGAACTGGTCGGCCTGGGCGGCGCCAACATCGTCGCTGCCTTTTCGGCGGGAATGCCGGTTTCCGGTGGACTGACACGCACCGTTATCAATTACGATGCCGGCGCCCAGACGCCCCTGGCCAGCTTCTTCGCCGCCATCGGCATCGGCGCCGTGACCCTGCTGTTCACGCCAGCGCTCTACCACCTGCCCATCGCCACTCTCGCAGCAACGATCACCGTCTCGATCCTGACACTGATCGACATTCCCATGATCCGCCAGACCTGGCGCTATTCGCGCAGCGATTTCTCCGCCATGGCAATCACGATCGTGCTGACCCTGGTGGAAGGCGTCGAAACCGGCATCATCAGCGGCGTCGCCCTCTCCATCGGCCTGTTTCTCTACCGCACCAGCCGCCCGCACAGTGCACTGGTCGGCCGCATACCGGGTACCGAGCACTTTCGCAATGTCGAACGCCACGAGACCGAGAGCGTCAGCCATGTGGCATTGCTGCGCATCGACGAAAGTCTCTATTTCGCCAACGCCCGTTATCTGGAGGACACTGTCTACGATCTCGTGGCCACCCGCCCCGAGCTGGAGCACGTGGTCCTCATCTGCTCGGCGGTCAATCTGGTCGACGCCTCGGCGCTGGAAAGCCTGGATGCGATCAATGCCCGCCTCAAGGATTCCCGGGTCACCCTGCACCTGGCCGAGGTGAAGGGACCGGTCATGGACCGCCTGAAGCGCAGTGACTTCCTCGACGACATGACAGGCCGGGTTTTCCTGAGTACCTACGCTGCATGGCGAGAGCTTTCCCGCCCCACCGACTGATCATGCAAGCAAGCGACAACCTGCCGCTCGCGATCGCTATACCTTAGTCGCACCCTTCTTCCCGACCCCTCTCTGCGAAAAGAGGCAACTCCTTCATTCTCTTGAAATAACGAAATGCCGGGGGGCGTCGTTCCGCACAGCGGAAAGCCTAACTCATCGCCTGCTATTGCATGCGTTGACAGTCAGGCGGCGCCTTTCTAGTATCGATTGCAGTTTCGGAATCAAATACCGCATAGCAAAACAACAATCACCTCAACGGCACAGGAGTCTCCTATGCGCCAGCTGTCCCGCACTTCCGTTCTCGCCGCACTTCCGCTCTCGCTGCTCTCCGCCAGCGTGGCCCACTCCGCCGAGGTCGAACTGCCTCGAACCATGGCCTGGACGGCCTATGGCACCAACTCCAGCGGCTACGCCCAAGCCGTGGCCATCGGCAACATGCTGCAAGAGCAGTACGGCACCTCGGTGCGCATCCTGCCCGGCGACAACGACGTGTCGCGCATGACCCCGCTCAAGCAGGGAAGAGTCGACCTTTGCGCCTGCGGCATTGCCAGCTATTACGGCGCCGAAGGCGTGCTGATGTTCGCCGATCGCGAGTGGGGGCCCCAACCCATACGCGTGCTCACGACATCGACCGCCTCGTTCGGTTTGTCGCTGGCCGTGGCCGGTGACCTCGACGTCGAGACGCCGGCGGATCTGGCCGGCAAGCGCATCGCCTACATTCGCGGCGACGATGCCCTGAACAAGGGCACCGAGGCCTACCTGGCCTTCGGTGGGTTGACCTGGGACGATGTCGAACGCGTCGACTACCCCGGCTATGCCCGCTCGTTCGATGGCATTATCGCCGGCGATGTCGACGCCTCTTTCACGACCACCGTCACTCCGCCGGCCCAGCAGCTCGCCAGCAGCCCCCGCGGTATCAGCTGGCCGGTACTCGACCCTGACGACGCCGAAGGTTGGGAACGCATGCTCTCAGTGGCCCCGTACTTCCAGCCACACGAGGTGACTGCCGGCGCCGGCGATGTCAGCGTCGACAACCCCGTGCCCAGCGCCAGTTATCCCTACCCGATCGTGGTCGCCAACCAGGATCTCGACGACGAGATCGCCTATGGTCTGATCAAGGCGCTGCAGGACAACTACGACGCTTACAAGGACGCAGCGCCGGGCGCCGTAGGCTATGCCTTCGAGTATCAGGACCTGACCTGGGTACTGCCCTTCCACGATGCCGTCGTCGAGTACTACAAGGAGATCGGCGAGTGGACCGACGAAATGCAGGCTCACCAGGATTCGCTGATCGAACGCCAGGAACTCCTGCTCGAGACCTGGAACGCTTTTCTCGACGACGCCCCTTCCGACGAGGACGAGTTCCGCGATGCCTGGATGGAAGCCCGTGCGCAGGCACTCACCGATGCCGGTTTCGACCCGGTCTTCGAATGACCTGCCGGTAACCTGCCCGATACCGGGGCGGCCATGCCGCCCCTTTCCCGATTCACGGACGCCGCCATGACCACCGCCACTTCGCCACCCGAATCGCTGCGCCAGCTCAAGGAAAAGGTCACTCACGTCCGCCCGCTACCCACTGCCCTGCGCTGGATTCCCGGCGCCGTGACGGTGCTGCTGATGCTGATGACCCTGGATTACCTGTTCAACCTGGGCTGGCTGCGCTTCGTCACCGGCCTGGAAACGCAGTTCTACTACGCCGTGGTGGCGCTGCTGCTACCACTGGTCTACCTGTTGTGGCCGATCAAGTCGTCGCTGCAGTATCGTCCAGTGCCGTGGTATGACTACGCGCTGAGCTTGGCGACGCTGATCGTCGGTGGCTATTTCGTCTACAATGCCGAGTCGATCCTCGAGCGTGGCTGGGCCTTCGCCGCCCCCGATACCGCGATCATGGCGAGCTACGCTTACTGGTTGCTGATCATCGAGGCGGCACGCCGCGCCGGCGGTTGGCCGATCGCCGTGATCGCCATGACGTTTTCCCTCTATCCGCTGGTCGCGGATATCGTACCCGGGCCAATACAGGCCTTCCCCTCCACCCTGGAGGAGACGGCCATGTACCATACCATGAGCACCGAAAGCATCATGGGCGTGCCGCTGCAGGCCTTCGCCGGGCTGGTGATCGGCTTTCTCGTCTTCGGCGTGGTATTGCAGAAGAGCGGCGGCGGCAAGTTCTTCATCGACCTGGCCTTCGCCCTGTTGGGTCATGTGCGCGGCGGCCCGGCCAAGGTCTCGATCTTTTCCAGCGGCCTGATGGGCTCGATGAGCGGCAGCGTGATCAGCAACGTGCTGACCACCGGCGTGCTGTCGATCCCGGCCATGCGGCGCATCGGCATGGGCCGCTCGTTTGCCGGCGGGGTCGAGGCCTGCGCCTCTACCGGCGGGGTGCTGATGCCGCCGGTAATGGGCGCCACCGCCTTCGTCATGGCCATGTTTCTTGATGTGCCCTACGGCGCCGTGGCGCTGGCCGCCGTCATTCCCTCGATACTCTATTTCCTCGGCCTGTTCATACAGATCGATGCCTATGCCGCACGCCACGGGATCAAGGGCCTGCCTGCCGAGGAACTGCCCTCCCTTTGGCAAACTCTCAAGCAAGGCTGGTACTTCATCTTCGTCTTTGCCTTGCTGGTATGGATGCTGTTGATCATGCAGCGCGAGGCCGTGGCACCCTTCTACGCCACTGCCCTGCTGCTCGTGCTCAACCAGTTCTCGCCCAGCAACCGCTGGGGGCTTCGCGAGCTGGGCGAGTCGCTCTCCTCGGCGGCCAAGCTGTTTGCCGAGCTGATTGCCATCCTGGCCGCCGTCGGCATGCTGGTCGGTGCGCTGTCGATGACCGGGCTCTCCGGCACCATTGCCAACGACTTCATCCACATCGCCGGAGGCAGCGTGCCGTTGCTGCTGATCATGGGCGCACTGACCAGCTTCGTGCTCGGTATCGGCATGACGGTCACAGCCGCCTACATCTTCCTTGCCGTGGCACTGGCGCCAGCGCTGATCCAGGGCGGCGGGCTCGATCCGATGGCGGTACACATGTTCATTCTTTACTGGGGCATGCTCAGCTTCATTACCCCGCCGGTGGCGCTCGGCGCCTTCGCTGCCGCCACCGTCGCCGGCGCGCGTCCCATGGCGACCGGCCTGCAGGCCATGCGCCTCGGCAGCGTGATCTACTTCATCCCGTTCCTCTTCGTGCTCAACCCGGCCCTGATCATGCAGGGCGAGCCGCTGCAGATCGCCCTGGTTTTCCTCCAGGCACTCGTCGGCATCGTACTGTTCGCTTCGGCCATGCAGGGCTACCTGGTCGGCGTAGGCCGCCTGGGCAAGGGCATCGTATCGGAGTGCATCGCACGCGCGCTCGTGCTCCTTGCAGGACTCATGCTCGCGCTTCCCGGTGGCGGCATGGTCCCCCTTTCCCAGTGGGAACTGTTCGGCATCGCTCTGGCGGCCCTGGTTCCCGCCGTCGTACTGTCGCGCTGGAGCCAGCGCCAGGCCGGGCCGCATACATCAATGACGCCACCACTCGATTCATGAGGCATCGCATGTTTCCCCCTGTCCTATTCGCCAACCCCGTCACAGGGAGCCAGCTCACATGACCTCGCCTGTGACGTATCAACCCCACGACGAGATCGGCGTCATTCTGATCGACAACCCACCGGTCAACGCGCTGGGGCAGGCCGTGCGCCAGGGCCTGTTGGAAGCCGTCACCCAGGGCAACCAGGATCCTCGCGTGGAGGTACTGGTACTGGTCGCCCGTGGCCGGACCTTCATCGCCGGTGCCGATATTCGCGAGTTCGGCAAGCCCCCCCAGGCGCCCATCCTGCCCGACGTCATTGCCGGGCTCGAAGCCAGCGGCAAGCCCATCGTCGCCGCCCTGCATGGCACGGCACTCGGCGGTGGTCTGGAAGTCGCGCTGGGCTGTCAGCTTCGCGTGGCCCTGCCGGGCACACGAGTGGGCCTGCCGGAAGTCAAGCTGGGGCTGTTGCCCGGCGCCGGCGGCACCCAACGGCTGCCGCGGCTTGCCGGGATCGAGGCGGCACTGGACCTGGTCACCAGCGGTCGCTTCGCTAGTGCCGATGAAGCGCTGTCGCTGGGCATCGTCGATGCGGTGCTCGAATACGATGACCCGCTCGAGGCCGGGCTGGCAGCGGCCCGCGAGGTCCTCGACGGCAAGCGCACCCCCCGGATCACCGGCGAGCTGCCGCCACCCGCAGCCGACCCGGAAGCCATTCGCCACTATCGCAGCAAGCTCGAGCGTCAAGTGCCCGAGCTCTACTCCCCCTTCCGCTGCGTCGAGGCCATTGCCGCCAGCAGCGAGGGCAGCCTGGACGAAGGGCTGCGCCGCGAGCGCGAACTTTTTCTCGACTGCATGGCGTCGCCGCAGCGGGCCGGGCTGATTCATGCCTTCTTCGCGGCCCGCGCACCACACAAGGTGCCCGAGGCGGGGGACGCCCCCCCGCTGACCCGTATCGCCCTGCTTGGCAGGCATCCGCTGTTCGTGCATTTGCAGGGCAAGGCCGAACGGGCCGGCATCCAGCTCACTGATCGCCCCGTCGAAGAGACCCAGGCCTGCCTCCTTGCCCCCGGCGCCGATACGGCGTGCCCGCCGCATTGCCTGCGCATCGATCTGCTCGCGACCACCGAAGCCACCGATCTCGTCGCCCGAGACGCCGATCTGGCGCTGGTCGTGACGGATGAAGGGAGCATGGCGGAGCTGGTCGCGCTGAAAGCCGATGCCGAGCAACAGCAGGCCGCGGCCAATGCACTGAAGGGGCCGCGGCTGGGAGTCGTGGTGAGCCGCCAGGGCAGCCTGCTGGCGACGCTGGCCCAGGCCGCCCGCGACGACGATGCCAACCCGCACGCCGCCATGGAGGCGGCCAGCCTGATGCTGGCCGAGCGCGGCTGGGCCTACCGCGACAGCGATATCGACCTGCTCGCCATCGAGACTCTCGGCTACCCCCGCCACCTGGGCGGGCCCCACCGCCAGGCGAGCCGAGTCACAGCCGGAGGGCAGGACCGATGAATCTCGAGTTCACTGCTGCAGAACAAGCGTTTCGCCGCGAGGTGCGCGACTTCCTCGCCGTCGAACTGCCCAACGACATTCGCGAGCGCGTGCGTCTTGGCCGTCGCCTCTCCGCCGATGATCACCAGCGCTGGCAAGACAGACTCAGCGCGCGCGGCTGGCTCGGCGTCAACTGGCCCAAGGAACATGGTGGCCCGGGCTGGGGCCCGGTCGAGCGGCATATCTTCGACGAGGAATGCGCCGCGGCCCATGCCCCCACCATCGTTCCCTTCGGCGTCAGCATGGTCGCCCCCGTGATCATGAAGTTCGGCAGCGAGGCGCAAAAGCGTCACTATCTGCCGCGTATCCTCGCCAACCAGGATTGGTGGTGCCAGGGTTATTCCGAACCCGGCGCCGGCTCCGACCTGGCTAGCCTGCGCACTCGCGCCGTGCGCGACGGCGATTATTACGTAGTCAGCGGGCAGAAGACCTGGACCACGCTCGGCCAGCACGCCAACATGATGTTCTGCCTGGTTCGTACCGACCCCGAGGCCAAGAAGCAGGCCGGTATCAGCTTCCTGTTGATCGACATGGCAAGCCCGGGCATCACCGTGCGCCCCATCGTCACCCTCGATGGCGCCCACGAGGTCAACGAAGTCTTTCTCGACGAAGTGCACGTCCCCGTGGCCAACCGCGTCGGCGAAGAAGGTCAGGGCTGGACCTGCGCCAAGTTCCTGCTCACCCACGAGCGCACCGGCATCGCCGGGCTCGGGCATGCCAAGCAGGCGCTACGCCACCTCAAGTCGGTCGCCGCTGTCGTCCGACATCGCGGCCATCCGCTGCTCGAGCTGCCCAGTTTCCGCCTGCGTGTGGTCAAGGCGGAGCTCGAACTGATGGCACTCGAGGTCACATTGCTGCGTGTGCTCGCCGCTGCCCGCGACGGCGGCGCCCCCGGTGCCGAGAGTTCACTGCTCAAGGTACGCGGCTCGGAGCTGCGTCAGGAGCTGAGCGAATTGACCCGGCGCGCCCTGGGGCCGGCAGCACTGCCCTTCTTTCCCGATTTCCTCTATGGCGACGAAGCGCTTGACACCGAAAGGGCCGAGAACGCGGCCGCCGGCGCTCAGTACCTTAACCGACGCAAGCTCTCGATCTATGGCGGCAGCAACGAGATTCAGAAGAGCATTGTCGCCAAGACCCTACTCGGCATGTAAGGAGTCCCATGGACTTTTCCTATAGCGACGAGCAACGCATGCTCGCCGATACCCTGGAGCGGCTGGTCGTCGACCAGGAGGCCCTGCCTCCCGGCCAGCGCGGGTGCCTGTGGCGCACCTTCGCCGAACTGGGTCTGCTGCACCTGCCGTTTAACATGCAGGTCGGTGGCCTGGGCGGTGACGGCGTCGACGTGATGGTCGTCATGCAGGCACTCGGCCAAGGCCTGATGCGCGAACCGTTCCTGGCCGGCTTGCTCATGCCCGGGCACCTGCTGGTGAACCTGGCCGGCGAGGAGCAGCGAGAGCATTGGCTGACCCCGCTGATGACCGGCGAACTCCGGCTGGCGCTGGCCTGGCAGGAAACCGAAGCGCGTTACGACGCCCATGACATCGCCACTCGTGCCGTGAGGCGGCCGGATGGCTGGTTGCTCACTGGCGCCAAGCAAGTCGTACTGGCGGCCGCCACGGCAGAGACGCTGCTGGTTACCGCGAGGGTCGAGGACGGTTCGCTCGGCGTCTTCCTGGTACCTGCTGGCAGTGCCGGCCTGAAGCGCCGCGATTATCGGACCCTGGATGACCGCGAGGCCAGCGACGTACAGTTGGATAGCGTCGCTCTGCCCCACAATGCCCGCCTAGGGGATGACGCCTCGGAGGCCCTGGATGCCACCCTGGCGTGGGGACGCGCTGCCCTGTGTGCCGAAGCGGTGGGCGCCATGCAGGCTGCCTGCGGCCAGACCCTCGAGTACCTGAAGGAGCGCCGCCAGTTCGGCCAGCCGCTCGCCAGCTTCCAGGTGCTGCAGCACCGCATGGTCGACATGCACCTGAACCTGGAACAGGCCCGCTCGATGGCGATCCTCGCCGCCACCAGCCTGGAGCGCCCCGCTGCCGAACGCGATTACCGCATTGCCGCAGCCAAGACCTACGTTGGCGAGGCCGCGCGCTTCGTCGCTGAGCAGGCGATTCAACTGCATGGTGCCATGGGGATGACCGAGGAGTGCCGGGTGTCGCGATATGCCAAACGCCTGGTGGCGTTCGATCACTATCTGGGTGACGTCGATCATCATCTGGAATACGTCAGCGAACGCCTCCCCGCGGCCTGATGTCGCGCCCCGCAGCAACAAGAAAGGCCCCGGCGGGGCCTTTCTTGTTCACGGGTGACGCTTGGGAGTGGGTTTACAGTTTCTGCTCCAGCTCCGGCAGGATCTCGAACAGATCCCCCACCAGGCCGTAGTCGGCGACCTGGAAGATCG
>NZ_JBMIQI010000002.1:0-182567 GCF_052584175.1 Billgrantia hypersalina
GTCGGAGTGATCCGGCTTGACGCGGATCTTGACGTTGTAGTCGATGACGCGTTTGACCGCGACGAGTACTTTCATGGGCTCTCTCCCGATTCATATCCATGGCCTGACGAGCAGACCGACCTCAACTTCCTAACGGTGTACAGCAGCGAGGCAAAGCCTCATGCGTCCTACCAAGACGCGAACAGGAACCAAGCGGACAGCAGCGGAATGCAGGTCAGCAGGAAACGCGCATTCCAACGATAGCCAATGCGGGTCGAGGCGACACCGGTAAAGCGCGACAGGATCAGCATCGAAGCTGTCATCGGCGAGGACATCAGGGCCAGCGCCCAGCCCACCATCAACGAGGCGCCGACGATAGCAGGTGTCAGCCCCTCGATGGCCAACGTGGGAAGCAACCCGACCAGCAGGGTCACGGTCACGATCGGATTGATTCCCACCTGAGCGAGCACCACTACCGCCAGCATGGCCAGCACGGCATTCGCCGCGCCCAGCGGACCGAGTACCACCATGAGCGGTCCCAGGCTTTCCACATCGATCAAGCCCACGCACAGGTGGCCGAGGTACCCCGCCGCCCCCAGGACGACCACCTCGTTGGCACTGGGTGCCAAGAGCCAGGGCAGCTGGCGCTGCAGGCTGGCGAGCGCCGCCGGAACGCCCAGCAAGCCCAGCCGTCGCCGCTGCCAGGCCAGCCAGGCCAGGGCCCCGAGCGGCGCACCGAGAAGCGCGGCAACAGGGAGGCGGACCTCGAGCGACCAGGCGAGGAAGGATACTAGCGAGACGATTCCCAGCAGCAACAGGCAGAAACGACCGAGCGGCGCCAGGGAAGGCGCCGGCGACTTTGCCTTGCGTGCGGCGGGATGCGGGCCGGTGACAACATCCACCGCCCAGCCCACCAGGAAGATGACCAGCGCGGCCCCGATCACGTAGGGCGCCAGGTCGAGCCAGCGTAACTCGGGCAGGCTGGAAAGCACCACGGCCACGCCGATACCCATCGGCGAGATCAGCGGCGCCAGAGAGAAACCTCGCAGCAGGGCCAGCATCATCCGCCGCCGGCGCGCCCGCTGCACCCAGGCACGCCCCTGGGCGGCCGACAGGGTGTTGCTCTTCTCGATCATGCCGGCGAAGAGGTTGAGTACGCCAATATTGAGAATGATGCCGAACAGCGCCGAGCCGGCGGAAAGGATGGGATAACGACGCCCGGGTGGCTGTAGCAGCATGGCCTGGCCGCAACGACGCACCAGGCTCGAGCGATAGGCGGGCAGGCGCAGCAGGCTCAACGCCACCACGAAGGTGGCGAAGAAGGCGAAGCGGCCGGCCGCCTCGAACAATAACGAACCCGGCGATTCGACATGCCATAGCACGAACAGGGTCAACGTCCCGGCCACCAGCAGCAGCCCATTGGCCATGGGAGACAGCACGCCTCGTAGCGTCGCCAGGTAGGCCGCCAATGCCAGCACGCCAATTGCCTGCAGGATCGTGTTGCCGAACACGAGGTGGCATAGCGTGCTCAGGGTGACCAGCACCAGCAGCCCGGTGCGCAGCCGAACCCGCGTCACTCTTCCATTCCCTCCCGGGACTCGCTGCCGCTGCGACGCCGAAAAGCGCCTTCCCCCAGGGCCAGCAACCCACCGCTGGCATCGACGACTTCCCCGCTGGCCAGGTAAACCTTGCGTCCGCCGCCACGCACCCGGCCGGTGGCCCGCAACAAGCCGACGCCGGCGGGCCCAACGAAGGTTGTCGTCAATGATAGCGTCATGCCGCGGCGTACCCGCCCGGGTAGATCGCAGTAGAGACCGGCGAGGCTCAGGGCACTGTCGAGCATGGAGGTGAGAACGCCACCATGTACGATACCGCTGCGGTTCAGATGATGCGCGTCGGCCACCAGTTCGACGATGGCGATTCCGTCGGACCACTCGACCACCTGCATGCCGAGCAGCTCGTGGTAGCCCATCAGTGCCTTTTGGGGGGCATCGTTCATGCACTGTCCTCCCGACCGGCCAGGTCGCGCAGGCGTCCCTTGAGAATCTTGCCGCTGGCCGTGGCCGGCAACGCATCCACCAGCACCAGCCGAGAGGGTCGCTTGTACGGAGCCAGCCGCTGGGCGAGGAAGTCGTCAAGCTCCGCCTCGTTGACCGCAGCGCCGGGTTCGCACTGGACGAAGGCGACGACCTCCTCGTTGCCGGCCACTTGGCGCCCCACTACCGCCGACAGCGTCACGTCCGGATGCTCGTTGATCACCGCCTCGACATCGGGGGGATAGATATTGAAGCCGGAGCGAATGATCAGCTCCTTGCTGCGGCCGACGATGTAGAGCTGCCCGTCTTCGTCGAAGCGGGCGATGTCGCCGGTATTGAGCCAGCCATCCGCCGTGAGGCAGGCACGGGTGGCCGTCGGCTGGCGGAAGTAACCCTTCATCACGTTGGGGCCGCGCACCCATAATTCGCCTGCCCCCTCGTGGTCCGACTCGTTCTCGCCGGCCTCTCCCAGCGGCTCGAGACGGTACTCCAGCAGTGGCAGCACGCGCCCGACGGTATTGCTGTCGAAGCGGTCCTCGATACGCGTCTGGCTGATGGTCGGACTCGCCTCGGTGAGGCCGTAGCCATTGTGAAGCGTGAGACCGAACAACGCCTGCACACGCCGCTTGAGGTCGCCATCGAGCGGCGAGCCACCGGCGGAAATGTAGCGCAACTCGGGGGCAACGAGAGGACGAGCCTCACGACGCAGGTACTCCAGGGTACGCGCAAACATGGCCGGTACACCCTGCAGTACGGTAATGCGCTCGTGTTCCAGCGCCTCGAGCATCGACGCAGCATCGAAGCGCGGTACGGTATAAAGGCAGGCGCCGTTGTAGAGCGAGCCCATGCACACCGACGACAAGCCGAACACATGCGACATGGGAAGTACGCCGTAAACCCTTTCGCCTTCGCCAAGATGGCGCATGCCGCCGGAAAGCGAAGCGATATAGAGGATGCCGCGATGGGTCAGCATGACTCCCTTCGGGGCCCCGGTGGTCCCCGAGGTGTAGATCATTGCCGCGACCTGGTCGGCACCGCTGGCCGTGACCGGCTCCGACGCCACCTCGCACAGCGCGGACAAACGCAGACGTCCCAAGGAAGGATGCTCGTATGCCTCGGCACCATGACGCTCGCCGTGGGCCTCGGCGTCCGGCGAGGCCTCGCTGGTGTAGAACACCCGGCGCGGCTGGCAATTGTCGCGGATGGCATCAATCTCAGGGGCCGATAGCCGCGAATTGACGATAGCCACCCAGGCGTCACGCTCGCTCGCCGCGAGGAGCAGCACGACTAGCGCCCGGCCGTTCTCGCTCACTGCCATGATGCGGTCGCCGGGGCGAATCCCCAGCGTATCGAGCCATTCGGCGGCGGCGCGGATCTCGCGACCGAGCTGGGCAAAGCTCCAGCGCACGCTGCCATCGACCAGCGCCGGACGCTCCGCGAGATGCACGGCGTTCTCCAGCACGCGAGTGCTGAGCCGCTCCGGCAGCTCGGCAATCAACTCGCTGGCCAAGCGACCGAAGATCGCTTCGTCGGGTGCCCGGCGCGTCACGGAAAGCGTCATCAGCTCGCCTCCCGCACCATGTTGCGGGCAATCACCAGTTGCTGGATCTGGGTCGTACCCTCGTAAATGCGGAACAGACGTACGTCACGATAGAAACGCTCCACCGCGTACTCGGCAATATAGCCGGCACCGCCATGCACCTGCACCGCACGATCTGCGACACGCCCCACCATCTCGGCGCAGAACAGCTTGCAGCAGGAGGCCAGCGTGGAGACATTCTCGCCGCTATCCTTGCGCCTCGCGGCATCCAACACCATGCTGCGGCCGGCATAGGCTTCGGTCTTGCTGTCGGCCAGCATCGCCTGGACCAGCTGGTGCTCGGCCAGAGGCACGCCGAACTGCTTGCGCTCCATGGCATAGTTGAGCGACTCCTCGACCAGGCGCTCGGCCACGCCCACGCACACTGCCGAGATGTGCAGGCGCCCCCGGTCGAGTACCTTCATCGCGGTCTTGAACCCCTGCCCCTCGCGGCCGCCAATGATGTTCTCGGCGGGTACCCGACAGTCATCGAAGATGATGTCGCAGGTATGCGCTCCCCTCTGCCCCATCTTCTTGTCGGCCGGGCCACGCTTGAGCCCCGGTGTATCTCCCTCGACGATGAATGCCGTGATGCCGCCCGCCCCCTTGTTGTCAGGATCGGTGCGTGCCATCACGGTGAAGACATCGGCTTCCGGACCGTTGGTAATGAAGCGCTTGGTGCCATTGAGGACGTAATGATCGCCATCGCGCACCGCCGTCGTGCGCAAGCTCGCGGCATCGGAGCCGGAATCGGGTTCGGTGAGGCAGAAGGAGCTGAGCAATTCACCGGTCGCCAGGCGCGGCACGTACTTCGCCTTCTGTTCGGGTGTGCCATCGATCAGGATGCCCTGTGCGCCGATGCCGTTGTTCGTGCCGAAGATCGAGCGGAAGGCCGGCGACGTCTTGCCGATTTCCATCGCCACCAGCGCCTCCTCTTCCATGCTCAGGCCCAGTCCACCGAACTCCTCCGGGATCGACAGGCCGAATAGGCCCATCTCCTTCATTTCCTCGAGCAGTTCGGGTGGCACGGCATCCTCTTCCGCCAGGCGTGCCTCATTGGGTATCAAGCGCTCGCGCACGAAGCGGGAAATGGTATCGATGAGCTGATCGAGCAGTTCGGGATCGCGAATCATGGCATGTCCTCACGAGTGTGGCGGGGCAAATCCTGGCCGGACCTTGAAATGTCGGGCTTTCAGCGAATAATTTCGCATAGCAGAATGAAAGACCGCTTTTTATTGTCAGGCACTCTTGCATAGCCTAGGATGGTCGTCAATAAAACGAAACCAGGTTTTGCCAAGCGAAATACAAAAAACGCATCAAGAGAGGACGTCAACATGTCGAACGGCATCTCGCCGACCCGCCCCCCCTTTCATACTCTGGGAATCGTCGGCACCGGCGCCATGGGGCGCGGTATCGCCCAGATCGCCGCCCAGGCCGGGCTGACCGTCTACTTGCACGACATGCGCACTGGCGCCGTCGACGAGGCGCGTGACTTCATTGCCGGCATGTGGCAGCGCGCCGTGAAGAAACAGCGGCTCAGCGAAGCCGATGCCGAGCGTTATCTGGCCAGCCTCAAGCATGCCGAAACGCTCGCTGAACTAGCCGGGTGCGACATCGTCGTCGAGGCCATCGTCGAGAAACTCGAAGCCAAGCAGTCGCTCTTCACCGAGCTTGAGGAGATACTCGACGAACGCGCCGTGCTGGCCACCAATACCTCGTCGCTCTCGGTGACGGCCATCGCCTCGGCCTGTCGCCATCCGCAGCGCGTGATCGGGTTTCACTTCTTCAATCCCGTTCCGCTGATGAGGATCGTCGAGGTGATCCCGGGACTGCGCACCGCAAGCGAGGTGGCCGACAACGTCGAGGCGCTGGGCCGGGCCATGGGCCATTTCACCGCCCGCGCCACCGATACGCCGGGTTTCCTGGTCAATCATGCCGGGCGTGCCTTTGGCACCGAGGCACTGCGGATCCTCGGCGAGAGCGTCACCGACCCCGCCGTTGTCGATCGCATCCTGGTCGATCAGGGCGGTTTTCGCATGGGGCCGTTCGCGCTGCTCGACCTCACCGGACTCGATGTCTCCCACGCCGTGATGGAGTCGATCTACCACCAGTATTATGAGGAGCCACGTTTTCGACCCTCACCGTTGACGCGCCAGCGACTGACCGCCGGGCTGCTCGGACGCAAGAGCGGCGAGGGTTTCTACCGTTACATCGACGGCAAGCCCCAGGTGCCCGATGACCCCTCGCTGCCAACGGCCGCGCCGCGCCCGGTATGGATCGGAGCCGAGGAGACCGATGCCGGACAGGCCCTCGCCGAACTCGTGCACAGTGCGAACTGGCCACTCGAGAGCGGCAAGTCACCCACTTCGGAAGCGCTCTGCCTGCTCACGCCGCTGGGTGAAGATGCCACTGGCTGTGCCGTTCGCCTGGGCCTGCCGGCCGAGCGCTGCGTGGCCATTGACATGCTGGCCGGCCTCGACAGGCGCCGCTCGCTCATGCTCACCCCGGCCACCCGAGGCGACATACGTGATGCCGCCATGGCCCTGCTTGGCCACGATGGCACGCCGGTCAGCGTCATCAACGACAGCAACGGTTTCGTGCTGCAACGCGTCGTGGCATGCATCGTCAACGTTGGCAGCGAAATCGCTCAGCAGGGCGTGGCAGACCCGGCCACTATCGACCGAGCCGTGGAACTGGGCCTGGGCTATCCCCGGGGGCCGCTGGCCATGGGCGACCACTACGGTAGCCGCCGCATTCTCGCTATTCTCGACACCCTGCTGACAGCCACGGGCGACCCACGCTATCGCGCCAGCCCGTGGCTACGCCGCCGTGCCACCCTAGGCCTGCCGCTGACAGCGGCTTGAGGCAACCAAGGAGCTTCCATGCAAGACGCCTATATCTTCGACGGCCTGCGCACGCCGTTCGGCCGCCACGGGGGCAGCCTGGCCGCCGTGCGTCCCGATGACCTGCTCGGCCACGTGCTGAAGGCGCTGGTCGAGCGCAACGCTTTTGCCACCGAAGCCTACGAGGAGGTGCTGGCCGGCTGTACCAACCAGGCCGGCGAGGATTCGCGTAACGTTGCCCGCCATGCGGGACTGCTGGCCGGGCTGCCCGTGGGGGTGGCCGGGCAGACCGTCAACCGGCTTTGCGGCAGCGGACTCGCTGCCATCATCGATGCCGCTCGCGCCACCCGCCTCGGCGAGGGCGAACTGTTCCTGGCCGGAGGCGTGGAGTCCATGTCCCGCGCCCCATATGTGCTGGGCAAGGCCGAGTCCCCCTTCGCCCGCAACCAGCCGATGTACGATACGGTGATCGGCTCGCGCTTCCCCAACCCTTGGCTAGCGCGGGAGTACGGCAGCCACAGCATGCCGGAAACCGCCGACAACGTGGCCCACGACCTTGGCATCGACCGTGACGCCAGCGACGCCTATGCCGCCCGCTCCCAGGCACGCTACGCCGAAGCCCGGGACCAGGGGTTCTATGACGCCGAACTGCTGAGCATCGAGGTGCCCCAGGGGCGCAAGCAACCGCCGCTTGTCGTGGCGAGCGATGAACATCCACGCCCGGGAACTGATGTCGATAAGCTCGCCCGCCTCGGACCACTGTTCGAGGGTGGTGTGGTCACTGCCGGCAACGCCTCGGGGCTCAACGACGGTGCCGCGGCTTTGGTCGTGGGCAGCCTGGCGGCCGGTGAACGTGCCGGCAACGCCCCTCGGGCACGCATCGTATCCAGCGCCGTGGCCGGGGTTCCACCGCGGGTGATGGGATTGGGCCCGGTTCCCGCCAGCCGCAAGGCGCTGGAGCGTGCCGGCCTCGCCCTCGACCAGATGGACGTCATCGAGATCAACGAGGCCTTCGCCGTCCAAGTGCTGGGCTGCGTGAAGCAGCTTGGCCTTGATGCCGATGACAGCCGGCTCAATGCCAACGGGGGCGCCATCGCCATCGGTCACCCGCTCGGTGCCTCGGGAGCGCGTCTGGCCCTGACCGCCCTGCGCCAGCTGGAAGCCACCCGTGGCCGCTACGCCCTGGTCACCATGTGCATCGGCGTCGGCCAGGGCATCGCCTGCATACTCGAGCGCCTGGACGCCTGAACGACCCGCATTCTCCCGTGCCGGGGTCGCCAGCGGACCCGGCACGAGGCGATATGCGATACTCCGCCAAACGATTGCGTCAGGGAGTCGTAATGAACAAGCCTGTCCCTCTGGAAGACGATCAGGCCACGGCGGCCAAGGATCGCAACTTCGTCACCGCCCTGGCCCGGGGCCTGGAGCTGCTGCGTGCCTTTGGCACCGGTGAAGAGTACCTGGGCAATGCCGAGCTCTCCGGTCGTACCGGCATTCCGCGACCGACGGTATCGCGCCTGACCTATACGCTGACCCAGCTCGGCTACCTGCGTCACAATACCCGGCTGGAGAAATACCGTCTGGGGCCGGGCATCCTGGCGCTGGGTTATCGCTTCCTGGCAAGCCAGGGCATTCGCGAGATCGCGCGCCCCTTCATGCAGCAGTTCGCCGAGGCCACGGATTGCAACGTCAGCCTGGGGGCGGCCGACAAGACTGACATGGTCTACATCGAAAGCTGTCATGGCAGCGGACCGTTGATCATGCGCCTCGACGTGGGTTCGCGCTTGCCCATGGCAACCACGGCGATCGGCCGTGCCTGGCTGTGCGGCCTCCCCGAGCCACGCCGCGAAGCGGTACTGGCCGAGCTCGCCCGCGTCCATGGAAACGACTGGCCAACGCTGGAAAAAGGGATCCGGCGCAGCCAGGAAGAGTACGAGCGCTACGGTTTCTGCCTCTCTGAAGGCGACTGGCAATCCCAGATCAGCGCCGTTGCCACACCGCTCATCCTCGAGGATGGGGCCGAGGTCATGGCCATCAACTGTGGCGGTGCCGCGCATCGCCTCGGCCATTCGATCATGGTCGACAACCTGGGGCCGAGGCTCAAGGAGGTGGCGCGGCGCATCCTGAGGGAACTGCAGCACGGCAACGACTGACCGCTGGTAGCAGGAAGCACCTCGCTATCCCCCAGGGACGTATGACGATATAGTGGGAATTGGCATCATTCTTCAGGGAGAGACGAACGACTCGCCATGCCCCACACTGCCTCCCGTCCCGGCATGCTCGTCCAGGATGCTCATCGGGTGAGCGCCGTAGGCGACTGGACGCTGCCGCATTACGCCAGGCTGCGAGACGCCGTAGCCGGGGTCCACCAGGTCGACTCCATCGACCTGGAGCAGCTCGGAGAGCTGGACACCGCGGGCGCCTCCCTGCTGGTCGACCTGCTCGGTCCCGATGCCCTGCGCGAAACTGCCAGGTACGCCTTGAAACTTCGCCCTTCGCAGCTTGCGCTGTTGACGACGGTGGCCGATGCCGCTCAGGGTCCGCTCTATCCGCCCCAGCCGCCTCGTACCGGCCTCAAGTCGACGCTGGCCGACCTGGGCCGGGCCATTGAAGACCTCGGCCGACAACAAGGGAAACTGCTCGCCTTCATCGGGTTGACGCTCGTCACGCTGACGGTAGCCCTGAAGTCTCCCCGCCGCTGGCGCCTCACCTCACTCGTCGCCCACATTCAGCAGATCGGGCTCAACGCCCTGCCCATCGTGGCCCTTCTCACTTTGCTGGTAGGAGCCGTCGTGGCGTTTCTTGGCGCCACCGTACTGCAGGATTTCGGAGCGACCCTCTACACCGTCAACCTGGTGACCTATGCGTTCCTGCGTGAGTTCGGTGTACTACTGGCCGCCATACTGCTGGCCGGCCGTACCGCCAGCGCCTTTACCGCCCAGATCGGCGCCATGAAGGCCAACGAGGAGCTCGACGCGCTGCGTGCCCAGGGTCTCGACCCCATGGAACTTCTGGTGTTACCCCGCGTACTGGCGATGATGGTGAGCCTGCCCATCCTGACCCTGGTCGGCATGCTCAGCGGGATGCTGGGTGGGGCCCTGGTCTGCGCCGTGGTGCTCGATATCCCTTCCACTCAGTTTCTCACCATCCTGCAGCGCGACATTCCCCTTGGCCATTTCCTGGTAGGCATCGGCAAGGCCCCACTGTTCGCCTTCGTTATCGCCGTGATCGGTTGCCTCGAAGGCTTCAAGGCCGACCCCAGCGCCCAATCCGTGGGGGAACACACCACTTCCAGCGTGGTGCAGTCGATCTTTCTCGTGATCCTGCTCGATGCACTTGCTGCGCTGTTCTTCCTGGAGATGGGCTGGTGAGTCAGCGAGAGGAAGCCATCGTCGAGATACGCGGCCTGGTCAATCGCTTCGGACGCCAGGTGGTACACGATGGCCTGGACCTGGACATCCGCCGCGGCGAGATACTGGGCGTCGTGGGCGGCTCCGGCACCGGCAAGTCGGTTCTCCTGCGCAGCATCGTCGGCCTGAAGCGGCCCGATGACGGCGCCATTCGTGTCTTCGGCGAGGATCTGCAGCGTTTGCCTCCGATTCGGCGAGCCAGGCTCGAGCGTCGCTTCGGCGTACTGTTCCAGCGCGGCGCCCTCTTCTCCTCGCTCAACCTGCAGGAGAACGTCGCCCTGCCGCTCGTCGAACACGCGGGCCTGTCGCGCGCCGACGCCGAGCGACTCGCTCGCGTAAAGCTGGCGCTTGCGGGCTTGCCTCCCGACGCTGCCCACCTCAACCCGGCGGAGCTGTCGGGCGGTATGATCAAGCGCGCCGCTCTCGCCCGCGCCCTGGCGCTCGACCCCGAGGTGCTGTTTCTCGACGAGCCCACCGCGGGTCTCGACCCCATCGGGGCCGCCGCTTTCGACCGGTTGCTCAAGACACTGCGCGACGCGCTCGGCTTCAGTGTGTTCCTGGTCACGCATGATCTCGATACCCTCTATTCGATCTGCGACCGGGTCGCCGTCATCGCCTCAGGGCAGGTGCTGGTGGCCGACACCCTGGCGGCCGTGGAAGCCACTGACGATGCTTGGGTATACCAGTATTTTCATGGCCCCAGAGGGCGTGCCGCCAGTCTGGCGGCGCATCGCCACCCATCGCCACAAGGGGAGTATCGCTGATGGAAACCCGCGCTCACCACGTCGTCATCGGCTTGTTCGTCGTAGTGGCCATCGTCGGCGGGGCCCTGTTCGCCCTGTGGCTCAACCAGAGTACCCGGGCCCAGGCCTATACCGAGTATGAGGTCCTGTTCAACCACGGTGTCAGTGGCCTCGCCGAGGGCAACGCCGTGGAGTACAGCGGTGTGCGAGTCGGCGACGTGGTCGAGTTGCGCCTCGACCCGGCCGATCCTCGCAACGTCATGGCACGCATCCGCGTCGAGAGCCAGGTGCCGATTCGCCAAGACACACGGGCGCGCCTGGCGCTTGCCAACATCACCGGCAGCATGTCCGTACAGCTGCACGGCGGTTCGCCCGAGAGCCCCTTGTTGATCTCGCGCCAAGACGCTCCGCCGCGAATCGTTGCCGACCAGTCGCCGCTCGGCGCACTGCTCAGCGACAGTGAAGAACTGCTGGGCAGCGTCAACCGCGTGCTGACACGACTGGAGGCGGTACTGTCGGAGGACAACGTGGAGAACGTCGAGCGGATACTGGCCAACCTGGAGCGCACCACGGCTCAGCTCGCCAGCCTGGGTGACACTCCCGGACGGCTGGCCGAGCACATGGACGAAGTCTCGCGGGAAGCCGCCCGCGCCCTGGCCGAAATACGCGCCCTGACCAGCCGCACCGGCGGCATGATGCAGAACCATGCCGAAGACATCATGATCGATGCCCGCGACCTCACGGCCAGCCTCGCTCGTGCGGCCGGCAGCGTGGAAACGCTGCTGGAGGAGAACCAGGGTGCGCTGGAGAGCGGACTGCGCGGCGTGGAGGAGCTGGGGCCTGCCACGTTCGAATTGCGCAATACGCTCTCTACCCTCAATCGCCTGGTACGTCGCCTGGAAGAGAACCCCCGCGATTTCCTGCTGGGCCGGGATCGCGTTGAGGAGTTCAGCCCGTGACGCTCCGCTCACGTTGGCCGGGTGTGCTGCTGGCTTCCGTGATACTGGCACTGGCCGGGTGCAACCTGGTGCCGGAGCGTACCCCGATCGCGCTCTACGACCTGCCTGCCCGCCCCCTCGAACCCGCCCCCGGCGACAGCCCGCGTATCGAACTCACCCTACGTCTTGCGACACCTCGCGCCGATGGCTTGCTGGAAGGCTCACGCATCGTTGTCGTACCGCAGCCCAATCGGCCACAGGTCTACGAAGGCGTGCGCTGGTCGGACGGCGTTCCGCTGTTGCTTCGCGACCGCCTGATCGATGCCTTTCATGACGACGGTCGTGTCCTGCATCTGGTGCCGGCTCGAAGTGGTGTGTCGGCGGACGTGGAACTGCTCACCGATCTGCTTCGCTTTCGCAGCGAATACCGTGAAGGCCATCCCGAGGCGGAGGTTCGCCTGGACGCCCGCCTGGTCGACGCAAGCACCGGTGAATTGATTGCCAGCCAGCGCTTCTCCCAACGTCACGTTGCCGACAGCGAGGCCGTTGGCGACGTGGTCGAAGCTTTTGGATTAGCCACGGACAGGCTGGCGAGCGAGCTGGTCGACTGGAGCGCGGACCAGCTGCAACAGCGCTGAGAGCGGCGCCCGGCCCGGCGAATGTAGATACTTGGCGTTAATAACCCTTAGTTACCGACAAAGCTTCCATTTGGGTATCATGTGCGGCAAAAGCAAGGAAAAAGCGATAATGACGATGGATAGCTTGCCGCGACAGAACCTCGGCATCAGCGCTTACAGCTGGCTCAAGCGCGATATCACCCGTGGCGAATTCCAGCCCGGCGAGAAACTGCTGATGAGCCGACTCAAGGAACGCTACGAACTGGGTATCGGCCCCCTACGCGAGGCCTTGTCACAACTCGTCGCCGAGCGCCTGGTGGTTGCCATCAGCCAGCGCGGCTACCGGGTCGCCCCCATGTCGCTTGCCGAAATCAACGATCTCTACGATGCGCGCGCGCAGCTGGAAGGCTTGATGCTCAAGCTTGCCATCGAGCGCGGCGACGATGCCTGGGAAGCCGATATCCTGGCCAAGGCGCATACGCTGTCGAAGATCATGGAAGTGAACAGCCCCGATGAATTGCTCGACGTCTGGGACGCTCGTCACAAGGCGTTCCATACGGCCATCGTGACGGGCTGTCGCTTACCTCACCTGCTGCAAGTTCGCGATAGCCTGTTCGACCAGGTAGAACGTTACCGTCACCTGTGGTTGCGCGAGACGGTTTTCTCGGAAGAGGCGCTCGAGCGCAAGCGTCAAGAGCATGCCGCCCTGGTCGATGTCATCCTCGAGCGGCAGGCCGAACGCGCCGCCGACATGATGCGTGAACACCTGATGACACCAGTGCCGATCATTACCGAAGTGATGTCGCGCCGCGGACTGGCATGAACGCATAGCCATTCATCACGCCGTCACTCCCCTGTCATGCCCGTCAGCGACAATCCCGGTGACAGGCCGCGCTTGCCGATTTATGTTGTGAACGAAACCACAAGAGCCGGCCAGCGCTACCCGGCTTGCCAGCTCCGATGGAGGGCACCATGCCACATCTACTGCGGTTCTCACGCGATATCGAAACCCGCCTCGAGCGACTCGCCCAGCGTACCGGCAAGAGCAAGGGAGAGCTCATCGAGCGTTGCCTGAACGTAGGCATGCACGATCTCGAATCCCAATTGCTGCTGGAGGAAGCGGTCAGCACGCCGCTGCCCATCGACAAGCCCTCCCTCGATCAGGTATTGCGCGAAAGCGGCCTGGGCGCCTGACCCACGCCGCCTTCAGCGATCTTACCCAGGTAGCGACGATGTTCCGCCAGAGCACGTTCGCGGGAGGTGGCCACCAGCCTGACCGCGTTTTGCGGTAGGCATTGAGACAAGCGCGCCGCGGCAAGGGGCGTCAACGCCCCGAGGCGGGGATATCCCCCAATGGTCTGGCGGTCATTGAGCAAAACGATGGGCTGCCCATCCTTCGGCACCTGCACCGCTCCCAGGGGGATGCCTTCCGAAATCATGCTTTCGAGTCTGCAATGCAGTGCGGGACCGAGCAGCCTCACTCCCATGCGGTCAGCGCGGTCATCGACATGCCAGGGCTGGTTGAAGGCACGGTAGAGGCTAGCCCCGGTAAAAGTGCCAATCTGCGCGCCGGGAACCAGTGCCAGGTGGTTGCCAT
Source organism: Billgrantia hypersalina (assembly GCF_052584175.1). NCBI lineage: Bacteria > Pseudomonadati > Pseudomonadota > Gammaproteobacteria > Oceanospirillales > Halomonadaceae > Billgrantia > Billgrantia hypersalina. The sequence goes on from NZ_JBMIQI010000002.1 coordinate 13,743, forward strand.
CGAGGGTGGGGCTTGTCCTTGGGTCGAAAGGCAGTCGGCGCGTGACTGACGGCTTCCCACGCCATTCGAGTCGATCACCAGCCTGAAGCGCCCTGCCATCGCCGTGCTGGCCGCCCAGCTGTTCTCGCGGCGTGGCACTGCGACTGCCCAGCACCTCCGTCGCGTCGAAGCCGCCCGGGACCGCCAGGTAGACGCGAAGACCGTTGCGCGGCTGTCGGAAGACGAGCTGTTGACCAGCCGCCACGCGGAAGGCCGCGCCGGGCGCGAGCGGATAATCGTCTAACCGCGCGTCGAGATCCGCCCCCACCAGGGCCAGCGTCGTCTCCTTTTCGACTTCAAGCGTCAGGCCGCCCCCGAGGACGATTTCCAGCGCCGCGGCGTGCAGTGGATTTCCCAATAGCCAGTTGGCCCAGTAAAACGATACCCAGTCGGCAGCGCCTCCCTGGGTCACTCCCAGGTGACGCACACCGTAGCGCCCCCCATCCACCATGAGCGCCAGGGGTCCCTTCTGGACCACCCGTAGGGAGTCGGTCGCCGGTACGGTCATGATACGGCCTCCAGCGGTGTCGTATCCCCGCCCTGTTCGATGAACTCCTCTCGACTTATCGCCCGGAAGCGCACGCGATCACCGGGACGCAACAGCGGTTCGCCACGCCTCGCATACTCGAACAGTGGCAGCGCGGTTCGCCCCAGGATGTTCCACCCACCCGGCGAAAGCAGCGGGTAGATCGCTGTCTGGCGGTCGGCAATGCCGACACTGCCTGCTGCCACCCGCTGCCGCGGCGTCTTCAGGCGCGGGGTGGCCAACACCTCTTCCACCAATCCCATGAAGCCATAGCCGGGGGCGAAGCCGAGCGCAAAGACCTGATACTCCCGGCCGCAATGTAGCCGCACCACATCGTCCACCGCGATACCGGCCCGCTCGGCAATACGCGTCAGCTCGGGGCCGACGCTGGGGTCGTACCACACCGGCACCTCGTGGCGCCGACCTAGCCCGGTGCTCGCCGGTTCGAGACGATCGAGTACAGACGCGATACGCCGAATCGCCTCATCGTGCTCAAGTTGCAGGCAGTCGTAGTGGAGCATCAGCGTGGTATACGAAGGCACCAGGTCGATCAGCGAATCGGCAAAGGCCTCGCGAAGCGCCGCGTCGGCAGCCATGATCCAGGCCATGTTGGACTCGTCAATTCGGTCGAACAGGCGCACCATGAAGACATCGAAGGCCGTCAGCTCGATACGGGCCTTTCTCGTCACGTTGCCTCCAACGCTCGGAAGGCTTCGCGAATCGCCCGCACCGCCGCGACCGATTCGGGATTGTCGCCGTGCACGCAGAGCGTATCGCAGGGTAGCTGCAGAAGCGTGCCGTCGGCGGCCTCGAGGGGCTCACCGCGGGCCAGGCTTACGGCCTGGGCGACAATGACCGCCTGGTCGTGATGCACGGCCCCCGGCAGGCGGCGGGAGACGAGATGCCCGTTGGCATCGTAGGCCCGGTCGGCGAAGGTCTCGAACCACACCGTGATACCCATCTCCCTTGCCAGCTCACGACTCGGCTCGGGGTCGGCGGTGGCCATCAGCATCAGCGGGAGGTTCGGATCATAGCTGCGCACCGCCTTCATTACGGCACGCAGCAAGTCGGCGTCACGTGCCATGTCGTTGTACAGCGCGCCATGGGGCTTGACGTAGCGTAAGGCGGTACCTTCGGCCTGGCAGATACCGGCAAGTGCACCGGCCTGGTAGAGCACCATGTCCTCGATCTCGGCAGGAGAGCAAGCCATGGAGCGACGCCCGAAACCCATCAGGTCGGGATAAGCCGGGTGAGCCCCGACCTTTACCCCATGCTCCACTGCAAGCCGTACCGTATGACGCATCACGTGGGGGTCCGAGGCGTGAAAGCCACAGGCGACATTGGCGCAATCGACGTAGGGCATCACCTCGCTGTCGAGCCCCAGTGAATAGTTGCCGAAGCTTTCCCCCATATCGCAATTGAGCAGCGGAACGGTCATTGGCGACTCCTGGATTGTCCGGTGTTATGGACTGTTATCGGGACGAATTCCACTATATGTAGCGCCTGATTTCATTGCCAATCGTTTTTGACGACATTCGTATCGTCGCCACCTATCGTATTGTTATTAGATGGAAAAACGGTTGACGAAGCCTCACTTCGGGATTATCAATGGAATCAGGCATGTCATGACAACGTCAACAAAAGGAGCCCTCTCATGGCGGTGAAAGATCCTTTCCATCTCGCCGTACAGGTTCGCGATATCGACGAGGCGCGGCGATTCTACGGCGATTTCCTGGGCTGCCCTGAGGGTCGCTCGTCTGAAAGCTGGGTCGATTTCAATCTCTTTGGGCATCAGTTCGTCTGCCACTTGAACCCCGCCCTGCGTGACGCCCCGGTTGCCAGCCACAAGAATCCCGTCGACGGCCACGGCGTACCGGTGCCCCATTTCGGTGTCGTGCTGGACATGGCAGCCTGGGAAGCTCTGGCCCAGAAGCTGCGCGACCACGGCGTCCCTTTCGAGATCGAACCCTACATTCGCTTCAAGGGCGAACCGGGCGAACAGGCAACCATGTTCTTCTACGATCCCTCCGGCAACGCCCTGGAGTTCAAGGCGTTCAAGAATCGCGAGGAACAGCTGTTCAAGAAGGCCTGAGCCGACCCGCAACAAGGCAACCAACACAAGACCAACAAAGAGAGAAGACAATGAACGCTACCCTGCCCCGCTCCCTGCTGCTTGTCGCAGCCTGCAGCCTATCCACGGCGGCGACAGCCGCCGAATGGACCATGGCCACACCCTATGGCGATGCCAGCTTCCACACCAAGAACGCCAAGCAGTTTGCCGAGGACGTGGCGGAAGCCACCGGCGGCGAGTTGACCATCAACGTTCACAGCGGCGGTTCACTGGTCGCCCACGGCGAGATCAAGCCTTCAGTCCGTCGCGGCACCATCGAGGCCGGCGAGGTGTTTCTCTCTACGCTCTCCAACGAGGACCCGATATTCGAGGTCGATACCCTGCCCGGCGTAGCCGGCAGCTATGACGAGGCGTATGCGCTGTGGGAAACCACGCGCCCCGTCATCGAGGAGCTGTTTGCCAACCAGGGCCTGATGCCGCTCTACGCCGTTGCCTGGCCGGCCCAGGGGATCTACACCGACTTCGAGCTGAACGACCCGGAGCAGTTCGAAGGGTTGCGGGTGCGTGCGCCCAACATCAATACCCAGCGCTTCGTCGACTACCTGGGCGGCAGCCCCACCGAGACCGAGGAATCGGACATCCCCACCGCCTTCAGCACCGGCCGGGTCGATGCCATGATCACCTCGAGCTCCACCGGCAACTCCATGACCGCCTGGGATTACGTCTCGCATTACACCGACGCCAACCTTTGGCTGCCAAAGAATATTGTCTTCATCAACCAGCGCGCTTTCGACAGTCTCGACGAGGCCACCCAGGACGCCCTGCTGGAAGCCGCCGAACGGGCCGAGGAGCGCGGCTGGCAAATGAGTCGGGAGGACAACCAGGCGAGCCTCGAGACGCTGCAGGAGAACGGCATCACCGTCTCCACGCCGAACGAGGAAGTGGCAGCCGCACTGCAGGAAGCGGGCGATCAACTGTTCTCGGCATGGGAAGAACGTGCCGATGAGCAAGCCCAACAGGTCCTTCAGGAGTATCAGGACCAGCGCGGCGACTGAACTTTGCCCCACGATGGCGCGGCGGCCCGGCTGCCGCGCCTCCTGCCAGGACGCCATGAGCCCGTGCCATGACCTACAAGTTCCATTTCCTCTATCGTCTGGGCGCCTGGGGAGCGGCTGCCTGCATGGTGGCCATCTGCGCCCTGGTCGCCTTGCAGGTCACGTTCCGCCTGCTCGATGCCCTGCTCATGCTGGTCGGCATGAAGCGGTTCGGCTTCAGCATTACCGGCGTCTCGGAAGTGGCGGCCTACCTGCTGGTCGGTGCGACTTTCCTGGGACTGGCCTACACCTTCATCCACCATGCCCATATTCGTGTCACGCTCCTGATCTCTCGCTTGCCGTCGGCGCTGCGCGCCTGGTTCGAGGTCTTCTGCCTGACGGTCGCACTGATTATCACCCTACTGCTCGGCTACGGCCTGGTCGGACTCATTCGCGAGAGCCTGGCGTTCAATGATGTCTCCTCCGGCTTCCTGTCGATTCCTCTGTGGATTCCCCAGACCGTGCTGCTCGTGGGCGTCGGCCTGCTCGGCCTGGCGTTGGCGGAAACCCTCGCCATGACGCTGCGTATCGCCATCCGCGAGCCGGGCAGTTTCCGCGAAGCGTCCGACGACAGCGAGCCTCGTTGAGGCGAGCCGCAACCACACGGAGACACCATTCGTGCTGACACTCAGCCTGGTCACCATCGCTACCCTGGCGATCCTGCTCGGCAGCGGGGTATGGATTGCCTTCGCCCTGATCGGCACCGCCTGGATCGCCTTGGCCTTCTTCAGCCCCTTCGCGCCGGGATCGGTGCTCGCTTCCGATTTCTGGGGGGCCAGCTACGGCTGGGACCTGACCGCCCTGCCGATGTTCATCTGGATGGGCGAGATCCTGTTTCGCTCGGGGCTTGCCGACAACATGTTCCGCGGCCTGTCGCCATGGCTCAATCGCATGCCCGGCCGCTTGCTGCACACCAACATCGTCGGCAGTGGCATGTTCGCCGCCGTCTGCGGCTCGTCGGCGGCCACCTGCGCCACGGTGGGCAAGATGACCTTGCCGGAACTGGAGCGTCGTGGCTACGACAGCAACATGGCCATCGGCACCTTGGCCAGCGCCTCGACCCTGGGGCTGCTGATTCCCCCCTCCATCGTGCTGATCGTCTACGGCGTGGTCACTGAACAGTCGATCTCGAGGTTGTTCATGGCCGGCATCGGCCCGGGCCTGATGATTCTGGCCCTGTTCATGGGTTACCTCGTCGCCTGGTCACTGCTGCGGGGGAATCGCCGAGGATTGACCGGCCGGGACGAATCGTCGCTGCCGCTGCGCGAGAAGCTGCACAACACGCTCGAACTGATTCCCATCTTGCTCCTGATTGGCGGGATCATCGTGTCGATCTATGGCGGGCTCGCCTCGCCGACCGAGGCCGCAGCGGTCGGCGTGGTATTGTCGATGCTCATTGCCCGCTGGAACGGCAGCTTCGGCGTCGACGTGTTCAAGGCGTCGCTGTTCGCTGCCGTGCGGACGGCCTGCATGATCGCATTCATCATTGCCGGCGCCTCGTTCTTGACCTCGGCCATGGGCTTTACCCAGGTCCCCATGCAACTGGCCCGGGCCATCGGCGAGATGGGCCTGTCGCCCACCATGCTGCTGGTCGCACTGACCCTGCTCTTGCTGGTGATGGGCTGCTTTCTCGATGGCATCTCGCTGATCCTGCTGGTAACGGCCATCATCATGCCGCTGGTGGACGCGGCCGGGTTCGACTTGATCTGGTTCGGCATCTACCTGGTCATCGTGGTGGAGATGTCGCAGATCACACCGCCGGTGGGCTTCAACCTCTTCGTCATCCAGGGACTGACGGGCAAGGACATCGTTACCATCACCAAGGCCACGCTACCCTTCTTCCTGCTGATGCTGGTCGCTATCGCGCTGATGCACCTGTTTCCGGACATCGCCCTCTACCTGCCCCAGAGCATGACCCGCTGAAGCGACAACGCCCGAGACCGCTCCCTGTGCGTCGTCATGGCGGAGTTCTTCGCGGGGGTTACGCGGGTAGTAGCGCTCCGGCTGGCGCTCGACGTGAGCGAAGAAGCGCGTGTCCTTGTAGGGCATCTTCATGAAACCCGACACCCCGAGCCCCTCGATCAGGCCCACCGCATCGAGGATATCCTCGAGCCGCTCGCGAAATTCTGCCTCCCGGGACGGGTCGAGAAGGCGGTAGTAACTGTGAATCTTGAGGTGCTGGGGCAGCGCCTCGAAGATGATCATGCCGGTGTGGTGGATATCGTTGAGTGCCTCCAGCGAGGTGATGATCGGCTCCGGCAGGACCAGGAACTCCTCGGGGTCGGGCCCGTCCTCGAAGTAGCTGTGCAAGCGACTGCGATCCTCGAGCTCAGGCACGGCGCTGACTTCGTAGCGCAGCCGCATGCCGGGTTCGATCGTGAAGGGGTGCGCCGGGCTCTCGCGATCCAGGTGCAAGGTGTCGCGCGCATTGAACAGACAGCTCTTGAATATGCCCTGGCGGTAGATGGCCCGTGCCAAGTTGACCATGTTGTTCACCGCTGCGATGAAGGCGGGCCGCAGCGCGGAGTCATGCAGATTGAGCGAGGTGTCGATATAGACACCGTCAGCTTCCCAGCGTACCGCGAGCCCGCCTACCACCGGATACCTGCCCAGGCGGCTCACCGCGGCGAGAAAGGCCTTCTCGGTTTCACCCATGCCTTGCATGAAATTCTTGTAGTAGCGGTCGAGCTGAACGTCGTTGACGTCGTTGAGCGTCTCACGCCCGCCCTCCTCGCGCAGGAAGGCCTTGCGCGAGCTGTACACCACCGTGTCGATCTCGCGCGTCGATGGCCGGACCCAGGTCGGCACCAGCGGCGTCTCCGCCGCTTCCGGCAGGTCGATCATCACGACCCGCGAAAGCCGCGGCATCTCGCGAATGAAGTGATCCCCGGCCCGCAGGCGCACCCTCGGATCGGGATCGAGCATGCCATCGAGCATGCGCGCAAATTCCATGGGCAGCCCCAATGAGGTGGCGGGTATCGCGCGATGGCCGAAACGACACGACTGGGCCGAGGCCAGTGCGTACAGGGTGCCGGCGGTGCCCTGCTCATCGAAACGCGGCGAGGAGAGAGCGCCGTTGAGCTGCTCCTCGCCGATAAAGTAGACGTCGCCCAGGCGCGCATTGGTCTGCTGCAGGTTGTCCGACATCAGTTCCATGACGTTGGCGGCAACGAACTGCTGACTGGCATCGAGCTGGGCGAACACCGACGAGCCCCAGTCGATCAGCGCGACCGCCTCGCGGCGGGCGTCGAAAACCAGGTTCGAGGGCTTGATGTCGCCATGCACGATGGGGCGTCCCGCCGGCCCCGACTCGCGACGCAGGCTGCGCAGAATGTCGGCGAGCTGGTCGGCAATATGTACTACCAGGCGCGGCGACAGGCGCCCCTCGCGCAGCGAGACCTCCTCCAGGTTGATCCCCGGTGCGCGCTGCATCACCAGAATCGACTGGTTGCGCACGCGCTGGAAGGCGATCAGCCGCGGTACCCGAGGGTGGTCGACATGCTCCAGCATGAACGCCTCTTCCTCGAGGCGGTCCTGCAGCTGCTGGGGCAGATTGACCCGGGTGAACTTGAAGACATACTCTTCGTCGTGGGCGGTGATGCCGGCAAAGACGAAGCCATAGGCGCCCTTGCCGATCAGCTCGATGTGCCGATAGCCCAGTTGCTCTAGCTGGGCCCGACACAACGCCACCCACTCCTTCAGCTTGCGTGCATCATCGTGGCTGAGCAGGTAGATCGACTGCTCTTCCGGTATGTAGAACTGCTGCAACGCCGCCTGTGACATGGTCCGACCTCAGCCCAGGTGAAGGAGCATGGTCTCCGGCGCTTCCAGGTATCCCTTCCAGGCGTTGCAGAAGCGGGCAATGGTGCCGCCATCGATCACCCGGTGGTCGCCCGCCCAGGTCACTGTCATGATCGCTCGCTTCGTCAACTCACCCCGTTCGTCGAAGCGTGGCAGCCACTGGCTCTTGCCGATGGCAACGATGGCCAGTTCCGGGGCGTTGATGATGGGAGCCGCATAAGTACCACCGAGCGCTCCGATGTTGGAGATACTGATGGTGCCGCCCTTGAGGTCCTCCTGGGCCACCCGCCCTTCACGCGCATCGGCGGTGAGGCGCTGGATTTCGCGCGCCACGTCGAGCACGCTGCGCCGTTCCACCTGCTTGACGTTGGGCACGATCAGTCCCGTCTGGCTGTCCACCGCCATGCCGACGTTGACCGACGGCAGGTAGTGGATCTCGGTGACCTCGGCGTTGAGCCTGGCATTGAGGATCGGCTCTTCGCGGACCGCCAGCGCCAAAGCCTTCATGAAGAACGGCATCAGCGTGAGACGTACCTGCTGCGCCTGGGCCACCGGCTTTAGCCGCTCGCGCAGGGCCAGTAGCTCGGTGACATCGATTTCCTCGCCATACTGGAAGTGCGGAATGGTGCTGGCCGACTCCACCATGCGCCGCGCCATTACCGCTCGTACACCGCGAATCGGTTCGACCCGGACCTCACCGCGTGTCTCGCTCGGCACATCCCCTTGGCGCACGGTGCTTTCGTTTGCCGAAGCCGCCACTGACGGCTCGGGCTGCGCCTGGCCGTGCTCGGACTGGCCGTGCTCTAAATAGCGCAGCACGTCCTCCTTGAGCACGCGACCGTCCTTGCCCGAACCGGGAATCGCCTCGAGCGACAGGCCATGCTCGCGTACCAGGCGGCGAACGGCGGGGCTCGCCGGGATGCGCCCGTAGGGGCCGCGACCGCCACTGGCCACCGGGGTAACGCCGGGCGTCTGTGCCGGGCTCACGGCGCGCGGTGCCTCGGTATCGACGGCACGGCGCTCGCTCGGCTCCGCATGGGCGGGAACATAGGCGAACAGCGGGGCATGGACTCGAGCAATCTCCCCCTTTGGCACGTAAAGCTTGCTGACGGTGCCCGCTTCGGGAGCTGTGATCTCGACCAGCGCCTTGTCGGTCATCACATCGACCAGCGGCTGGTCCTCCGCGATCGCCTCGCCCTCAGCCACGCGCCACTCCACCACCTCGCACTCGACGATCCCCTCGCCGATGTCGGGAAGAATGAAATCCTTCGCCGAGACGTCAGGATCGACACTCGCCTCGGCGACAGGTGCCGGCGCTTCCGCGGCCGGACTCGCCACTTCGTCCTCGTCCCTTGCGACAGGTCGCGGCGGCTCGACCGTTTCGGTGCTCTCCTCGCCCTGGGCCTCATAGGCGAACAGGGGAGCATGTACCTTGGCAATCTCGCCCTTTGCCACGTACAGCTTGGTGACACGCCCAGCCTCGGGTGCGGTGATTTCGACCAGTGCCTTGTCGGTCATCACCTCCACCACCGGCTGGTCCTCGGCGATCTCGTCGCCTTCGCTGACGCGCCATTCGACCACTTCGCACTCCACGATACCTTCGCCGATATCGGGCAGCATGAAATCGCTCATTGTCTTCTCCTGTCCTGATATCGGGCGTCAGAACGCCACGGATGCCTTGATCGCTTCGAAGATCTTCAGGTGGTCGGGCAGATACTCCTTCTCCAGCGTCAGCGGGAAAGGCGTGTCCAGCCCGGTCACGCGTTCGATAGGCGATTCCAGGTACAGGAAGCAGCGCTCCTGGATAGTGGCGGCGATCTCGCCGGCAAACCCGCCGGTACGCGGCGCCTCATGGGTAATCACCAGCCGGCCCGTCTTGAGCACCGACTCGACGACGGTATCCTCGTCCCAGGGCAGAATGCTGCGCAAGTCGATCACCTCGCAGGAGATGCCGCCCTTCTCGGCCAGCTCCACGGCACGGTCGATCACTTCCATCTGGGCGCCCCAGCCGAGCACCGTGATGTCGCTACCCTCCTTGGTGACCTCCGCCTCGCCGATGGGTAACTGGTAGTCCTCTTCGGGAACCTCGCCCACCGAGGCGCGATAGAGGCGCTTGGGCTCGAAAAAGATCACCGGGTCGGGATCGCGGATCGCGGACAGCAGTAGCCCCTTTGCCTGGTAGGGATTGCGCGGCACCGCGATCTTGAGGCCCGGGGTGTGGGCGAAATAGGCCTCGGGCGACTGCGAGTGATAGAGGCCGCCGGAAATGCCGCCGCCATAAGGAGTGCGGATGGTCAGGCCGCCGACGTTGAACAGGTCGCCGGAGCGGAAGCGAAACTTGGCCGTCTCGTTGACGATCTGGTCGAAGGCCGGAAAGATGTAGTCGGCGAACTGGATCTCGGCCACCGGCACCGAGCCCTGGGCCGCCAGTCCATTGGCGAAACCGATGATGCCCTGCTCCACGAGCGGCGTGTTGAAGCAGCGGTCGCGGCCATACTTCTCCTGCAGATGGCTGGTCGCGCGGAAGACCCCGCCGAACACTCCCACATCCTCGCCAAAGCAAAGGACTTTGTCGTCCTCGGCCATGGCGATGTCGAGCGCGTTATTGATCGCCTGCAGCATGTTCATCTTGGGCATGTCAGGCTCCTCCCTGCTCGTCGCCGGCCTTGCTGTCGCCCGGCACCTTGACGTCGGGGTCGAGCGATTGAGCGCCCTTCGGATAGGCATCGGGGTGCTTGCGGATATGGGTCTTCAAGGCGTCGAGCTGACGCTGCAGCGTTGGCGTCACGTCGGCATAGACATCCGTGACCAGGCTCTCCAGCGGCGGTGGCGACCGCTTCTCGGCGCGCTTCATGGTTTCCAGCACTTCGCGACGCAGGCTCTCCTGCCAGCTCTTCTCTTCCTCTTCGTCCCACCAGCCAAGGGAGAGCATCCATCGTTGCATGCGCAGTAATGGATCTTTTTCACGCCAAGCTTCTTCTTCTTTGCGCGAGCGATACCCCGAGGGATCATCGGAGGAGGAGTGAGCCGCCAACCGATAGGTCATGGCCTCGATCAGCACCGGCTGGTTCTGTTCCACGGCGATCTTCCGCGCTTCCTGGGTGGCGCGATACACCGCCAGCACGTCGTTGCCGTCGACACGGATGACGTGCATGCGGTAGCCGAATGCCCGCGGAGCGATACCGTCGGCGGCGAACTGCTCGCTGGCCGGCGTGGAGATGGCATAACCGTTGTTACGGCAGAAGAAGATGACCGGCACCTTGTGCACCGAGGCCATGTTCAACGCCGCGTGGAAGTCACCCTCGGAGGCTGCCCCCTCGCCGAAGAAAGTGATGGTGCAGTGGCCCTCGCCGGCCAACTTCTGGCCGTAGGCGTAGCCGGTGGCTTGGGGAATCTGGGTCGCCAGCGGTGACGAGATGGTCATGTAGTGCAGCTTGCGCGAACCGTAGTGGATCGGCATCTGCCGCCCCTTGCCGTAGTCGAGCTCGTTGCCGAACAGCTGGTTCATGAACTCGTCGTAGCTGAAGCCACGATAGACCAGTGCCCCTTGCTCGCGGTACTGCGCCATGATCATGTCCGCATCGTCCAGCGCCGCAGTCGCCCCGATGACGGCAGCCTCCTCCCCGGTGCACTGCATATAGAAAGAGAGCCGACCCTGCCGCTGCGCTGCCATCATGCGCTCGTCGAGCACCCGAGTTATCAGCATAGCGCGGTAGATCCTGAGCGCTTTCTCCTTGTCGAGCTCGGGCGCCTCGGCGCCTTCGAACAGGGAGCCGTCCTGCTGCAACAGGCGGAAGGTGGGGATGTGGAACTCATCGCCGGTCATGAAACTCGGCGCATGGACGTCATATGTTGTTGTCATCTTCCTGATCCTAGGTAATGGCAGGAGGAAATACCGCCCCTTGTGAGGGCAGTGTTGACTCTAATGTAGCCGTCTGCCAGAGGGTCACTCCAGCAGTTCGCCAACGCTGGAGCAGTTGACGTTAACGTAAGATGAATCTAAACGCATCCTTTTTGCTGGCCTATAGACCGTTCGTATGAGTTTCCGACTGCCTCGCAGAGGATCGGCAGACCAGCACGGCTGATAAACTTCGTGGTTTCGTCTTGCTGTGCCTCGTCATCACGACTAGAAAGGTAGAGGCGTGCCGAAGCCGGGCCTCCCTGGCCACCGTGTTTTCTGCACGTGACATACACCGGGCCACCCGGGCAGCGGATCTTGCTCGCGGTCAGTCAATGGAGTGCTCACATGACACGCCACCTCAAGGCAGCGACCCCGTTTCATCATGCCAGCCATCCCACAGCAGAGCAGAATTCGGTCCATGCCGCCCTTCTTCGACCCGACATATCGCACTTGAGCGAGCTTCGCTCGGATATCGAAGACGCCATGTCACGGCAGCAGGAAGCCTATGCCAACCTGACGCAGGAGGCTCCCACCCTGCTGCGCGACCTGCGCGACAAGATACGATCGGAAATCGAGGCGACTGTCGCTTCACTGCGCGAGGGCCTGCCGAGCTCCCCCCACGATTCCAAGGAGGATGGTGAAGAGGATGAACGCGAAGAGCGCCATGTGGAAACCGTCGTGCTGGGTGACACTGATGAAGACATCGCCTACGAAGACATGGGTGACGCGGCCCTCGAGCTGCGCTTGAGTGCCGACGAGATACACGCGGAGTATCACGGTGAGTTCCGCTTCGACGGCAGCGGCCCCTCGGCGATCGAAACCTTCGAGTCGGATGACCCCGATCCGAGTTTCAGCTCACCCAGCGGCAACTACCATCTACCCAACAGTGAATCGGTGAGCTTTTTCGTGGCGGAAGACACGGGGTTTCGCGGTACGGTGCATGCCGATGCGGCACGGTCGTTGGAGGTGGAGGCGCCCGGCTGGTTCAGCGGTGTTACGCTGCACGGTGCCAGCCTGACTGAAGCCACCTTCAACGTGGGCATGCTGAGCATGTACGAGGATGACCTCATTCACGGTGGCACCTATCATTCCGTACAAATCGATGCCGAGAACCTGGAAACACTGACGGTGCTGGGCGATGCACGGTTTCGCCTCAACTCCATAGCCGATTCGGATGTGCTGCAACGGGTGGAGGCGAACACCGACGGCGAATTCCTCCTGTCGGGTTTCGAGCTCGATCATCTCGAAGAGGTCGATCTCAGCGGCGGTGGCCGGGTCGTGATCTCGTCGGACATGGTGGGCACGCAGGTCGACACGATTCGTGTCGACGCAGCCGACCTGCACGGCGATGTCTATCCCCTGCCCCCGGGCGAGGATGCGCTGAGTCTCTGGATCGGTGCCTTTGACGGCTCGGCGCGCGGCACGGCCGAGATCGCTGGCTCCGAGGTCGGCCAAAACTCAGTCCGGGTGGCGGGTCGGGACCTGACCTATACCGGGGGGGAAGGCAGCGATTACCTGAGTTACCGGGACGCGGGGGAACTGGACGACATGGCCAGCTTCCGTATCGAGGCCCCCAGCATTTCCGCCTCCCTGACCGACGTGGTGGGCCGTGGCGAATTCGCGCTGGAAGACGGGTCGTTTTCCATCACGGGCAATAGTCTTGTGCAGACCGAGCATTTCTTCGTCCTGAGCGGCAGTTTGCTGCATCCGGAAAGCGACGATGGGGCGGTTCGAATCCTCTCGGATGGTGAGGTGACGCTCTATTCAGGCGCTAGATACGCTACGGATATGGCAACCTACAACGATGCCTATTTCGCGCGCGATACGGGCGAGAGCCGCTGGTCGCTCGACGAGGAGGATCGCTTCGACGGCACTTTCGATTTCATGGACAGCGTGACCAACGACGATACCGAGACCCTGGATGGCCTGCTGTTCGAGGACGACGCCGGCGACCTTTTCTACGTGCTGGATACCGATACCGACCCCGGCATCGAGCAGGGAGCGGATGCCTTCCGCATCGCCGAGGTGGGCAATGGATGGGTCGATGACGGTAGCGTGCAGAGCGCCGCCGACGTGAACGCCTTCATCGATAGTCATGCCCTGGCACTGCTGGGGGTGGGCGAAACGACCCTGGCCGAGCACGGCGAACTGGCATGACGCGACATCATCTTCGGCGCTGCAGGTTCTCGAAGGTGCTGTCCACGGCTAGCGCCAGCAGGCCGGTCAGCACAGCACCCTGCACGATATAGGCGGTATTGCCGTTGACGATGCCAGAGATGATCGGATCGCCCAGGTTGCTTGCGCCGACGGTCGCTCCCAGTGCGGCGGTAGCGATATTGATCGTGACCGAGGTGCGAATCCCCGCGAGTATGACGGGCGCCGCCAGCGGTAGCTCCACCTGACGCAGGATCTGCCCTGCGGTCATGCCCATCCCGCGCGCCGCCTCGTGCACGTCGAGGTCGATCCCGCCGATCCCCGCCAGGGTGTTACGCACGATGGGCAACAGGCCATAGAGCAGCAGGGCGACGATAATGGGGAGCGTGCCGAAACCCAGTGCAGGGACGGCCAGAGCCAACACGGCGACAGGGGGAAAGGTCTGCCCGATGGAGGCGAGTTGCGCCACCAGCGGCTGAAAATTCCGACCTGCCGGACGTGTCACGGCGATGGCCGCCCCGACGCCAATGCCCACGGCCAGTAGCGAAGCGATCCCTACCACTACGATGTGGCGACCCAGCAAGGTGTAGAAGTCGGCACGACGATAAATCACTTCGCGTGTATCCGGCTCGATCAGCCGGAACGGCCATTCGAGATAACCCATGCCGAACGTCATCAGCAAGAGCAGCGTGAACCAGACGACAGGCATCACCCAGCGCTGTGGCAGGCGCACGGGCGTCATCCGCGCCATGACGGGAACGGCTCGCTTCATGTCGCCTTGGCTCCGAGCAGCCGGCGCAGCGATAGCTCACCTATCGGAATGTCTTCCTCGTCGACGACCGTCAGCCGATCGACCCGGTGCCAGAGCATGACCGAAAGCGCTTGGCTGAGCGATGCGCCATAAGGGATCCGCTCGCTGGCCAGCAGGCGAGGCCCCAGCGGCAGCATGCGTTCGCCCACCTGAATCAGCGAAGCCTCCTTGAGGCCTCGATCAAGCCCGCCCAGCAGCGATTCGACGAAGGGATTGGCCGGATCGTGCAGCAGCTCGATGGGCTTGCCCTGCTGCACGATCCGGCCCTGGTGCATCACGACCAGCCGGTCGGCCAAGGCCAGCGCCTCGTCCATGTCGTGTGTGACGAAGACGATCGTCTTGTGCAGGCGCGCCTGGAGCCCACGCAATTCATCCTGGAGCGTTTCACGCGTAATCGGATCCAGCGCGCCGAAGGGTTCGTCCATGAGCAGGATGTCCGGGTCCGCTGCCAGCGCCCGTGCCACGCCGACGCGCTGGGCCTGACCGCCCGAGAGTTGGCGTGGGTACTTGTCGGCGAACTCCGCTATCGGCAGCCCCAGCAGTTGCATCAACTCCTCGACCCGCTCACGCACCCTTGTCTTGGGCCATTTGAGCAGGCGCGGCACCAGGCCGATGTTGCGAGCCACCGTCCAGTGCGGAAACAGTCCGGTACTCTGGATGACGTAACCAATGCGCCGCCGCAGCGTGACTTCGTCGAACGAACGCACCGGCTGACCATCCAGGTGAATCTCGCCCGCATCATGCTCGATCAGGCGGTTTATCATGCGCAGCGTGGTCGACTTGCCGCAGCCGGAGGTGCCCACCAGGGCGCACAGCTCTCCCCTCTCGACACGCAGCGAGATCCCATCGACAGCGGTCTCGCTGCCGAAACGCTTGCTCACGTCGAACAGCTCGATCATGCAGCCCCTCCCGGGCGAAGCAGTTCACTCAAGGCGCCGATCAGGGCGTCGGCAACGAGCGCCAGGGCGATGATCGGCAAGGCGCCGAGCACGACCATGTCCATCGCCGCCTGGCCCAGCCCCTGGAAGATGAAAGTGCCGAGGCCACCGGCGCCGATCAGGGCCGCCACGGCAGTCAAGCCGATGGCCTGGACCGTGGTGATACGGATGCCTTCCAGCACCACCGGTAACGACAGGGGGAGCCGCACCTGCAGAAACACCTGGCATCGACTCATGCCCATGCCGCGGGCCGACTCTATCACTGCCGGCTCGACATCATCCAAGGCCACGTAGATATTGCGCACCATCGGCAGGAGGCTGTAGCCCAGCAGAGCCAGGAACGCCGGTGCCCAGCCGATGCCACCGACGCCGATCTCCCCAAGCCACTCGACGTGCGAGCCGACCCAGGCGAGCGGCGCCAGCAGCAGACCGAACAGCGCCAGGCTGGGAATGGTCTGGAGGAAATTGAGCACGCCGAACCCGGCACGGCGCACGCCAGGATGACGCCGCATGACCAGCACCAGCAGCGCAGCCAAAATCAGGCTGGCACCGACAGCCGCGCCGACCAGCGCGAGATGGGTCCCCAAGGCACTCACGAACTGTTCGCTGCGGGTCTGGTACTCGCGCTGCAGCGCCAGCGGCTCCAGCCATAGCGAGAGCGCCAGCCACCAGCTCGAAACCACCGGCACCAGCAGCAGCCACGTCAGCGGACGCGACAGACCGAGCCGGGTACGCAGTTCGATCACGGCCAGCAGCAGCAGGAACAGCAGCAACCACAGCGCGCGGCCGATCCCCACTCGCGCCTGAGCCATGTCGGGCTCCACCAGGGTTACCGTCGCTGCCGACAGCCATAGCGGCACCAGTACCAGCAGGGCAACGACGGCGGCCAGCGACGATTTGAGCCCTTGTCGATTGGGCCGCCAGGAGAGCACCGCCACGGCGAGCATGGGAACCATCATCAACACGGCCGGCCAACCGCCCATCACCTGGAGCGCCGAGTAGGGTGAGCCGGGTACGATCCGGTTGGGGGCGACACTGACGGCATCCAGCAGCAGCCACACGGTCAAGCACGCCAGCATCAGGCTCAGCAGGACCCAGTTGGGTATTCGGCTGCCTTCACCCACGCCTCAGTCCTGCAGCTCGGACAGGTAATCCTCGGCGACCTCGCGCGGGTCCCGCCCATCGACTGCGACCTGTCCGTTGAGTTCCTGCAGGGTCTCGAGGTCGAGAGAGCGGAACAAGGGCTCGAGGAGCTCGGCGATCTGTGGATGGGCATCGAGCACTTCCTGGCGCACCACAGGCGCCGGCTGATAGACCGGTTGCACGCCGAGTGTGTCTTCCAGCACGACCAGGCCGAGCGCGCCAAGCCCGCCATCGGTACCGTAGGTCATGGCGGCATTCACACCGCTGGTCTGCTGGGCGGCGGCACGCATGGTAGCGGCCGTATTGCCACCCGACAGCACCAGCAACTGCTCTGACGACAGCTCGAAGCCATAGGCCTCCTGGAAAGCCGGGAGGGCCTGATCTGATTCGACGAACTCTGCGCTGGCGGCAAACTTGAACTCACCGCCCTCGTTGAGGTAGTCGGCCAGATCTTCCAGGGTTTCCAAGCCATGCTCGTCAGCCAGATCTTCACGAACGCTCATTGCCCAAGTGTTGTTGGCCTCCGCGGGGGTCAGCCATACAAGATCGTTTTCGGCATCCCGTTCACGTACCGTCTCGAACGCTCGCTCGGCATCGTGCCAGACGTCGCTATCGGTCATATCGAAGAAGAAGGCGCCGTTGCCCGTATATTCCGGATAGAGGTCGATCTCACCGTTAAGCAGCGCTTCACGAACGATATTCGTGGCACCCAGCTGCAATCGATCTTCGGTTTCGATACCCCCCTGCTGCAGGCGCTGGAGAATCAGCTGGCCCAGCACCGAGCCTTCGGTGTCGATCTTGGAGGACACGGTCACCGTATCGCTGGCCTGCGTGCCGGCAGCGAGGAGCAACGAACCGACGAATAGGCTCGCCAGGGACAAGGAGCGTTTCATGTTCAACACCATCCGTTGTGAATGTGATTAGAGTATAAGGCGTGTACAGTTTGGCTGTCAGACCCGATCTCAACGCGGAGCCTCCACGCCATGGCCGAGGATGATGCCGCCCTGCTCGCGCCTTGCCACCACCCGCTGGTTCGCGACCTGGCGTGGATCGTCCTGGCTCCCGACCTGATCGCGACGCCATGGCCGGGCCGACCCACGCGCAGCGACCTGGGCCTGGAGGAGAATGAGCCCCTGCGTCGCTACCTGGCGGCGCTGGAAGCCAACCCGCAGGGACTGGAGCGACGCGTAGGCGATACCGTCGCCAAGCGAATGGGCCATTATCACGAACGTCTGTGGCAGTTTCTGCTCGACTCCGCCCCACACACTCGCCTGCTCGCCAGCAATCTCAGGATACACGAGGGCAAACGCACCCTGGGCGAACTCGACCTGCTCTATCGCCGACGCAGCGAGCCCACTCCCATACATCTCGAAGTCGCCATCAAGTTCTACCTCGGCCTGCCCGAAGGTCCCGGATCGATACGCGACCAGGCACGCTGGATAGGTCCCGGTGGCGCCGACAGCCTCGCCACCAAGCGAGAGCACCTGGATCGCCACCAGCTACGGCTGACCGAGCGTGCCGAAACTCGCCAGACGATCCGCCAACATACCCAGCCACGCGATATCGGTCCCAGCCCCGACATCGCCATCGAGCGACAGCTGGCGATACCTGGCGTGCTTTTCTACCCCTGGCCGTTGGCCATGCCCGCACCACGCGAAGCGGCTTCCGGGCACCTGCGCGGCCACTGGTTGCGCTGGCACGACTGGCAGCGTCTGCGCGACGGCCTGGCACGCCATACCCGAGCCGCCTGGCTCGCCAAGCCGCACTGGTTGGCCCTGCCGCGTGACGAAGCCTTTGTGCCGCTTCATCAACTCGAGGCGCGTCTGGCAGACCACTTTGCCGGCCCGGCCACCCCGGTACAGATCGCGCTGCTCAACCCCACCGCACCAGACGACAGTCGCCGACGCCTGTTCATAGTAGACGACAGCTGGCCGCGGCAGATCCCGCTACCGCCACGCCCCGGAACGAGCGCCTGAACCGCAATCGCCCGGCCAAGGCCGGGCGACATGGGGAAGCGTCCGTTTACTGCCGGGGGGATTCGAAGATCCAGCTCGTACCTTCGCGTGAGTCCTTGAGAACGATGCCGAGCGCGGCAAGCTCGTCACGGATGGCATCCGCCGTGGCGAAATTCCTGGCCTTCTTGGCCTCGGCTCGCTGTGCGATGCGCGCTTCGATCTCGGCTTCGGACACGGGCAACGCCGCCTGGTCGCCCTTGAGGAAGGCTTCGGGCGACTGGCCGAACAGGCCCAGCACATCACCCAGGCGGCGCAATTCTGCGGCGAGCACCGGCGCCTGGGTGGGCGCCTCCTTCTTGGCCCGGTTCAGCTCACGCGCCAGCTCGAACAGCACCGAGAGTGCCTCCGGGGTATTGAAGTCGTCATCCATGGCAGCCGTGAAGCGTTGGGCGAAGCGGCCATCCACTTGATCGTTGTTGCCCCCTTCCCCGCTCTCACGCGGCAGGCCCTCGAGCGCGGTATAGAACCGCTCCAACGACCGGCGCGCCTCGGCCAGGGAATCCGGCGCGTAGTTGATCGGGCTGCGATAGTGGCTCGCCACCAGCAGGTAGCGCACCACTTCCGGGTCGTGAACCTCGAGCACCTCGCGAATGGTGAAGAAGTTGCCCAGCGACTTGGACATTTTCTCCTGGTTGACCCGTACGGCACCGGCGTGCATCCAGGTATTCACGTAAGGCTTGCCGGTGGCCGCCTCGGACTGTGCGATTTCGTTCTCGTGGTGGGGGAATGTCAGGTCCGGGCCGCCGCCATGGATGTCGAAGGTGTCGCCCAGGCAGGAGGTCGACATTGCCGAACATTCGATGTGCCAGCCGGGGCGCCCCTCGCCCCAGGGCGAGGGCCAGCTCGCCTCACCCGGCTTGGCGGCCTTCCACAGCACGAAATCGAGCGGATCCTCCTTGTGCTCGTCGACCTCCACCCGGGCGCCGGCGCGCATCTCGTCGGGGTTGCGGTTGTTGAGCTTGCCGTAGCCTTCGAACTTGCGCACCCGGTAATAGACGTCGCCATTGCCGGACGGGTAGGCATAGCCCTTGTCGATCAGGGTCTCGATCATGGCGACGATTTCGTCGACATGTCCCGTGGCACGCGGCTCGCGGTCCGGTCGCTTCACACCCAGGCGGGCTTCGTCCTCTTGCATGGCGGCGATCATGCGCTCGGTGAGCGCGGCGATGCTTTCGCCGTTCTCGTCGGCACGCTTGAGGATCTTGTCGTCGATGTCGGTAATGTTGCGAACGTAGGTGACGTCATAACCGCGCCAGCGCAGATAACGGGTCACCACGTCGAACGCCACCATCACCCGGGCATGGCCCAGGTGGCAAAAGTCGTAGACGGTCATGCCGCAGACATACATCCGAACCCTGCCCGGCTCGATCGGCGTGAACGGCTCCTTGCGTCGCGTCAGCGTGTTGTAGATCTGCATGTCAGCCCTTCTTCTGACCGTCTTTCTTCTGGATTCGAGCCCAGCTGTCCTTCAGCCCGACCGTGCGATTGAATACCAGCTTGCCGTCACGGCAGGCGTGACGGTCGGCACAGAAGTAACCGACACGCTCGAACTGGAAGCGAGATTCGGCCGCCGCGTCGGCGAGGCTTGGCTCGCCCATGGCCTGGCAGATCTGCAGCGAATCGGGGTTGAGGTGCTCGAGGAAATCGGCGTCCCTATCCTTGTCGGGCTGCTCGACCAGGAACAGGTTATCGTAGAGGCGCACCTCCATCGGCACCGCATGGGTTGCGCTGACCCAGTGAATCACGCCCTTTACCTTGCGACCCTCCGGGTTCTTGCCCAGGGTGTCGAAATCGACCGAGCAACGCAGTTCAACGATCTCGCCGGCGTCGTCCTTCACCACCTCGTCGCAGCGGATCACGTAGGAGTTGCGCAGTCGCACCTCCTGGCCCGGTGCCAGGCGGAAGAACTTCTTGGGCGGCTCCTCCATGAAGTCGTCCCGGTCGATATAGACCTCTCGGTTGAACGGCACCTGGCGCACGGGCATGTCGTCGCGCGCCGGGTGGCCAGGCACCGGGTAGATCTCCTCGTGATCCTCGGCGACGTTGGTCAGCACCACCTTCAGGGGATTCAACACGCACATGGCGCGCGGTGCGTTGTCCTCCAGATCGGAACGGATGGCGTGATAGAGCATGGCGATGTCGACCAGGCCGCCATCGGCTCGGGTCACGCCGATCATATCGCAGAACTTGCGAATCGAGGCAGGCGTATAGCCCCGCCGGCGCATGCCCGAAATGGTCGGCATGCGCGGGTCGTCCCATCCGTCGACGATGCCCTCGTCCACCAGCAGCTTGAGCTTGCGCTTTGAGGTAAGGGTGTAGTTGAGGTTGAGGCGCGCGAACTCGATCTGGCGCGGCCTGGCCGGGACCGGCAGGTTGTCCAGGAACCACTCGTAGAGCGGACGATGATCCTCGAACTCGAGCGTGCAGACCGAATGGGTCACGCCCTCGATGGCATCCGACTGACCGTGGGTGAAGTCATAGGAGGGATAGATCTTCCACTTGTCG
Organism: Billgrantia hypersalina; assembly: GCF_052584175.1. Classification (NCBI taxonomy): domain Bacteria; kingdom Pseudomonadati; phylum Pseudomonadota; class Gammaproteobacteria; order Oceanospirillales; family Halomonadaceae; genus Billgrantia; species Billgrantia hypersalina. The sequence continues at coordinate 34,741 of NZ_JBMIQI010000002.1, forward strand.
CCGGTCTGGTGATGGTGGGCGTGGCGGATACGGTAGAGGATCGGGTCGCGCAGGTTGATGTTGGGCGAGGCCATGTCGATCTTGGCCCGCAGCACCTTCTCGCCTTCCTTGAACTCCCCGGCGCGCATGCGCTCGAGCAGGTCGAGGTTCTCGTCGACGCTGCGCTCGCGCCAGGGGCTGGGGCGGCCCGGTTCCGTCAGGGTACCGCGGTATTCGCGAATCTCCTCGGGCGAAAGGTCGTCGACGTAGGCCTTGCCTTCGCGGATCAGGTGCTGCGCCCAGGCGTAGAGCTGATCGAAATAGTCCGAGGCATAGCGCACCGCTCCCGCCCACTCGAAGCCAAGCCAGCTGACATCCGCCTTGATGGCATCGATATAGGCCTGCTCCTCCTTGGCCGGGTTGGTGTCGTCGAAGCGAAGATGACAATCCCCACCGAACATCTCGGCCAGACCGAAGTTCAGGCAGATCGACTTGGCGTGACCGATGTGCAGGAAGCCGTTGGGCTCCGGCGGAAAGCGGGTGACGACCTTGTCGACGCGACCGGCCTCTATTTCGTCAAGAATCTGGTTGCGGATGAAATTCGGCGCACTGGCGTTTTCGGTGGTCATGGGGTTGCGACAAACCTCTGGTTGAGTGGCGAGTCCGGAAGGAGCTCGGATAACGAAGGCTCCGTCGCGCTTCGCGCATCGATGCAAAACCGCTATTATAACGCCACGCCCATGCACGGCGCCAAGGCGCGCTCCTTTCGAACAGGAAAACTTCGATGATCATTCTCGAGACCAGCTTCGGCGACATCGCCATTGCCCTCAATCACGACCAGGCGCCCAAGACTTCTGCCAACTTTGAGCAGTATGTGCGCAATGGACACTACGACGGCACGCTCTTCCATCGCGTTATACCGGGCTTCATGATCCAGGGAGGCGGCTTCGACCAGGACTTCAACCAGAAGCCAACCCGCGACCCGATCGAGAACGAAGCCGACAACGGCCTGAAAAATCAGACCGGCACCCTGGCCATGGCTCGCACCCAGGACCCACACTCCGCCACCGCGCAATTCTTCATCAACGTGGCCGACAACGACTTCCTGAATCATAGCGGCAAGTCGATCCAGGGCTGGGGTTACTGCGTGTTCGGCGAGGTGGTCGATGGCATGGACGTGGTCGAGCGGATCACGGCGGTGGACACCACACGTCGAGGCATGCATGCCGATGTCCCGGCGGAGGACGTGCTCATCAAGCGGGCCTATATCAAGGACGAGCCCAGCGACAGCTGACTTGCCCTGCCCTGTACGCCCGAAGCACGGGCGTACAGCCGCGAGGTTCCGTGCGAGCCCCTTTCGTTCGACCCGAACCCACGAGACACGGCCATGAGCATTACCCTGCTGATCTCCGACCTGCATCTGCATCCTGGCGCGCCCGACGTCACCGAAGGCTTCCTCGACTGGCTCGACAAGCGCGCGCATGGCGCCGATGCGCTCTATATCCTGGGTGACTTCTTCGAAGCCTGGATCGGCGATGACCTGCTCGATCATGCCGACCGCGACCCCAGCGGCAATGCCGCTCTCGCGATACGGGCAGCCACTGCGCTGCGCCACCTGGCCGACGAGGGCACCGCCATCTATCTGATGCATGGCAATCGCGATTTTCTCCTCGGCCATCGCTTCGCTGCCGCCGCCGGTGCGAAACTGCTGACCGACCCGGCCGTGCTTCGCTTCGCCGACGAGCCGGTCCTGCTCATGCATGGCGACAGTCTGTGCACCCAGGATGAAGCCTACATGGCCTTTCGCAGCCAGGCACGCAACCCGGCTTGGCAGGAGCAGGTGCTGGCCATGCCGCTGGCCGACCGCATCCAGCTGGCTGCCTCGCTTCGGCAGCAGTCGGGCGAAGCGAATTCGAACAAGGCCGAAGACATCATGGATGTCACGCCCGAGGAAGTGGTACGCGTCATGCGCGACCACGGTGTCACGACACTGATCCACGGCCACACCCACCGCCCTGACGTTCACGATATCGAGGTCGACGATCAACCTGCCCGGCGTATCGTGCTGGGAGACTGGCAACCCGGCAGGGGGTGGGAAGTCGAGATCGGCCCAGACGGCAACCCGGTACTGCGCGAGATCGCGCTCTAGCCCTCTTCAGGGCGGCACGTTACCGACGTCCTGGTCGATGCAACACGCCTGGAGCGCCTCCAGCAGCTCCGCGGCAGGCGGCATGCCCCGAGCACCGATCACCTCCAGACGTGAGTCCTTGCGCCAGGCGCTTGGGGCAAGGCTGGCCGAACCTTGCCCACGATTGTAGAGCTTCCAGCCAGCATTCGTATGCAGGATCCCCTTCATACGCAGCCCCACCGGCATGCGATCCAGTACCCGGGTCAGACGGTCGAGATCGAAGATGTCCTGCGGATGCCAGCGCCAGCCCAGGGAATCGTAGCCTAGCGCCCGCTGACTCTCCTGCAAGGGTTTGCCCGGCGCCGGCATGGTCCGGGTGAATTCCTCCAGCATCACGACCTGCTGCGCCTTGTCGCGAAGCGCATCGTGATCGCCGTTTCCTCGGTAAGCCGTGTCTTCCCGGTGATGGCCGCTCTCGAGAAGCAACGCTATCGGCAGCGCACCGTGGGGAGCCTCGGCCACCCATTTCTTGCGCGGCCAAAGCTCACCCACAAAAGTCCGGGCGGCTGCCAGCTGGTCGCTGCTGGCAAGATCGCTCATCGTCAACGCGACGGCATCGGCCATGGCCAATTGATCGTTGAACGTCTCGTGCTCTCGCGCACGAGGGTCGTCGAGCCGAGCAGGATCGAGCAGCACGATGACGTCTCGTATCTCGAGAATGTCTGCGAAAGCCTCGCTGCGCAGCACATCGACCAGGCCGGCAGGATGCCCGAGCCCCGAAGGTTCGACAATGAGTCGATCAGGCCGGTAGCGGTGCAGCAGGTTGACCAGGGTAGCCTGTAGAACGAAAGCGAGCTGACAACAGAGACAGCCTCCCGGGAGCCCCTTGACGATGACGTCATCGCGCATCTCGAACATGGCCTGGTCGATGCCGATCTGACCGAACTCATTGATCACTATCGCCCAACGCTCATGCGGCGGCTTGTGCTCGATCAAACGGCGTATGAGCGTGGTCTTGCCGCTACCAAGAAAGCCACTGAACAGGTGCACGGGTATAGATGCGAGGGGTGCCGTGCGCATAATCACTCCTGCCGGGAATAATTGTTATAGAGTAACACATGGCGCGCATTACCTTCCCCCTGATTTCCCATGAGCGAAATAACAGTGAAGCAAGATAACGGTATAAAACCACTTTGATAGAAAAGGGGGCATGCCCCCTTTTCTATCGACTCGAGATCACACGAAGCCAAGTTCAGCGTCGTTCGATCTCGGCCGTCTCACGCAAATGGCTGCGTAAACCTTGAATAGCCGCCTGAGCGCGTAGCTGATCGGTCATTCGCGCCACGAAGGCTTCCGTCTGTTCGTCAGCCTCACCGGCTTCGACGCTATCCAGGGCGATCAGGTGGATTCGCTCGCCATCGCTGGCATAGCCGAAGACAGCCTCGCCTGCTTCAGGATGCGGAAGCCTGAAAGCCGCTCGTAGCACAGCGCCTGGCGCATCGCCCTGCTGCCGAGTCGCCTGCTCGACCTGATGCCATTCAAGCTCAAGGTCTTCACCCGAACGCAGTCGCTCGATTCGCTCACGCGCCACGTCGAGAAGTGCTTCGCGCTGCTTGCGCTGCTCGACGGCTTGCGCCACTTGGTCCCGCACTTCGTCGAGCGGGAGTACGGTCGCTTCGCGATGGTCGGCAACGCGCAGCACCATGCGGCGATCCGCGTCGAGCTCGATGACCTCGCTATTGAAGCCTTCGACAAGGACATCCTCGCTGAACGCCTCACTCATCACCCCTGGCTCGGAAAGGACGCCCGAGCCCCCGTCACGAGAGACCCAATCACTCTCATGCAGTTCGAGCTCGAGGCTTTCGGCGACACTGGCCAGGTCATCGGCGGCGAAACTCTCGTCGATCAGTTCCTGCACGCGACGATTGAACTCTCCCGTTACCTGTTCCAGCCCCAACTCACGGGCCAGCTCATCGCGAATCTCTTCGAAGGAAGGCTGGTCCAGCTCCGTCACCTTGATCAGGTGAAGGCCATTTTCGGTTTCCACGATGCCCGATACCTGACCAGGCGCGAGCGCAAAAGCCGATTCGTCAAACGCATCACCGAAGAAGCCGCGGCTGATCACGCCGAGATCGCCTCCTTGCTCGGCGGTGGAGGGATCTTCCGAGTATTGGAGGGCCAGCTCATCGAAGGTGTCGCCCTCAGCAAGGCGCTCCCGAACCTCTTCCAGTCGCTCGATGGCGTCGTCGCGGGAGCGCTCGTCGCCAAATGTCGCCATGATATGCGACACACGCCGATCGGCATCGCGCCCCCGCTCCTGCCACTCCTGACGCAATGCGTCCTCGCTTACCTCGACTTGCTCGGCCATCTTCTCACGGTCGACGACCACGTACTCCAGACGCACCTGCTCGGGCCGCTGGTAGCGCTCGCTATTTTCCTCATAGTAGACCTGAAGCTCCTGTTCGCTGACCTGGACGGGCTCGTCAAGTTCTTCGGCGCTCAGCGTATGGTAGCGGAAGCTACGAACTTGCCGCTGTAGCTCGGCCAGGGTCTCGCGCTCTCCGTCAAGTACGATTTCGCTGAGCGCCAGACCCTGCTGAAGCTGTTGGCGCTTGAGGTCCACCCTCAATGCGGTGCGAAAGGAGGTTGGTGTAAAACCGGCACCGGCCAGGCGGTTGCGAAACAGGTCGGCATCGAAACGGCCATCCTGATCCTGAAATTCGGGCAGGGTCACAATCACGTGGTCGAGTTGTTCATCGGAAAGGTAGAGACCACCACCCTCGGCGAAATCCTGCATCAGGCGTTCGCCGATCATTTCTTCGAGAACCTGACCGCGCAAGGCCCGCTCCTGCTCCGGCGGTACCTCCCCGGAGCGGATGGCGCGCTGCACCTCCATCTCCAGTTCCTGACGCGTTATGCTTTCGCCGTTGACCTGGGCAACCTCGTCGCCGCCTCCGCCGAACAGCCCCACCAGGGACTCGATACCGAACAGCGCCATGGTGACGACGACGGCACCCACGATAATCTTGGCGCCCCAACTCCTGGAGCGGTCACGAATACTTTGCAGCATGCAGGCCTCGGTTGCTGATGGTTGGCTGGCTGTGGCGCAACATTATACGGTGGCCAGACGTTGCGGACCATGGCAGGAGGGCCCGCCTTGCTTCGGAACTCGTCTTATCACCCAGGCCGTGCCAGAACCTGCCAAAAAGAAGGCGCACCGCCTGAGCGATGCGCCTGATCGTTTGCTGCCGACGCGGGATCCCGTACTCGAGATGCGGCGCAAATAACCCGTTGACTCAGTTCACGGAGTCCTTGAGCGCCTTGCCGGCCTTGAATGTCGGCACCTTGGCTGCGCTGATCTGGATCGGCTTGCCTGTCTGCGGATTGCGGCCGGTGCGAGCGGCGCGCTCTTTGACCGTAAAAGTGCCGAACCCGACGAGAGAGACGCTGTCCCCTTTCTTGAGGCTCTCGGTGACGGTATCGACCATGGCATCCAGTGCGCGAGACGCAGCGGCCTTGGGAATATCGGCAGACGCGGCGATGGCTTCGATCAGCTCGGATTTGTTCACACTTCACCCCTTAACTGTTTCAGAAAATGGCTCTAATCGGCGGCCTTTCGCCCGGCAACGCGATCACAGCATGGCTGGCAGTTTATAGCAATGCTGTAAAAGAGGTGTCAAGCAACTGAGGCGCCAAACCGCGCCATGCCGGGATTTTATCCCCGGCATAACACAGAAATTATCGTTAATGCGTACTGATCATGGTGGAGGAAGAAGCCGATTCTTCCGTCCGCGATTCATCCCCACCAGCGCCGGATCTTTCGACCAGCGCCGACTCCAGTACTTCGTCGACCCAGCGCACTGGTCGGATATCCAGCGCATCCTTGATATTGTCCGGTACCTCCTTGAGGTCCCGGCGGTTCTCTTCCGGAATGAGCACAATCTTTATACCACCGCGCCGTGCCGCCAGCAATTTCTCCTTTAGACCGCCAATAGGCATCACCTCACCGCGCAGATTGACCTCACCGGTCATGGCGAGGTCGCAGCGTATCGGGCGTCCGGTGTAGGCCGATACCATGGCTGTCACCATGGCGATACCTGCGCTGGGACCATCTTTCGGCGTGGCACCCTCCGGCACGTGGATATGCAGGTCTTCCTTCTCGAAGCGCTCAGGATCGATACCGAGTGCCGCGGCACGAGCACGCACTACGGTGTGGGCGGCACTGACGGACTCTTTCATCACGTCGCCCAGCGACCCGGTCTTGTTGATACGCCCCTTTCCGGGAGTGACGACCGATTCGATATTGAGCAACTCCCCACCTACCGACGTCCAGGCCAGTCCGGTCACGCGACCCACCTGATCCTCCTTGTCGGCCAGGCCATAGCTATAGCGGCGCACGCCAGCATAGGTTTCGATGTCAGCCGCAGCAAGCAGTACCTGAGCCTGGGCGCCCTGCCCCTCGTGTTCGAGGCGCTCGCGCAGTACCTTGCGACACACCTTGGCGATTTGCCGTTCGAGCTCACGCACCCCGGCTTCGCGGGTGTAATAGCGTATCAGCTCCAGCAGCGATTCATCGGAGAACCGCAGTTCCTCCTCCTTGAATCCGGTCGCCTTGAGTTGCTTGGGCACCAGGTATCGCCGCGCGATGGCGAGCTTCTCGTCTTCGGTGTAGCCGGGCAGGCGAATGACTTCCATGCGGTCCAGCAAGGGACCGGGAATGTTCATCGAGTTGGCGGTACAGATGAACATCACCTCGGAGAGGTCGTAATCCAGCTCGAGGTAATGGTCGTTGAACTTGTCGTTCTGTTCCGGGTCGAGCACCTCGAGCAGCGCCGAGGCAGGATCACCGCGGTGATCCATACCGATCTTGTCGACTTCATCGAGCAGGAACAGCGGATTCTTGACCCCGGCCTTGCTCATGCGCTGGATCAGCTTGCCCGGCAGTGAGCCAATATAGGTCCGGCGATGGCCTCGAATCTCGGACTCGTCGCGTACACCGCCGAGCGCCAGGCGGACATACTTGCGGTTGGTCGCCCGTGCGATCGATTGGCCGAGCGAGGTCTTGCCCACCCCGGGCGGCCCAACGAGGCAGAGTACGGGCCCCTTGAGCTTCTTGACGCGTTTCTGCACGGCCAGGTATTCGAGGATGCGCTCCTTGACCTCGTCGAGACCGTAGTGGTCCTCGTCCAGCACCTTGTGGGCGTGCACCAGGTCGTGCTTGACCCGGGTGCGCTTCTTCCACGGCACCGCCACCATCCAATCGAGGTAGGACCGCACCACAGTGGCTTCCGCGGAACTCGGCGACATCATCTTGAGCTTGCCAAGCTCCTGCAGGGCCTTGTCGCGAGCTTCCTTGGGCATGCCCGATTCTTCGATGGCCGCTTCGTACTTCTCGGCCTCGTTGGGCACGTTCTCGAGCTCGCCCATCTCTTTCTGGATGGCCTTCATCTGCTCGTTGAGGTAATACTCGCGCTGCGACTTCTCCATCTGGTCCTTGACCCGAGAGCGAATGCGCTTCTCCACCTGCAGCAGATCGATCTCCGATTCGATCAGCGCCATCAGGTGTTCGATGCGATCACGTACGCGATCCATCTCGAGCAGCTGCTGCTTGTCCTGGATCTTTAGCGACAGGTGAGCGCAGATGGTGTCGACCAGACGGCTCGGGTCCTCAATACCTGATAGCGAGTTGAGGACTTCGTTGGGTACCTTCTTGGAAAGCTTGACGTACTGCTCGAACTGGTTGAGCAGTACCCGGACGAGCGCCTCCTGCTCACGCTCGGTCAATGGCTCGCTGTCACGCAGCACCGCATCGGCCATGCTGTGGCCCTGATCGGCATGGTGTACCTCGCGCAGGTTGGCGCGAGAGACCCCCTCGATCAGCACCTTGACGGTCCCGTCCGGTAGCTTCAATAGCTGCATGATCTCGGCCACGGTGCCGATGGTGAAGAGATCCTCGGTACCGGGGTCGTCCTGCCCGGCTTCCCGCTGGGCTACCAGCAGCACGCGCTTGTCGGCGGCCATGGCAGCATCCAGTGCCTGGATCGACTTCTCGCGACCGACGAACAGGGGAATCACCATCTGCGGATAGACGACCACATCGCGCAGTGGCAACAGGGGCAGACTCAAGGTCTGAACGGCGTTCTGCTGCATCGCAGACGTTCCTCAAAACAGAAATCGGTGGATACAGAGGGAGTGGGGGCTTGGAGCCCGCTTTGCAAGGGGCCATGACTAACGGGAAAGGGGCCGCCCGAGCGACCCCTTTTCGTCATGGGCGTGACGGCACGAGCCGCCCAACCTCAACCGTCGGTTCCGTCGACCCTCTGGTCCTGCTGTGAATAGATCAGCAAGGGCTCGCTGTCGCCGGCGATGACCGACGCATCGATGACCACCTTGGACACCCCCTCCATGGATGGAATCTCGTACATGGTGTCGAGCAACACCGACTCGAGAATGGAGCGCAACCCGCGGGCGCCGGTCTTGCGCGCCATGGCCTTCTTGGCGACGGCACGCAGGGCATCCTCACGGAACTCCAGCTCAACGCCCTCCATATCGAACAGCCGGGCGTACTGCTTGACCAGCGAATTCTTGGGCTCGGTGAGAATCTGGATCAGCGCCTCCTCGCTGAGCTCGGTGAGCGTGGCGATGACCGGCAGGCGGCCGACGAACTCGGGTATCAGGCCGAACTTGACCAGATCCTCCGGCTCGACGTCGGCAAGCAGGTCACCCACGCCCTTGGTCTCGTCCTTGCTCTTCACCTCGGCACTGAAGCCGATGCCGCCCTTCTCGGCGCGGTCGCGGATGACCTTGTCAAGACCGGCGAAGGCACCGCCCACGATGAACAGGATATTGCCGGTATCGACCTGCAGGAACTCCTGCTGGGGGTGCTTGCGCCCGCCCTGCGGCGGGACCGAGGCCGTGGTGCCCTCGATGAGTTTCAGCAGCGCCTGCTGTACACCCTCGCCAGAGACGTCGCGGGTAATCGAGGGATTGTCGGACTTGCGCGAGATCTTGTCGATCTCATCGATATAGACGATGCCACGCTGGGCCTTCTCCACATCGTAGTCGCATTTCTGCAGCAGCTTCTGGATGATGTTCTCGACATCCTCGCCCACATAGCCCGCTTCGGTGAGCGTGGTGGCGTCGGCGATGGTGAAGGGCACATTGAGCAGACGCGCCATGGTCTCGGCCAGCAGGGTCTTGCCGCTGCCGGTGGGACCGATCAACAGAATATTGGACTTGCCGAGCTCGACGTCGTCACCCTTGATGCCGGCACGAAGACGCTTGTAGTGGTTGTAGACGGCTACGGACAGCACCGTCTTGGCGCGGTCCTGACCGATGACGTATTCGTCCAGGGTGCGACGAATCTCGCGGGGAACGGGTAGACGCTCCTCATCGCTCTCGGCATCGGCATCGAGAACTTCCTCGCGAATGATGTCGTTGCACAGGTCGACACACTCGTCGCAGATATAAACGGACGGGCCGGCAATCAGCTTGCGTACCTCGTTCTGATTCTTGCCACAGAACGAGCAATAGAGCAGCTTGCCACCTTCGTCCTTGCCTTTGCCGTCGGCCATTCGCGTACCTCTGTCACTTCGGCGGCCGGGCCGGCCGCCGCTTATCACGTATATGAAGCGTACCTGAATTCACGCTATCAGGATGTGGGGCGCTTATCCAGTACAGCATCGACCAGACCGTATTCCACTGCCTGCGTGCCGCTCATGAAATTGTCGCGATCCGTATCCCGGGCAATCGTCTCGATGTCCTGTCCGGTATGGTGGGCAAGGATACGGTTGAGCTTGTCGCGGATACCGAGGATTTCCCGGGTATGAATCTCGATGTCCGCCGCCTGGCCCTGGTAGCCACCCAGCGGCTGGTGAATCATCATGCGCGAATGGGGCAGCGAGTAGCGCTTGCCGGCAGCACCGCCCGCCAGTAACAGCGCCCCCATGCTGGCCGCCTGGCCGATGCACACCGTCGAAACGTCGGGCTTGATGAACTGCATGGTATCGTAGATCGCCATGCCGGCAGTCACCGCGCCGCCTGGCGAGTTGATGTAGAGATGGATGTCCTTGTCCGGGTTTTCGGATTCAAGAAACAGCAGCTGTGCCACGATCAGGTTGGCCATGTGGTCTTCCACCGGTCCCACCAGGAAGATCACACGCTCCTTCAGCAGCCTGGAGTAGATGTCGTAGGCCCGCTCGCCTCGCGCGCTTTGCTCTACTACCATCGGCACCAGGCCGCCGGCGTTTCGGGTCTCGAACTCGTTGCTCATCTGTGTGATGTCCTTGCATCCGATGAATGGAAGCGCTCCCCTCCTGCCGGCCGCCTCCTCGGCAACCGGCAGGGACGGATTCGCCGCCGAATCAGCTGTTGGCTTCTTGCTCGCCTTCCTCGGCCTCGCTCTCGTCGGCCTGCTCGCCCTGCTGGGCGGCGGCCAGCGCCTGCTGGTAGCTCATCTCAACGTCCTTGACGTTGGCTTGCTCCAGCAGCTTGTCGACAGCCTTCTCCTCGAGGATAGCCGACTTGACCTGAGTCTTGAGCTGATTGTTGCCCATGTAGTAATCGATGACTTCCTGCGGATCCTGATACTGCTCGGCCAGTTCCTCGACCTTGGCACGGATCTCGTCGTCGGTGGCATCCAGCTCGTTGGCCTTGATCACCTCGGCCAGCAATAGACCGACCTGCACGCGGCTTTTGGCCTGCTCGGCGAACAGCTCGTTGGGCAGCTGGGAAACGTCAAAATCCTCGCCCAGGCCGAACTGCTGGGCCGCCTGGCGCTTGAGCGCATCGGTTTCCTGCTGGACGAGCGCCTGAGGCACCGGAATGTCATTGGCCTTCTTCAGCGCCTCGAGAACCTGCTGCTTGACGCGATTGTCGACAGCCTGCTTGGCTTCGCGCGCCATGTTCTTCCTGACTTCGGCGCGGAACTTCTCGACGTCGCCATCCTCGACGCCGAAGCGCTTGATGAACTCCTCGTCGACTTCCGGCAGGGCCTGACCCTTGACGGCGTGCACCTTGACCTTGAAGGTCGCTTCCTGACCGGCCAGGTGCTCAGCCTGGTAGTCCTCGGGGAAGGTGACCTTGATCTCCTTCTCCTCGCCCGCCTTGGCCCCGACGAGCTGATCTTCGAAGCCGGGAATGAAGTTACCGGAACCCAGCACCAACTCATGGCCTTCGGCACTACCGCCCTCGAAAGGCTCGTCGCCGAGGAAGCCCTGGAAATCGATCTTGACCTGGTCGCCCTCTTCAGCGGCGCGGTCGACCTCTTCCCAGGCAGCATTCTGCTTGCGCAGGGTCTCGACCATCTCTTCGAGGTCGGCATCGCTGACCTCGACGACCGGCCGCTCGACCTCGGTGCCTTCGATCGAGGCAAGCTCGATCTCGGGATAGATCTCCAGGGAGGCCACGAACTCCAGATCCCTGCCCGCCTCGTCTACCGTGGGCTCGATGCTCGGGAAACCTGCCGGATTGAGATTCTGTTCGGTGATCGCACGCACGTAGCGCTCACGCATCAGCTCGCCCACGACCTCGTCGCGCACGCCGCGACCGTAACGTTGGCGCACCACGGACATGGGTACCCGGCCCTTGCGAAAGCCGTTGAGGCGAATATTTTTCGCCGTGTCCTTGAGGCGGGCCTCGACGGCCTCGTCGACCTCGGCGGCCGGCACCTGAAACGTGACGCGGCGCTCGATCTGGGAGGTCGTTTCGACGGAAACTTGCATGAATGGTCCTCTACCGACTGGGGGCGTTCTTGGGAAGCGTGAATGTAAAAGAGAGATTCTAAGAATCCCGCCTTACGCTGGCAAGCGTTACGCCTCAAGGATTGGGGCGCACGGGCATTTTACAAGGGCGCAGGGAGAACTTGCTGTTATGCCTCAGCCGCCTCGAGAGGGATTGGTGTAGTCACCAACGCACCCAGACGACACCCTGACGGCATGGTCACTCGAAGGCTTCGGCTGGCGGATGAGAGTACGACTCGGACGAGAGTCAAGTTGCAATGGGGTGGATGATGGGGATCGAACCCACGACCACCGGAGCCACAATCCGGGGCTCTACCACTGAGCTACATCCACCATATCGACACGACACTGATACGCCACACTCGAACCGGAGGCCACCGCGAGCGCCACAATGGCACGCCCAGCAGGACTCGAACCTGCAACCTACGGCTTAGAAGGCCGTTGCTCTATCCGGTTGAGCTATGGGCGCATTCTACGTTCCATGGCGTCTGACCGCAACCCCGTTTCGCCATTTTTCCAGCATAAACAAAAGGTTGTGGTCGGGGTGGAGGGATTCGAACCCCCGACATCCTGCTCCCAAAGCAGGCGCGCTACCAGACTGCGCTACACCCCGCCGGCCTCTGCACGGCCCTCGACACCCTTATGATGGGCCTCGTCGAGCGCTGCGTATTCTACGCGAGAATCGACTGTGGTCAATAGTTGCCTGACATGCCGGGGCTTTTGCGCTTTGCCTCGGCGGCACGGCATGCGAAAATCGGCACCCTTCGCCCATTCGCAGCCGGCGCCGCCAGCGCCGCTCACACCATCCACTCAGGGGAGTTACGATGACCGCCCAACTCATCGATGGCAAGGCCATAGCCGCTCAGGTCCGCGAGCAGGTTGCCCGCCAGGTCGAGGCGCGGCGTACCGAGGGCAAGCGCATCCCGGGCCTCGCCGTCGTACTGGTGGGCGAGGATCCCGCTTCCCACGTCTATGTGAGCAACAAGCATCGCGCCTGCGAGCAGGCCGGCATTCTCTCCTTTCAGCATGCATTGCCCAACGACACCACTCAGCACGAGCTCGAGCAACTGATCGATACCCTCAACGATGACTCGCGCATCGATGGGATCTTGCTGCAGCTGCCGCTACCCTCCCATCTGGATTCGCGGCCTCTTCTCGAGCGCATCCTGCCGCACAAGGATGTCGACGGCTTTCATCCCTACAACCTGGGCCGGCTCGCCCAGCGTCTGCCGATGCTGCGCCCATGCACCCCCAAGGGCGTCATGACCCTGCTGCAGGCCAGCGGCCTGAAGGTGCGTGGCCTTGACGCCACCGTGGTCGGCGCCTCGAATATCGTCGGCCGCCCGATGGCGCTGGAGTTGATGCTGGCCGGCTGCACCACCACGGTCTGCCACCGCTTCACGCACGACCTTGAAGCGCATGTACGCCGCGCCGAGCTTCTCGTCGTTGCGGTCGGCAAGCCGGGCCTGGTCAAAGGCGAATGGGTGCGCGAGGGCGCCATCGTGATCGACGTGGGAATCAATCGGGAGGAAGACGGTCGTCTGGTGGGGGACGTGGAGTTCGGCCCCGCCGCGGAGCGCGCCGCCTGGATCACACCGGTACCGGGCGGCGTAGGTCCGATGACCGTCGCCTCGCTGCTGGAGAACACGCTATTCGCGGCCGAGCGCCACGATGCCATGGAACAGGATGTCGCGCTGCTTTGAACCCGCCTGACATGGGCGCACTGCTCCGCTAGAATGCGCGCTTCCTTACTCCCCTGACGCGAGGCCGCTCATGAGCGACAAGATGAACGTCGAAAGCTTCAACCTTGACCACACCAAGGTGAAGGCCCCCTATGTGCGCCTGGCTGACATCAAGACCGGGCTCAACGGCGACCGAATCCACAAGTATGACATGCGCATCTGCCAGCCCAACCGGGAGCACATGGAGATGCCGGCGCTGCACTCCCTCGAGCACCTTCTGGCCGAACTTTCACGCAACCACTCGGACCGCATCGTCGATATCAGCCCGATGGGCTGTCAGACCGGCTTCTATGTCGCGCTGATCAACCACGACGATTACAACGACGTGCTGAACCTGCTGCAAAAGACCCTGGAAGACGTTCTGGTGGCCAACGAAGTGCCGGCCTGCAATGAAATGCAGTGCGGCTGGGCGGCGAGTCACAGCCTGGAAGGCGCCAAGCAGATCGCCCGCGATTTTCTTGCCAAGCGCGACGAATGGACCCAGGTTTTCGCCGAAAAGGCCTGAGCCTTGGCCCGCAGGCGCCCTGCGCCGCTGACTGGAGAGCGCAAGACAAGATGAGACGTATCGGTATCATTGGCGCCATGGCGCAAGAGGTGGAGTATCTCGCCTCCCTGCTGAAAGAACGCCGCACACGCACCCATGTGGGCTGTACCTTCCATCACGGCCAGCTGCACGGTGTCGACGTGGTGATCCTGCAATCGGGCATAGGCAAGGTCAATGCCGCCATCGGCACCACCCTGCTGCTCGATGTCTACCGGCCCGAGGCGATCATCAATACCGGCTCTGCCGGCGGCTTCGGTGAAGGACTGGAGATCGGTGACGTCGTGGTGTCCAGCGAGGTGCGCCACCACGACGTCGATGCCGTGGTATTCGGCTACGAACACGGCCAGGTGCCTCAGATGCCCGCGGCCTATCTGCCCGACGCGCGTCTCGTCACCCTCGCTCGCGAGTGCGTCGAGGCACTGGGCGAAGTCAAGGTGGTGGAGGGCCTGATCGCGACCGGGGATGTCTTCATGGCCTGCCCGGAACTGGTCACCAGGACCCGCTCGCGCTTCCCGACCATGCTCGCCGCCGAAATGGAAGCCGCTGCCATTGCCCAGACCTGCCATCTGTATGGCTGCCCGTTCGTGGTCGTCCGCTCGCTGTCCGACATCGCAGGCGGTGGCGACAATCATCTATCGTTCGAGCAATTTCTGGAAAAGGCCGCCGCTCACTCGGCACGCATGGTCGAGCGCATGGTCGCGCGCCTGGCCGAGGCCACGCCTCAGCCCGGCGTCGAACTCGAAGCTGGCTGAAAATCCACGTCGATCCTTCCGCCAAGGGAGACGGCCGCCGTCAGGCGGCCTTCGTCGTTCGGCTGCGCTTTGCCTAGTCGCGTAATTTCCAGGCCAGCTTCTCACCGGCCTGCAGCGGCACGATGCGCTGCCCACCGGCATAGGGCAGCGATGCCGGCAGCGTCCACTCCTCGCGCACCAGGGTGATGGTGTCGGCGTTGCGTGGCAAGCCGTAGAAGTCGGGCCCGAAATGACTGGCAAAGCCTTCCAGGCGGTCCAGTGCCCCGGCCTGCTCGAAGGCGGTGGCATAGAATTCGATCGCCGCCGGCGCGGTGTAGGCACCGGCACAGCCGCAGGCCGACTCCTTGTCACCCTGGGCATGTGGAGCACTGTCGGTGCCCAGGAAGAACTTGGCGCTGCCCGAGGTGGCGGCCGCGAGCAGCGCCTCACGATGCCGCTCGCGCTTGAGGATCGGCAGGCAGTAGTAATGCGGGCGGATGCCGCCGACGAGCATGTGGTTGCGGTTGAACAACAAGTGGTGAGCGGTAATCGTCGCCGCCACGTTGGCAGGCGCCTGGGCGACGAACTCCGCCGCATCGCTCGTGGTGATGTGCTCGAACACCACCTTGAGTTCGGGATGCCGCTCGAGGAGCGGCTTCATCACCCGCTCGATGAATACCGCTTCGCGATCGAAGATATCGATCTCGGCATCGGTGACCTCGCCATGAACCAGCAGCGGCAAGCCGAGACGCGCCATGGCGGCGATCGCCGCGTCGCAGCGGGCCAGGTCGGTGACCCCGGAATCGGAATTGGTCGTCGCGCCCGCCGGATACAGCTTTACCGCGTGAACCAGGCCACTGGCGACGGCGCGCTCGATCTCCTCGGCTGGTGTATTGTCGGTGAGATAAAGTGTCATCAGAGGTTCGAACGAAGCCCCCTCAGGTCGCGCCGCCAGGATCCGCTCACGATAATCCCGAGCCAGCTCGGTGGTGGTGACCGGCGGCCTCAGGTTGGGCATGACAATCGCCCGCCCCATCTGGCGGGCGCTCGCAGGTACCACGGCCGCGAGCGCTTCGCCGTCGCGCAGATGAAGGTGCCAGTCGTCGGGTCGGGTCAGGGTGATAGCGGTCACGGCATGTCCTGTCGTTCAGCAAGAGAGTCGACGCCAGAGTATACCGGAAGGCAGCGCCGGCGACCTGTTCGCACGACGGATTCGCGACGAACACCCGTGTGGCCTCCCGCGGCAGCATCGCGCTCCGATATGCCGTATCATCGACGCCGATTATCGAAAGAGACGCTGCCAATGCCTCGCGTTCGCCACTACGCTGACATCGTCGCCATCCTGGCTGGCTTGATGTGGATCGTTTTCTACTGGTCGATCAGTATTTCGGCCAGAATGGACAGTATCGAGCCCACCCTGGCCGCCATGCTCGCGCTAGGGGCCATGATCCTGGTCAGCTTCATGCACCGTCCCTTCCGCATCCACCTGAGCCGCTATCACGTACGCAAGCGCCGCACCGAGATGTGGATGCACATTCTGGCCCTGCCCATGGCGCTGGTGCTGCTGCTGGGTGCGCTCATCGAGACGCTGGTCGCCCCCATGAGCGGCCAGCAGAAAATGCTGCTGTTCAATGTGTTGGCCACCGCCGGCTGGGTGGTCTACGTGATGACCCTGGTCATCAAGTTCATCCATCATCAATGGCGCCGGCGACGCAACCGCCCCTGACCCGGACAGGTTAGAAACGATCGGCGCGAAACGGCGTCATGTCGACTGCCGTCTCCTCCCCTTCCATCATTTCCGCCATCAGCCGTCCCGTTACCGGCCCCATCGTGAACCCCTGGTGGCCGTGGCCGAAGGCCAGCCACAACCCCTTGTGACGAGGCGCCGGTCCGATGATCGGCTTCATGTCCGGCAGGCAGGGGCGCGCGCCCTTCCACGGCGACGCCTCCAGCCGGGATCCAAGGGCGGGATAGATTTCACGGGCCTTGCGTTCTGCGGCGTCCAGTTGCCCATGCGACGGCGGCGCCTCGAGACGGGCCAGCTCGGCTCCGGTCGTCAAGCGTATGCCGGGGCGCATCGGCGCCAGAATGTAGCCAATGTTGGCGTCTGCAATCCAGTGGCGTAATCGCTTCCCTTCCGTGGCGCCATAGTGCATGTGGTAACCTCGCTTGACAAAGGTCGGCAGCCGGTAACCCAGGTCCTTGAGCCAGCTTCCCGCCCAGGGTCCCAGCGCCAACACAACCTCCTGGGCATCGAGGCTGCCCTGATCGGTAGCGATACGCCAGCCACGCCCGTTCTGGCTCACCCGCTGAACGCTGGCCTGCCGGATTTCTCCGCCCTGCTGTTCGAAACTCCTGGCATAGGCCCCGACAAGCCCACCCGGGTCGGCCACGCTCCAGGCGTTGGTCCAGTGAATGGCACCGGCCAGGTCGCCGCCCAGGTATGGCTCCAACTGTGCCAGCCCCCGGGCATCGAGCAGCTCATGGCGAACGCCGAAGCGTCGCGCGGCGTCCTCGGCCTCGAGTGCGCGGCGCTCGAGTTCGCCCCCTCTGCGATGCACCTCGAGCCAGCCCTCCTTGCCGATCAGCTCGGCTGCCCCTGAGGCCTCGATCATGGGCTCGTGCTCCTGTGTGGAGAGCGCAATCAGGGAGGCGTATTGGTCGACGATACGTTCATAGTGGCGTGGCGCCGAGTAGCGCCAGTAGCCGAACAACGGGCCGGCATACGTCAACATGCCACTCACCTGGTAGCGAATGTCTACGCGACGATTGGGCAATGCGCTGAGCAGCTTGCCCAGCTCGCGGGGAAAGGGATAGGGCCTTACGGCCTCGCGCTGGATCAGTCCGCCGTTGCCGTAGGAGGTCTCCTGCCCGGGGGGACGACGGTCCACCAGCAGCACCGATCGGCCACGACGGGCCAGATGCCAGGCGATGGAAACGCCGACCATGCCGGCTCCAAGAACGACGGTTTCACGAGACATGCCACTCCTCCTGGGCGCTGACGCATCCGGCACAGCCGCCGGAACGAACGGCCAGTCTAGCAGCGCGGAGAAAGGAGCGTCGCCGCTTTTGCCCGATTGCTGAGCCGGATCAAGAACATGCGATGCAGGCGCCAGCGTCGGTGGGCGACGCTATTCAGCTCTGCCTTGTTCAAGCAGCTTGGTGCGTATGAAATCCGAGTGGCTGACATGCAGGAGCTCGGCCAGACGCCTGATGCGATGTTCCTCGAGATGGTGCGATTCGCCGTCGGCGAATGCCAGCGACCACATCATACGCACCAGCTCGCAGCGCTGGTCGTAATCGTAGTGCTGCTTAATGAGGCTGACGAATTGGTAGTGATCGACGGCGTGCTCCGCCTCCTCGCGCGCCAGCTCCATCAGCTCATCGACTTCGGCGTCGAGCAGCCCGAAACGGTCCTGGAGCATCTGGCGCAGTGCATCGAGTTCGGCTTCATCGGTATGGTAGTCGGCGCGAACCACCTCGCACAGCAGGGCGGCGGTGGCACGCTCGAGGGTTGGCGCGGCATCGTCCGAGCGCTTCGGCTCGGACAGCGCCTGCTGGAAGAAACGCTGGATGGTATCGAGCATGTCGGCCCCCTTGCGATATTAACGCATCTGACTCGCGGCAGACCCAGGCGTTCCGTCCGTCTCCCCCGGTCCTGGCATCAGCATTCGCCAATTCCCTGCACCACGTAATCCCGCGCCACGCCGATATGGTAGTCGATGGCGTCGCGGCAGCGCCCGGCGTCGCCGCTGGCCAAGGCGTCGAGTAACGCCCAGTGGGAAGTGGCGATGGTATCGGGATCGGCGTGCGTCTTGCCGATCAGCGCGATGCACAACCGCAGCTCATGAGAGATGTCATCGAACGCCTTGAGCAGGCGGCGGTTACCGGAGAGAGCGATCAGCATGCGATGGAAGGCCAGGTCTTCCTCGATCTTGCGGCTGTCGCTGTCCTCGAGCGCCACCTGGCACATGAGCTCGACCTGCCGGCGCAAGGCCAGCTCCATCTCGGCATCGTAGATGCCAACCAGTCGCGACAGGGCATGGCGTTCCAGGCAGAGGCGAAGGTCGAAGACATCCGTCAGCTCCGAGGCATCCAGCGCACGCACGAAGAACCCGCGCCGCGGTTGCGATACCAACAGGCCACGACTTTCCAGCAGGCGCGCGGCTTCGCGGACCGGTGCCCGACTGACGCCCAGGTCGCGCGCCAACTGCACCTCCGACAAGCGCTGTCCGGGGGCGTAGTGCTGACTGATGATGGCCTGGGTCAGGAAGTCGGCCACCTGCTCCACCAGGTTGCGCTGCTGGATGACCATGCCACGTCCGAAAGCGTTGGAAGCTGTCATTCATCGGGCTCAGTAGGATTGAATCGTTACAGTATGATGTAAAGCGGCGCTGTGTCGACCGTCGATTGGCGACTGTCGACAGTTTATCGAAGCGCTGCTATGGTCAAAGTGCTGATAGACGGCAACTATCCCGCTCAAGAACAAATCGCCGAGATAACAAGAAGGAACCGACAATGAGAAAGACGCCCTTGGCTGCGGCCCTCGCTGCCCTGGCCTTCACCGCTACCTTTTCCATCGCCGATGAGCCCAAGCGTGGCGGCGTCATCGACACCATCATCCAGCCCGAACCACCGGGTCTGGTGCTGGGCATGGTTCAGAACGACCCCACTCGCAAGATCTCCGGCAATATCTACGAGGGCCTGCTGCGGTACTCCACCGATCTGGAGCCGATCCCGCAACTGGCGGAGTCATGGGAAGTCAGCGACGACGGCCTGACCTACACCTTCCACCTGCGCGAAGGCGTGCTATGGCATGACGGCGAGCCTTTCACTGCCGAGGACGTGGTGTTCTCGGCCGATGTCTTCCATCGCGAGCTCAACCCCAGTGCCCGTGCCGTACTGCAGCACGTCGAGAGCATCGAAGCGACCGACGACCACACCGTTGTCTTCACCCTTGCCGAACCTTTCGGTCCGTTCCTGATCTCGTTCGAGGCCGGCACCTTCACCATGGTGCCCAAGCACATCTACGAGGGAACCGACTTCCGCGACAACGAGGCCAACAGTCACCCCATCGGAACCGGCCCGTTCAAGTTCGACAACTGGGATCGCGGCACCGTGATCCAGCTGGTGCGCAACGATGACTACTACGAGGAGGGCCTGCCTTACCTCGATGGCGTCAACTGGCACATCATTCCCGACGGCGCCTCACGGGCCGTGGCCTTCGAGAACGGCACCGTCGACGTACTGCCCAACGGCACCGTGGAAAATTTCGATATCCCGCGTCTCTCCGCCATGGAGAATGCCTGCATCACCGACGAAGGCAACGAGTACTTCAGTCCCTTCGCCATGCTATGGATGAACAACCGTGAAGGCCCCACCGCCGACAAGCGCTTCCGCCAGGCGGTGATGTACGCCATGGATCGCGAGTTCGCCCGCGACGTGCTGTGGAATGGCATGGGCCAGGTGCCACTCTCCGCCTTCGGCTCCAATGCCAAGTTCCAGCATGAAGACCTGGAGCCCTACGACCACGATCCCGAACGCGCCCGTGCGCTGCTCGACGAGATGGGCTACGACGACGAAGAGGTGCGTCTGCTGCCACTGCCCTACGGCGAGACCTGGAACCGCTGGGCCGAGGCCGTCCAGCAGAACCTGCGCGAAGTCGGCATCAACGTACGCACGGTGGCTACCGACGTAGGCGGCTGGAACCAGCGCCTGGGCGACTGGGACTTCGACCTGGCGTTCACCTACCTTTACCAGTACGGCGACCCGGCACTGGGCATCACCCGCTCCTATCTTTCGGACAACATCGAGAAGGGCTCTCCCTGGAACAATGTCGAGGGTTACGAGAACGAGCGCATCGACGAGCTGTTCGACGAGGCCGCCACCGCCTATCCCGAGGAAGAGCGAGAGGCGCTTTACCACGAGGCCCAGGAGATCCTCCACGAGGACGTGCCGGTAGGCTGGCTGATGGAGCTCGGCTTTCCGACGATCTATCGCTGCGACGTGAAGGACCTGATCACGTCCGGCGTGGGCATCAACGATGCCTTCCGGGACGCCTGGCTCGATCGCTGATCGCTCTCGCGTGACCGGGGCGGCCCTGCCGGCCGCCCCTCCCTTCCGACTGCAGAGGCTTGCTGCATGCTCTATGCCCGCCTGATCGTGATGCGGCTGCTAAAGGCCGTCGTCGTGCTGTTCATGATCGTCATCTTCAATTTCGTCCTGATCCAGCTGGCACCGGGCGATCCCGCCGCCATTCTGGCCGGCGAGGCCGGCGCCACCGACGAAGCGTTTTTGCAGCAATTACGTGAACGCTTCGGCCTCGATCAGCCCCTCTACGTCCAGCTATGGCGCTATATCTCGGGCATTGCCATGCTCGACTTCGGCTGGTCCTATCGCCAGAGCATGCCGGTGCTCGACCTCATCCTGGCGCGACTGCCCGCCACCCTATTGCTGACCGGCACTGCCTTCGTGCTCTCACTCGCGCTGGGTATCCTGGCCGGCTCCATGGCCGCGGCCCGGGTCAAGAAACCCTCGGGGTCGCTGATCATGGCGCTGGCATTGATCTTCTATGCCACGCCGCTGTTCTGGGTCGCGCTGATGGCGGTGGTGTTGTTCTCGGTCTACCTCGACTGGTTGCCGGCCTACGGCATGTATACCGTGGGTGCCGGCCTCAGCGGCCTGGAACTGGCCCTCGATGTGGCGAAGCACTTGATTCTGCCTGCCACGACGTTGGCGCTGTTCTTCATGGCCATCTATACCCGCATGACCCGCGCCTCGATGCTGGAGGCAAGCCAGCAGGACTACGTCAAGACCGCACGCGCCAAGGGGCTATCTCCCCGCGTGATCCAGCGTCGGCATATCCTGCGCAATGCCCTGTTGCCGATCATCACCCTGGCCGGCTTGCAGGCCGGGCAGATGGTGGGCGGTGCCATCCTGACCGAGACGGTGTTCGCCTGGCCCGGTATCGGAAGGCTGATGTTCGAGGCGCTGCAGCAGCGCGACTACAACTTGCTGCTGGGCATCTTCTTCTTCTCCGCTGCCCTGGTGATTGTCTTCAACATCATTACCGACCTCGTCTACCGCCTGGCGGATCCGCGCATCAAGGAGGCAGTATGAGCTTCTTCGCCCGCTTCGCCCAGAATCGGGGCGCCCTGATCGGCCTGGTCATTCTCTCGCTCATCATCCTGATGGCCATGCTGGCTCCGCTGCTCTATCCCGAGTCGCCCTGGCGCATGGTGCAGCGCCCCTTTCTGGCCCCGATGGAAGTCGACGGCTTCTGGCTCGGAACCGACACCATGGGCCGCGACGTGGCCGCCGGGCTGATGCACGGCGCCTGGGTGTCGCTGCTGATCGGCCTGGTCTCAACCAGCGTGGCGCTGCTCATCGGTGTGCCGCTAGGGGCCGTAGCGGGTTACTACGGCGGCCTGGTCGACGATGCCCTGATGCGCTTCACCGAGTTTTTCCAGACCATTCCCAACTTTGCCCTGGCGATCGTCCTGGTGGCAATCATGCAGCCTAGTGTGGTCTCCATCGTGCTGGCCATTGCCATCGTCAGTTGGCCGCCTGTGGCGCGCCTGGTGCGCGCCGAGTTCATGTCGCTGCGCCATCGCGAATACGTCGAGGCCGCGCGACTCGTCGGTCAGACCAATGGCACCATCATCCTAAGGCAGATCCTGCCTAACACCCTGTCGCCGATCATCGTGCTGGCCTCGCTGATGGTGGCCACCGCGATTCTGCTCGAGTCGGCGCTCTCCTTCCTGGGCCTGGGCGACCCCAATGTCATGTCGTGGGGCTACATGATCGGCGCGGCACGCACCGTGATCCGCCAGGCCTGGTGGCTAAGCTTTTTCCCCGGCGTGGCGATCCTGCTCACCGTGCTGGCGCTCAACCTGGTTGGCGAAGGGCTCGATGATGCCCTCAACCCCAAGCTTGCCCGCGAACGCTCTTAGGGAGACGGACGATGAACGACAATACGCCGGTACTGAGCATACGCGGCCTGACTCTGGCGCTGCCCCCCGGGGCGGACCGCGACTACGCAGTCGAAGACGTCGGCTACGACGTGGCGCGCGGTGAAATCATGTGCATCGTCGGGGAATCCGGCTCCGGCAAGTCGATGGCGGCCAATGCCGTGATGGGCTTGCTGCCCAAAGGGGTGCGCCCTACCGCCGGCGAGGTGATCTTCGACGGCCGGGACCTCCTCACGCTTTCCGAGAAGCAGCATCGCCAGCTCCGCGGTCTGCGCATCGGCATGATCTTCCAGGAGCCGATGACGGCCCTCAACCCGCTGATGCGCGTCGGTGCCCAGATCGCCGAAGTGTTCGAGGCGCATGGCAGGTACGGCGGTCGCGAACGCCAGGAGAAGGCGCTGGCACTGCTCGAGGAAGTCGGCATTCCCCAGCCCGACCGGGCCATTCGCGCTTACCCCTTCCAGCTCTCCGGCGGCCAGCGCCAGCGCGTGATGATCGCCATGGCATTGGCCCTGGAGCCGGAGCTGCTGATCGCCGACGAGCCGACGACCGCACTCGACGTCACTACCCAGGCACAAATCCTGACACTTATTCGCGACCTGCAGCAACGCCGTGGCATGGCGGTGATGTTCATCACTCATGACTTCGGGGTCGTGGCGGAGGTTGCCACCCGCGTGTGCGTGATGCGCTACGGCCGGATCGTCGAGCTCGGCCCTGCCGCAGATGTTCTCGACAACCCGCGGCACGAATACACCCGGGCGCTGCTCGAGGCGATTCCCAGCAACGTCATTCCCGAAGCGAAAGGTGGGGAACGGCCGCTGCCGCTGCTGGAAGTACGCCACTTGAACAAGGTCTTCCGCTCACGTGGCGGGCTGTTCAAGCCGGCGCGCGAAGTGCGCGCCCTGGACGATGTCTCCTTCACCCTGGCCCCAGGCGAGACGGTGGGTATCGTCGGCGAATCCGGCTCGGGCAAGTCGACGCTCGGGCGCTGCGTGGTGCGTCTGGAGCAGCCCGACAGCGGCACCCTCGCCCTGGACGGCACCGACTTCTCCGCGCTCCGGGGAGACGAGCTGCGTCGCGAGCGTCACCGCGTGCAGATGATCTTCCAGGACCCTTACGCCTCGCTCAACCCCCGCCACCGTGTCGGCTATGCCATCGCCCAGGGCCCCATGGCCAACGGCGTACCGCGTGCAAAAGCCATGCGCCAGGCGGAAGAACTGCTGGAGCTGGTGGGGCTCGGTGCCGTGGCCGTGGATCGCTTTCCCCACGAGTTCTCAGGCGGCCAGCGGCAGCGCATCGGCATTGCCCGCGCCTTGGCGTTGAACCCGGAGCTGATCGTGGCCGACGAGGCGGTTTCGGCACTCGACGTGTCGATCCAGGCCCAGGTGCTCGAACTCCTCGACGAGCTCAAGCAGAAGCTGTCGCTCTCGCTGTTGTTCATCACCCACGACCTGCGGGTCGCGGCTCAGATCAGCGATACCATCATCGTCATGCAGCACGGGCGCATCGTCGAGCAGGGCACGGCCAAGGAAGTCTTTCTCGCTCCCCGCGAGGCATATACCAAGCAGCTGCTCGACGCCATTCCCGGTCGCGCGCACGAAGCGGCCATGGCCTGAACCCGGCACGCAGAAAAGGATGACCATGCAAGCACTACTCGAGGAAATCACCGCCATCGTTGGCACGGGCAACGTGCTGGTCGGCGACGACGTCAACCAGCGCCGGGTCGATTGGCTGAGCGGTGAAAGCTGCCGCGCCGGCGCCATCGTGCGCCCTGGCAGCACCGATGAGCTGGCCGCAGTGATGCGCCGGTGCCATGCCGCGTCTCAACCTGTCGTGACCCATGGCGGTCTCACTGGACTGGTGCACGGCAGCAAGGCGGAGCCCGACGAGCTGGTCGTCTCGCTGGAACGAATGAATGCCATCGAGTCGATCGATTCTGTTGGCGGCACCATGACGGTTCAAGCCGGCGCAATACTGCAGCAGGTTCAGGAAGCGGCTGAAGAACAAGAACTGCAGTTCGCCCTCGACCTCGGCGCACGAGGCTCATGTACCATCGGCGGGAACATCGCGACCAATGCCGGCGGCGTGCGGGTGATCCGTTACGGCATGATGCGCCAGCAGGTGCTGGGACTCGAAGCAGTGCTGGCCGACGGCAGCGTGGTCAGTTCCATGAACCGCATGCTCAAGAACAATGCCGGCTACGACCTCAAGCAGTTGTTCATCGGCAGCGAAGGGACGCTGGGCATCGTCACCCGGGCCGTGCTCAGGCTGCAGCCCAGGATGGCCAGCGAGCGCACCGCGCTGGTGGCCTGTAGCAACTTCGACGGCGTGACCGGCCTGCTCAGACGTCTGGGCCGCGAACTTGGCGGCAGCCTCGGTACCTTCGAGGTGATGTGGCGCAATCACTATGCGCTGCTGACCGAGGAGAGCGGACGCAACACCCCGCCATTACCGGCCAGTTGGCCCTACTATGCAATCGTCGAATCGCTGGGCAATGACGACGCGGCCAATGCGGCGCTGCTGGACGCCGCCCTGGCGTCGGCCCTGGAAGCCGGCCTGATCGAGGATGCGGTACTGGCCCAGTCCGATGCCCAGCGGCAAGGGATCTGGGCCATTCGCGAGGATATCGAAGGCTTGATCCAGCACCTGGCGCCACTTTTCACCTTCGACGTCAGCCTGCCCATACCCGACATGCCGGGCTACGCCGAGGCGCTGGAACGCGCCATTCGACAGCGCTGGCCCAAGGGACGCATCGTGGTGTTCGGCCACCTGGGCGACGGCAACCTGCACGTCTCGGTCAGCGTGGGCGACAGCGAGCCCGCGACCCGACGCGCCGTTGAGGAGCTCGTCTACGGCCCGCTGGCCGAACTTGGCGGCTCGATTTCCGCCGAGCACGGCATTGGCCTGGAGAAACGCGACTATCTAGCGGTCTCGCGCACGCCGGAGGAGATCGCATTAATGCATACGCTCAAGCGCGCCCTGGACCCGAAGGGTCTGCTCAATCGGCACAAGATCCTGGCGCCGCAGACATGAGGCCGGCTTGAGCCATGGGCACGCTTCTGCAACGATCTTCCCTTTTCTCGCACTGGAGTTTCGCATGCCGCGCTTTCCCGACCACCTGACCGGCTCCGGCCCGAGCAACCCGTTCCCCGGCATCAAGGTGCTGGAGCGACGCATCGGCCGGGAGATTCCGCACCGCCTGGGCTCCAACGAAGGCCTCGACATGCCCCACCGGGCCCTGCGCGAGCGCTTCGGCAATGCCATGGCCGAGCACGTCTACTGCTATGGCGACTCGGAAGCACTGGGGATGCGCCAGCGCCTCGCTTCGCTTTATGGCCTTGCCCTTGAGACCACCCTGGTGGATGCCGGCGCCGACAGTCTGATCGCCCTGGCCCTGCGCACCGTGGCCACCCCCGGGTGCACAGTGGCATGCGCCAGCGGCACCTATCCCACCTTCAGCTATTTCGCCCGCGGCCAGGGCTGTCATGTCGTCGAGCGGCCCTACCGCGAGGCACCCGGGCTGCTCTCGCCCGACCTCGAGGCCCTGCTGGCCAGCGCCCACGAGCACCAGGCCCGACTGGTCTACGTGGCCAATCCCGACAATCCCAGCGGGCACCTGCACAGCGACGAGGAGATCCGTCGGCTGCGTGCCGAACTGCCCGAGGCTTGCTGGCTGCTGCTCGACGAGGCCTACCACGACTTTCGCGACGACGCCGACTCTCCTTTCAGCCGCGAAGTGCTGCCGGGCGTTATCCGGCTGCGAACCCTTTCCAAGGCCCATGGCCTGGCCGGGTTGCGCATCGGCTACGCCATTGCCGAACCCGAGACACTGGCCATGATGATGAAGGTGCGCATCCACTATGCCGTCTCGACCCTGACTCAGGCCGCCGCTGAAACGGTGCTCGACCACCACGGCGAGGTGGAGGCACACGTGCGCGAGGTGAAGCAGCGCCGCGAGCGCCTGGCCGCGCACTTTCGGGACCTGGGCGCCGAGGTGCTGCCGAGTGCCACCAACTTCATCGCCCTGCGCTTGCCCAGTGCGGAGCTGGCCGGTCGACTGAATCAGGAGCTGCTCGAAGCCGGCCGGCTCATCGCTCGCCCCGCCCATCCGGACCTGGGCCACGTGCTGCGCATCACGGCCGTGGAAGATGCCCTGGTGCCCGGCCGCTTCGACATCCTCGAGCGGGCTATCGCCGAACACGGCACCTAACGCTCTATGCAGAGACCGTGTCGTTTCAACTTGCGTACGACGCTGGGCTGGCTGATACCCAGCCGCTCGGCGATGGCATAAGTGCTGGGCAGAGATCGGCACAGCATCCGCAGCACGTCGCGTTCGACCCGGGCCAGGCAGGCGGAAAGCCCTTCGCCCTCGGCCAGCTCCGCCGAAACCGAAGGCGCCATGCATGGCGCCACGGGTGCCGCACCGGCACCAAGCGCCGATGTCGGCGAATGAATGAGGTCCTCTGCGGAAGAGAGCCAGGCACGCTCCAGCCAGTTCTCCAGCTCGCGTACGTTGCCCGGCCAGTCGCCTCCCATAAGCTCCGACCAGACACTGCCGTGCAGCAGCTTGCGCTGACCGTAACGCTTGTTGAGCCGCTCCAGGCATGCCTCGACCAGCGCCGGGATATCCTCGCGACGCTCGCGCAGCGGCGGCAGCGTGACCGGTATGACATTGAGCCGATAATAGAGGTCGAGGCGAAACGCCCCCGTTTCCACACGCCTGGCCAAGTCCTGGTTGGTGGCCACCACCAGGCGAAAGTCGACTTGCCGCTGGCGAGTGTCGCCCAATCGCGTGACGCTGCCGTCCTGGATCACCTTGAGCAGCTTGGTCTGCATCAATAGCGGCAACTCGCCGATCTCGTCGAGAAACAGCGTACCGCCCTGCGCCTGCTCCAGAAGCCCCGCCTTGCCCTGGCGCGCCGCGCCGCTGAAAGCCCCCGGCTGGTAGCCGAACATCTCCGACTCGAACAGGTTCTCGGGAATCGCCCCGCAGTTGACCTCGACGAAGGGCCCCTCGCTGCGGCGGCTCCAGCGATGCAGTTGTCGGGCGAAGGCGGTCTTGCCGACGCCGGACTCACCCAGCATCAGCACGGTGGCATCCGATGGCGCCACGCGCTTGAGCAACAGAGCCAGCTCGCGCATTACCTCGCTGCGCACCTCGAGACTGTCGAGCGCTTCCTCCCACTGGCCTTCCTCCGGGCCGCCTCCTCCCTGGTTGCGCTTGAGATGCTCGCTGAACCGTCGTTGCAGCAGCGCATACTCATCCTGCAGCAGTTGCAGGTCGGTGAGGTCGCGGGAGCGGCTGACGATGCGCTCGAGCCTGCCGTCGACGTAGACCGGGTGCGCTTCGGCAATGACCCGCCTGCCCGTGCCCGTCACCTGCATCAGTTGCGCCGGCCTGCCGGTACGGATCACTTCCAGGCTGATGGAGGGCCTGAGCACGCCCTCCGCCTCGAGCCGCTGCACCTGGCTGCCGATCAGCCGCTCTCGCGCCATACCGTAGACTGCCGCGGCGGCCGGGCTGACATCGAGTACGCGGCCCGAGCCATCGACGATGAAGAAATGGTCGTTTGCCGTCTCGACAATGGTTCGCACCACCGCGCGATCGATCTCGCTCATCATTCACGTACCGTCTGGTCGGATTCATTTTTGCATTGTGATGCATACATGCATCGACCATACGCCAAAATGATTCAACCTTGAATCAAAGAAACCTCACGAAGCCTGCCGCGTCGCTCGCTGCGAAGTGGCATGGAAACTGCAACACGATAGAGCAAAGACACGCAGAGGTGACCCATGACCGATTTCAACCAGCCGCTTGGCGGCAACGAGATGCCCCGCTTCGGTGGCCCCGCCACGATGATGCGCTTGCCTACCCAGCCCACCGCAGCGGGGCTGGACGTGGCGTTTATCGGCGTGCCGCTCGATATCGCCACCTCCAACCGACCCGGTACGCGCCTGGGGCCGCGCCAGATCCGCGACGAGTCGCGCATGCTGCGCCCGTACAACATGGCCACCCGAGCCGCGCCCTTCGACAGCCTGCAAGTGGCCGACATCGGCGACGTACCGATCAACACCTTCCACCTTCCCAAGACGGTAGACCTCATCGCGCGCTACTACGACGAGGTGCTAAGCCACGGCTGTATCCCGCTGACACTGGGTGGCGACCACCTGATCACCTTGCCGATCCTGCGTGCCATCGCCAGAAAGCACGGCCCGGTGGGGCTGATCCATGTCGACGCGCATGCCGACGTCAACGAGCACATGTTCGGTGAGCCCCTCGCCCACGGCACGCCGTTCCGTCGCGCCCAGGAGGAGGGGCTGCTGGCCCACGGCAAGGTCGTGCAGATCGGCCTGCGCGGAACCGGCTACGCCGCCGAGGACTTCGACTGGTGCCGTCAGCAAGGCTTCCGCGTGGTCACCGCCGAAGAGTGCTGGTACCAGTCGCTGGCGCCGCTGATGACCGAGGTGCGTGGGCAAATGGGCGACACGCCGGTTTACATGACCTTCGACATCGATGGGCTCGACCCCTCCGTCGCCCCCGGCACCGGCACTGTCGAAATGGGGGGGCTGACCTCGCCCCAGGGGCTCGAGATCGTGCGCGGCGCCGCCGGGCTCAACCTCGTCGGCGGCGACCTGGTCGAGGTCTCGCCGCCCTACGACCCCAGCGGCAACACCGCTTTGATGGGCGCCACCCTGCTCTACGAGATGCTATGCGCCTTGCCGGGCGTCATGCGCCGCGACTGACACCCGTTCCACTCATAACGACAATGCAGGACATGACAGATGACGCCCACCGACACCACCCATGACGCTGCCCACCAGGTTCCTTTCGCCCGCGGCAGCCTGCTGAAATTCCTCTTGCCGTCCCTGCTCGGCGTCGCCCTGTTCCTGGTCCCGTTCCAGGTTGGCGACACCATCAATATCGGCATGGGCCTGATGGCCGACGGACTCAAGGCACTGCTCGGCGACGCCCTGCCTGCCATCGCCGTGGTCGTCCTGGTACTCTCGGTACTGGCAACCACCTGGGTCAAGCTCGCACGCCCTCGCTGCGCCGAGACGGGCGTGCTACGCGACATGTTCCACGTCGGCCCGGTATGGTTCGGCATGCGCCTCCTGGGGGCCGCCTTTGCCCTGATGACGTTTTTCCAGTTCGGGCCCGAGTTCGTCACCGCCTCCTTTACCGGCGGCGTGATGCTCAACGACCTGGCCCCGGTACTGCTGACGTTTTTCTTCTTTGCCGCCCTGCTGCTGCCGTTCCTGGTCGAGTTCGGCTTCATGGAATTCATCGGCAGCCTGGTACGCAAGCCGTTCCGGGTCATCTTCAACCTGCCCGGCCGCAGTGCCATCGACGCCACCGCCTCGTGGATGGGCTCGGGCACCGTCGGCGTGCTGATCACCACCCAGCAGTACGAGAAGGGCTACTACAACCGTCGCGAGGCTGCGGTGATCGCCACCAACTTCTCCATCGTTTCGATCGCCTTCAGCCTGCTGATCACCAGCTTCGTCGATCTCAACCACCTGTTCGTGCCGTTCTACTTCACCGTGGTGGTGGCCGGGCTGACCGCCGCAGTGATCGTGCCGCGCCTGCCGCCGTTGTCACGCAAGCCTGACACCTACTACGAGCCGGTAGGCTGCCAGCTGGCCGAAAAGCGCACCGAGGAGATGGGCCTGCTGCGCTACAGCCTGACCCAGGCCGTACGCCGCGCCGAGCATGCCCCCGGCCCCAGGGAGCTGGCCCGCAATGCGCTATTCAACGTGGCCGACATCTTCCTCGGCCTGTTGCCGCTGGTGTTCGCCATCGGCACGGTAGCGCTGATCCTGGCCGAATTCACGCCACTGTTCACCTGGCTCTCCTACCCCATGGTGCCGGTGCTCGAGCTGCTGCGCATTCCCGAGGCCGAGGCGGCCGCCCCCGCCACCCTGGTGGGTTTCGCCGACATGTTCCTGCCGGCGGTGCTGGCTACCAGCATCGAGAGCGAGCTGACCCGCTTCGTGATCGCCTGCCTGTCGCTGACACAGCTGATCTACATGTCCGAGATCGGTGCGCTGCTGCTCAAGTCGAAAATCCCGCTCAAGCTGTGGGAGCTGGTCGCGATCTTCCTGCTGCGTACCGCCATCACGCTGCCGATCATCGCCTTCATGGCTCACACCTTCTTCTTCTGAGGCTCGCGATGAACCATCGAACGACGACCTGCGCCAGGCTCCTGCTGACCCTGCTACGCGAACGCTACGGCGTCGACACCGTCTTCGGCATCCCGGGCGTACACACCGTGGCGCTCTACCGCGGCCTGGAGGAGGGCGGCGTGCGCCATGTCACGCCGCGCCACGAGCAGGGCGCCGGATTCATGGCCGACGGTTATGCCCGCGCCAGCGGCAAACCCGGCGTCTGCCTGATCATCACCGGCCCCGGCATGACCAACATCGCCACCGCCATGGGCCAGGCACTGGCCGACTCCGTGCCGATGCTGGTGATCTCCAGCGTCAACCGCCGCGATACCCTGGGCCGCGGCCAGGGCCGGCTGCACGAACTCGAAAGCCAGCAGCAGCTGATGGCGGGCGTGTCGCGCTTCAGCCATACACTGCTCGCCCCCGAAGCGCTGCCGGAAGTGCTGGCCCGCGCCTTTGCGGTGTTCCAGGGCCAGCGTCCCGGGCCGGTGCATATCGAGATTCCCATCGACCTGTTCGATGCGCCGGTTGCCTTGGCCCAACTGCCGCCACCGGCGCGGCTGTTCCGCCCGGCCCCGGACCCGGAGGGCCTGGCGATCGCCGCCGACTGGCTGCGCGGGGCCACGCGCCCGCTGGTGCTGCTGGGCGGCGGCTGCGTCGACGCCCCCGAGGCGGCCCGGGCCCTGGTGTCACGTCTCGACGCCCCCTGTGTGACTACCATCAATGCCAAGGGCCTGCTGGGCCGTGACCACCCACTCGACCTGGGCGCCAACGCGGCCCTTCCCGCCGTGCGCGAGTTGGCCCGCAATGCCGACGTGATCCTGGCGGTCGGCACCGAACTCGGCGAGACCGACTACGACGTGGTGTTCGACGACGGTTTCGAACTGCGCGGCCGGCTGATCCGCATCGACCTCGACGCCCAGCAACTGGTACGCAACCAGCAGGTCGCACTGGGCCTGGTGGGCGATGCCGGGCGCAGCCTGGCGCTACTCGCCGACTGCTTTCCCGAGCCACTCTCACGCGCCGGCAGCGAACGCACCGCGGCCACGCTGGAGGCGCTCGGGCTCGAAGCCGACCCGACCTTCGTTCCCTTCGTGCCCTTGTATGCCGCACTGCGCGAAACACTGCCGGAAGCGATTCTGGTCGGCGACTCCACCGCCCCGGTCTACGCCGGCAACCATCTCGTCTCCCAGTCCGCCCCGCGGCGCTACTTCAATGCCTCCACCGGCTACGGCACCCTCGGCTACGGCCTGCCG
Organism: Billgrantia hypersalina; assembly: GCF_052584175.1. NCBI lineage: Bacteria > Pseudomonadati > Pseudomonadota > Gammaproteobacteria > Oceanospirillales > Halomonadaceae > Billgrantia > Billgrantia hypersalina. The sequence continues at coordinate 67,000 of NZ_JBMIQI010000002.1, forward strand.
GCGGCGCTTGGCGCTCAGCTGGGCCAGCCGTCTCTGCCCGTGGTGGCTCTGGTCGGCGACGGCGGCGTCATGTTCACCCTCTCCGAGCTGGCCACCGCCGTGGCAGAGCGCCTGCCGGTCGTGATCGTGCTGTGGCACAACCAGGGCTATGAAGAAATCCGTCGCTACATGGATGCCCACGGTGTCGCACGCTGCGGCGTCGATATCCAGGCGCCGGACTTTCAGGCCGTCGCCGCCGGCTTCGGCTGCCAGGCAACGCGCGTGAGCGACCGCGAAGGGTTTGCCTGCGCCCTGGCCACACGCCCCCCTGACGCTCCAATGCTGATCGAAGTGGACGCCACCGCCTGGCAGCATTCGCTGACCGAGACCTGACAGGACGAATACCATGCAGCAGCTCGACCATCAGTTCATCGACAACCGCTGGGTGCCTTCCCGTAGCCGGCAGCGCCTTGCCGTGATGAATCCCTATCGGGAAGAAGTCATTGCCGAGGTCACCGCGGGCCATCCGGACGACGTCGAGGATGCCGTGGCCGCGGCCCAGCGCGCCCTTCCCGCCTGGCGGGCACTGACCGGCTCCCAGCGCGCCTGCTACCTGGAGGGGTTCGCCGAGGCCTTGACCCGCCGGCGCGACGAACTGGTTCGGCTCTCCTCGACCAACAACGGCAAGGTGCTGGCCGAGGCCGGCATCGACCTCGACGATGCCATTGCCTGCTATCGCTATTACGCGCATCAGGCTCGCGCCTTGGACGAACGCCAGGGCCGACTCGTCGATCTGGAAATGGGCGGTGTGGAAGCGCGCTGCTATCACGATCCGGTCGGCGTGGTCGGGCTGATCACGCCTTGGAACTTCCCGCTCGTGACCAGCGCCTGGAAGCTGGCCCCGGCGCTTGCCTCCGGCTGCACGGTGGTGTTTAAGCCGTCGGAAGTGACGCCACTGCCCGAGCGGGCCCTGGCCGAGATCGCCCAGGAGGTTGGCTTGCCGAGCGGCGTTTTCAACCTGCTGTTTGGCAATGGCGAGGGCATCGGCGCCCCGCTTACCGCTCATCCACACATCGACAAGGTATCGTTCACCGGCAGCAACCGGGTCGGCGAGGCGGTGATGCGCGCCGCCGCCGAGCGCACCGCCGACGTTTCGCTGGAGCTCGGCGGCAAGTCGCCGATCCTGGTGATGGAGGATGCCGACCCCGAGCAGGCCGCCGACTGGGTCGTGGCCGGCATCTACTTCAACGCCGGCCAGATCTGTTCGGCCACCTCACGGCTGCTCGTCCACCAAGCCGTCGCCGATCAACTGTACGACGCCCTGGCGCAGCGGATCGACGCCCTGGTCCTGGGCGATCCCCTGGAGGAAGGTATCGACATGGGGCCGCTGACCAGCGCCCGCCAGCGCGAGAGCGTCCAGGCCTATCTCGCCGTTGCCGAACGAGAAGGACTCAGGGCGGTGCGTGATGCCGGCCACCGGCAACTGCCTGAACAGGGCTATTTCGTCGCCCCGACCCTCTACCGCGACGTGCCGACCCATAGCCGTTTGTGGTGCGAGGAGATCTTCGGCCCGGTGCTCTGCGCATGCAGCGTGGCGAGCGAAGAGGAGGCCATCGCGCTCGCCAACCACAGCGACTTCGGTCTGGCCGCCACGGTAGTGAGCGCGGATCGTGCTAGAGCGCAACGCATCGGCAGGCAGTTGCAGGCCGGCAGTGTCTGGATCAACAGCGAACAGCTGGTGCTGCCCGAAACCGGCTGGGGCGGCTTCAAGCGCAGCGGTATCGGGCGCGAGCTGGGACCCTGGGGGCTTTCCGCCTACCTGGCGGTGAAGCACCTCATTGGCCGGCCTGATGCTTATTCACGCTGACATGCCGTAAAATCGGGGCCGATGCCAGGTATCAAGGAGGACACCATGATCCGTATCCGTCCCTACCAGTCGAGCGACTGGCCCGCCATGTGGGACTTCATCGCTCCCGTGCTGCATGCCGGCGACAGCTATGCCGTGCCACGCCAGATCAGCGAAGCCGACGCCTACCGCATGTGGGTCGAACTGCCACGTGCCGTGCGCGTGGCCGAGGACGCCGCCGGCAACCCGCTCGGCACCTATTACCTCAAGCCCAACCAGCCGGGCCCCGGCGATCACGTATGCAACTGCGGTTACCTGGTGGCCGAGAAAGCGCGAGGCCAAGGCATCGCCAACAAGCTGTGCGAGGACTCCCTGCGTGTCGCACGCGAGCTAGGTTTTACCGCCATGCAATTCAACATGGTCGTCTCGACCAACGAAGTGGCGATCCGCCAGTGGCAAAAGCACGGATTCGAGATCGTCGGCACCCTGCCCTGCGCCTTTCGTCACCCCACGCAGGGATTGGTCGACGCCTACGTCATGTACCGCCTCCTTTAAAAAGCCGTAACGCGATGTCAGCGTGACGATTGACCCTGTCGGGGCCGCTGGGGCATCCTCTTAACGGTTTGACATGACAAAGGAAAATTAAAATGAAAACGTTTGCACGCAGCACGCTGGCACTTGGCATCTCGCTCGCCCTGGTTTCCACCACCCAGGCCTCCGATTTCGAGGACATGGAACCGGTCACCCTGCGCCTGGCCCATGTGGTCAACGAGCAGGATGGTTTTCACATCGCCGCGGTGAAATTCCAGGAACTGGTTGCCGAGCGTACCGAAGGGGCCGTTTCCATCGACCTTTATCCCAACGCTTCGCTGGGCGACGAGCGCACCCTGCTCGAAGGCATGCAGATCGGCACCGTCGACATGGGCGTCATCACCAACGGGCCGGTGGCCAACTTCGTCGAAGAGATGGCGGTCTTCGAACTGCCGTTCCTGTTCCCCTCACCGGAAGCCGCCTATGAGGTGCTCGATGGCGACATCGGCCAGGAGCTGCTCGACAAGCTAGCCGACGTCAACCTCAAGGGCCTGGCATACGCCGAGCGTGGCTTTCGCAACTTGACCAACAGCGAACGTCCCGTGCGCAGCCCCGAGGATCTCGACGGTCTACGCATCCGCGTGATGGAAAACCCCGTCTACACCGACACCTTCCGTGAACTCGGTGCCAACGCCATTCCCATGGCCTGGACCGAGGCCCTCACCGCCATGCAGCAGGGCACGATCGACGGACAGGAAAACCCCGTCAACGTCATCCACTCGTTCAAGCTCTACGAAACCCAGGATCACATGACGCTGTCGCGCCACACCTATGCGCCGGCGATCTTCGTCATGGGCATGCCGGCCTGGAACCAGCTTCCCGAAGCTGCCCAGGAGGTCCTGGTCGAAGCCGCCCAGGAGGCCGCCGAGCATGAGCGTCGCATGAACGCCGAGATGGAGGCCGACCAGCTTGACGAGCTGCGCGCCGCCGGCATGGAGATCATCGAGGATCCTGACCTCGAGGCCTTCCAGTCCGCCGTCGAGCCGGTCTACGAGGAGTACGGTGACCAGTTCGGCGACTACCTCACCCGCATTCAGGAGGCCCTGCAGTAAGTGAACGCCTCGCTGCACGCCTTCATGGGCCTGCTGCAGCGTAGCGAACGCGCTCTCGACGCCGTCATCCAGCCCATTGTATTTCTGGGCATGGCGGCGTTGATCGGCGTGATCACGCTGCAGATCGTCTCACGTGTCTTCTTTACCGCGGTGGGCTGGACCGAGGAGATTGCCCGCTTCCTGCTCATCTGGATCACTTTTCTCGGCGCTACCCTGGCCTTTCAGCGCGGGCGACATATCGCCGTGACGTTCGTCGTCGATGCCCTGCCCCTGCGCCTGGCACAGCTGGCGCGTATCGCGGCGGTACTGGTGGCATTGGGCTTCCTCGCCGCCCTGATGGTGGTCGGCTATCGCTACATGCAGGTGCAGAGCTTTCAGCGTTCGGCCTCGCTGCGAATCTCGATGACCTATGTCTACGCGGTGATTCCCCTCTCCGCCGCGATCATGGCATGGTATGCGCTGGTCGATGCGATCGAACTCATCGTCAAGGGGCCCAGTGCCACCGAAACCGGCAGCGACTCTGCCGAGGAGCCGCCGGCATGACGGGCCTGCTGTTCGTCCTGTTCTTCCTCTTCATGCTTCTCGGCGTGCCGATCGCACTGGCCATCGGTGCCAGCACCCTGCTCGCGCTCAGCGCCCAGGGCGTACCGCTGATGGTGGTCACCCAGCAGATGTTCCAGGGCATCAACTCCTTCGCCCTGGTGGCGGTCCCCATGTTCATCCTGGCCGGCGACCTGATGGCTCAGGGCAAGGTGAGCGAGAAGCTGGTCGATTTCGCCGATTCCCTGTTCGGCTTCCTCAAGGGCGGTCTTTCCGTCGTCTCGGTCGGTGCCGGCATGTTCTTCGCCGCCATCTCGGGTTCCGGTGCGGCCACGACCGCAGCGGTGGGCTCGAGCCTGGTACCGGAGCTCAAGCGCAAGGGATACGACCCCGCCTCGGCGGCCAGCCTGGTAGCCGCCAGCGGTACCATTGGTGTCGTGATACCTCCCTCCGTGCCGATGATCATCTACGCCGTCATCGCCCAGCAGTCGGTGTCGAAGCTATTCCTCAACGGCATCGTACCCGGCGTCCTGATGGGTATCGGCCTTGCCACCATCGCCATCGTTCAGGCTTACCGGCGCAACTACCCACGCGGCACTGTCCTGTCGGCGGCGACCATCTGGCGAACCTTCAAGGGCGCCAGCTGGGGCCTGATGACACCGGTCATCATACTGGGCGGTATCTTTTCCGGAATCTTTACGCCGAGTGAAGCGGCCGTGGTGGCGGTCAACTACGCGTTGCTCGTATCGCTGTTCGTCTATCGCGACCTGAGCCCGGCCGACGTCTACCGCATTCTGATCCGTTCGGCGATCACTACCGCAGTGATCATGCTGGTCATCGCCACCTCGGCGGTGTTGAGCTGGACGCTCTCCAGTTGGCAAGTACCCAGCGCCATTGCCCAGGCGGTGCTGTCGCTTTCCACCGACCCCTACGTGATCATGCTGCTAGTGGTGGCGGTGATTCTGCTCACCGGCGTGTTCATCGAAACCGCAAGCGCCCTGATCATCCTCACGCCGGTACTGCTGCCCCTGGTACTGCAGCTCGGCATCGATCCGATCCACTTCGGTATCATCATCGTGATGGGGCTGGCGATCGGCATGATCACGCCGCCGGTGGCGATCAATCTCTACGTCGCCTCCTCGGTGACCCAGCTGCCGCTGGAGCGCATCACACGGGCCATCCTGCCCTACCTGCTGGGACTGGTCGCGGTGCTGCTGATGGTCGTCTATGGCCCGATCCTGCTGGGGCTCTCCGGCTGAGGCAGGTTCCTCTTGACGCCCGTGCGGCCTGGCCTCAGGCTGGCCGCATGTTCGCTACCTGTCGAAGAGATTTGCCGTGACTCTCATGCTGCGCATCGCCATTCCCTTGAGCCTCGCCCTGCTCGCCGGCTGCACGACCTATACCTATGAAGACGGCAGTCGCAAGACGTTGTGGGGCGTACCTGCCAAGGAGGAAACCCGGCGCTACGAGGAAGATCGCCAGGCCGAAGGCGTGCGTTACCGGGTACCGGGCGAGATCGAAGAGAACCGCAATCTCGAGACGGAGCAGTAAGCCCGATCAGGGGTGCAGCCGCAGCACCACGCTGAGGTTGTTGGCCGGCATATCGATGACTCGCTCGAGCATGAAACCGTACGGCTGCGCCTCGGTCACGACGTTTTCGAGATCCCGCACTCCCCAACGGGGATCGCGTGTCTTGAGGTCGGCATCGAAGGCCGCATTGCTCGGTGCGGTATGCCGACCGTTGCGGCGATAAGGCCCGTACAGATACAGCACGCCGCCCTCCGTCAGGCGCTCTGCTGATCTCGCCATCAGCGCCTCGGTCACTTCCCATGGCGAGATATGCACCAGGTTGATCGCCACCACGGCGTCGAAGGGCCCGGCAGGCCAGATCCCGGCCACATCCAACGGCAGCGGTTCAAGCAGGTTATCGAGCCCCGCATGCTCGCGCCAGGCGGAGATGGAGCTGCGCGCCTCGGGGTTCGGGTCGCTGGGCTGCCATAGCCAGCCCGGCTTGGCTCCGGCGGCATGGACGCCGTGTTCCCCGCTGCCGCTGGCCACCTCGAGGATTCGGGCCTGCTGCGGCAAGATCGCGCTCAGAACGTCGAGTATCGGTTGGCGATTGCGAGCCGCAGCGGGGCTCTCCATACGGCGACTCATAGACTCGGCCTGCCTCGCTGGGGAAGGATAGGTTTCTGACGTGTCATGCCCCAGCGTATGGCCGGGCATGGGTGTCTCGATTAATAAGGACGAAGCATCAAGGGTTACGACGACCCTCGTGCTGTGACGTCGAACGCGACTGGCGTCCACGGAATCCGTCGAGCATCTGCTTGCCCTTACGCTTCAATTTTGCGCGATTTTCCGGCTTGCGCAACCACCAGGCTGCTGCGGCACCTAACCATTTCTTCATCCTGACCTCCTGATGTCGGTGATGACACTTCTGGTATGGACGCCACCCTGGGCCAGGTCAAGCGTAACGGCATAAGAATTACGTCACCCCCGTTCGCCAAGTGTGACTGACTCTGCCATGGTTAGTATGGGTTCAACAGCATGGAGGATTCCCATGACGCGCACGGCACGTGTCGAGCCGATCAAGGAAGAGAGCCGCGAGGCGGTAGTGGTAAGCGGATGGAAGGTCGTCGACGTCACCGACCCCAATCTGCCGAAGGAGATTTCTCGCCACGACAGCGAGCCCGAAGCCATCAGGGCCGCACGCGACTATGAGCACAAAACCTCGCTCGAGCCAGGCTCCCCACCCGACGACACTCAGGATTACGACGCTTCAGATCCTCAGGGCGGCAAGAACCTTTCATGACTAGAAGCTTTCATGAAAGAGACGGCCCGGCCGATGGCCGGGCTCACTCAGTCAGCGCCTGAAGGGCTGCCATTGCCGGTAAGTCAACGAGCGCCATAGCCATTCGAGCGGTCCGTGGTGGTAGTGTCGCAACCAGCGCGGTGCCAACCACAGCTGCAGCAGCCAGATCGCCAGCACGACCGCAAATTGTTCGCTGCGCTCCAACTTGCCGAACCAACCCAGCCCGTGACCGTAAAAAATCAGACTGCACAGCACGCTCTGCAGGATGTACTGGCTGAAGGCCGTCCTTCCCACTGCCGCCAGCCTGAACCGCAGCCGTGGCAACCTACCCGCCTGAATGACGAGCATCACACCCCCCAACCAGCCCATGCCGACCAACACACTCCCCCAGTAATTGAATTGGATACCGAAGAACAGCGAGCGCGGCCCCCAACCGTTGGAGAAATTCCAATGCACGCCGTAGGCGACCAGGGGGAGCCCAAGCAGCAGGGCCATGCCCAGCATGGCGAGATAGACCCTTCGCTCTGCCTGGCCGGTCAGCACGCCCAACCGAAACAACGCCATACCGATCAGCATCAACCCCGCTGCCCGCCAGAAGCCCCATACCAGCAGGGTCATGGTCTGCGCTTCCAGCGCCAGCACTGCGCGATGAGGCATTTGTGCTACCCATCCGCTGCGGTAGCGCTCGACCTCGGCAGCCAGTTGCTCAGCGGAAGGCGACCAGTCGGCCTCGAAAGCCAGACGCTCCGCCTCGGACCACGTCGACATCATCCCGTCAAACAGCATGAACAGTAGCGAGGCGACTGCCAGCAGCGCCATACCCAGCGACAGTTGCCGAGCCGGGGAAAGATGGCGGCATGGATAGAGGGCGAAGGCACAAATCGCGTAAGTGAAGAGTATGTCCCCATACCAGATCAGGTAGGCGTGGACGAGGCCGAACAGCATTAGCCAGCCGTTGCGCCGGTAGTGCAGTGATAGCGGCGAGAGGCCTCTGGACTCGGCACTGTCGGCAAACAGCACGATGCCGGCTCCGAACAGCATCGCGAAGAGCGCCAACATCTTCTGATCGGCCAATAGGTGCGCAACGACCCAGGCCACCATGTCGGTGCCCTCGAGGCGCCCCCAGGCGGTTGGATTCAGGTACGCGGCGTAAGGCATGGCGAAGGCCTGCACGTTCATCACCAGAATGCCGAGCAGCGCCACACCGCGCAGTACGTCCAACGCCTCGATACGATCATGCATCAGGCGCCTCGACTCCGTGTCGCATGCTCTTCCTTATTTAACGCTACTTAATGCAGGTGATTGACTAACACTAGGTGGCAGAGTTTAATCAGTTGTTTAAAAACTTAACCAAAATTAACCGGACAGAGCCCTCCTGAGTTGACCGCGCCATGAGCCAGTCCGATGACTCAACGCAAGGAAAGTCTTTAGGGATGTAGAAAGATAAAGGAGAATCGATGTGATCCCTGCTTCGCTGAGGCGTTCCCTGGAAGGCTGCGATCAGCTTCCTTCCCTGCCGCAAGTCGTGCTACGTGTCATCGAACTCGCTCGCGATCCCCAAGTGGATCTACGCGACATGGTTGCGGCCATCGGCAGCGATCCCGCCCTCTCGGTGCATCTCCTCTCATTGGCTAATACCGTCTTCTACGTCAATCAACATCCCGTCGAGGATCTGCAGCAAGCCGTCAATCGCCTGGGCATGGAACGCACCCTGTCGCTCGCCCTGGGATGCAGTCTCGTCCATACCGCAAGCAGCCAGACCGCCGCTCAACTGAATCTCGAACGCTACTGGCAGCGCTCCCTGGTCAGCGCCATGAGCGCGCGGCTGCTCGCCGAGCGCGCAGGTCTCGCAGCGGAGAGCAGTGCGATCTTCACGGCTGCCCTCCTGCAGGATATCGGCATGCTCGGCATTCAGTCAGTCGACAGCGAGCGCTACCTGTCGCTGATGGCCCAGGCGCAGGATCACCGGGCCCTTGCCCAACTGGAGCGCGAGGTCTACGGCATCGATCATACTTGCGTGGGAGAATGGCTTGCGCACCGCTGGAAACTCTCGCTGCGCACCGCCGACTGGATACGCAGCAGCCACCAGTCCCTCGTCATGGCCGACACGGACGACCAGAAGGCCAAGAACTGCATCGTCGCCTCGGGCCTGATCGCCGATGCCTGGCTCCAGGGCGAAGCCGCCTTGAGCGAACTCGCCACCCAGCTATCCGGCTTCTTCAGGCTCGAAACCGACGAGATGCTGTCTCAATTGATCGGCCTGCAGGAGCAGCTGCCCGCCGTGGCCACACTCTACAACGTGCGCCCGCCTGAGTGGCTGGATCCCAAGCGTATCATGCACGAGGCCAGGATGATTCTGCTGGAACGCACTGCCCGGTTGCAGCAGGACCTCAAACAGAAGGAGCTGGAGCTCGAGCGGCTGCGCCGCGAGCAGAAGGAGCTCGAACTCAAGGCGAAACTGGACCCGCTGACCCGGCTGTACAACCGCGACCACCTGGAGACGACGCTGCGCGAGGCGCTGGAGGAGAGTCGTCGTGACGAAACACCGCTTTCGGTGATCTTCGTCGACCTGGACCATTTCAAGGAGGTCAATGATCGTTTCGGTCATGAAGCCGGCGACCGCGTGCTGATCGAACTGGCCGGCATTCTGCGCCAGGTCATGGAAGAGAACGGGATACATGTCGGTCGCTACGGTGGCGACGAGTTCGTCCTGATCCTGCCAGGGCACGATACGCAGGAGGCGCGCTCCCTAGCCGAGTGCCTGAGGGCGCGCTTCGCCTCACAGAACCTCGCCAACGACAGCGGGCTGCAGGTAACGGCCTCCTTCGGCCTGGCCACGCTCGAAACCGGTACCACCGGCCAGGACATCGAGTCGCTGCTGCGGGCTGCGGATCGCGGGATGTACCGTTCCAAGCATTCGGGCCGCGACCGCATCTCGGTCATCTAGGTTCCGGTAACGAGCAGCGTCATGGCGCGCTTGGCTGCAGGTTTCCCGATCCTGCCTGGGCAGCCATGGCCTTGGCGATAAACGCCTCGCTGCGCCGATTGGCCGGCCGATCCTTGAGGCCGGCCCAATAGGCCTCGAACTCCGGACGCCGCTCGAGCGTGCCGAACTGCATGCCCCAACCGATGTGCGAGCCGACGTAGACGTCCGCGGCAGTAAAGCTGTCGCCTGCGATGTACTGGCGTCCTGCCACGGCGTCGGCAAGCGTTTCGACCACCGTCTCGTATCTGCCGCAGCCGAACTGCTGCTCCTGCTCCGGCGTGACCGGGAAGCCGGCATGCTTGAGCGACAGCGCCATCTCCATGGGGCCCGCGGCAAAGAACAACCAGCGGTAATACGCTCCCCGAGCCTCGGGTGCCGGCAGGAGGCCGGCTTCTGGGAAGGCCTCGGCAAGATAGGCGCAGATCGCCGCCGACTCGGTCACCACGGTAGCGCCATGACGAATTGCCGGCACCTTGCCCATCGGATTGACGGCCAGGTACTCCGGCGACTTCATGGAGGTACCGAACTCGAGCACTTCCATACGATAGGGCTGGCCGATCTCCTCCAGCATCCAGTGAACGATGCCGGCACGCGACAGCGGGTTGGTATAGAAGACAAGATCCTGTTCCACGGTTCGCTCCTTCGTTCGGTTTGAGGTACGACCAGAATAGCCGACGGTACTGACAGTTTCTGGCAGCAGTGTGCTCAGCCACTCTCGTTCCAACACCGCTCGCGGTCTTGGGTAGCGCTCTCCCAGGAGACGAGCCGATTCGATTCGATCGGCACGAAAGCTGCGAAAGGCCTGCCTGAGTTCACACCAGGCGACGACGAGTCGAGTCGACTCGAAGAAGGCGATCGCTATGGGCCAGACGACTCTCTCCGAACGCACGCCTCGTTGATCCACATAAACGAGACACAACTTGACCTGACCGCGTATGGCCCGGCGCAGCGCCTCAAGGTCGACGCGCTGGCGACGCTCCCAGCCGGGCCCCACCACCAGCGCCGTATCCTGCATGCGATACCGCAGCTCGCCGGGCAGTACCGCAGCCACCTTGGCCAGGGCCTCGCCGGCGGCATGCGACAGCCCATCGTCCGTGCGGCGGCTCACCCACCTGAGCCCCAGCGTCAGCGCCTCGAGCTCCTCTTCCGAGAACATCAACGGCGGCAGCATCAACCCAGGCTCGAGCCGATAACCCATTCCCGGCTCGCCTACGATCTCGGCACCGATGGCACGCAGCGAAGCGATATCGCGATACAGGGTGCGCAGCGAGACGTTCAGTTCCTGTGCCAGCGCCGTCCCGCTGACCGGGTGGCGATGGCGTCGCAGGATCTGCATGAGATCGAGAAGCCGGGTGGTGCGAGACATGCCTGACGTACCTCTCTTGAGTCAGGGGAATAGCGAGCATGAGAGGACGTGCCGCCAGCAATGGCAAGTTTCCCCTTTTCACGGGTGCTCTATCCTCGCCCCCTCACGGCACGCGCCCTGACTCAAGGCAACGGATGCCTCAATAAGAGGAGCCAGGTAGACTATGTATATACAAGCTGGCACAGGAAACCTACCCATGGGCAGCACTCCCCCCCTCTACCTGCAGATTCAGCAGCACCTGCTGGAGAAGATACTAGGCGGCGAGTGGCCCGCACATCATCAGATCCCTCCCGAGGAGAAACTGGCACGCGACTTCGGCGTCAGCCGAATGACGGCCAACAAGGCGATCCGCGACCTCGTTCAGCAGGGCTATCTGACGCGTCAACCGGGGCTCGGCACCTTCGTTACCGACCGCAAGGCGGAATCATCGCTGGTGGAAGTGCACAACATCGCCGAGGAAGTACGCGGCCGCGGCCATGCCTACAGCAACGACGTGCTACTCGCCGAGGCCATCAGCGCCGACGACGAAGTGGCGCTGCGCCTCGGCGTTCGCCTGGGCACGCGCACCTTCCATACGCGCATCGTCCATCGTGAGAACGGGGTGCCGATCCAACTGGAGGACCGCTTCGTCAACCCGCGCTGGGTCCCGAACTACCTGGATAGCGATTTCAGGCGCAAGACGCCCAACGAGGTGTTAGTGGCGGCCTGCCCCATCAGCGATATTGAGCACGTCGTCGAAGCAGTGCTGGTCGATGCCACCACCGCCGAATGTCTGGAAACCGTGGCAACCCAGCCATGCCTGAGCATGACACGGCGCACCTGGTCCGGCGAGCAACTGATCAGCTACGCGCGACTGATCCATCCCGGCGACCGCTACAAGCTGCGCACCGCCGTGCACCGCAACGGCAGCTGAATGCCGACGTGACGAAGCCGGGCAGCCCCCGGCTTCGTCACTGCACGCCTCACTCTTCCTTTACTTAGCTTGCCGTCAACGTCTGCACCAGAAAGCCCGCCGGTACCGCCAGCAACAGGCTGAGCGCCACGCGCAGGAACCAGACCATCACGATGCGCCCCACCGACAGCGGGATGCTGGTGGCGAGAATGCAGGGAATCGAGGCGGAGAAGAACAGCACCGCGGACACCGACACCACTCCGGCGGCAAAGCGGGCCACGAACTCGGCCTCGCCCATCAGCAGCGCCGGCAGGAACATCTCGGCCAGCCCCGCCGCGGATGCCTGTGCCAATGCCATGCCATCGTCGAGCCCCCAGATCGCCACGAAGGGATAGAACAGCCAGCCCAGCCACTCAAATAGCGGAGTGTACTTGGCCGCAAGAAGCCCAAGCAGTCCCACTGACATGATCGACGGCAGGATGCTGATCGCCATGAGCAACCCCTCGCGCACGTTGAGCGCCACGCTGCGATGCAGTGCCGGGGCCTTGTCCGCCACTGCCAAACCCGTACGCCAAGCAGTCGTCATGCGCATGCCCGAGGGTGCTACGGGTTCGCTATCGGTTTTCGCATCGTCCAGCCGTGACAGCGGCGGCAGGCGCACGGTGATGGCGGTCACGACGAAGGTGATCGCCAGCGTCAGCCAGAAGTAGAGATTCCATACATTCATCAACTCGAGCGTGCGCGCCACGATGATCATGAAGGTCGCCGACACCGTGGAGAAACCGGTAGCGATGATGGCCGCTTCACGCGCCGAGTACTGCCCCGCCTGATAGACCCGGTTGGTAATCAGCAGACCGATGGAATAGCTGCCGACAAAAGAGGCCACGGCATCGATGGCCGAGCGCCCAGGCGTACGCCATATCGGCCGCATCACGGGCTGCAGCAGTACCCCGATCAGCTCGAGCAGGCCGTAGCCGATCAAAAGGGCCAGGAACACCGCGCCGATCGGCACGATGAGGCCTACCGGGATCACCAGCTTGTCGAACAGGAACGGCAGCATGTCGGGTTCCTGCAACACCGACGGCCCCCAACCCGTGAGAGCCATGATCGCCACGACCACGCCGGCAAGCTTCAACATGGTGAAGATTCGCTCCGTCAGGCTGCGTCGCCAGTAGCCCTTCACCAGCGGGTAGGCAGCACCCGCCACGATCAGCACAAGCCCATAGAGACCGGCGGCTTCGCCGAGCAGGTCACGTGCCGCGGTCACCATATGATCGAGCAGGATGGTCTGTCTCCCGCCGAGGCTGACGGGTACGAAGAAGATCAGGATTCCCAGCGCACTGGGAACGAGCAGCTTGGCCACCGTGAGCCAGCTACCGTGTCGCGACGACTGGGTCGCCGATTTCGGCAGGTCCATGGGAAGCTCCTTTCATTGTGATTGTGACGCCGCTGTGCGGACGCAGCGACAGGCACGTTATTGTATATACAATATTTTTCCCACAACCGCCAACATCCGCCCTGCCCAGCGCCTAATACCTTGGTCTAGGTGAGCCGATACGGCGCCGTGGCATGAAGCGGAATGGCACGAGGATAAACGTGTCTATTCAGTGGGTTGACAGGTAGGCGACGATGCGTCTCCGCTGCATGCCCCGATCACGATCGTTGTTGCGCTTGACGCCTCGTCATGGTTGCATTAATTGTATATACAAAACAGCCCGACAGGAGAACCGCATGCCAGCCACGGCTACGTCCCCGTCTCGCCGACTCTGGCGAGACGTCACGCTGTTCGACGGCCTCGACACCCTGCCCGAGCCGATGGCAGTAGTGGTGGCGGGCGACACCATCGAGCGCGTCGTCCCCATGAGTGAATTCGACCCCGTCGAAGCGGAGACCTGCGAGACATTGGGCCGTGGTGGCGTACTGACGCCCGGCCTGGTGGATTGCCATACCCACCTGGTATTCGGTGGCTCGCGGGCCGAGGAGTTCGAGCAACGGCTGGAGGGCGTCAGCTATGAAGCAATCGCCCGCCAGGGCGGCGGCATCCTCAGCACCGTTCATGCTACCCGAGCCGCCAGTGAGGAGGCGCTCTTCGCCATGGCGCGACCGCGGCTCGACGCGTTGCTGCGCGAAGGCGTGACCACCGTCGAGATCAAGTCCGGCTACGGCCTGACAGTCGCCGACGAATTGAAGATGCTGCGCGTGGCGCGGCGCCTCGGTGAGGAACTGCCGGTGCGGGTGGTGACCACCCTGCTGGGAGCCCATGCCCTGCCACCGGAATACAAGAACGACAGCGACGGCTACATCGACCTGGTATGCCGCGAGATGATTCCCGCGGCCGCCGAGCAGGGCTTGGCCGATGCGGTGGACGTCTTCTGCGAAAAGATCGCTTTCTCGGTCGCCCAGTGCGAGCGCGTCTTCGAGGCCGCCAAGGCATACGGTTTGCCGATCAAGGCCCACGCCGAGCAACTCTCGAACCTGGGTGGCAGCGCCATGGCGGCCCGCCATGGCGCGCTTTCCGCCGACCATATCGAATATCTCGACGCGGCCGGCGTCGCTGCCCTGCGCAAGGCAGGAAGCACGGCGGTGCTGCTGCCCGGCGCCTTTCACACGCTGCACGAAACCCAACTGCCGCCTGTCGCGGCACTGCGCGAAGCCGGCGTGCCCATGGCGGTGGCCACCGACGCCAACCCCGGCAGCTCGCCGCTGTTCATGCCCACGCTGATGCTCAATCTGGCCTGCACGCTGTTCCGCCTGACGCCGCGCGAAGCGCTGGCCGGCATGACCGCCCGTGGCGCGCGCGCCCTGGGGCTGCACGACTGCTCCCTCGGTCGCATCGTCGAGGGCGCCCCGGCGGACCTCTGCCTGTGGGACGTCGAAACGCCCGCCGAACTGGCCTACGCCGTGCAACCCGGCCGCCTGCGTCAACGCATCTATCGAGGAGAAGTGACCCATGGTCCAAGCCAATAGCGAGCTGCACCTGGCTGATCCGGCCATCGATATGTCGCCCTGGGCCGGGCGCGAAGACCCGGAACCCGACAGCCTGCGCTGGCACCAGGTGATCACCCCCCTCAAGCGCGACGTCAGCCCGGGCGTCGCCCTGCTTGGCTTCGCCAGCGACGCGGGTGTGGCGCGCAACCAGGGGCGCGTCGGGGCCGCCGAAGGGCCCCGGGCATTGCGCCGTGCCCTGGCCCCGCTGGCCTGGCACCGCCAGGCACCCATCTATGACGCCGGCGACGTGACCTGCCACGGCAACGCCGACCTGGAAGTCGCCCAACAGCGTCTGGCCGAGCGGATCTCCGCTCTGCTGGACGGTTCCCATCTGCCGGTCGTTCTGGGTGGCGGCCATGAAGTTGCCTTCGGCAGCTGGTCGGGCCTGGCCCGGCATCTGGAAGCACGCAGCGAAGCAGCGCCCCGGATCGGCATCGTCAATTTCGACGCTCACTTCGACCTGCGCGATCCCGACCATGTGCACTCCTCGGGTACGCCCTTCGCCCAGATCGCCGCCGAGTGCCACCCCCGCGGCTGGCCGTTCCGCTATGCCTGCCTCGGCGTCAGTCGAGCCAGCAATACCCGGGCACTGTTCAGCCGCGCCCATGAACTCGGCGTGCTGATCAAGGAAGACCGTGAATTCCTGCTGCACCGGCTCGAGGCCATTCAGAGGGAGCTCGAACGCTTCATGGCGCGCTGCGACCACCTCTACCTGACCTTCGATCTCGACGTGCTGCCGGCCGCCGAGGCACCCGGTGTCAGCGCCCCCGCCGCCCGCGGCGTATCGCTGGCGCTGCTCGAGCCGCTGATCGAGACGGTTCGCGACAGCGGCAAGCTGCGCCTGGCCGACATCGCCGAACTCAACCCCAGCTTGGATATCGACGCTCGCACCGCACGCGCCGCGGCTCGCCTGGTCCACCTGCTCACGCTGGATACCTGACCGAAACCCAAGACAACCGCCTACGACAACAGAGAGCATGCCGATGAACAGCCATTCCCCCCTCACCGATACACGACACGACCCCAGCCGCCGCATCGCCGCCCCCACCGGCCCCGAGCTCAGTTGCAAGAGCTGGCTCACCGAGGCACCGCTGCGCATGCTGATGAACAACCTCCACCCCGACGTGGCCGAGCGTCCCGAGGATCTGGTGGTCTACGGCGGCATCGGTCGCGCCGCCCGCGACTGGCAGTGCTTCGACACCATCGTCGCGACCCTCAAGCGCCTGGAGGACAACCAGACCCTGCTGATCCAATCGGGCAAGCCGGTCGGGGTGTTCGAGACCCACAAGGACGCCCCGCGCGTCCTGTTGGCCAACTCCAACCTGGTGCCGGCCTGGGCCAACTGGGAACACTTCAACGAGCTGGATCGCAAGGGCCTGATGATGTACGGCCAGATGACCGCCGGCTCATGGATCTACATCGGCTCACAGGGTATCGTCCAGGGCACCTACGAAACCTTTGTCGAGGCCGGCCGCCAGCACTACGACGGCGATCTCACCGGCCGCTGGATCCTGACCGCCGGCCTCGGCGGCATGGGCGGCGCCCAACCGCTGGCGGCAAGCCTGGCCGGTGCCTGTTCGCTCAACATCGAGTGCCAACAGTCACGCATCGACTTCCGCTTGCGCACCCGCTATCTGGACGAGCAGGCCAACGACCTGGACGACGCCCTGACGCGACTCGAGCGCTACACCGCCGAGGGCAAGGCAGTCTCCATCGGCCTGTGCGGTAACGCTGCCGAGGTATTGCCGGCGCTGGTCAAGCGTGGCATCAAGCCGGACATGGTCACCGACCAGACCAGTGCCCACGACCCGCTGCACGGCTACCTGCCAGCCGGCTGGCGCTGGGACGACTACGTCGAGCGGGGCAAAGCCGAGCCCGACGCCGTGGTCAAGGCCGCCAAGCAGTCCATGGCGGTGCACGTGCAGGCCATGCTCGACTTCCAGGCCATGGGCGTACCGACCTTCGACTACGGCAATAACATCCGTCAGATGGCCAAGGAAGAGGGTGTCGCCAACGCCTTCGACTTCCCCGGCTTCGTGCCGGCCTACATTCGTCCGCTGTTCTGCCAGGGCATCGGCCCCTTCCGCTGGGCGGCGCTCTCCGGCGACCCGGAGGACATCTACAAGACCGACGCCAAGGTCAAGGAGCTGATCCCCGACGACCCGCACCTGCACCACTGGCTCGACATGGCGCGGGAACGCATCAGCTTCCAGGGGCTGCCGGCACGGATCTGCTGGGTGGGTCTCAAGGATCGCGCCCGCCTCGGCCAGGCCTTCAACGAGATGGTGAAGAGCGGCGAGCTCAAGGCCCCCGTGGTCATCGGTCGCGACCACCTCGACTCCGGCTCGGTGGCGAGCCCCAACCGCGAGACCGAGGCCATGATGGACGGCTCCGACGCCGTCTCCGACTGGCCATTGCTCAATGCCCTGCTCAATACCGCCGGCGGCGCCACCTGGGTCTCGCTGCACCACGGCGGCGGCGTGGGCATGGGCTACTCCCAGCACGCCGGGGTGGTGATCGTCGCCGACGGCAGCGATGACGCCCATGCCCGCCTGGGCCGGGTGCTGCGCAACGACCCGGGCACCGGGGTGATGCGCCACGCCGATGCCGGCTACGATATCGCCAAGCAGTGCGCCCGGGAAAATGGGTTGGATCTGCCGATGCTCGATAAGTAAGAGCCTCCGTTATCACGGCATAGCCACGCCACCAACCAGTGCAGGGAACGGTCGGGGCAGGCCGAAGAGGAGGTCCGATTCCAGGGATGGAATCGGTAGCGCCCAGGGACGGGTTCACAGCGCCTCCTCGCAGGCCTGCCGCGGCATAGTTCCGCCGAGGTACGCATCAAGGTCAAGAGGCCGACAGGAATCCAATATGAACCATCTCGACATCCAACCCGGCAAGATGACCCTGGCCCAGGCGCGCCAGGTCTTCGAGGCACCGCTGCGGGTGACGCTGCCCGATAGCGCCGACACGGCCATCGACCGTGCCGTCGACTGCGTCAATCGCGTGGTGGCCGAGGACCGCACCGTCTACGGCATCAACACCGGTTTCGGCCTGCTGGCCCAGACCCGCATCGACCATGAGCATCTGGAGGATCTCCAGCGCTCGCTGGTGCTGTCCCACGCCACCGGCGTCGGCGAGCCCATGGAAGACGCCCTGGTACGCCTGATCATGGTGCTCAAGGTCAACAGCCTGGCCCGAGGCTTCTCCGGTATCCGCCGTGAGGTACTCGACGCCCTGCTCGCCCTGGTCAACGCCGAGGTCTACCCGCACATTCCCCTCAAGGGCTCCGTCGGCGCCTCCGGCGACCTGGCACCGCTCGCCCATATGAGCGTGGTGCTGCTCGGTGAAGGCAAGACCCGCCATCGTGGCGAATGGATCCCCGCCCGCCAGGCCCTCGAAATCGCCGGGCTCGAGCCGCTCAGCCTCGCCCCCAAGGAGGGACTGGCGCTGCTCAATGGCACCCAGGTCTCTACCGCCTACGCACTCAAGGGGCTGTTCGAGGCCGAAGACCTGTATGCCGCCGCCACGGTGTGCGGCGCGCTGACGGTAGAGGCCACGCTCAGCTCCCGCGCGCCCTTCGATGCCCGTATCCACGCCGCTCGCGGTCAGCGCGGCCAGATCGACGCCGCCGCGGCCTATCGCCACCTGCTGGGCGAGCGCAGCGAGATCAGCGATTCCCACGCACACTGCGACAAGGTCCAGGACCCCTACTCGCTGCGCTGCCAGCCCCAGGTGATGGGCGCGGTGCTGACCCAGCTCCGCCAGGCCGCCGACGTGCTGGCGGTGGAGGTCAACGCAGTATCGGACAATCCGCTGGTGTTCAGCGCCGAGGGTGACATTCTCTCGGGCGGCAACTTCCACGCCGAGCCGGTGGCCATGGCCGCGGACAACCTGGCACTGGCCCTGGCCGAGATCGGCTCGCTCACCGAGCGCCGCGTCTCGCTGATGATGGATACCCACATGTCGCAGCTGCCCCGTTTCTGGTGGAGAACGGCGGCGTCAATTCCGGCTTCATGATCGCCCAGGTCACCGCCGCGGCGCTGGCCAGCGAGAACAAGGCCCTGGCCCACCCGCACAGCGTCGACAGCCTGCCCACCTCGGCCAACCAGGAGGACCACGTTTCGATGGCACCGGCCGCCGGCAAGCGACTGTTGGAGATGGCCGACAATGTGCGCGGCATCCTCGCCATCGAATGGCTGGCGGCCTGCCAGGGGCTCGACTTCCGCCAAGGGCTCTCGACCACCGAGGGACTGGAGCAGGCGCGCCAGGCCCTGCGGGGTAGGGTTGACTACTACGACCGTGACCGCTTCTTCGCCCCCGATATCGAACAGGCCATCCAACTGCTTGCCTCGCGAACGCTCAACGACCTGATGCCGCTAGAACTGCTGCCAAGCCACTAACTCGGTAGTTTCCTGGTAAGATATGCCACCCCGAAGCCTGGCTTCGGGGTTTTCCGTCTGCCTCGCGCTTCATTTTCCACGTTTTCTGGATCCAAAGAGCCACGCATGAATGCCATCGTTCTGGCCATCCTGGTCATGGTCACCCTGAGCCTTGCCCGCGTTTCCGTCGTCTTCGCCCTGATAGCCGCCAGTCTGGTGGGTGGCCTGGTGGCAGGGTTGCCGATCGGCGACATCATGAGCGCATTCAACGAAGGATTGGGCAACGGCGCTACCGTCGCCCTGGCCTACGCCGTGCTGGGTGCCTTCGCCGTGGCCCTTTCACGCTCCGGCGTAACTGAACTGCTGGCCGAGCGCGCCATACGTGGCCTGCATCTGGACGACCAGCCGGCGAGCCGCCGCTGGGTCGCCTTCACCCTGCTGGGCGCCCTGCTCGCCGCCGCGGTCAGCTCGCAGAACCTGATTCCGGTACATATCGCCTTCATCCCGGTACTGGTGCCGCCTCTGCTCAAGCTGATGAATCACCTGCGCCTGGATCGCCGGCTTGCCGCCTGCGTGATTACCTTCGGCATCACCGCGCCCTATATGCTGTTGCCGGTAGGCTTCGGCTCGATATTCCTCAACGATATCCTGTTGTCCAATCTCAACGAGAGCGGCGCCGAGCTGGGTCTCGAGGTGACCCGCGGCATGGTGCCCATGGCGATGCTGATCCCCATCGGCGGCATGGCGCTGGGGCTCGTCGTGGCGGCACTACTGAGCTATCGCAAACCGCGCCACTACGACGACCGCGACCTGGCTCACGGCGACGAGACGCCGGCCCAGGCCGCTCGGCACCTGGCGCCGTGGCAGATGGCGGTACTCGCCGCGGCGCTGGTGGGCACAGTGGCCACCCAGCTGCTCTCGGGCTCCATGGTATTGGGCGGTCTGTTCGGTTTCGCTCTGCTCTCGGTCAGCGGTGTGTTCCGCTGGCACGAGCAGGACGGCATCTTCACCGAAGGCATGCGCATGATGGCGCAGGTGGGCTTCATCATGATCAGCGCGGCCGGCTTCGCCGGTGTCATGCAGGCGACCGGTGAGGTCTCCGCCCTGGTGGAGGGCTCGGCGGAACTGATTGGCGACAACAAGGGCCTGGCGGCGCTGATCATGCTGCTCGTGGGCCTGTTCATCACCATGGGCATCGGCTCGTCATTCTCCACCGTGCCGATCATCGCGTCGCTATACGTGCCGCTGGCACTCAGCTTCGGTTTCTCGCCCATGGCCACCATCGCCCTGGTGGGTACCGCCGCGGCGCTGGGCGATGCCGGCTCCCCGGCCTCGGATTCGACCCTTGGCCCTACCGCCGGGCTCAACGCCGACGGCCAGCACGATCATATCTGGGACACCGTGGTACCCACCTTCCTGCACTACAACATCCCCCTGATCGCCTTCGGCTGGCTGGCCGCCATGACCCTGTGACAAGGGCTCAAGTCGGGCCGCAGCAGCTCTTGAACTTACGCCCGCTGCCACAAGGGCACGAGGCGTTGCGGCCGGGCTTGAGGCGAGTGATGCTGGGCGTACCGTCCAGGTAAACCCAGCGACCGGCCTCACGAACGAAGCGGGAATTCTCCTCCAGTACACCCCAGCGGCGACCCTCGCGGAAGGTGGCGCGAAAATGCACCCGGCCGCGATCCTCCTCGTGGCCGTGATCGAGCATTTCGAGACGCACCCAGCGGGTCTCTTCGTCGAGGGAGAGCTCCGCCGGGCGCGTGCCGGCGTGCCAGGTATCGTGCAGGTAGTCGTCGAGGTTCAGCACGAAGGCACTGTATCGGGAGCGCATCAGCGCTTCCGGGGTGGGCGCCGGCTCACCGGCATGAAAGCGGCCGCAGCAGGCGGCCAACGTAAGCTGGCTGCCGCAAGGGCAGCGAGTCTCTCGTCGCAAGGTCATTGGCTCTCTCGCACTGAACGAGCCACCATCATAGCGCACGCCGGGCTCTTCCCGCTGCCACTACCACCGCATCGCAAAGCTCCCATCCCGCGGGGACTTGGCCTTTGTTCGTTGCGCCAGATCACTGCATTGCAGCATAGGAGTGTGTTACATCTGGCGTCACCCTTCTTTACGACCGGAGCTAAGGGAATGGCCGAACGTCACGTCGCTCATCGCACCGCCTGGCATGCGCTCAGTGAACAAGAAGCTTTCCAGCGACTCGAATGCGACCGAAATGGTATCGATGACGAACAAGCGGCATCACGCCTGGAGCGCTACGGCCATAACCGGCTGCAGCAGGCCAAGGGGCGCCCCTGGTGGAAACGCCTGCTGGAGCAGTTCAACAACATCCTGATGATCATTCTGCTGCTGGCTGCGGTAGCAAGCCTGGGCCTCGGCCATGCGATGGACGCCCTGGCCATCGTCGGGGTCGTCGTTATCATCGCGCTGATCGGCTTCGTCCAGGAGGGCAAGGCCGAGCAGGCGTTGGAAGGGATTCGCAACTTGCTCTCGCCCCAGGCGGCAGTGCTGCGCAACGGCAGGCGCCAGACCATTGATGCCGAGGCCCTGGTTCCCGGCGATATCGTCATGCTGGAGAGCGGTGATCGTGTGCCCGCCGACCTGCGCCTGCTCGAGGCCAAGCGACTACGCACCGAGGAGGCGGCACTGACCGGCGAGTCAACGCCGGTCGACAAGCAGATCGACCCGGTCGATGAGAGTGCCGACCTCGGTGACCGCAGCAGCATGGTTTACGCCAGTACCATCGTGGTGCAGGGCACCGCCCGGGGGCTAGTGGTGGAGACCGGCACCCGCACCGAGATCGGGCGCATCTCCGAGATGCTGCGCGGCGTAGAGAAGCTCAAGACGCCGCTACTGCAACAGCTCGACCGGGCCGGTCGCGTGCTGGCGGCATTCATCCTGGGCGCCGCGGTCCTTACAGCAGCCATCGGCGTCATCGTCCACGACCAACGCATCAGCGCCATGTTCATGGCGGCGGTGGGGCTGGCGGTGGCCGCCATCCCGGAGGGGCTGCCGGCCATCGTCACCATCACCCTGGCCCTCGGCGTCCAGGTCATGGCCCGGCGCAACGCCATCATCCGGCGCCTGCCGGCCGTGGAGACCTTGGGTTCGATCTCGACCATCTTCTCCGACAAGACCGGCACCCTCACTCGCAACGAGATGACCGCCCAGGCGATCTGGCTACCCGAGGGCGAGTTTCGCCTTACCGGGGTCGGTTTCGCTCCCGATGGCGCTTTTCATTTCGCCCCGGTAGACACCGAAAGCGACAGTAACGGCGAGGAAATCGTGCTGGACGACCACCCGGCGCTAGCTCACTTCCTCCGGGTCGGCACGCTGTGCAACGACGCCGAGCTGGCCGAGGAAGGAGGACGCTGGGCCATACACGGCGACCCCACCGAGGGAGCACTGGTCGTGGCGGCCGCCAAGGGCGGCATCGACAGCCGCGAGCTACGCTGCCGCCATCCCCGCCGGGACGCCATTCCCTTCGAGTCCGAGCGCAAGTACATGGCCACGCTCAACGAGCTGGAAGGCCAGCGTCTGCTGGTCAAGGGGGCGCCGGACCGATTGCTGGAGATGTGCCACAAGGTACGCACGGCGGACGGCGACGGCGAGCTGGATCATGCGTCCTGGGAAGCGCGCATCCATGCGCTCTCCTCCCGCGGGCTGCGCGTGCTGGCCCTGGCGGAGAAGGAGGCCGACCGCATCGGCGACGAACTGAACGAGACCCACGCGGAAGCTGGCCTGGTGCTGCTGGGCCTGGTGGGCCTGCTCGATCCGCCGCGCGAGGCCGCCATCGAGGCGGTGAAGCGCTGTCTCCAGGCCGGAATCCGCCCGGTGATGGTCACCGGCGATCATGCCGTGACCGCCCGCGCCATTGCCGCGCAGCTCGGCTTTGCGAATACCGACCGGGCGCTGACCGGCCGCGACGTGGAAGCCATGTCCGACGAGGAACTCGAGCGCTGCATTGTCGAGGTGGACGTGTTCGCCCGGGCCGCACCGGAACACAAGCTGCGCTTGGTGCAGGCCATGCAGGCCCGTGGCGGCATCTGCGCGATGACCGGTGACGGCGTCAACGACGGGCCGGCACTCAAGCGAGCCGACGTTGGCGTGGCCATGGGGGTACAGGGAACCGAAGCGGCCAAGGAAGCCGCCGAGATGGTGCTGGCCGACGATAACTTCGCCACCATCGTCGGCGCCATCGAAGAGGGCCGCAAGGTCTACGACAACATTCGCAAGACGGTGACGTTCCTGCTGCCGACCAACGGGGGCCAGGGCCTTGCCATCATGTTCGCCGTACTGGCCGGTACCCTGCTGCCGATAACGCCGCTGCAGGCACTGTGGGTCAACATGGTGGTAGCGGTGACCCTGGGCCTGGCTCTGGCGTTCGAGGAAGGCGAGCCCGACCTCATGCAGCGCAGGCCACGCGACCCTTCCTCGGCCCTGCTCGACCTGTTTCTGCTATGGCGAGTGGTGTTCGTCTCGATACTGCTGCTGGCGGGTGTGTTCGGCATGTTCACCTGGCTCCTGCTGGCCCAGGACGGCAGCGAGGAGCTCGCCCGCGCCGGTGCGGTCAACATGCTGGTCATGGGCAGTGCCGCCTACCTCATCAACAGCCGTTTCCTGCTCAACAGCGCGCTGTCTCTGAAGGGCATCTTCGGCAGCCGCCCAGTATGGCTCGCCATTGGAGTGGTGACCCTGCTGCAGCTCGGCTGGACCTACCTCCCCTTCATGCAGACGCTATTCGATAGCGAGGCCCTCGGCGTGCAGCACTGGTTGGCCATCATGGTGAGCAGCATCGCCTTGTTCCTGATCGTGGAGTGCGAGAAATGGGTGCTACGTAGACGGCAGGACATCTCCACCCGTCACCGGGGTACGGCGTCTCGCAGCGACGACAGGAAGCCCAGGTCACCTGCACCCGAACGCTAGCTGTGCTACCCCTATAGGCAGCGATGGGCAGGAGCCCGGCCACTGGAGATCAAGGATGACGGAGCAAAACGAACGGGAACAGACGCCCTGGCACGCCCTGTCGCCCCAGGAAACGCTCGATCGGCTCGACACCAGCCAGGAAGGCCTGGGGGCCGACGAGGCGAGCAAGCGTTTAGAGCACTATGGACCCAACCGGCTACAGCAGGACGAGGCAACGCCATGGTGGCGTCGCCTGTTGGGCCAGTTCAACAACGTGCTGATGCTGATCCTGATCGTGGCGGCGGTCGCCAGCCTGTCTCTCGGCAAGTTTCTCGACGCCTCGGCGATCCTGGGTGTGGTGATCATTATCGCCCTGATCGGCTTCATTCAGGAGGGCAAGGCGGAGAAAGCGCTGGACAGCATCCGCGACATGCTCTCGCCCAAGGCGAAGACGCTTCGCGAGGGTCGGCAGAGCGAGATCGAGGCCGAGGAACTGGTGCCCGGCGATATCGTCAGGGTCGAGGGTGGCGATCGCGTGCCTGCCGATATCCGCCTGATCGAGAGCAATCGCCTCGATGCGGAGGAAGCCGCTCTTACCGGTGAGTCCACGCCAGTCGACAAGGCGGAGGATGCCGTCGACGAGAAAACCGACCTCGCCGAGCGCAGCTCGATGCTGTATGCCGGGACCATCGTGGCCAAGGGCACTGCCACGGGAGTCGTGGTTCAGACCGGCTCGCATACCGAGATCGGGCGCATTTCCGAGATGCTTCGTGGCGTGCAACAGCTCAAGACGCCGCTGGTACAGCAACTCGACCGGGCAGGACGAATACTGGCGCTGTGCATCGTCGGGGCCGCCGTACTGACCGGTGCCTTCGGCGTGCTGTTTCACGATCAACCCTGGACCGAGATGTTCATGGCCAGCGTGGGTCTCGCCGTAGCCGCGATCCCCGAAGGGTTGCCGGCCATCGTCACCATCTCGTTGGCCCTGGGCGTGCAGTCCATGGCCAGCAAGAACGCCATCGTTCGCCGCCTGCCCGCCGTCGAGACGCTGGGTTCGATCTCGACGATCTTTTCCGACAAGACCGGCACGCTGACGCGCAACGAGATGACCGCCCAGGCAATCTGGCTTCCTGAAGGCGAATTCCGGGTTTCCGGCATCGGCTTCGCTCCGGAAGGAAAGTTTCACCTTGCGCCTGGCAACGGTAGCGAGCGGGAGCAAGAGCAGGAGCACGGCGAGGAGATCGACACTGAGGACCACCCTGCCCTGGTCCATTTCCTTCAGGTCGGGGCGCTTTGCAATGACGCCGAACTATGCCAGGAGGAGGAGCGCTGGTCGATAGCAGGCGACCCCACCGAAGGCGCCCTGGTGGTGGCCGCCGCCAAGGCGGGCTTCGACACCCACGAGCTTCATGAAGCGCATCCACGCGACGGCGTGATTCCCTTCGACTCCGAGCGCAAGTACATGGCCACCTTGAACGAGCTAGACGGCAAGCGGGTGCTGGTGAAGGGAGCGCCCGACCGGCTGCTCGAGATGTGCACCAAGGAACGTGGCAGTGACGGTGATACCGAGCTCGACCGGGACGGATGGGAGGAGCGTATTCACGATCTCTCGTCCCGAGGCCTGAGGGTGCTGGCGCTGGCCGAGAGGGACGCCCGGGACCTCTCGGGCGAGCTGAAGGACGACGACGTGGAGACGGGCCTCGTCCTGCTCGGCCTGGTGGGGCTGCTGGACCCACCGCGAGAAGCCGCCATCGAAGCGGTGAAGCATTGCCAGAGGGCCGGCATTCGCCCCGTCATGGTCACCGGTGACCATGCCGTGACAGCCTGCGCCATTGCCGACCAGCTCGGCTTTGCCAGGACGGATCGCGCCCTGAGCGGCCACGAGCTCGAGGCCATGAGCGACGAGGAGCTGGAGCGCGAAATCACCGAAGTGGATGTATATGCTCGGGCCGCGCCCGAACACAAGTTGCGCCTGGTGCAGGCCATGCAGGCCCGTGGCGGGATATGTGCGATGACGGGTGACGGCGTCAATGACGGGCCGGCACTCAAGCGCGCCGACGTCGGCGTGGCCATGGGGCTCCAAGGCACCGAAGCGGCCAAGGAAGCCGCCGAGATGGTGCTCACCGACGACAACTTCGCCACCATCGTGGGCGCCGTGGGCGAGGGTCGCAAGGTCTACGACAATATCCGCAAGACCGTCACCTTTATCCTGCCGACCAACGGCGCCGAGAGTCTTGCCATCCTGATTGCCATTCTCGCCGGTATCACGCTGCCGATCACCGGCCTTCAGGTACTGTGGGTGAACATGATCACCGCCGTCACCCTCGGCATCGCGCTGGTGTTCGAGCGCGCGGAGGACAACGTGATGGAGCGTAGCCCGCGCGACCCCCACGCCCCATTGCTCGACCTCTTCATGCTGTGGCGGGTCATCTTCGTTTCGATACTGCTGGTCGTGGGTGTATTCGCCATCTTCGGCTGGATCCTCTACGGCCAGGAGGGAAGTGCCGAGCAGGCTCGCAGTGGCGCGGTGAACATGCTGGTGGCGGGCGAGATCGTCTATCTCATCAATAGCCGTTATCTGCTCAACAACACGCTGTCGCTGTCGGGACTGTTCGGCAGCCGCCCGGTGCTGTTGGCCATCGCGCTGGTCGTCGTGGTGCAGTTGGGCTGGACCTACCTGCCCTTCATGCAGGTAGTGTTCGGCATCGAGGGCCTCAGTTTGAACCACTGGGGGGCAATCGTCATCGCCAGCGTAGCCATCTACCTCATTGTCGAGGCAGAGAAATGGGTACTGCGCAAGCGCCAGGGAAAAAAGAAAGGCCAGGCCGGCCGCGTCGCTGCCGCGCCCGCCGCCAATTGATCAGCGGCGCCGCTTGGTGCGGGCGGTCGCCTCGGCGGTAGTCGGATCCTCGGGCCAGGGATGCTTCGGATAGCGGCCACGCATCTCACGGCGAACTTCGGCGTAACCGTTGGCCCAGAAGCTGGCAAGATCCGCCGTGACCTGCAACGGACGTCGGGCGGGAGACAGCAGATGCAACAGCACCGCCACGCGACCCCCGGCGATCCGCGGCGACTCCCGCCAGCCGAACGTCTCTTGTAGCTTGACCGCCAGTACCGGTGCCCTGCCCTCCAGGCACGGCGCATAGTCGAGGCGTATCTGCGAGCCGCTGGGCACCTCAAGGCGCTCCGGTGCCAACGCGTCGAGCCGGCTGCGCAGCGCCCACGCCAAGCTCTCGCACAGGATACGGCCCAGAGGTAGCCGTGCCACCGCATCGAGGCTTCTGACCTCGTCGAGATGCGGCCCCAGCCAGGTTTCGAGGTCGTCGATCAGCGCTGGCGACGACCAATCGGGCCACTCGTCTCCCAGCTCGCGCCGCAGCAGCGCCACCCTGCCACGCAGCTGCTCGGCGCTGTCGTCGAAGGGCAGCTCGCCCCGCCGGCGCAGTGCCTCGAGCAGCGCCTGGCGCACCGCCTCCGTAGGCAGCGACTGCAGCGGCTTGCGCTCGAGCACTACCGCACCCAGGCCGCGCACCTGCTCGCCGACCAGGCGCCCCTGCGCCTCCGACCACTCGAGGCTCGCCCGCCACTCACGGATTTCGGGAAACAGCGCCTCGAGCCGTTCGCGCGAGATCGCCACGCCGCGGAAGATTCGCGCGCCGCTAGCCTGCCCGTCGAGATCGGCGGCGACCAGCAGTTCGGCGTGGGCCAGCGGATGCGTTTCAGGCAGGCTCGCCTGCCCGCCGGCGGCCAGACGAAAGCGCCCCGGCTCGAGACGCTGCGCCACGCGCTCGGGATACGCCAGCGCCAGCAGTTCACCCAGCGGTGCCAGGCTCGTCGCTTCCAGGCGAATGCCCGCGATACGCGCGAGGCGCTGGACATCGCGCCACCACTGACGATGCGACGTCGGCTCCGCCAGCCGCACTTGGAGCGCTTGCTCCAGGTCCTGCTCGGCGTCGAGTTCGCGGCTTTCCAATAGTGCCACCAGAGCGCAAGCCAGTGGCCTGGCGTCAAGTTCAGCGGCTCGTTCAAGCATGACGGCGAGCCGCGGATGACTGGGCCAACGCGTGCAGGCGCGCCCCAGCTCGGTTAACAGGAAACCGTCGTCCAGCACACCCAGCCGCTTGAGCAGCGCGCGCCCTGCCGTCAATGTGCCGGCAGGTGGCGGTGTCATCCAGGTCAGCGCGTCTGGATCGACAATGCCCCACCGTGCCAGCTCAAAGGCCAAAGGAGCCAGGTCGGCCTGGACCATCTCGGGCTCGCCATGGGGCGCGAGCGGCTGCTCCTCGCCCCATAACCGTAAGCAGAGCCCCGGCCCCTGGCGTCCGGCACGCCCGCGGCGCTGGTCGGCGCTGGCACGGTTGACGCGCCGCGTTTCCAACCGCGTGAGACCGCTGCGTGGCTGAAACACCGGCACCCGCTCCTGGCCGGCATCGACGACGATGCGCACGCCATCGACGGTGACGCTGGATTCGGCAATCGCAGTGGCCAGCACGACACGGCGGCGGCCATCCGCCTCGGGCCGCAGCGCACGGCGCTGCTCTTCCAACGGCAGGCGGCCGTGCAGTTCACGTACCGCCAACTGCGGGTGCCGGCTGGCCAGCTCACGCGCCAGCCGGCGAATGTCGGCCACGCCGGGCAGGAACACCAGTACATCGCCCGGCTCATTTGTTTCCTCTCCCCAGGCCAGCGCCTCGGCGATGGCCGCTGCCTGCTGGCGTGCAGCGTCCTCGCGGGCATTGAGCGCACGATAGCGCGTCTCCACCGGGAAGCTGCGCCCCTGACTCTCGATCAGCGGCGTGGCTTCGCCCAGCACGCCGAACAGCGCTTCGACATCGAGAGTGGCCGACATTACCAGCAGGCGCAGCTCGTCGCGTACCGACTGGGCATCCAACGCCAGCGCCAGGCCGAGGTCGGCTTCCAGGCTGCGCTCATGGAATTCATCGAATACGATTCCGGCCACACCTTCCAGCAGCGGGTCGTCCTGCAGCATTCGCGTGAGTACGCCTTGCGTGACCACTTCAAGCCGGGTCTGCGGCCCTACCCGGCTCTCGCCGCGCATGCGGTAGCCCACCGTCTCACCCACCCGCTCACCCAGGCTTTCGGCCATGTAGCCGGCTGCCAGGCGGGCGGCCACTCGTCGCGGCTCCAGCAACAGCAAGCGCCCCTGACGGCACCACGCCTCATCGAGCAGCGCCAGCGGCACACGGGTGGTCTTGCCCGCTCCCGGCTGGGCTATCAGCAATGCACGAGTATGCTCCACCAGGGCGCGGCGGACTGACGGTAGCCGTTCCTCGATGGGTAATGGGTGACGGGTTGCCTCAGGCATGCCTCGGTCGGACGCCGCACCCCTTGAGGATTACCTGGGTGAGGAACTGGGTGATCCGCTCCACGTCGGCGTCCGAGATTTCGTCCTTGCCGGTAATGCCCAGCACCTGGGCTTCGAAATCGGCGTAGTGCTGGGTGGCCGACCAGATCAGGAAGATCAGCCAGACGGGGTCGACCGGGTCCATCAGGCCCCGCGCTTCCCACTGTTCGAAGACGGTGGCACGAGTCTGCACCCACTGGCGCAGTTCGCCACGCAGATAGTCCTGCAGGAAGGGTGCGCCACCGAGGATCTCGGCCGCGAACAGCCGCGACCCTTCGGGGTGACGGCGTGAGAGCTGCATCTTGCTGCGGATGAACGCCTCGAGCACTTCGGCGGGGTCATCCTCCACGCCGATATCGTCGAGCAGCGCGTTCCAGCGCGCCATCATGCGCTCCAGCAGGCGAACGTAAAGACCGCGCTTGTTGCCCATGTAGTAGAGCACGTTGGACTTGGGCAGGCCCGCCTCCTCGGCGATGGCCTGCACGCTGGCGCCACGATACCCGTACTGGGCGAAGACCCGCTCGGCGGCTTCGAGGATTTCACGTTCGTTGCGCTCCCGGGTAGCGCCATTGCCCTCGCTGCCTTGCCGCGCAGGCGGCAAGGCGGGTTCGGTCACGTCTGTCATCCAAAGGC
This sequence comes from Billgrantia hypersalina, assembly GCF_052584175.1. Taxonomy (NCBI): domain Bacteria; kingdom Pseudomonadati; phylum Pseudomonadota; class Gammaproteobacteria; order Oceanospirillales; family Halomonadaceae; genus Billgrantia; species Billgrantia hypersalina. The sequence continues at coordinate 97,338 of NZ_JBMIQI010000002.1, forward strand.
CCTGCCTTCGTGAAGGTGGTGAGACAAAGCAAGAGAGTGCCCCAGCCCGACCTTTCCTGCAAATCAGGCCGTTTCACCGCTTGCAAAGTGCGACATTCTGGCCCATGCTGGAATGATCCTGACCATTTGGTCAGAAAAGATGAACGATGGGTCACAAGGTCGACAAGAAACCATCACTAAGCGTTCTAGACAAAGAGACAAGGCGATGATCGACTTCATGCTCAATGGGCAGCCACGCCGGAGCGAGGCCTCACCCGAAACCAGCGTGCTCGAGCTGCTGCGCGAAACGCTGAACGTTACGGGAACCAAGGAGGGTTGCGCCTCGGGCGACTGCGGTGCGTGCACGGTCGCCATTGGCGAGCCCGGCCCCGACGGCGAGTTGCGCTACCACAGCGCCAATGCCTGCATCACCCCCGCCCACCAGCTCCACGGACGCTATCTGGTCACCGTGGACGGTCTCGCCCAGGGCGACAACCTGCATCCCGCCCAGGCGGCCATGGTCGAGGGCCACGGCAGCCAGTGCGGCTTCTGCACCCCGGGCATCGTCATGTCGCTGTTCACCCTTCATGAACAGCAGCGCCAGGCACCGGCGCCGCTGACACCCCAGCGTCTCGAAGCCGTGCTGGGTGGCAACCTGTGCCGCTGCACCGGCTACCGTCCGATTCGCGACGCCGCCCTGAGCATGGGTTCGCATCCCGACCACCGACCCCAGTGGATCGATGCCGCGGCACCCCGCGACAGCCAACAGGATCAAGACCGTCTGGACCTCGACGCCACCTTCCTGCAGCCGCGCTCCCTCGCAGAGTTGACCGACTGCCTCGCGCGGCATCCCCAGGCCCGGCTGGTGGCGGGTGCCACCGATCTGTGGCTCGAATCCACCCAGCGTCTGGCACGTTTCGAGCGCGTCATCGACGTGACCCGTGTGGCCGAACTCAACCTGGTCGAGGAAACCGCGCTGGAGGATGGCCGCCGCGGCTGGTGGATCGGCGCTGCCGTCACCTATTCGCGCCTCGAGCCGCTGTTGGACGAACACTACGATGCCTTCGCCCACCTGCTGCACCGCCTGGGCTCCCAGCAGGTGCGCAATCGCGGCACCCTGGGTGGCAATGTCGCAAACGCCTCACCTATCGGCGATACCCCGCCGGTACTGCTGGCGTTGGGCTCGCGCCTTCGCCTGGTCGGCCCCGAGGGCGAGCGCGAGCTGGCACTGGACGAGTTCTTCCTCGACTACAAGCGCACCGCGCTACGCGAGGGCGAGGCCATCCGTGCCATCTTCCTGCCCCGCCCCGTTGAGGGCCAAACGCTCAAGGTGTGGAAGCTGTCCAAACGGCGTGAGGACGACATTTCGGCGGTGCTGGGCGCCTTCGCCTTCCGGCTGGAAAACGGCGTGATGCGCGACGTACGCCTCGCCTTTGGCGGCATGGCGGCGATTCCCAAGCGGGCGGCCCATGCCGAGGCGGCACTCGAGGGCCAGGCACCCGATTCAGCGGCGTTCCAGGCCGCCCGCGAGGCGCTGGCCGAGGACTTCCAGCCCATGTCAGACGTGCGCGGCAGTGCCGAATACCGCCGGCGCTCCGCCGCCAACCTGCTCGAGCGCCTGCGCCTGGTTATCGCGCAGTCCGAGACCGACAGCCCCCGGGAGGTGATGCTCCATGCGTACGCTCACTAAGCTCACTAAGGCGCCCGGTACCGCGCCAGAACAAAACAACGATGCCACCGCCGATGTGAGCAGCGAATCGGCGAATGCCCGCCACGAACTCGACGGCTGCATCAAGGGCTCAAGCCCCTTGGCACGCGACACGGTGCATGCGACGCCGCATCCGCACTCCCGGGCTCACGAGAGCGCGGTCAAGCATGTCACCGGCCGCGCCGGCTACATTGACGACCTCAGGGCGCCCGCCGACTCGCTTCACGTCGCGCTAGGCCTCTCCCCCGTCGCACATGGTCGCCTCACCCGGCTCGATCTGGACAAGGTCCGTGCCATGCCCGGCGTGATGGATGTCGTCGGCTTCCATGACGTGCCGGGCCATACCGATATCGGCCCCGTCTTCCCTGGCGACCCAATCTTCGTCGATGAGGAGATCAGCTACGCCGGCCAGGTGATGTTCGCCGTGGCCGCCGAGAGCAACCGCGCCGCCCGTGAGGCGGTGCAGGCGGCCGTGGTGGAAATCGACGAGCAGCCGGCCTGCCTCGACCCGGTCGCCGCCGCCGAGCGTGGCGAATTCGTCCGCCCCACCCACGTGCAGCAGAGCGGTAACTGGGAGCAGGCGCTGGCCGGTGCCGCCCACGTGGTCGAGGCGGAGCAGTTCGTCGGTGGCCAGGAGCACTTCTACCTGGAAGGTCAGGCCTGCCTGGTGCAGCCCACCGAGGACGAGGGCGTGATCGTCCATACCTCCAACCAGCACCCCAGCGAGACCCAGAAGCTGGTGGCCGAGGTGCTGGGCATCCCGTTCCATGCCGTGACCGTGGAGGTACGGCGCATGGGCGGCGGCTTCGGCGGCAAGGAGACCCAGGCCTCGCCCTGGGCCTGCATCGCCGCGCTGATCGCCCGACGCACCGGCCGTACCACCCGCGTCCGCCTGCCGCGCGCCGATGACATGCGCGTTACCGGCAAGCGCCACCCGTTCCACAATCGCTATCGCCTCGGCGTCGATGAGCAGGGCGTGATCCAGGGCGGCGAGATCACCGTGATCGGGGACTGCGGCTACTCGCCCGACCTGTCCGACGCCATCGTCGACCGCGCCATGTTCCACAGCGACAACGCCTACTCGCTGGGCGAGGCCCGGGTGACCGGCCATCGCGCCCGCACCCATACCGCGTCGAACACCGCCTTCCGCGGCTTCGGCGGCCCCCAGGGCATGATGGTGATCGAGGCGGCGATGGACGACATTGCCCGGCGCATCGGCGAGGACCCACTGACGGTACGCAAGCGCAACTTCTACCGCCCCGGTCGCCAGACGACCCACTACGGCCAGCAGGTGGATCAGATCGGCCTGCTCAAGGAGCTGGTCGAGCAGCTCGAGACCAGCAGCGAGTACTGGGCGCGGCGCCGCGCCATCACCGAATTCAACGCCGAGAGCCCGATCGTCAAGCGCGGCCTGGCGCTGACGCCGGTGAAGTTCGGCATCTCCTTCACCGCCAAGCACCTCAATCAGGCCGGTGCCCTGCTGCACGTCTATACCGATGGCAGCGTGATGATCAACCACGGCGGCACCGAGATGGGCCAGGGCCTGCACACCAAGATCTGCCAGGTGGTGGCCCGAGAGCTGGGGCTCGACACCGACGAGGTACGCATCACCGCCACGCGCACCGACAAGGTGCCCAATACCTCGCCCACCGCGGCCTCCAGCGGTGCCGACCTCAATGGCCAGGCCGCTCGTGACGCCTGCGTCAGGCTCAAGCAGCGCCTGTTCGACTTCGCCCACGAACACCTCTACCAGGACCAGGGCCTCGACCGCGAGGACATGCGTCTGGAGGCCGGTCATCTCGTCGCCGGCTACGGCGAAAGCGAGCGCCGCATTCCCTGGGGCGAACTGGTGCAGTCCGCCTACCTCAACCGCATCTCGCTGTCGGAAAAGGGTTTCTACGCCACGCCACTGATCCACTACGATCGCAACGTCGGCCAGGGCCGCCCCTTCTACTACTACGCCTTCGGCGCCGCCGTGGCGGAGGTCAGCGTCGACACCCTGACCGGCGAGTACCAGGTCGACCGGGTCGATATCCTGCACGACGTGGGCGACTCGCTGAACCCCGCTATCGACCTCGGCCAGGTGGAGGGCGGCTTCATCCAGGGCATGGGCTGGCTGACCAGCGAGGAGCTGAAGTGGAACGAGGCCGGCCGGCTGATCTCCGACGGCCCGGCCACCTACAAGATCCCCACTTTCGGCGACCTACCGCCGGTGTTCAACGTCAAGCTGATGGAGGGCCACCCCAACTCCATGGCCAGCATCTACCGCTCCAAGGCGGTGGGCGAACCGCCCTTCATGCTCGGCATGGCGGTGTGGTCGGCGCTGCGCGATGCCCTGGCGAGCCTGGCCGACTATGCCGAGGCGCCACGCCTCGACACCCCGGCCACGCCGGAGCGGGTGCTGATGGCCGCCGAGGCCCTGCGCAGCCGCTACGACGCGACCCAGGCGCCGGGAGCCGTGTGATGAACGCGCCGCGCCCGCAGGCCTGGCACGAGGCGCTGCACCGTCTGCAAAGCGAGGGGCTGCCCCATGCCCTCGCTACCGTGGTCACGAGTGCGGGTTCGACACCGAGGGAACCCGGCGCACGCATGGTGATCACCGAGGACGCCGTCCACGACACCCTCGGCGGCGGCACCTTCGAGTTTCAGGTGATCGACGCGGCGCGTGAACGCATCGCGCGCGGCGAAACCGGCATGAGGCTGGAGGCCTTCTCCTTGGGCGGGCGCAGCGGCCAGTGCTGCGGCGGCTTCGTCAACGTGCTGCTGGAGGTATTCCCCGGCAGCGCGGCGACACTAGCCATCTTCGGTGCCGGCCACGTCGGCAACGAGCTGGTCCGCCTGGCCGCTCCGCTGCCCTGGCGGGTGCTGTGGCACGACAGCCGCGACGACGTCTTTCCCGACTGGGCCGGATCGCAACCGCGCCTGGCCTGTCGCCACGCCCCAGACCCGCAGGCCGCCGTGACGGCGCTGCCGGCGGGCAGCCATGCGCTGGTGCTGACCCACGACCACGCCGAGGATCGTCAACTCGTCGACGCCCTGCTCCAGCGCGGCGACATGGCCTCGATCGGCCTGATCGGCTCGAAGAGCAAGTGGGCGAGCTTCCGCTCTAGGCTCACCGATGCCGGCCACGACGACACGGCCCTGGCCACGGTGCGCTGCCCCATCGGCACGGCCAGCGGTGGCACCGGCGGCGACAAGACACCCTACGCCATTGCCCTGGCCACCATGGCCGAACTGTTGCCGCTGGTGGGCAGCACCGAGCGCGCCGACCAGCGCGGTCTGGAACCGGCAGAGCTGCGCGCTCTATTTAACTGATCAATACCAAAGGCAATTCCACCGAACGCATCTGAGGAGCGCCGGGGGCAGGTCGAAGAAGAGGTCCTTCGCCATGGATGGCGAAGGTAGCGTCCAGGGAAGGATTCACAGCGCCTCCTCGATGGTCCGACACTTCGGGGCCTGCCGCCGGATCAGCTCCGACTACCGCAGACACGGATGAGCTCCTGACATCATGACGAACAACGACTCCCGCGTGATACGCGCCGAACTGCTGAGCTTCGATGCCGACCCCGGCGAGGGCGACAAACCCGCCGAAGGCAGCGTGCGTCACTTTGAAGATGGCGCGCTGTGGCTGGAGAACGGCCGCATCAAGGCCATCGACGACTACGCAGTGCTGGCGCCACGCCTGCCCCAAGGCATCGAGACGGTGGATCATCGCGGCAAGCTGGTGATGCCGGGCTTCATCGACAGTCATGTGCACTATGTGCAGCTTGAGATCATGGCTTCCTACGGCCGACAGCTGCTCGACTGGCTGAACGAGTACACCTTTCCCGAGGAGTGCGGTTTCGCCCAGCGCGAGCGTGCCGATGTCATCTCGAATGCCTTTCTCGATGAGATGCTGCGGGTCGGCACCACCACTGCCCAGGTGTTCTGCTCGAGCCACCCCACCTCGGTAGAGGCCTTCTTCTCGGCCTGCCGCGAGCGCGACCTGCGTATGCTGGCGGGCAAGGTGCTGATGGACCGAAACGCCCCCGAGGCGCTGTGCGACGACACCTATGGCGGCATTCGCGACACCGAGCGCCTGATCGGCGACTGGCACGGCACGGCACGCCTCGGCTACAGCCTCACCCCGCGCTTCGCCCCGACCTCTACTCGTGAGCAGCTCGACGCCACCGGCGGCCTGCTGCGCAACGACCCCAGCCTGTGGCTGCAGACCCACCTCTCCGAGAACCCCGGCGAACTCGACTGGGTCGCCGAGTTATTCCCCGAGAGCCGCGACTATCTCGAAGTCTACGAGCAGTCCGGGCTGGTAGGCCCGCGCAGCACCTTCGCCCACGGCATCCACCTCGATCAGGAGATGCGTTCCCGCCTGGCCGAGCGCGGTGCCAACATCGCCTTCTGCCCCAGCTCCAACATGTTCCTCGGCAGCGGCCTGTTCGACCGCCTGGCAGCCCGGGAGGTCGGCCTCAACATCACCTACGCCAGCGACATCGGCGGCGGCACCGACCTCTCCGGCCTGGCCACCCTCAAGGCGGCCTATCAGGTAGGTCAGCTGCGCGGCCAGCCGCTCACCGCCTGGCAAGGCCTCTACGGCCTCACCCTGGGCAACGCCAAGGCGCTTTCGCTGGATGACAACATCGGCCGCCTGGCGCCCGGCATGGAGGCCGACTTCGTGGTGATCGACCCCGACGGCTCGCCGCTGCTTGGGCGCCGTCACGCCCGTTGCAAGACCCTCGGCGAGCGCCTCTTCGCGCTGATGATGCTCGGCGACGACCGCAGCATTCTGGAGACCTGGGCCGGCGGAAGTTGCCAGCACCGGCGCAACTGACGTTCCCAATACGGTTGCCTGCCTTGTTGCTTTGGACCGCCTCATCTCGAGGCGGTCCTTTTTGACCACTGCTCGGGGCGGCACGGTAACCTCTCGCCTTACAGCAGCTCCCACCTAAGACTATGGTCGAAACCCACCTGTCCAATCGGTCAAATAACGTCTAGGCTGTAGCCGTGCACAGCCTGACCAAACGGTCAGACATGTCGCGGCCACACCCACAACCCTTATTCGACGACGCCAATCCAACAACAACGGACACAAGCTATGGAACCGACCTCCTCCACCCTTGCCGACAAGGCAGACGGGCAGTCCCTCGGGCAGGCCACAGGAAAGGCCCACTGGCTGGACACTTACTTCGGCGTGAGCCGTCGCGGCTCGACGCTCAAGACCGAGATCCTGGCGGGTATCGCCACCTTCCTGGCCTCGATGTACATCATCGTGGTCAACCCGGCGATCCTCTCCGATGCCGGCATTCCCTTCTCGGCGGCGCTCTCCGCCACCGTGCTGATCAGTTTCATGAGCAGCCTGGCGATGGGCCTTTATGCCCGTAATCCCATCCTGGTGGCGCCGGGCATGGGCATGAACGCCCTGTTCACCTACACCCTGGTGCAAGGCGCCGGGCTGTCGTGGGAAGTGGCGCTGGGCTGCGTGTTTTGGTCGGGCGTGCTGTTCGCCACCCTGGCGATGTTCAACGTGCGCGAGGCGATCATCGATTCCATTCCGCCCTCGCTACGTTATGCCATCACCTGCGGCATCGGCCTGTTCATCACCTTCATCGGCTTCAAGAATGCCGGCTTCATCGTCGGCAGCGACGCTACCCTGGTCACCCTGGGCAGCATGGATGCCTCGCTGATCACCTTCTTCATCGGCATGATGGCCACCGCCATCTTGGTCATCATGCGCTTCAACGGCGCGCTGATCCTGGGTATCGCCCTGACCACGCTGCTGGCCACGCCCATGGGCCGCCTGTGGGGCGGCGATATCATGGTGGAGTGGAGCGGTCTTGCCGCCTGGCCGGATTTCAGCGCCGTCATGCAGGTCGATATATTGGGCGCGCTCAAGGTCGCCTACCTGCCGTTCATCTTCGTCATGCTGTTCACCAACTTCTTCGATGCACTGTCGTGCTTCATGGCCCTCTCGGAGTCGGCGGACCTCAAGGACAAGAACGGCAACCCGCGCAACCTCAAGCGCTCGATGACCGTGGACGCCTTTGCCTCGATGATCGCCGCGCCGCTCGGCACCAGCGCGGCCCAGACCTTCATCGAATCCGGTGCCGGCGTGGCCCAGGGCGGTCGCACCGGCCTGGTGGCGGTTACCATCGCCTTCCTGTTCCTGCCGTTCCTGTTTCTCTCACCGCTGCTCTCGCTGGTGCCCGGCATCGCCACGGCACCGGCCCTGGTGCTGGTCGGGCTGTTCATGCTGGCACCGATCAGCAAGATCGACTGGTCACGCTTCGAGCAGGCGTTCCCCGCCTTCCTCGCCATCATCCTGATGCCGCTGACCTACTCGATCACACTGGGCATCGCCTTCGGCTTTCTCAGTTTCGTGCTGATCAAGCTCGCCACCGGCAAGCTCTACGACATCAAGCCTGCCATGTGGGTCTCGGCCGCGCTGAGCGTCGTGATGCTGGTCACCACTCACTGAATCGCAGGGGGCCGGTGCAAGCCGGCCCCACTCATTGGCGATGTAGGGCCGCGTCGACGAGGCGGAAGAGCACCAGCGCACCGAGCGCGGCGGCGAATAGCGTCGGCAGCAGATAGTCGGCACGGGTCAGGATCCACAAGTGCATCACCCCCAGAGCAGCGGAGACATAGACCAGGCGATGCAGCCAGTGCCAGGCCCCGTACCCCATCTTTCGCTGCACGACGCGAAACGACGTCAGCGCCAGCGGTACCAGCAATAGCAAGGCGGCGGCACCGTAGCGGACATAAGGCAACTCGACCATCTCGCGGCGTATCCAGGGCCAGTCCCAGTACTGATCCAGCCCCATCCAGGCCAGCATATGGGCCACCAGCCAAAAGAACGCCCACAGGCCGAGCTGGCGCCGTGCGGCCATGAAACCGACCCAGCCGGTGAAGCGAAACGCCGGGCTGAAGGCGATGGTCGCCAGCAGGAGTATCAACCCTGTCCTGCCGGTGAAGTGCACCACGACCTCACTGGGCACGGCACCCAGGTCACCGAAGAACCACTGCCAGGCCAGCCATACGGCCGGCGTACTGCAGGCTGCCAGGACCAGCAAGCGAAAGGCGTGGATCGTACTATGCGGTTTCACCAGGCCGCCCTCCTCTCGCTTGGCTCGCCGCCGGCTCAGTAATGGCGCTGAAGGTCCATGCCGGCATACAGAGGGGCCACTTCCTCGGCGTAGCCGTTGTACATCAGCGTCTCGCGTCGGCCGTTCTCGCCGATCCTGCGCTCGCGTGACTGGGACCAGCGCGGATGGGCCACCGCGGGATTGACGTTGGCATAGAAGCCGTACTCCTCCGGATTGCGCTCCTCCCACGAGGAGAGCGGACGCTCCTCGACCAGGGCAATCCGCACCACCGACTTTATGCTCTTGAAGCCGTACTTCCAGGGCACGACCAGGCGGATCGGCGCGCCGTTCTGGTTGGGCATTGTCTCGCCATACAGCCCCACGGCCAGCAGCGTCAACGGGTGCATCGCTTCATCGATGCGTAGCACTTCCCGGTAGGGCCAGTCGAGAATGCTGCGCCGCTGACCGCGCAGATTGTCGGGGTCGTGAACCGACTCGAACACCACGTAGCGTGCACGGGAAGTGGGCTCATGGCGCCTTAGCAGCTCCGCCAGGGGAAAGCCGACCCAGGGAATCACCATCGACCAGGCCTCGACGCAGCGCAGCCGGTAGATGCGTTCCTCCAGGTCCTGATGCTTGAGGACATCTTCAAGGGCAAAAGTGCCCTGTTTCTCGACCTCCCCTTCAATGGTCAACGACCAGGGGTCGGTCACCAGACGATGCGCGTATATTTCCGGATCGCGCTTGCCAGTGCCGAACTCGTAGAAGTTGTTGTAGGTGGTGATCTCCTTGTATGCCGTGGGAGATTCACCACCGGCCATTTCCGCGCTCGGCAGCTCACCGCTCAGCCGCTGTTGAAGCCGTTCCTGCCAGGCGTGCACCGGCCTGGACAGGAAAAGGCCAGGTGCAGCGACAACGGCACCCAGGCCGGCGCTGACGCGCAGGAATTTCCGGCGCGACTCGAACAGCTCACGAGGCGTGACCTGGGATTCCGGGATCGGCGGGTAGCGGTAGCGTGGCATCTCGCATTCTTCCGAAGGAGGCTGGCGAATCCCACATCTAAGCGGTGAACTCAACGTTTGTCACCCAAGAACCATGCGGATCCATTAAAACTTGACCTACCTCAACGAGTGCTCCATTCCGACTATTCCGCTTGGTTGATATGGCTCAAAGCGCAACCGTAACCTGACGCTGCAATTCAGGATCGAACCGTCTCTAGTTTGCCACCCAAGGGGTATCGTCATGACACATCACGCTCTCGCCCGGCCGAGGCTCATCGCAGCTGCGGTGTCGCTGAGCGCCGCGCTGGCGGCCACCGGGGTCGTCGCCGACGACGGTCTCGGCGACTACCGCGACCGCTTCCAGCCACTGCCTCACCTGCCGCCGATCCCGGCGGAAAATTCCCTGACGCAGGAGAAGATCGAGCTCGGCAACATGCTGTTCTTCGAGCCGCGCATCTCCTCCAGCGGCGTGATCAGCTGTGCCACCTGCCACAATCCCGCACTGGGCTGGAGCGACCGCATACCCCGCGCCACTGGGCACGACGGACAGATCGGCGAACGCAACACGCCGACCGTGCTCAACTCGGGCTTCCTTGGTGCCCAGTTCTGGGATGGCCGCGAGCCCGATCTGGAAGGTCAGGCGCTTGGTCCCATCCAGGCCGACATCGAGATGGCCATGGATCTCGAGGTGGCGCTCGAGCGCCTGGAAGAGTTCGAGCTCTACCAAGAGAAGTTCGCCGAGGCCTACCCCGATGACGATAACCCGATCAACAAGGACAACCTGGCCATGGCGCTGGCCAGTTTCGAGCGCACGCTGAATACGCCGAACTCGCCCTTCGATCGCTACCTGCGCGGCGATATGAACGCGCTGTCCCAGCAGCAGAAGGATGGCATGGTGGCTTTCGTCGACAATGGCTGCATTGCCTGCCACAGCGGCCCGGCGTTCACCGACAGCAACTTCTACGCGATCCAGGTGCCTGGCTCCACCGACGTGGGACGCTTTGACGTCACCGGGGACGAAGCGGACAAGTACAAGTTCCGTACCCCCACGCTGCGTAACGTGGCGGTGACCTACCCGTACATGAACAACGGCGCCACCGAAACCCTCGAGGAAGCCGTGGCCATCATGGGCCAGGAAATGCTCAATCGTGAATTCGACGAGGCCACCATCGCCGACATCTCTGCCTTCCTGCACAGCCTGACCGGCGAGATGCCCGATTTCGAGGTGCCGGCACTGCCCTGATGCAGGCAGGCCATTCGAGGGAGAGAAAGACAGATACCCCCGGCATTCGCCGGGGGTAGTCGTTATCAGGCGTTGTCGGCCAACTGCCGGTGCAGTTCCAGGCGGCGTGCATCGCTCATGAAGGCGGCTTCGATGGCCGTGCCGGCAAGTTGGATGAAGGTCTCCTTCGACCAGCCGAAGGCGTCATGACAGGCCATGAAGTTGTCCAGCATACCGCCACCGAAATAGGCGGGATCATCCGAATTGAGCGTCAGTCGAAGCCCGGCATCGAGCATCCTAGGCAAGGGGTGATCCTCGATGCGCTCCACCACCTTCAGGCGCACGTTGGAAAGCGGGCAGACGGTGAGCACGACGCCCTCGTCGCGCAGGCGAGCGACCAGGGCGGGATCCTCCAGGCAACGCACCCCGTGATCGATACGGCATACGTCCAGCAGATCGAGCGCTTCGTGTATGTATTCGGGCGGACCCTCTTCGCCGGCATGCGCGACGCGGGGAATACCCAGCATCTTGGCGCGCTGGAACACCTCGGTGAACTTTGAAGGCGGATGCCCGCGTTCGGCGCTGTCCAGCCCAACGGCATCGAGCATTTCCCAGTAGGGGGCCGCGCTCTCCAGCACCTTCAGCGCCTCGTCGGCAGGCCGGTCGCGCAGGAAGGCCATGATCAGCGCCGTGGACATGCCAAGCTCGCGCTCGGCTTCACGGCGCGCCAAGCTCAACCCCTCCATGACGACATCGAGCTCGATGCCTCGAGCCAGGTGTGCCTGGGGATCGAAGTGCATCTCCACGTGTACCACGCCTTCGGCATGGGCACGACGAAAATAATCCATGGCCAGGTCGTGGAAGTCTTCGCTGCGCCTGAGTACGCTCATGCCCTGATAGTAGAGCGCGAGAAACGAAGGCAGATCCTGGAAGTCGTAGGCGGCACGCACCGCTTCCACCGAGTCGAAGGGAAGCTCGATGCCGTTTCGCCTGGCCAGAGCGAACATCAGCTCCGGTTCCAGGGAGCCTTCGATATGCAGGTGGAGCTCAGCCTTGGGCAGCCGTTTAAGAAAATCGCGCATGGAGCACCTCGTCGCCTTTATTTTCTTATCCTGATGGATGCGCAGAGTTTGCGCAAACGGTCAGTTCACCCTGCTCGAGCCGGCACTCGCGGGTGATACCCGGTGGATCGAACGCGCCACCGCCGAGCTGGTGAACCAGGTAGACGACGCTACGCCCCTCGAGCCAACGGTCGAGCGACAGCGCCAGCCGGGACACGGTAGCAGCGTCCAGGCCGGCAAAGGGCTCGTCGAGGATGACCAGCCCCGGGTCGCGCAGCATCAGCCGCGCCAGTGCCAGGCGACGCGCCTGGCCGCCCGACAGGGCGCGCCCCCCTTCGCCGACCCGGGTGTCCAGCCCATGCGGCAGGCTAGCGGCCCACGCCGCCAGCTCGACCCCGTCCAGAACCTGCCATAACAGGGCGTCGCCGGCTTGCGGTGCCGCCAGGCGCAGGTTGCTCGCCAGGCTGCCCTGAAACAGGTCGATTCGCTGGCCGAGTATCGCGACGCGCTGGCGCAGCGAAGACTCGTCGACCTGCGCGAGCGGCACACCGGCGAGCTTGATCTCGCCCTGGCTGGGCGGCAGGCGCCGGGTCAGCAGTGCCGCCACGCTGCTCTTGCCTGCGCCGGAGGCGCCGGTCAGCGCTATTCGCTCGCCGGGCCGCAGCTCCAGTTCAATGTTACGAAGTGCCGGGGTGAGCGCACCGGCATAGTGCAAGGTGACGCCTCGCAGGGTGGCCGACAAGGCACCTTCGGGTAGTTTGGTCCCGTCAAACGCGGGCACGTTCGCACCGGCCCGCTCCACGCCGTTGAGCCGCTCCGCCGCACCGCGGGTCGCCCCGAGCTGTGTGAAGGCCATCGGCAGCAAGGCCAAGGCTTCCCCGAGGGCGAGCACGGCCAGTGGCATCATGACCATGACGGCACCGCTAATCGTCGCCTCCTGCCAGGCCGAGGCCGCCAGCCACAGCACGCCCACCATGGTCAGCCCGACCATCAGATTGACCAGCGCGATGCCGGCGCCCGCCACCCTGCCGGTGCGGCGCTGGTCCCGATGCAGCGCTTGTTCACGATTGCGCCAAGCGCGGCGATGCCAGGCCCGGCTGCCGTAGGCCTCGAGCTCAGCCAGCCCGCTCAGGTGCTCGATCGCCTGGCTGCGCAGGCGCTCAAGATGGTCGACCTGACGCCGGCTCGCGGCCATGCCCAGCCACGCCTGGCCGACCGTCAGCCAGGCCCAGGTGGGCAGCAGCAGTACCACGAGCGCAAGTCCCGCCACCGGTACCCACAGGGCCAGGAAGGCGGCGACCAGCAAGACCGCGGACAGTGCCACCACCGGCGGGGCCATCAGGCGAAGATAGAGATTGTCCAGGGTGTCGATGTCGGCCGTCAGGCGGTTTAACCAGTCGCTGGCCCGTTGTTTCGTCAGGGTCCGGTCATCCAGCCTGGCCATGGCGGCGAACAGGCGGCTGCGCAAGTCGGCCAGCAGGCGCAAGACGGTATCGTGGTTGTAGAGCCGTTCGGCATAGCGCGCCACGGTACGGCTGACGGCGAAGAAGCGTATTCCGCCGCCCGGTACGTACACGTCCAGGCCGGCCGATACCCCCATGGCCAATGCCATGCCGGTGAGCGCACTGGCGGCAATGAACCACCCGGACAGCGAGAGCAGGCCAACCGCCGAGCCTACCGTCAACATGAGCAGCAGCATGCCGATGACGAGCCGCCGACGACGTCGTGCAAGCAGCCGCAGCCACGGGGAGAAGGTCGTCGACAAGGTCCTTTCGCTCATACGCTCTCCCTTCCCGGGCTTGCGCCTGCCGGTGCCTCCGGTTGCCCCTTGCGCAGCACCAGCCGTCGGCTTGCCATCGCCATCAAGGCGGGATGATGCGTCGCGATGACCAGCGTCCTGCCCTCCTCGGCCAAGCGGCTGAGCGACGCGATGATACGCGCCTCGGTCGCTTCATCCAGGCTCGCGGTCGGTTCGTCGAGCAGCACCAGCCTGGCATCCGAGAGGAAGACGCGGGCCAGGGCCAGGCGCTGCGCCTGCCCTCCTGACAGGCCCACGCCTCGCTCGCCCAGCGGCGTGGCGATGCCTTCCGGCAAGGCGGCGACCAGCTCACTCAGGTCGGCCCGTTCCAGGGCGTCCAACAATTCGGGCTCGCTCGAATCGGGTGCCGCCAGGCGCAGGTTGTCGGCCAGGGTGCCGTGGATCAACAGCGGGCGCTGGTCCATCCAGGCGATGCTTAGCCCCCGCTGTACGATCCGTTCGCCTTCGTCGGGCGTCACGAAGCCGGCCAGCAGCTGCAGCAGTGCCGTCTTGCCTGCACCGGAAGGCCCCGTGACGACCAACGTCTCGCCGGCCGCCACCGCGACACTGAGCGGCCCCAACACGCGGCCGCGTCCCGGATGGGAAAGCGTCGCATGTTCCAGCGCCACCAACCGATCCCGCGCCAGCGGCTGGGACTCTGCAGCTACCGCGGGTCGTACCGGTTCGGCGAGCAGCGCCAGCATGCCATCGGCGGCACCCAATGCTGCCGCCCGGTCGTGGTAGTGCTGCGCCAGACTACGCAGCGGTTGGAAAAACTCCGGCGCCAGTAGAAGCACCAACAGCCCGCTGAACAGCGACAGCTCCTCAGCCGGACCGAAATCGATGTAGCCCAGCAGGCCGAAGCCAACGTAGATCGCGACCACGGCAATCGCTACCGAGGCGAAGAATTCGAGCACCGCCGAGGAGAGGAACGCCACCCGCAGGGTGCGCATGCTCAGGCGTCGGTAGCGATCCGCCGCCTCGTGCACCTCGCCAGTGGCGTCGCGCGTGCGGTCGAAGAGCTGCAGCGTGGCGATGCCTCTGACCCGGTCGAGGAAGTGGCCCGAAAGGCGGCTGACGGCGGCGAACTGGTCCCGGTTGAGGCGCTCCGCCCCCATCCCCACCAATGCCATGAACAGGGGAATCAACGGGGCGGCCAGCAGCAGGAACAGCGCTGCCAGCCAGTCGAGCCACAGCACGACGAGGAGAATCAGCAGTGGAATGGCAATGCAGAGGCGCAGCTGGGGCAGGAAACGGGCAAAGTAGCCGTCGAGCGCCTCGACCTGCTCGACCAGCTGACTGGCCAGTCCGGCCGAATGGCGAGCCCCGACCCGAACCGGTCCCATGGCGGTGAGATGGTCAAGCAGTTCGGCCCGCACCGACTGGCGAACGCGCAGGCTGGCCTCCTGGCCGGCCGCTTCCTGACCCCACTGGCACAGTGCCCGTGCCAAGAGCACGACGACCAAGGCGAGGAAGGCCCAGGTCAGCGCTGTCAGGGGTTCACCGTCGACCAGCAGCTGGCTGACAATCCAGGCCAGCAGGGACATCTGGGCGATCGTCAAGGCACCGACCGCCGTGCCTGCCACGGCGGCCAGGCCCAGCCAGCCGCTCTGGCTGGCGGCATGGCGCGCCAGCCAGCGACGTGGCGAGGGGGCCGAACGGGGCTCGGACGTCATGGGTTCAGTGATAGCCCTCGCCGACACGCACCTTGCCGCGGAATACCCAGTAGGACCAGAAGGTATAGACCAGCACGAAGGGCAGCACGAAGAGCACGCCGATCAGCAGGAAGAGCTGGGATTCCGGCGCCGAAGCGGCGTCCCAGATGGTGTAGTTGGGCGGCACGATCCATGGCCACTTGCTCACCACGAGCCCCAGGTAGGTGAACAGAAAAATGCCCAACGTCGCGATGAACGGGAGAACCTCGCGCCCACGATGCGACGACCAGTAGACCGTGAACATGCACAACAGTGTCAGTGCCGGCAGGATCCAGATCAGGTGGAGGTTGCCGAACCAGCGCTCCCAGACCACGTCGTTCATCAGTGGCGTCCAGATGCTGATGATGCCGAAGATGACCAGTACCGCCAGCAGCAATGGCGTGGTCAGCCGATAGGCCCACTGCTGGATGTAGCCTTCCGACTTGAGGATCAGCCAGGTGGTCCCGAGCAGCGCGTAACCGATCATGATGCCGATGCCCGTCAGCAGCGTGAACGGGGTCAGCCAGTCGAACGGGCCGCCCACATAGACCCCGTTCTCGGTCTCGAAACCCTGAATGTAGGTGCCCACCACAGCCCCTTGGGCAAAGGCCGCTACCGCCGAGCCGCCGCTGAAGGCGAGATTCCACAGCCGCCGGCCGCGGCGGCCGCGGCGCGACTTGAAACGCAGCTCGAAGGCCACGCCGCGAAAGACCAGCCCCGCCACCATCAGGAACACGCCGATGTAGAGCGCCGGCAGGAATACCGAGTAGACCAGAGGAAACGCCGCCAGCAGCCCGGCACCGCCCAGCACCAGCCAGGTTTCGTTGCCGTCCCACACCGGGGCGACGGAGTTCATCATCACGTCACGGGCATCTTCGTCGGGGGCGAAGGGAAAGAGAATGCCGAGCCCCAGGTCGAAGCCATCCATCAGCACGTACATCATGATGCCGAAGCCGATGATCAGCGCCCAGATCAGCGAAAGGTCGAACATCTCCATGATCAGGCTCCTTCCTGGGACGGGTCGTCATCGAACGGGGTGTGGGTCGCCGACCAGGGACGCTTCGGCGTCTCGAAGTCGTCGATCACCTTGTCTTCGTCCTTTGCCTGCATGCCGTAGCGTATGACGCGGGTGAGGTAGTAGGTCCCCGCGTAAAAGATCACGCCATAGACCGCGATGTAGCCAAGCAGGGTGAAGAGGGCCATGCCACCCGTCAGCGAGGGGGTAACACCCTCCTCGTGCGACATCATGCCGTAGACCAGCCAAGGCGCCCGCCCCGACTCCGTGGTGATCCAACCGGCCAGAACGGCGACGAAGGGGGTAACGGACATCAGGCGCAGCGTCTGCAAGTAGCGGCGGGAATGATAGACGCGCCCGCCGCGCCGCAGGTACAGCCCCAACAGCGAGACCGCGATCATCAACAAGCCGAGCCCCACCATGATGCGGAACGCCCAGAAAACGATGGCTACCGGGGGTTGTTCCTCGGGTGGTGCTTCGACGATACCGGGGATCTCGCCGTCGAGTTCATGGGTCAGGATGAGGCTCGCCACGTAGGGGATGCCAATCTCGAAGCGGTTCTGCTGCGCCTCCTGGTCAGGCCAGGCGAAGAGCAGGAACGGCGCCCCGCGCCGGGTTTCCCAGTTGCCCTCCATGGCGGAGAGCTTGACCGGCTGGTTCTCGTAGGTGTTGAGGCCATGGAAATCCCCTACCAGCGCCTGGGTCGGCGTCAGTACGAGCAGCATCCAAAGGCACATCGACAGCGCCTTGCGATTGGCCTCGACATCGCGTCCGATCAGCAGGTACCAGGCGCTAACCCCGGCCACCACGAAGCCGCCGGTGATGAACGAAGCCACCGCCATGTGCGCCAGGCGGAAGGGAAACGAAGGGTTGAAGATCGCCTGGGTCCAGGATGTGACCCGGAACGTACCCTCCACCAGCTCGACGCCGGCCGGTGTGTGCATCCAGCTATTGGCGGCCAGAATCCAGAACGTCGAGATGAAGGTACCCAGGGCGACCATGATGGCAGCAAACAGGTGCACACCCTGGGGCACACGGCCGCGACCGAACAGCAGCACTCCAAGGAAGGCGGCCTCGAGAAAGAAGGCGGTGACCACTTCATAGCTCAACAGCGGACCGATGAAATTGGCGCTCGCCTGGGAAAAGTTGCTCCAGTTGGTGCCGAACTGGAAGGACATCACGATACCCGACACCACGCCCATGCCGAAGGCCACGGCGAAGACCCGCGTCCACAGCTGCGCCAGGCGATCCCAGGCAGGATTGCGGGTCTTGTAGAAAAGTCCATGGAGCACGGCGAGATAGGACGCCAAACCGATGGTGAAAACCGGAAAGATGGCGTGGAAGGAAACGACGAAGGCGAACTGCAATCGCGAAAGCAATACCGGGTCAAGCTCCATGACGTACCTCTTGGCTGCGAAAGAAGTCGACGTCTCAAGGGATGCGGATGCACGAAGCGTGCTTTGTTGTGCTTCCGACCACGTCCTTCCTGGACATGGCGTGACGCATTTCACCTCGACACACAGCTATACGTTACCCAAGAGCCTAGAACAGCGAGCCATGCAAAGCGCAGACGCTTACAAAAGCCTACATGGCACTTCGTTGTCCTGGCGCAAGGTGTTGCGCTTCGTCTTGTGCTTGTCTTTCATAGCCTACTTTAGGCGTGAACACTGGGTCGCGCCTTTGCCCGTGTCGCGTTGTCGCAGGTTTCGGTTCACGCTCCGCCAGCGCTTTGCACCACCAGTCGCACCATGAACACCGTATAGCCGATGAACAGTGCCAGCAGCATCGCCCCCTCGAGACGGTTGATGCGGCCGGGCCGCCCCTTCCAGCCGATGGCGAAAACCGTCATCAGCAACGTCATCACGGCCATCAGGCTCCAGTCCCGTATCAGCACTTCGCTTCCCACCTCGATGGGGGCGATGACTGCCGCCAGACCCACCACGCCCAGGGTATTGAACAGGTTGGAGCCCACCACGTTGCCCACGACCAGATCGTGTTCGCCCTTGCGCAGCGCGCTGAACGAGGAAGCCAGCTCAGGCAGTGACGTACCCACGGCCACGATGGTCAGGCCAATGATCAGGTCGCTGACGCCGAAGCCCACGGCGATCTCCACCGCTCCCCATACCAGCACACGCGAGCTCAACACCAGCAGCGCCAATCCCACCACGGTCCAGATCACGCCGGCGCGCAACGACATGGGATGCGATTGCAGGCTCTCCTCGGTGTCGTCCGCCAGCGGGTCGGGCCCGGAGCGGCGCGCCTGCCAGATACTGAACCCGATCATGGCCGCCAGCAGTACCAGCAACAGGCTACCTTCGAAGCGTCCTAGCATCCCGCCCCACATCAACCCTGCCGAAAGCAGCGTGACGGCGACCAGTATCGGCAACTCACGCCGTATCACACTGGAGTGGACCGCCAGCGGCGAGACGACCGCCACCAGCCCCAGGATCAAGCCGATATTGGCGATATTGGAACCGTAGCCGTTGCCCAGGGCCAGGCCCGGATTGCCCTGTCCCGCGGCCAGTGAGGAAACCATCAGTTCGGGAGCGGAGGTGCCGAAACCGATCACCAGCATGCCGACCAGCAGTGGTGACACGCCCAGCCGGCTCGATGTCGAAGCCGCGCCGTCCACGAAGCGTTCGGCACTCCAGACCAGCAGCACCAGACCGGCTGCCACGGCTAACAGGGGAAGCAACAATGTCGTCTCCTCAGGGGAACATTCAAGGGCGAATGTTTGTATATGGAACGTGCGGCGTCAACATGTCACACTTTCTTCTGGCCAACACGGTTTTTTCCGTTGCCAGAGAGGGGTTTTTCCACTCCCACAGTCTCGAGTCGACTCATCCGTGCGCTACAGGTTTCAACGCTCAACTCCGCTTCCGCTCGCTCCCTGGGTCGATCGGACCCCGCCCGAGGTGCGCACCTCGCGTCGGCGGCTGCGCGCTTGCCACGAGTGCGACTGGCTGGTGGCGCTGCCCCCGCTGAAGCCTGGCCAGAAAGCCGATTGCCCGCGCTGTGGCCACATTCTGGTCACCCGGCATTATCGACCTGCCCAGCGCAGCATGGCACTGGCGATGGCGGCCATGGTGGCACTGCTGCTGGCGATCTCCTTTCCCTTCGTCAGCTTCAGCGTAGGAGGGCTGGGCAACCGCATCGAACTGACCCAGACGGCCACCACCCTGATCGGCTTTCACCAGCCCCTCGTCGCCATTGCCGTGATCATGACCATAGCGATACTGCCCGGTATCTACCTGCTTGGCGTCATGTGGCTGCAGCTGGGCCTGCTGCAGAAGGGAGCGCCACTACCGGCGAGCCGCGCCATCGCCCGGTCGCTGGCCCACTTGAAACCGTGGATGATGGCCGACGTTTTCATCATTGGCGCGCTGGTGAGCCTGATCAAGGTAGCGGGACTGGCGCAGGTCGAACTGGGGCTTTCCTTCTGGGCCTTCTGCGCCTTTGCCTTATTGTTGTTATTCACCATCCAGTCGATCGACTCCGACTGGATGTGGTTCTCGCTGGCCGGCGAGCCGCTGGCACCCGAGGGCGCCCGGACCGGCCGCACGGCCGCCTCACAGGGACTGACCGGCTGCCCGACCTGCGGCCTGGTCAACCGCCTTCCGGCGGAGGCAAGCGGTCATTGCCTGCGCTGCGGCGAGCGGCTGCATGCCCGCGTGCCGCACAGCCTGCAGCGTACCTGGGCACTCCTGGCCGCAGCCGCGGTCATGTACGTTCCGGCCAACGTCTACCCCATCATGACCACGACCAGCCTTGGCCACAGCACACCATCGACCATCATCGGTGGCGTGGTGGAGTTGATACAGATGGGCTCGTGGCCCATCGCCACGGTAATCTTCGTCGCCAGCGTGATCGTGCCCGTGGGCAAACTGGTGGCACTCTCCTGGCTTTGCCTGATGGTCCGCCACAGCGGCGAGCTCAACGCCGTCAGCCGCACGCGGCTGTACCGATTGACCGAATTTATCGGCCGCTGGTCCATGATCGACGTTTTCGTGGTCGCCATCCTGGTGGCCCTGATCCGCGCCGGTTCTCTGATGTCGGTCACCCCCGGCCCCGCGGCACTGGCCTTCGGTGCCGTGGTGGTGCTGACCATGCTGGCCGCCATGACCTTCGATCCCCGACTTATCTGGGACACGCCAGCGCGTGATACCAGAGCCATGCAAGGAATCTCTGGATGAGCGATACCCCCCGCGAGCGCGAGGCCACCCGCGACATGCAGCGAGCACGAGCCACCCCGCAGCGGCGTTTGTCGCCGATCTGGATCGTGCCCATCGTGGCCATGCTCATCGGGCTGTGGCTTGTGTATGACAACTACCGCAGCCGCGGCCCGCTGATCAGGTTGACCATGAGCAGCGCCGAGGGCATCGAGGCCGGCAGTACCTTGATCAAGACGCGCAACGTCGAAGTGGGCCGGGTCGAACGCGTACAGCTTTCCGACGACCTTAACCATGCCGTCATCACTGCTCGCATGGCGCCGGATACCGAACCAATGCTCACCGAGGGCAGCCGCTTCTGGGTGGTCAAGCCGCGTATCGGTCGGGAAGGTATCAGCGGCCTGAACACGGTCCTCTCCGGCGCCTACATCCAGTTGCAGCCGGGCAGCGGCGAAACCGGGGTTCGCGAATTCGAGGTCAGCGACACCCCTCCCGTCTCCTCGGGCAATGTCGAAGGGTTGCGGATCAACCTGGTCAGCCAGCTCGGCAATTCGCTGCGTGCCGGCGATCCCGTGACCTACCAGGGTTACACCGTCGGACGCGTCGAGGAAGTCGAATTCGATGCCGATAACCGCCGCATGAACCAGCGTATCTTCATCGAAAGCCCCTACGATCGACTGGTTACCGATAGTACGCGCTTCTGGTCGGCCAGTGGCGTCGACCTGCGCCTGGATGCCGACGGCATTCGTGTCAACGTGGAGTCCCTCGAAGCGCTGCTGGGCGGCGGTGTCACTTTCGGCGTGCCGGAGGATCTGCCCCGTGGCGGTCCGGTGGAGAACGACGCCACCTTCAGCCTCTATCCTGACGAAGAGAGTGCGCGCCAGGGAACGTTCAGCCGCTATCTCGAATACGTCCTGCTGGTAGAGGACAGCGTCCGGGGACTCTCGCGCGGCGCCCCGGTGGAATTTCGTGGCGTGCGCATCGGCACGGTGGCCAGCGTTCCCTGGCAGTTCACGGCTACCCAGCCGGAAACCCGTAACGGCTTTGCCATTCCGGTGCTGATTCGCATCGAGCCGCAGCGCCTCGGAATCGAGAACCAGCAGGTTGACCTGGACGAGTGGGACGAGCGCTTCCAGCGGCTGTTCGGCGTCGGCCTGCGTGCATCGCTCAAGTCGGGCAACCTGCTGACCGGCGCGATGTTCGTGGATCTCAATTTCTACCGCGACGAAGCGGACCAGTACGTGGCAGAGACCTTCAGCGATCGTAGCGTCTTTCCCACCACTTCATCGGGATTCGCTCAGATCGAAGCACAGGTCACGGCGTTGCTCGAAAAACTCAATGCTCTGGAAGTCGAGCCCCTGCTCACGGGGCTGGATCGCAACCTGGCCGCCTCCGAGGCGATGCTCGATGAGGTACGCGACCTGACCGCTTCGCTGCAGGAGATGCTCGACGACCCCGGGACGCGCAACCTGCCGTCCAACCTCAACGCCTCGCTGGAATCCTTGCGCGACACCCTGGAGGGCCTGTCGCCGGATTCCTCCGCCTACCGCGAGCTGACCGCCACCGCAGAACGCCTGGAACGCTTGATGCGTGATCTCCAACCGGTGACGCGCACGCTCAACGAGAATCCCCGGGCACTCCTGTTCGACAGCCTCGATACCGAGGATCCGGTGCCGCGAGCTCCGCGGGGCAACTGAAGAGGACTATCGCCCATGAGACGCTATGCTGATGGCATTCTGCCGAAAGGGAGTGGTACATGAAGAGGATGTCCTGGTTCGCCCTGCTGATGAGCTTGCTATTGCTCACCGGCTGCGCCTCGTCGTCGGCACCGGCCAACCGCTACATGTTGCCCGACAGCAGCACGGCGCTACCGAACGGCAGCCCTGCTGCGGGGCACCTGCTGGTCGTCCAGCCCCCACGCCTGGCGCACTATCTCGATGTCGACGGCATCGTGCTGCAGCTCGATGACATTACGCTCAATGCCGCCCGCCAGCACCTCTGGGCCGAGCCGCTGGGACGCCAGCTGGAACGTGGCCTGCGAGCACGTCTGGCAGAGCGCCTGCCGGATACCCGCATCATGCGCGAAGAAGCCAGCCTCGGACGCAGCGAGGCACTGCGCCTGCGGCTCGAGGTCGATCGTTTCCAGGGACGCCACGACGGCTTGGCCATCGCCAGCGGCCAGTGGCAATTGCTGGCTCCGGATGGCCGGCTGCTGGCCATGGAACGCTTCTTCGCCGAGACGGAACTCGACGACGACGGCTATCCCTCCCTGGTACGAGCGCTGGGCAGCAGTTGGGACCAGGTCGCTTCGGAGATCGCTTCCGGCATCAGGCGGACGCGCTGAAGCATGGCGATGCTGCAAGTATCGGGAGGCTGTGGCATAATGCCGACTCGCGGCAACCTGTGGTCCCTCCTGCCGCGCCCCTGAACCGAATTCTCACGTCTTTGCCCGGGACTGGCCATGTGCAAGCGGCACATGGCAGGGCACAGGCGTATCTGCGGAGACCGCATGACCCTTTTTTCCGACCTCGGCCTGCGTGCCGAACTGCTGCGTGCCGTCGAGGCCCAGGGCTACACGACCCCGACCCCCATTCAGCGCCAGGCCATTCCCGCCGTACTCAAGGGCGGCGACCTGCTGGCAAGCGCACAGACCGGCACCGGCAAGACCGCGGGCTTCACCTTGCCGATGCTGCAGCGTCTGGCCGACGGCCCACGTCCCGGCAAGCGCCAGGTGCGCGCCCTCGTGCTGACGCCGACACGCGAGCTTGCCGCCCAGGTAGGCGAGAGCGTTGCCGACTACGGTCGTCACCTGACCCTGACAAGCCACGTCATCTTCGGTGGCGTCGGCCAGCAGCCCCAGGTGGACGCCATCCGCCCCGGACTTGACGTACTGGTGGCCACCCCCGGTCGCCTGCTCGACCTGCAGCAGCAGAAGCACGTGGATCTCTCGCGCGTGGAGATACTGGTACTCGACGAAGCCGACCGCATGCTCGACATGGGCTTCATCCACGACATCAAGAAAGTGCTGAGACTGCTGCCCGAGAAACGCCAGAACCTGCTGTTCTCGGCAACCTTCTCCGACGAGATCCAGGCGCTGGCCGCCAAGCTGCTCGACCATCCCGAAAGGATCGAGGTGGCACGCCGCAACACCACCGCCGAAACCGTCGACCAGGCCATCTATCGGGTCGACCGCGAACGCAAGCGCGACCTGCTGGCGCATTTGATTACTCGTCACGCCTGGCACCAGGTGCTGGTTTTCACCCGCACCAAGCACGGCGCCAACCGTCTGGCCGAGCAGCTCTCCAAGCAGGAGATCCCGGCCATGGCGATCCATGGCAACAAGAGCCAGTCGGCGCGCACCCGGGCACTGTCGTCCTTCAAGAGCGGCGAACTGCAAGTGCTGGTGGCCACCGACATCGCCGCCCGCGGCCTGGATATCAGCGAACTGCCCCACGTGGTCAACTTCGAATTGCCCAACGTGGCCGAAGACTACGTGCATCGCATCGGGCGCACCGGACGTGCCGGCAGCGACGGCCAGGCCGTGTCGCTGGTCTGTGTCGACGAGCATGGCCTGCTGAAGGGTATCGAACGGCTGATCAAGCGCGACCTGGAGAAGCGCATCGAGCCTGGCTTCGAGCCCGACCCCAACGCCAAGCCCGAACCGATCGAGAACGGCCGCGGTCGCGGCAATGGCCGATCAGGGCAAGCACGCCAGGGTGGCGATCGCCGCCAGACGAGCCGGCGTGATGCCAACGGCAACAGCGCCAATGGAGACGGCCAGGCAGCGCGCCGTCAGCGCAGCCGTGGTCAGCGCGCACGTCGCGCCTGACACCCTACCGGCGTGACTTGGTAGTTGGCCGAGATTATGGGATCGTATACGGTTTGCCGTGCTGGCGTTTGCCTCGGCAGCACGGCGTAAACCGTTGAATACGCACCCCATCTGGCGTCGCTAGGAGGCTCGAACATGCTCAAATGGCTGACCGGAAAGCAACCCATTCCGGTCTGGGTCATCAAGCAGATCGATGACAGCCTGCTGCATCTGTGCGGGCAGGGCAGCATCGAGCCCAGAACCAAGCGCAGCACTGTTCTCGAAGCTCTTCGCGCCGGTCGCTACGAAGGCGCCGTCAGCATGGCCCAGGGCGGCCTGGTTCTCAACGCCCGGCTGTTCGCCGCCCTGGTACCGCTGGAAGCCCTGCAGCTGGATGAGCAGGGGCACGCCCACTGGGACGGACGCCACTGGTACGTCGCCCAGGTACCCCAGCGGTGCTGGACCTACGAAGGGCGACTGATTCCCCAGTACCAGGTGCTCGGCAGCCAGGAGCAGCGGGTCAGCGTCGAAGACGTGTCGGATATCCGCCGCCAGCTCCAGGCCGCCAGCGACGCCGAGCGCGCCACCTTCGACCCTCATGGCGTCAACGAACATCCCCTGCTTGCTCGACGCGGTGAGGCCCTCTCTCCCCAGGATCACTATCGCAACAGGGATACCGACAAGTGGCGAGGCCATGACGACTGACGCCAGACCTGAGGCTCGCCGCATTGCCCTGTTCCTGTTCCTGATGGTGCTGGTCGGCCTCAATTTGAGGCCTGCCCTCTCCTCCCTTGCGCCGCTGCTGATCCGCATCAGGGCCGAAACCGGCCTCACCTCGCTGGCCATCGGCGCACTGACGACGCTTCCGGTACTCTGCCTGGGTATCTTCGCCCCCCTGGCGCCCTGGCTCGCCAAACGTGCCGGCCCCGAAAACACCCTGGCGCTGGCCCTTGGCGTCCTGATTCTCGGCCTGCTGCTGCGCGGCGCGCCTGCCGTCTCGCTGCTGTTCGCCGGCACCCTGCTGGTGGGCGCCGCCATCGGTGTCGCCGGCACCCTCTTGCCGGCCTTGGTCAAGCGTGAATTGCCTGCTGGCGCGGATCTCATGACCGGCGTGTATACCATGGCCCTGTGCCTGGGCGGCGCCCTGGGCGCCGGCCTGAGCATTCCGTTGGCCGACTTGCTGGGAGACTGGCGCTTCAGCCTGATCAGTTGGGGGCTGCTCGCCGGCTTCGCCTTGCTGGCCTGGTTAGCGCTCATGCCGCGCACGCCTCGCTCCATCGTCACGCCTGCGGCGGGCGGCAGCATGCGTGAACTGCTCAAACAACCATTGGCCTGGCAGGTAATGATCCTGATGGGCACCCAGTCGTCGCTGGCCTATATCGTCTTCGGTTGGCTACCCACCCTGCTGCAATCCCGGGGCTACAGCGAAGCCGAGGCCGGCTGGATGATGGGCGCTTCGGTCATGGTGCAGCTGATCTCGGCGCTGGGCGCGCCATGGCTCGCACGGCTCAGTCGCGACCAGCGCCCGGCGCTGCTGCTGGTGCTGGGATGCGTGGGGGCCGGCCTGTGGCTGTTGCTGCAAGCCGATACTCAGTGGCGCTGGCCAGGGGTGGTGTTGCTGGGGTTGGGCCAGGGTGGCAGCTTCAGCCTCGCCCTTACGCTGATCGTGTTGCGCACCGCCAATTCGCGCCTGGCCGGAAAGCTCTCCGGTCTGGCCCAGGGCGGCGGCTATACCCTGGCCGCCATGGGTCCCCTGGCCGTCGGTGTGTTGCTTCAGTTCGAGGTGGGCCTGGGCACGGTCACCTCCGTGCTGCTGCTGATTGTCGCCGTTGCGGGTGCCTTCGCCCTGCTGGCCGGACGCAATCGCCGCCTCGATATCGACGAGAACGGCAGTGTCTTCACGCGCAAATGACCCGGTGAACCGTGACGGACCTCAGGTCCCGCCAACCCATGAGAAGCGGCACGCTACCCGCTACCATCACCCCACTTTGCCATCGCAGGAGCTGACATGATCGCGCCTCCTTTCATTGACCGTCCCGTACTGGTGCTCTATACCGGCGGCACCCTGGGCATGGTAGCCAGCACCGAAGGCCTGACCCCAGGCGGTGATATCGAGGCACGCATTCGACGCGCACTCGACAAGCTGTTTCCCAGCCAGCAGTCACGGTTGCCGAATTTCGTGATTCGCCACGTTGCAGAGCCCATCGACTCGAGCGCTGCCACGCCCATCGACTGGCAGCGGCTGGCGGCCGAGATCGCATCCAGCCTCAACGAACATGCCGGTATCGTCGTGCTGCATGGCACCGACACCCTGGCCTGGAGCGCTTCGAGCCTGGCCTACCAACTTCAGGGTCTGGATCGCCCGGTCGTCGTTACCGGCGCCATGCATCCCCTCGAAGCCGAGGGCAGCGATGCGCTGAGCAATATCGAGCTGGCCCTGCGATTCGCCGCCAAGCCGGAACTGCAGGAAGTCGCCGTGGCCTTTGCCGGGCGTTTGCTGCGCGGCGTTCGTACGCGCAAGCACCACAGCGAAGCGAAAGACGCCTTCAGCAGCCCCAACTATCCTATCCTGGGGGAGCGCGTCGACGACGACATCGTGCTCTACCCGGGACGTTGCCTTGAAACCCAGCAGCGCGGCGCGCCTCGTTTCGAACTGCCTGATTATACGTCCCTGGCCCAGGGTGGCATCGCCCGGCTGACGTTCTGGCCCGGCGTTCAGGCATGGCAAGTGGATGCCTGGCTGAGCGACGAGCGGGTGCGGGGGGCACTGATCGAGGTGTGGGGAGGCGGCAATATCCCGCCCGATCCGGAGCTGATCGGCAGCCTGGCCAGGGCCACCGGCGAGGGCAAGCTCATCGCCGCGATCAGCCAGTGCCCCGTCGGGGGCATGACGCCCGGCCACTATGCCGCCGGGCACGGACTGACCCAGGCCGGTGTGCTCTCTGGCGATGCCATGACACCCGAGGCGGCTCTGACCAAGCTCGTCCACCTTGTCGCCCAGCCGCTTGACGAGCAGGAGCGCCGCCGACGCTTCCTGACACCCCTGGTGGGAGAGCGCTGACGCTCTATCAGCAGGCGCCGATTCGCCGCGAGATCGAAGCGGAGGTCGTGGCCCGCCTCCCTTGGCCCATCGTTGAGGAAACGGTGGAGACACAAACGCTCGATTAACGTCCGTTCTGCTAGGCTGGCCGAGAAATAACTAAGAATTAGCTCAGGCGGGATAAGTTATGCCGATCGATAGGATATCGACTGCGGAACTCTCTGGCGTGACCGAGCCCGCCAACCTGAATTTACCTCCCCTGCCCGACACCCTGCGCTCCCGCCTGGCAGAGTGTCGTAGCCTGCCCAGCCTGCCGGCGGCAGCGGCGCGGGTGATCGCCATTGCGCGCTCTACCGACCCCAGGCTTGCCGACTACGCGCGCACCATCGAACAGGACCCTGCGCTGACCTTGCGCCTGCTGTCCATGGCTAACAGCGCCTTTTATTCGCGTGGCGGCAATTCGGTTTCCTCGTCGCTCGACGCGGTGTCGCGCATCGGCCTGGACGCCACATTGTCGATCGCCTTGAGTTTCGGGCTACCCCGGCTTGGGGCCGGCCACGGGCTCGATCATGAGTACCTTTGCCAGCGGGCCATCATTGCGGCCTCGGCGGCCCAGGAGTTGGCCCAGCATCTCTGCCCCCACGATGCACCGCAGCTGTTCACGACCGCTCTGCTCCAGGATATCGGCATCCTCGCGTTCGAGGCCCTGGATGGCGAGGCCTACGCGACCTCCATTCCTGACCTGCATCAACACGGCAAGCTGAGCGAAGCCGAGCACACCCGTTATGGTTGCGACCATGCCCTGGTTGGCGCCTGGCTCGCCGCCAGTTGGGGTGTTCCTGACCCCATCGCTGCCGGCATCATCGACAGTCATGGCCCTCTGGCCGATGGGGATGCGCGCAAGCTATGCCTGCGACTCTCCTGTCGTATCGCAGATTGTTGGCTGGCCACCGACTCCGCTGCTGCCTTCAGTGCCCTGCTGCGCCAGCTCGCTTCGCTCGCCTCGCTGGACATCGTCATGGTCATGAGCGTAATGCAGGAGTTGCAGCATCGCCTGCCCTCGCTGGCTCGACTGTTCGAGATTACCTGCCCGCCCGCCATCGACAGCACACACCTGCTGGCCGAGGCCAAGGAGCTGCTGTTCGAACAGAACCTGCGCATGACGATACGGCTGGCCGAACAGCAGCGTGAACTCGAGGCACTGCACGCCAGCCATGTCGCGCTCGACGAGCAGCATCGCACCGATCACCTGACCCAATTGGCCAACCGGCCCTGGCTGGAGAAGCGACTCCAGCAGCACTTCGACTGCGCGCGGCAGGCCCGCCAGCCGCTCTCGGTGATGTTCATCGACCTCGACCACTTCAAGCGCATCAACGATCGTTTCGGCCACCGCTTCGGCGACGAAGTGCTGATCCATTTCGCTGCAGCGCTCAGCAACATGGTAAGGGAGAGCGATATTGCCGGTCGCTATGGCGGCGAAGAGTTCCTCGTCATCATGCCCAACACGCGCCGGGAGCAGGCCGGCCTCCTGGCCGACCGCATCCGTGAGTATCTCGCCAGCCAGCCGTTGGCCCAGGCCAACGGCGAGCCTCTCCATGTGACCGCCTCCATCGGCATTGCCGATCTGGAAGACGGCGCTTTTGCGGATGCCGCCGCCCTCGTCGACGCCGCCGATCAGGCCATGTACGGTGTCAAGCACGGCGGCCGCGATGGGGTGGCCCACTACGAAGGGCCCGACTCCGCTGTCTAAGCGAGATGAAACGGATGCCCTGCTACCGAGTACGCACAGCAAAACGATGAGGGCGGCCATTGGCCGCCCTCATCGTGTCTGTTGTCGTCCGTCTGCTTGCCGGCTGCGTTGCCGCTAGGCCGGCAGGTCACGCATCAGTAGCGCAAACTCGATCCTCTCGGGTGCGATGGCGTCACCGGGAACCGGAATACGCACCACATGGCCCGAACCGGGAGCGGCCTGTACCGATTCCCTCCGCTTGTTCTCGATATGGTCGAGAACGAAACGACGATTGCCACCCGGCAGCATCAACTCCATGCCGTCGCCCACCTCGAAGCGGTTCTTGACGTCCACCTCCAGCTCGCCGCGATCCGGGTGGTAGCCAATCACTTCGCCAACGAACTGCTGGTGCACGCCGACCGAGTTGCCGCGCTCGTAATTCTGATACTCGTCGTGCACGTGTCGGCGGTAGAAACCTTCCGTGTAGCCTCGGTTGGCCAGGTTGTCCAACTCGTCCATCAAGCGCATGTCGAAGGGGCGACCGGCCACGGCGTCGTCGATCGCACGGCGATAGACCTGGGCGGTGCGGGCCACGTAGTAGTGCGACTTGGTCCGGCCCTCGATCTTGAGCGAGGTCACGCCCATCTCGGCGAGCCTGGGCACGTGCTGAACGGCGCGCAAGTCCTTGGAGTTCATGATGTAGGTACCGTGCTCGTCCTCATAGATCGGCATCAGTTCGCCGGGGCGAGTCGCGTCCTCGATCAGGGCCGAAAGCTCGTCCTGCCCTTCCACGCCGCCGGCCGTGGCCGTGCTGTAGGCGGTACTGCCCCCTCCCGAGGCTATCAGGCCACTCTGCCCCGGCGTCCAGATGCCGCTTGCCGCATGGGCTGCCGCCGAGTTGGCCGGCACCAGGTCGCCGGTCTCGTCCTGGGCCGCGGCCACGGTGTTGTACTTCCAGCGACAGGCGTTGGTGCAGGTGCCCTGGTTGGGATCGCGATGGTTGAAGTAGCCGGAGAGCAGGCAGCGGCCGGAATAGGCGATACACAGCGCGCCGTGCACGAAGGTTTCGATCTCAAGGTCGGGACACGCGGCGCGTATCTCGGCGATCTCCTCGAGCGACAGCTCTCGCGACAGGATGATGCGGCTGATGCCCTGCTGCTGCCAGAATTTCGCCGCCGCCCAGTTGACCACGTTGGACTGCACCGAAAGATGGATGACCTGATCGGGCCAGCGCTCGCGGATCATCATGATCAGACCCGGATCGGACATGATCAGCGCATCGGGGCCGGCCTCGATCACCGGCTCCATGTCGCGCAGGTAGGTCTTCAGCTTGCTGTTGTGCGGCGCGATATTGGAGGCCACGTAGAACTGCCTGCCCCGCTCGTGGGCGTAAGCGATGCCGCGATGAAGATTCTCGAGCTTGAAGTCGTTGTTGCGTACGCGTAGCGAATAGCGCGGCTGGCCCGCATAGACAGCGTCGGCGCCATAGGCGAACGCGTAGCGCATATTCTTGAACGTCCCCGCGGGGGAGAGCAGTTCGGGAGCTTTCATGTGGGTCACCGTTTTCAGGACGATGCAGCACTGCACGAAGCCGCCGGCCCCTGGGCGACGCTTACGCTTCGGGCAGAACCGAGGAAGAGGGGCGAGAAGTCTAGCAACTGGCACCAGGCCTGGCCAGCATTCGCTTCAGCCGTTAGACTGACGCGCGCCGGACCGGATCCCGGCGCCCCGCCACAGGCGGGGAGCGACAAATTCTCCGACACAGAGCCTCACCATGACCCAAGCGAACCCCCGCGCCACCGTCGTGATCTACTCCGGCGGCATGGACTCCTTCACCGTGCTACACCGCGCCCTGCGCCTGGGGCTCGAGGTCAACGCCCTCTCCTTCGACTACGGCCAACGCCATGCGCGCGAACTCGACGTGGCGGCCCGCGTTTGTCGTCAGCTCGGCGTGCCTCACCAGGTAGTCGACATTCGTGCTATCCATGGCCTGATCGACGCCTCCGCCCTCACCGATACCAGCCGCGATATACCTGAAGGGGACTACGGCGAGGAGAACCTGGCCGCTACCGTGGTACCCAACCGCAACATGATCCTGCTGTCGCTGGCCATCGCCAAGGCCGTCAATGTCGGTGCGGGACGCGTCGACTATGGCGCCCACGGCGGCGATCACGTGCTCTACCCGGACTGCCGACCTGCATTCGTCGAGGCCATGAACACGGTGGCTGGCATCGCCAACTTCTCCCCGGTCGAGATCCATGCGCCCTACCTGCGCTCGACAAAGGCCGAGATCCTCTCCGATGGTCTGGCCATGGGCCTCGACTACGCCGATACCTGGACCTGCTACCGTGGCGAGGCGCTGGCATGTGGCCGTTGCGGCAGCTGCCGCGAGCGACTTGCCGCCTTTGACGCCAATGACGTGCGCGACCCGCTCGACTATTCCCAGCGGCTCGACCCGACGACCGGCGGAGACACCTGATGTACCACGTCAAGGAGGCTTTCTACACGCTGCAGGGCGAAGGTGCGAGGACGGGCCGCGCCAGCGTCTTCTGTCGCTTCAGCGGTTGCAACCTGTGGTCGGGGCGGGAGCCGGACCGAGCCCACGCCGCCTGCCGCTTCTGCGATACCGACTTCATCGGCACCGACGGCCAGCACGGCGGCCGCTTCGCCACCGCCGAAGCGCTGGCGGATCACTTGGCGGTACTGTGGCCGGCGAAGGGCGGCATGGCGACGCCCTACGTGGTATTCACCGGGGGCGAACCGCTGCTACAGCTCGACGAGCCCCTGATCGAGGCCATGCATGCGCATGGATTCGAGGTTGCGGTGGAAACCAACGGCACCCTGCCCGCCCCAGCTGGCATCGACTGGTTATGTGTCAGCCCCAAGGCCGGCAACCCGCTGGTGCTGACGAAAGGCGACGAACTCAAGTTGGTCTATCCCCAGCCGGAGGCCCTGCCCGAACGTTTCGGTGAACTCGCTTTTCGGCATCGCTTCCTGCAACCCATGGATGTCACGGTCCTGAATGACGACACCAACCACCTCGACGCCACTCTCGCCTACTGCCTGGCTCATCCGCAGTGGCGGCTGTCGCTGCAGACCCACAAGATAACGGGGATCGACTGATGACGCTGTTCGTCAACCGCCTGACCCAGCTGGATGCGTCGCTCTGGTGCCCCCAGCGCGGCCTGATCGGCCTGAGCTGGTTCGTCGATGCCGAGCTCGACGGCGAGATTGGCGAAGACGGCATGCTGTTCGACTTCGGCCAGGTCAAGCCGTGGATCAAGTCGCGCCTGGACGCCACGGTCGATCATACTTTGCTGGTGCCGACCCGCGCCGCCGGCGTCGAAGCCAGCGAGTGCAGCGAAGGAATCTGCGTACGGACCACCCTGCCCTACGCCATGGAGGTTCGCGCCCCGCGCCAGGCTTTCACCCTGCTGCCCTGGACCGAGATCTCCCCCGAACGACTCGCCGACCACCTCGCGCGGGACATGATGAAGCGGCCGCCGCCGCGGATCAGCGCCATCAACCTGCGCCTGCGTCCAGAGGTCATCGACGGCGCGGCCTATACCTACAGTCACGGCCTCAGGCAACACACCGGCAACTGCCAGCGTATCGCCCATGGCCACCGCTCGCGCCTGCATGTCTGGCAGCGCGGCGAGCGCTGCCCGACGCTGGAGAGGCAGTGGGCGGAACGATTGAACGATCGCTACCTGGTCGACAAGACGGATATCGTCGAGCAGGTCGAACCCGGCCTTCGCCCTAGTCTGACCAGTCGCTACCGTGCCGAGCAGGGTCGCTTTCAACTGCGCCTGCCGCCGGCACGCTGCATCGTTCTACCGCTGCCCACGACGATCGAGCATATCGCCACCTGGCTGGCAGAGCGAATCGTCGAGGAGACGGGAACAGCTACGCGGGTACAGGCTTTCGAGGGTATCGACAAGGGAGCGATCGCCGAGGCCAGGCCATGAGCAGAATTGCCGCCAACGCTACGCCGAGTGCCGTGGAACGTCCGGGGTGTCGTCCTGGCTGTGGCGCCTGCTGCATTGCGCCCTCGATCAGTTCGCCGATCCCCGGCATGCCTCATGGCAAGCCGCCTGGGGTACGCTGCGTACAGCTCGACGCGGACAATCTGTGCCGCCTCTTCGGCGACCCCCGCCGCCCGGCCGTGTGCGAGCGTTTCGTATTCGACGACGCGCTGTGTGGTGAAAACCGCACCCAGGCACTGCAGCGCATCGCCCTGCTCGAATGTGGCACCTCGACCGGCAACTAGCCGTTGCCGATCGCCACGCGCCCCGAGTCGCTACTTGCCTGTGTCAGCTGTCGATCGAGCAGCGTGCGCCAGCGGATGAGTACCGGAGCATCGCTATGGCTGACGCTGTCCAGCAGCGTGCGGAACTGCTCCCGGGTCGTCTCGTCATAGTGGTCGACCAGCGTCAGCCAGGCCTCCAGCGCACAGAGTTCCTGGTGCCGGTTCTCGTGCAGACGCGCGCACTCCAGCGCCTGCTCCACCAGCCGCCGAACCTCTTCCTTGGGCCGACCCAGCCGGTCGCGAACGCTAGCTAACTGCACCGCCAGTTCGGACACGAACAGCGTGCTACGTTCGCGAGCGATCATCAGACACTGATCCAGGTAGTCCTCGGCACGACTGAGTTCGCCGAGCGACAGGCAGGCATCGCTGTACCACAGCGTAGGCCGATGATAGCGGTCGCGGCCGGTGATCTCGCCCAGTTCCTCCTGGGTCAATTCCATCATGGTCAGCCCATCGCGGTCGCCGGATAGCGCCCGACGCCAACCGAGTATGCCCTGGGCCGATACCTGCCACAGGTGCAGGTCGGGGGTCTCGGTCAAGGCCACGGCCTGCTCGGCGCGACGCGCCGCCAGGTGCACATGGCCCAGCTGTCGATAGAGCGCGGCGGCGAACAGCAGCGCCATGGCCAGCGAACCGGGGTGTCCGATCCGTTCAGCCAGGCGAATGGCCGCCTCGACCTGCTGTTCAGCGCGCCGATAGTCGCCGCGCAGGCAGATCGCCCAGCCTTGGAAACAGGCCGCGGCCACCTGGGGGTGCTCGGAGAACGGCAACCACTCGATCATCATCGGCCGCTCCAGCGGCGCGATTTCATCGAGGTGCTCATAGGCCTGACGAATGCGCCCGGCCCAGTACTCGCAGTTGGCCCGGGCATAGTCCGCCAGGCGCTGGTAGCGCGGATCGTCGAGCTTGCCGGCAATGGTGGCCAGGCTGGCGGCAAGGGAGAAGGCATCGGCATGGGCATGGCGCTGGCTACAACCGACCCACAGGCCCCACTTCACCAGGAAGGCTTGTTCCAGATCCTCCGCATCCTCCGCATGGCAGCCCTCGTGCTGGACCAGCAGCTCGCGGGCGCGTACGAAGCTCTCGTGCGCGGTCGGCGAGCCATGCCCCTCGAGGGCGAAAGCCGCCTGGCCACGCACGGTCAGCAGACTGATCTCGCGCTCGGCCTGGTTCTCCACATGGCGCAGGCTGGCCAGACCGAAATCGGCCATCTTGAGCGCGGTGCGATTGGCGCTCACCTTTAGCGCCTCGCGTGCAGCCAGCTCGAAATAGCGCGCCCCGCGGGCGTAGTGGCCACTACGCCGCAGGTGGGTGGCAAAGTCGCCCGGGTGCCTGCCGATCCACATCGGGAAGCGCTCCTCGATGAGGCTGACGACCTGGCGGTGGATGCGCACCCGCACGTCCCGGGGGCAGGAAAGATAGGCGGCCTCTTGCAGCAACTGGTGGCTGAACTGGTATTCGCGGCAGCCGCCCTCGCCCCCGGCCGGCTCGATGATCTCGAGGCGGCGCATCTGCTCCAGGGCGCGGTTGAGCTGGGTCATGTCCCAGCCGCTGCACTCGGCGAGAAAATCGATGCGGAAGCGACGCCCCAGCACTGCCGCCACGTGGGCGACTTCTCGGTCGCCGTCGAGCTGATCGATACGCCCCGCCAGCAGTCCCAGCAGCCCCCGCGGCAGTTCGTCGAGCTGCACGCTGCGCCCCTCACGACGATCCATCTCCAGGCGACGACAAATCTCCTGCATATAGAGCGGCACACCATCGCAGCGCTCGATGATCTGTCCCCTCAGCCGTGGGCTGAGATGCAGCCGGTAGCGCCTGGCCAGCTGCGATAGCAGGCGTGACGACTGCATGGCGTCGAGGTGGCCCAGGCTCACTTGCTGATCCCAGTGCAGCCGCGTGGGCAATGCCTCGCGGCCGTGATGGCTGGCCACCAGCAGGAAGGCGCAATTGATCGGCAGGCGCGCCTGCAGACCCGACAATACGCGGAACGAAGGCTCGTCGAGCCATTGCAGGTCGTCGATCATCAAGACCTGTGCACGCTCGATGGCCTGGCGCTCGATGACCCGGCACAACAGGGCCACTACCAGATCGGCAGCCTCGCCACTCTTGGCCAACTGCGCCACTTCCGGTGACTCCCTGACACCCAGCGCTTCCTCCAGCAGGCCCAGCTGCTCGGGGTTCAGCGACAGATCGATATCGGTAATGAGCCCCTGGAGCGACGCCTGGTCGAGCTTGCCGTCAAGCCGCCAGCGCAGCAGCGTACGCGCGACACCGTAGGGTTCCAGCACCGATAGCCGGGTAGTGGGCTGCCAGCAGATCGCGGCATCGCGGCTCAGCTCGAGCTGGCGGAAACCGACCATCAAGGCCGACTTGCCCATGCCGGAGGCACCTCGCACGAGCACGCTCTGGCGCAAACCGATGCCAGCGCGCGCCAGGGCGTCGCGCAACACGCGCAGCGACGACTCCCGCCCCACCAGGCTAGGCGGCGTGGCGTCGCGGCCGCCCTCGTTCTGGCCTAGCACCAGGGCACGCAGTCGCACGCGGCCGTCGCTCGCCACCAGCCGCGAGGAAAGACGCGGCTGCAGGTCCAGCGCCGGCGGCATGTGCTGACTCGCCTCCTGGGAAATGACCAGTTCGCTGCCCTCGGCGGCACTCATCAGATCCAGCGCCCCCTGGGTCACCTGTCCCAGCGGGTCGACCAGCTGACGCTCGGGAAGATAGACGACACGTCCGCTGTTGAGGCCGGCGGCCAGTTCGATACTCGGCGGCTCATCCTCTCCGCTCCAGTGACGCGCGACCTCATCGGGGAGTACACGGCGGCAGTGCTCGTAAAGCGCCACCAATTCGGCCAGCTGATGTGCCGGGCCATGAGTGCCGAAGCAGGCCAGGCCCAGGCCGCCTGTGGCGCCGGGCAGCCAAAACCCGCCGAGGTGATGGCACTGCTGCTCCAGCCAGCGCATCAGCTCGATCTGCAGCGACAGACAGGCACGGGTCTCGTCGCGGGCGGAAAAGTCCCCTTTGACACGCAGGCGAATGGCCATCACCGACATCTGGCGTTGCTCGATCTCGTCTTCACGAAGGGGCGAGCTGCCAGCGGCCAGGGCCCGGGAGAATGCCCCTTGGGGAGACAGACTCTGCAGATCTGGACTGCCATCCGACCAATAGCGCGCCAGCTGCAGGAAACTCGGCTCGGGCTGCTGACCGGAAAGGGCCAGCAGCTGCAGGTAGGCGTTGTACTGCTCGTGGGCGGCAGCCAACTGGCCCTGCTCGGCGAGCTGGCGTACCAGCCGTTCATGAAACGGACCATAGCCAGAGAAGCGGCTGACCAGGGTCTGCAGGAGCGCATCGGGCACCTCGTCGTTACGCTCCAGCACCCCTTCGGCGAAACGGATGACTCGCTGTCGCCACTCGTTGCGCAGCTGCACCAGCCAGCGCTGGAATTCGGTGCAGGCCGGCAGCTGAAGTTCCTCCACCAGGTCGCCACGGTAGCGACACAGGAGCTGTTCGAGGGTTGCCACGTCCCGCGGCCCCTCGAGAAGCTGCTGGAGTTCATGCAGATCGAAGCGCCAGCTCTCCGGTCGCCTGAAGGCAATCGTCTGTCGCGAAACCACCAATACCCGCTCGGCCTCTTCACCCAGCGACTGGCGCAGGCAATGAAGCGCATGGCGCAGGTTGGTACGCCCCGAGGAGAGGCCCTGGTCGGGCCAGAGCAGTTCGGCCAGGCTGGCACGGTTGACGGGTTGCTGGTGCAGCAACAGGTAGACCAGCAGCGCCTTGACCTTGTCGTAGCTGAACTGGGTCAGTACATCATCGCCCAGCGCCAGCGAGAATTGGCCGAACAGTGCCAGATGATCCGGCTCGCTGTTCTGCACGATTTCTGAAGCGTCCTGCATGACGGAACCCTGCATGGCAAAGTGGCGTTATCAAGCCGGCACGCCACTATGGAAACGAAACGCCGTGTCCGGCGTGACTATTAGTTGTGCTTCGCATTCGGCAAAGAAAACCACCCGCTTGTCAATGGACTCAGACGAAAGATACCGCGCCAGCATGAGGTAATCCTCGTAGTGTCGGCCTTCCGACTTGACCAGAGAGCGATAGAATCGGGCCAGTTCGGGGTCCAGGTGCGGGATCAACCTGGCGAACCGTTCGCAGCTTCTCGCTTCGATGTATGCGCCTATGATGAGAATATCGACAAGTCGCTGCGGTTCTTGAGGACGGACATGTTGCCGCAGGCCTTCGGCATAGCGCGACGCGCTCAGGTGGCGGTATTCGATGCCTCGCCCTTCCATCAGCTTGACCACCTGTTCGAAGTGCAGCAGTTCTTCCCGCGCAAGCTGCGACATCTTGGTCAGCAGCAGTGGCTGGTCGACATAGCGATAAAGCAGGCTCATCGCGGTCGAGGCCGCCTTCTTCTCGCACTGTGCATGGTCGATCAGCAGCAGCTCGGGATTCTCAAGCGCCCAGGCGACCCATTCATCGGGCGTGGGGCAGGCGAGGAAGTCGAGCAGGCCCGGCGGCAGCTCGACATCGTTGAAGGTCGCTTCGAAGGTCTCGG
Source organism: Billgrantia hypersalina (assembly GCF_052584175.1). Classification (NCBI taxonomy): domain Bacteria; kingdom Pseudomonadati; phylum Pseudomonadota; class Gammaproteobacteria; order Oceanospirillales; family Halomonadaceae; genus Billgrantia; species Billgrantia hypersalina. Next base: position 135,502 of record NZ_JBMIQI010000002.1, read on the forward strand.
ACATGTTCAGGCTCGGTCTTTGATCGGGCGATCAACGCTGGGCATCCAGCGTCGGGGAGGCGAGGCGGCGCTCGTTGGCCTCCGTCATCAGCTGCTCGCTGAGCCGCGCATGGAGTTCGGCGGCGCCGTAGCCCACGGCACTCTCCCGCGGCTCAAGACCGTAGCGACGCAGCTCGCGGATGCGTTCACGACCGACGCGCAGCAACTCCACCGCACGCGACAGCGGCGGCTGCTCCGGACGAAAGCGGATACGGTGTCGGCGCAGCTGTTGCTCGAGACAGGCTTCGTCAACGACCCGCAGAAAGCGACCCGCAACCCGCTCACGCAAGGCATCGAGCTGCTCAATACGGCGGCTGCGCTGCTCCGCGGACAGAGCCATCCACTCAACGATCTCGGTATCCGTTCGCTGGCATCCCCGGCACACCGGATCGCCCAGCGTCGTCGAGCAGAGCCCCACACAGGGCGAGGCGATACGCGCGCACATCCCTCTCTCCAGTTGATTGGTCCGAACAATGGTAACGCGCCCTGTCCCAGGTGGCACGCTGTAGTTGGGCGACATCGCGGCGACCAAAGTCTAGGCCGCAGCAGAACGGGCCAACTTAACATTGTCGACAGTTTCCCGTAGAATCGCGCCACCCAGTGACTACGGTTGTTTCACCCGCCAAGGCAGGCTTTTTGCCGACGTTATCGTCGTGCCGACCCCGCCTTGGGCAACACACCAGATGAGGGCCCCAACGTGCTTGAAGCCTATCGCCAACATGTCGAAGAACGCGCCGCCGAGGGCGTCCCGCCGAAGCCCCTGAATGCCGAACAGGTCGCCGCGCTGGTCGAACTGCTGAAGAGCCCGCCGGCCGGCGAGGAAGAATTCATCCTCGACCTGCTGACCAACCGCGTTCCGCCGGGCGTCGACGAGGCCGCCTACGTCAAGGCCGGCTTCCTCACCGCTGTTGCCAAGGGCGAGGCCCAGTCACCGCTGGTGGACAAGGTCCATGCCGTCAAGCTGCTGGGGACCATGCAGGGCGGCTATAACATCGCCACACTGGTCGAATTGCTGGACGATAGCGAACTGGCCCGCGAGGCCGGCGAACAACTCAAGCACACGCTGCTGATGTTCGACGCCTTCCACGACGTGGAAGAGCGTGCCAAGGCGGGCAACGCCGTAGCCAAGGACGTCCTGCAGTCCTGGGCCGACGCCGAGTGGTTCCTGTCCAAGCCGGCCCTGGCCGAGAAGATCACCCTCACCGTATTCAAGGTGCCGGGAGAAACCAATACCGACGACCTCTCCCCCGCCCCGGATGCCTGGTCGCGCCCCGATATCCCCCTGCACGCCAATGCCATGCTCAAGAACGAGCGTGAGGGTATCGAGCCGGAAGTGCCGGGTACCACCGGTCCGCTCAAGCAGATCGAGGCAGTGAAGGCCAAGGGCTACCCAGTCGCCTACGTCGGCGACGTGGTCGGCACCGGTTCCTCCCGCAAGTCCGCCACCAACTCCGTGCTGTGGTTCTTTGGCGACGACATCCCCAACGTGCCCAACAAGCGCGCCGGCGGCTTCTGCTTCGGCGGCAAGATCGCGCCGATCTTCTTCAACACCATGGAGGACGCCGGCGCCCTGCCCGTCGAGATGGACGTCTCCCGGCTCGAAATGGGCGACGTGATCGACGTCTACCCCTATGAAGGCAAGGTGTGCAAGCACGGCACCGACGAAGTACTGACCACCTTCGGGCTCAAGACCCAGGTGATCCTCGACGAGGTGCGTGCCGGCGGCCGTATCCCGCTGATCATCGGTCGCGGCCTGACCGGCAAGGCGCGCGAGGCGCTGGGCCTGCCCCAGTCCGACGTGTTCCGCCTGCCCGAGCAGCCCAAGGACACCGGCAAAGGCTTCACCCTGGCCCAGAAGATGGTCGGCAAGGCATGCGGCATGGAGGGCGTGCGCCCGGGCATGTACTGCGAGCCGAAGATGACCACCGTGGGCTCTCAGGACACCACCGGCCCAATGACCCGCGACGAGCTCAAGGACCTCGCCTGCCTCGGCTTCCAGGCCGACCTGGTGATGCAGTCCTTCTGCCATACCGCCGCCTATCCGAAGCCGGTCGACGTCGAGACCCACCACACCCTGCCCGACTTCATCATGAACCGTGGCGGCGTCTCGCTGCGCCCGGGCGACGGCATCATCCACAGCTGGCTGAACCGCATGCTGCTGCCCGACACCGTGGGCACCGGCGGTGATTCCCACACCCGTTTCCCGCTGGGCATCTCCTTCCCGGCCGGCTCGGGCCTTGTCGCCTTCGCCGCGGCCACCGGCGTCATGCCGCTGGACATGCCGGAATCGGTGCTGGTTCGCTTCAAGGGCAAGCGTCAGCCCGGCGTCACCTTGCGCGACCTGGTCCATGCGATCCCCTACTACGCCATCAAGCAGGGCCTGCTGACCGTCGAGAAGTCGGGCAAGAAGAACGCCTTCTCCGGCCGCGTACTGGAAATCGAGGGGCTGGAGGACCTCACCGTCGAGCAGGCCTTCGAGCTTTCCGACGCCTCCGCCGAGCGCAGTGCCGCGGGCTGTACCATCACCCTGGGTGAAGAAAGCGTCGCCGAGTACCTGAAGTCCAACATCACCCTGCTCAAGTGGATGATCGCCAACGGCTATGGCGACAAGCGCACCATCGAGCGCCGCATCCTGGCGATGGAGGAGTGGCTGGCCAACCCGAGCCTGATGCGCGCCGACAAGGACGCCGAGTATGCCGAGGTCATCGAAATCGACCTGGCCGAGCTCAAGGAGCCGGTACTCTGCGCCCCGAACGATCCGGACGACGCCCGCCTGCTCTCCGACGTTGCCGGCGAGAAGATCGACGAGGTCTTCATCGGTTCGTGCATGACCAACATCGGTCACTTCCGTGCGGCAGGCAAGCTGCTCGAGAAGCAGCCGGCCGGCAGCCTGAAGACCCGCCTGTGGCTGGCGCCGCCGACCAAGATGGACCAGCACCAGCTGACCGAAGAGGGCTACTACGGTATCTACGGCCGTGCCGGCGCGCGCATGGAAATGCCGGGCTGCTCGCTGTGCATGGGCAACCAGGCCCGCGTCGCGGCCAAGAGCACCGTGGTCTCCACCTCGACCCGCAACTTCCCCAACCGCCTGGGCGACGGCGCCAACGTCTACCTGGCGTCGGCCGAGCTGGCCGCGGTAGCCGCGGTGGAGGGTCGCCTGCCGACCGTCGCGGAGTACCAGCGCTACATGGGCGAATTCGACGCCATGGCCGGTGAGATCTATCGTTACATGAACTTCCATGAAATCGAGGAGTATCAGAACGCCGCTTCCAACGTGATTCCGGTTGCCCAGGAAGCCTGATACCTTTCTTCTTTTCGACTCCGATGCTCGCAACATCGAAGGCGCCTGGCGACAGGCGCCGGAGCCGATGACCGAAGCGCCCTCCTTGGAGGGCGCTTTTTTCATAAGTGCTGACGGGCCGGATAATTACTTCTCCGGCGGCCACGCTTCGCTACGTTTTTTTACCTGCACCACCTTGAGGGCGGTAAAACCCGCGTCTAAGTTTAAGAAGCCTTCGTGCGCCTGGTCGGTCGGGGGACCGATGGGCGCAAGGAAGAAATAGGGATTTCAAGGCCAAGGGACATTTCAAGGAGTCAGAACATGTCAAAGAGAACGCTCCTCACCATAACGCTCGCCTCCACTTCGCTACTGGCAGCCGCCACCGCCCATGCCCAAGCCAATGCGCCCCATGAGCGCTATGCCTACTTGGGTCTGGGTACCGGCTTCAGCTCGCTGGAGAACGACCGTGAAGAGGTGGACAATTTCATCGAGGCTGGCGCCAGAGACTTCAATCTGGATGACGACGACAACAGTTGGAAAGGTTTCGTCGGCTATCAGTTCAACCGCTATCTGGGAGCGGAGGTCTTCTACGCCGACCTGGGACGCGTGCAGCTACGTGGCAACGACATGGCCAGCACCGACCTGGAATCGACGGCCTACGGTGCCAGCCTGGTCGGTCAACTGCCATTGACCACCTGGTTCGCTCCCTTCGCCAAGGTTGGTGCCGCCAGCTGGGAAACAGAGGTAAAAGGCAACCTGGGCGATGCAGAGCTCGACCTGCAAGATAATGACGGCTTCGACCCGGTCTATGGCCTGGGGGCGCAGTTCACCTTCAATCCGGTCCTGATCCGCGCCGAGTACGAGCGCTACGATTTCGACAGCGATTACACCATCGACAGTTTCACGGCCTCGGTAGGGCTGCGCTTCTAACCCGTCATTCCGCGTTTCGTCCCTCGACACCGGGCCATGCCCGGTGTCGTGCATTCCTGCGACGAATCGATGAGGGTTCGGTCGAACGAACCATGGCATCATTCCGACCACATCCTCCCCCAGGTAAGGAAGACTCAATGAGCGCGATCATCACGCCCGACATTTGCGACGCTCACCCGGACGTGCAGGTACTCGACCCCATCTTCATCAGCTTCGGCGGACGCGAGGCCTTCTGCGGTCCCATTCGCACCGTCAAGTGCTTCGAGGACAACTCCCTGGTCAAGCAGGCGGTCGGTGAGCCCGGGAACGGCGCCGTGTTGGTGGTAGATGCTGGCGGTTCCCATCGCTGCGCCATGCTTGGCGACATGCTGGCCGAGCAAGCCGTAGACAACGGCTGGTCCGGTGTCGTGATGTACGGCTGCGTGCGCGACGTCGACGTGCTGGCCGAGACGGACCTTGGCGTGCATGCCTTGGGCACTCACCCGCGCAAGAGCGAGAAGCGCGGCGAAGGCAGTCGCGACGTTCCGGTAACCTTCGCCGGCGCCACCTTGCGACCGGGCCAGTGGCTCTATGCCGACAACAACGGCATCGTGGTAGCGGACGAGCGCCTGCCTCTCGACACCTGAGCCCTGACGCCGTGGCGAAAGCTTGCCCATCGGCGGGTCGCAATGCCACGCTAGGCGCATGAATTCGTACCGGGAGCACGTTGAAAGATGGCGTCACTAGGCGTGGATGTGCTGCGCAGCCTGCGAGAACATCTGCGTCCGCTGGTAGCGTACCACCTCTTCTTCACCCTGCTTGCCTCGAGCCTGCTATTGCCGGCCGTGGCATGGACCCTCACCGGCCTGCTCGGCCGCTTCGAACGCCCGGTGATCACCAACGCCGAGCTGCTCGAACTCCTGCTCAGTCCGGGCGGCATCCTGTGGCTTCTGGTGGCAGTCGGCCTGACCTTCCTGGTCCTCTACCTGCAACAGGCCGGCATGATTCTGGTAGCGGTCAAGCGCCGCGACAATCACTATCAGCTGGCATTCATCGCCCTCTGGCAGACGCTGCGCCGCCTGCCCGTTTTGGCCGGACTGGTAGTGCTGCAGGTCGGAGCGCACCTGCTGCTTGCCCTGCCTGTCGCGCTCACGCTGGGCTGGCTCTACGACCTGATCCTCGGGGGGTACGACCCCTACTTTGTCATGCGCATACGCCCACCGGCGCTGTGGTATTTCCTCGCTGTCGCCGCACCGCTGGCCCTGGCCTGGGCCATGGTCGCGGGCTGGCTGTACGTGCGCTGGATACTGGCACTGCCCCTGGCCACGCTGGAGAACCTTTCGCCCAATGCCGCTCTCCGGCGTAGCCGGGAGCTGACCCGCGGGCACCGGGGCAAGGTTGCCCTGGTGGTGATTCTCGTGCTCGTCGTCATCGTTGTCCTGCCATTCGCGGCGAGCGCACTGTTCGACCGCGTCTTTACCCCGATGCTCTGGTGGCTGCCGGAACGCAACACGGTGCTGATCCCTGCCATGCTGGCCTACGTCACCGGCTACGTACTGGCGACGCTTGCTATCACCTTCATCGGCGTCGCGGCCAATGCCCTGTTGTCGGCTTGCCTCTACCTGCGTCTCGCGCATCGGGAACCACGCCCGGCCCCGCCACCGCCCGACGCCCATCCGGGACGGCTGGCCTGGGGCGTCGAGCTGGCCGTCGTGCTCTTCGCCTTGGCCCAGGCCTGGTGGATCGTCAACAGCTTCGAGCTGCGCGACGAGGTCACTATCATTGCCCATCGCGGCAGCTCCATGGCAGCCCCCGAGAACACCCTGGCGGCCGTGGAGCGGGCGGTCGCGGACAATGCGCATTACGTTGAGATCGATGTCCGACTGACGGCGGATGGCGAGGTCGTGCTCTATCACGACCGTAGCCTGCAACGCCTGACCGGCGATCCACGCAACGTGCAGGACGTGACTCTCGATGAGCTGCGTGAGTTCGATGTCGGGAGCTGGTTCGGCGATGCCTTTGTCGACGAGCGCATACCCACCCTCGACGAAGCCTTCGAAGCGGTTCGCGGCAGCAGTGCCTTGATGATCGACATGAAACCGGCCCCAGGTGCCGAAGCCGCCCTGGTAGAAGCGGTGCTCGCCGCCCTGGAACGGGAAACCGCCGTGAGACGCGAGTGCTTGATGCGCGTCACGCCGGCCGAGGCCCCGCGCTGCGGCAATCCAGACGTCGCCGGCGAAACGCGGCTTGCCGTCATGTCCGCCGGCGTATTGGAAATGATCAAGGAGCGGGAGCCCGACCTACGCGTGACCCTGCTGGCCCAGCTCGTGATGCCGGGCACGCTGGACCGGCGCAGCTTCGATGCCCTGGGGCTACGCCATAATCGCATCACCGACAACGAGATCCGACTGGCGCGAGAGCTGGGCTATGAAGTGCACGCCTGGACGGTCAACGACCGTGCACGCATGTCGCAGTTGATCGATCTTGGCGTCGACGCCATCATCACGGACTATCCGAGCCGCCTGAGCGAGCTCATCGAGGACCGCGAAGAGCTCAGCGACGGGGCGATCCTGCTGGTGAAGCTGCGCAATTGGTTACGACATTGACAGCATGCAACCGACGCGGAGCTATTCGCCCATGACCACGCCTTCGCGACGCGGATCGGCACCGCCGAAGAAACCCTCCTCGGTCCGCTGGATGGCCTGCAGGCCGCTGACCAGTTCACGCTCGCTCGCTTCGTGGCCCAGCTCGTTGAGCTCGTCGATGACCGAAGCCGGAAAACGCCCTTCCTCGAGGAAAGCGGGCCCTCCCAGGGTGATCGCGTGCGGGAGATCCAGCGCTTCCTGTGCATCCAGCCCCCAGTCGAACATGGCCACCAGCGCCTTGGCCGTATAATGAATGATGGCCGCGCCGCCCGGTGACCCCAGGCTTGCCACCAGTTCGTTGCTGTCACGCTCGAACACCAGCGTTGGGCTCATGCTCGAGCGAGGCCGCTTGCCGGCCTCGACGCGATTGGCAATGGGTGTGCCATCGGAATCCAGAGGTCGGAACGAAAAATCGGTCAACTCATTGTTGAGCAGGTAGCCACCCGGCAGACCGGTTCCACCGTTGGCCATGATACGCGAGCCAAAGGCGGCCTCGATGGTCGTGGTCATGGCGATGGCTTTGCCCTCTTCATCCACGATGCTGATATGGCTGGTACCGTATTCCGGCTGGGCAGGTTGTACCGCCCAGGCCATCTCCACCTCTCCGGGATCGCCCGCCTTGGCTCCATCGGGTCCCATGCTGCGTTCACCGATCAGTTCGGCTCGCTCCTCCAGGTACTCCTCGTCCAGCATGCTGTTCCAGTCGCCCCCCGGAGGATTGACGAAGTCAGGATCGGCAATGAATTTGTCGCGATCGGCAAAGGCCAGGCGCGACGCCTCGAGGAAGCGGTGCAGCCATTCGGTGCTGGGGCGGTCCTCTACCAGCGGTTCGTCGAGCTCGGGCAGTTGCTCCAGGGCACCGAGGATCTGCATGACGGTCAGGTGGCCCGAGGAAGGCGGCGGGAAGCCGCACACACGGTAGTCGCTCCAGTCGGTACAGATCGGCGAACGCTCCTTGGCCACGTAGGTGGCCATGTCCTCGAGGCTGATCGCCCCGGGCCGAACCGGATGGTCCTGCACGCGATAGACAAGATCCTCGGCGATCGGGCCGGTATGCAACGCCTTGCTGCCGTTCTCGGCGATATCGCGCAGGATGGCCCCCAGCGCCGGATTCTTGAGCAAATGCCCCTCGGGCAGCGGCTCGCCATCCTCGCTGTAATAAAAGGTACTGGCGAGCGCATCGTCACGCAGGCGTTCCTCCTCGGCCAGGCTCACATGCAGGCGCGGGCTCACCTCGAAGCCCTCTTCCGCCAGGGTGATGGCCGGCTCGAAAAGCTCCGCCCAAGGCAGCTTGCCATGCTTTTCATGAGCCATTTCCAGCATGCGTACGGTGCCGGGTACGCCAACCGAGAGACCGCTGGCTGCCGCCTCCATGAACTCCAGGGGCTCACCCTCGCCATTGAGGAATAAAGACTCGCTGGCGGCGCGAGGGGCCGTCTCGCGGCCGTCATAGGCCTTCACTTCGCTACCGTCGTAGTGCATCAGGAAAGCACCGCCACCGATACCGCTCGATTGCGGCTCCACCAGCGTCAGTACCATCTGAACGGCAATGGCGGCATCCACCGCCGAGCCTCCGGCCTGGAGGATCTGGTACCCGGCATCGGTGGCCAGGGGATTGGCAGCGGCCACCGCGAACCGCTCGGTGGCCCAGCCCGGTTTTTCGTTATGGCCCGAGGCCGTTTCCGGGTCTATTTCGGGGACTTCGTACTGGAAATCCACCTCACCGGTTGCCAGCAGGGGCACGCTCAGCATGCAGGCTGAGACAATGCTGGCCAGCCAGCATCGGCGGAAGGAAACTGTTCGCATGTCCATGAGAGGGCCCTCGGTAACTCCATGTAAGAGGTGTACAGCATAGGCGAAAAAAAGCCTGATTGACGACTCTCAATCAGGCCAGTTTGTAACTTACGAAAATTTTGCTATGAGAGAGTCTCACCTGCCAGCATGAACCAGGTTTCCAGGACGGCGTCGGGGTTGAGCGACACCGAGTCGATACCCTGCTCCATGAGCCACTTGGCCAGGTCGGGGTGATCCGAGGGCCCCTGCCCGCAAATGCCGACGTACTTTCCCTGCTCCCGGCAGGCCTGGATGGCCATGGCCAGCAGCCGTTTCACTGCCGGGTTACGCTCGTCGAACAGATGCGCCACGATGCCCGAGTCGCGGTCGAGCCCCAGGGTGAGCTGGGTCAGGTCGTTCGAACCGATGGAGAAACCGTCGAAGTATTCGAGGAACTCCTTGGCCAGCAAAGCGTTGGCCGGTAGCTCGCACATCATGATGACCTTGAGACCATTGTCGCCACGCTCGAGCCCGTTGGCCGCCATCAGCTCGACGACTTCCCGCGCCTCGTCGGTGGTACGTACGAAAGGCACCATGATCTCGATGTTGTCGAGTCCCATCTCGTCACGCACGCGCTTCAGCGCCTTGCACTCGAGCTCGAAGCAGGGGCGGAAGGCATCGGAGATGTAGCGCGATGCACCACGGAAACCGAGCATGGGGTTTTCCTCGCCCGGCTCGTAGAGCTTGCCGCCGATCAGATTCTCGTACTCGTTCGACTTGAAGTCGGAGAGACGCACGATGACCCGCTGCGGATAGAACGCCGCCGCCAGGGTGGAGATGCCCTCGACCAGTTTGTCGACGTAGAAGTCCACGGGGCTGGCGTAGCCGGCCGTGCGCAGGTTGATGGTCTGCTGCAGGTCGAGCGGCAGGGTGTCGTATTCCAGCAGCGCCTTGGGGTGCACGCCGATCATGCGGTTGATGATGAATTCCAGGCGCGCCAGGCCGACACCGGCATGGGGAAGCCCGGCGAAGCTGAAGGCACGGTCCGGGTTACCCACGTTCATCATGATCTTGAACGGGATTTCGGGCATGGAGTCGACGCTGGTAACGCGGCGATCGTATTCGAGCAGCCCTTCATAGACGTGCCCCGTATCGCCCTCGGCGCAGGAGACGGTCACGTCGCGTCCTTCCTCGAGGACCTCGGTGGCATCGCCACAGCCGACCACCGCGGGAATGCCCAGCTCGCGGGCGATGATCGCCGCGTGACAGGTGCGCCCCCCGCGATTGGTGACGATCGCCGAGGCGCGCTTCATGATCGGCTCCCAGTCGGGGTCGGTCATGTCAGTAACCAGTACGTCGCCGGCGTTGACCTTGTCCATCTCCTCGGGCGAGAACACGATCTTCACGGCGCCACGGCCGATTCGCTGGCCAATCGCACGGCCGTTGACCAGGGTGCGCCCTTTCTCCTTGAGGTGGAAACGCTCCAGCTTGCCCCCCTCCAGCTGGGAGACCACCGTCTCGGGACGTGCCTGGACGATATAGAGTTCGCCGTCGTCACCGTCGAGCGCCCATTCGATGTCCATCGGGCGTCCGTAATGCGCCTCGATGGTCACTGCCTGGCGCGCCAGGGCCATGACCTGGTCGTCGTTGATACAGAAGCGAGCGCGATCCCGGAGCGGCACATCAATGGTCGAGACCGACTTGCCGGCGCTGGCGTCGTCGCTGTAGACCATCTTGATCAGTTTGGAGCCGAGGTTGCGACGCAGCACCGCCGGGCGCCCTGCCGCCAGGGTCGGTTTGTGCACGTAGAACTCGTCGGGATTGACCGACCCCTGGACCACCGTCTCGCCCAAGCCCCAGGAGGCGGTCACGAAGACCGCATCGCGATAGCCCGATTCGGTATCGAGGGTGAACATGACTCCCGAAGCGCCGGTTTCCGATCTCACCATTTTCTGAATGCCGGCCGACAGCGCCACGTTCTCGTGGGCGTAACCACGATGCACGCGATAGGAGATGGCACGGTCGTTGAACAGCGAGGCAAATACCTCATGCACGGCACGCTTGACGTTATCGAACCCCTCGATGTTGAGGAAGGTTTCCTGCTGCCCGGCAAAGGAGGCATCGGGCAGGTCTTCGGCCGTCGCCGAACTGCGTACCGCCACCTTGAGGCTGGGATGCTGACTGGCCAGCTCTTCATAGGCGGTACGCAGGTGAGCCTCGAAGGTGGGCGGCAGCGGCGTGTCGATCACCCACTGGCGAATCTCGGCGCCCACTCGGGACAGTTCCCCGACGTCATCGGCGTCGAGCTGGGCCAGCGCCTGGTTGATACGCTCGTTGAGGCCCTCATGGGCAAGGAATTCGCGATAGGCATGGGCAGTCGTGGCAAAGCCGCCGGGAACGGTGACGCCGGCTCCCGCCAGGTTGGAGATCATCTCGCCGAGCGAGGCGTTCTTGCCACCTACCCGATCGACATCGTTCATGCCGAGCTGATCGAACCACAGGATATAGTCTTCCACGTAACCCCCTTGAAGCTTCGTTGCCCAGGCTCAGTCGAAAGCTGGGCTTCAGACGAATGTCGCAATGGTGCTCACCATAAACGCAAGCGGCCATATTCGCCATTGGTCTAACATCGAAGTCACTGGAGGTTTTTTACAACAACGCTTCGTTTTCGGCGTTTTCTGTAGTCGGCAGGCGCCGAATCGCGCCTTGCCGCCGACGCCACGAGCCATGACAATGAAACCTCACACCCCGCAACGGATATCGCCGAGACCATGAGCCGCACCGCCTTCTTCATCTCCGACGGTACCGGCATCACCGCCGAAAGCCTGGGTCGCAGCCTGCTAGCGCAGTTCGAGAACGTTGAGCTGCGCATGCTCACCAAGCCCTACATCGACTCCCTCGACAAGGCGCACACCCTGGTCGACATCATCACGGCTACCGCGGTACGCGACGGGGAGGAGCCCATCATCATCGACACCATCGTTGACGAAGCGATTCGCGAAGTCATACGTCGCGCACCGGGTTTCAAGATCGATATCTTCTCGACCTTCCTCAAGCCACTGGAAAAGGAACTTGGCACGCACTCCAGCTATACCGTGGGGCGCACCCACTCCATCGGCCAGGACGAGGTCTACATGGATCGCATTCATTCGGTCCACTTCGCCCTGGACAACGACGACGGCGCACGAACGCATCAATACGACCAGGCTGATGTGATCCTGGTCGGGGTGTCACGCTGCGGCAAGACGCCGACCTCGCTCTACCTAGCCCTGCAGTTCGGCATTCGCGCCGCCAACTATCCGCTGACCGAGGACGACCTCGACGAAGACGGCGTGCTCAAGTTGCCGCGGGTCCTGGCCCAGCATCGCCACAAGCTGTTCGGCCTGACCATCGATCCCCGTCGGCTGGCCGCTATCCGCCACGAGCGACGCCCCAATAGCCGCTACAGTTCGCTGGACCAGTGCACGCAGGAGGTGGAGCAGGCCGAAGGGCTCTACCGCCAGATGCACATTCCCTACATCGACACGACGCGCTTCTCCATCGAGGAGATTTCCACCCGCATGATTGCCGAAACGGGACTGACGCGGCGTTTCTCGCCGCGCTAGCGAACGATCCCTTCGCGCCGTAGCCGCTGGATGTCCTCCGTGCTCAACCCCATCTCGGCCAGTATCGCATCGCTATCCTGGCCGAGCCTGGGCGGGGCCACCTCGCTGACGGCGGGCTCGTTGTCGAAACGCAGCGGGCAAGCCACCTGGGGCACCTCGAGTTCGCCGCGCTTGAGCGTACGCTGCATGCCGCGGTGCTTCACCTGCGGATCGTCGAAGACTTCGGCGATGGTATTGATCGGCCCGGCGGGAATACCGCGCGCTTCCAGCTCGGCCAACCATTCGTCGCGCTTGCGTGTCATGAGGATCGCCTGGAGCTTGGGCACCAGAGCGTCGCGATGACCTACCCGGGCGGCATTGGTCGCGTACGCTGGGTCGCTGGCCCACTCGGGATGGCCCACCAGCTCGGCCAGGCGCGAGAACTGGCCGTCGTTGCCCACGGTCAGCACCAGGTGGCCATCGGCACAGGCGAAGGCCTGGTAGGGTACGATATTGGGGTGGGCATTGCCGTGACGCTGGGGCGAGGCGCCGCTGACCAGGGTATTGAGCGCCTGGTTGGCCAGCGCCGCGACCTGCACATCGAGCAGCGCCACGTCCACGTGACGCCCCTCACCGCTACGGCTGCGCTCATGGAGTGCCGCAAGCACCCCGATGGTGGCGTACAGCCCGGTCATCACGTCGGTGATAGCCACGCCGGTCTTCATCGGCATGCCGTCCGGCTCACCGCTGACACTCATCAACCCGCCCATGGCCTGGATCATGAAATCATAGCCGGCACGGTGCGCGTAGGGTCCATCCTGGCCGAAGCCGGTGATGGAGCAGCCGATCAGCCGCGGGTTGAGCGTCTTCAGGCTGGCATAATCGAGGCCGTACTTCGCCAGTCCGCCGACCTTGAAATTCTCCAGCACCACGTCGGCACCCTCGGCGAGCTGGCGCACCAGTGCCTGGCCCCTGTCGCTTGCAATGTCCACGGCCAGCGATTGCTTGCCACGATTGGCGCACAGAAAATAGGCCGCCACGCGCTCGAGGTCAGCCTGCTCGACTCCCTGCTCATCCGCCAACCACGGCGGCCCCCAGCCGCGGGTGTCGTCGCCGCGCCCGGGGTGCTCTATCTTGATCACTCGCGCGCCGAGGTCAGCGAACAACTGGCCGGCCCAGGGGCCGGCCAGCACGCGTGACATGTCGAGCACCGTGACGCCTTCCAGCGGTCGACTCATCTTGTCTCCTTCCACACTCGTCGCTGCGTCGGGCAAGCCTGCGAGGAGGCGCTGTGAATACCTCCGTGTGCGCTACCGATGCCATCCATGGCATCGGACCTCCTCTTGGCTTCCCTCCATCACTCCTCGCTAGAGGCAGTGTTTGGAACTTGACGAACTAGTTGGCGAAGGCCTGGAGGCCCGTCTGCGCCCGCCCCAGGATCAGGGCGTGAACGTCATGCGTGCCTTCGTAGGTATTGACCGCCTCGAGGTTCATCACGTGGCGAATCACGTGGTATTCGTCGGCGATGCCGTTGCCGCCGTGCATGTCGCGCGCAACACGGGCGATATCCAGCGCCTTGCCGCAATTGTTGCGCTTGATCAGCGAAATCGCCTCCGGCACCAGCTGGCCGGCATCGATCATGCGACCGACCCGCAGCGCCGCCTGCAGGCCCAGGGCGATTTCGGTCTGCATGTCGGCAAGCTTCTTCTGAATCAGCTGGTTCGCGGCCAAGGGACGACCGAACTGCTTGCGATCCAAGGTGTACTGACGCGCGGCATGCCAGCATGCCTCGGCGGCCCCCATGCTGCCCCAGGCGATGCCGTAGCGGGCACGGTTGAGGCATGAAAACGGCCCCTTGAGCCCGGTGACGCCAGGCAGGCGCTGCTCGTCCGAGACCTCGACGTCCTGCATCGCGATCTGGCCGGTGATGGAGGCGCGCAGGCTGAACTTGCCTTCGATCTTGGGCGCCGAGAGCCCCTTCATGCCCTTTTCGAGGATGAAGCCGTTGACCACGCCCTCCTCGTCCCGGGCCCAGACCACGAACACATCGGCAATCGGCGAGTTGGTGATCCAGGTCTTGGTGCCGTTGAGGCGCCAGCCATTGTCGGTACGCACGGCGCGGGTGGACATGTTACCCGGATCGGAGCCGTGGTCGGGCTCGGTGAGGCCGAAGCAACCCACCCATTCGCCGGTGGCGAGTCTGGGCAGGTATTTCTCGCGCTGCGCCTCGCTGCCGAAGGCGTGGATGGGATACATCACCAGGCTCGATTGCACGCTCATCGCGCTGCGGTATCCGGAATCGACGCGTTCCACCTCACGCGCGATCAGCCCGTAGCTGACGTAGTTCATCCCGGCGCAGCCATAGCCATCGATGGTGGCACCGAGCAGACCCAGCTCGCCCATCTCGTTCATGATCTCACGGTCGAAGCGCTCGTGGCGGTTGGCCTCGAGCACACGAGGCATCAGCTTGTCCTGACAATAATCGTGGGCGGTCTGATGGACCATGCGCTCGTCTTCGTCGAGCTGATCGATCAGGCGAAACGGATCTTCCCAAGTGACGGGGGTAATCTGGCTCATGGTGACTCTCCGGGTTAAATTTCTACATTTTTATAGAATGTAGACCAATACTGAAATAAAACCAACCCCTCCGTGCGCATTTTTCCGTCGGCTCATGGCAGGTCAGGTTCGTTGACGCCGGGCGCGGCCGAGCGCATGGCATCGAGCCGCCGGCGCAGGGTATGCCAGGCCACCAGACCCACCAGCACGTTGGCCAGGAACAGGCCGATGAAAATGCCCTGGATGCCGCCCACCGCTCCCCCCAGCCAGGCCAACGGCACCGTGAGCAGAAACAGCCGAAAAATCGACAGACGCATGGCACGGGAGGGCTCGTGCAGGGCATTGAATGACGACACCGCCAGGATCACGACACCTTGGGCGCCGAGCCCCAGCGGCACCCACCACAGGAACTGGCGCAACACATCACCCGTCGTGTCTTCGGCGGTGTAGCCGGCGACCAGCCAGGGGGCGAGCAGCTGCAGCAGCAGCCATATGCCGAGCTGCCATAGCAGCACGAAGGCGAAGCAACCAAAGATGGCTCGCCGCACGCGCTCATGCTGCCCCGCTCCTACGTTCTGACTGACCAAGGGAGGCAAGGTCATGGAGAGTGCCAGCACGGCGATCTGGGCGATGGCCTCGATGCGCGTGCCGACACCATAGCCCGCCACGGCATGATGGCCATGGCCGGCGACAATTCGCGTCACCATGGCCAGCGCCAGTGGCGTAAATACGCTGGTGATCGCCGCCGGCAGCGCAATGCGTGACAGTTCGCGCCAGGAGCATAGAGTGCCAGCCATGGTTATCCGGCGCAGGTCGAGACAATCGCGCAGCTCGCGTTGGCTGAAGAGCGCCAGGGTCATGGCCGCCCAGCTCAGTACCGTCGCCAATGCCGCCCCCTTAACGCCCAAGGCCGGAAAGGGGCCCACTCCGAATATCAGCAGCCAGTCGAGCAGACCGTTGAGCAACGCCGCGAGGGCCATCATCAGGCCCGGAATCAGAGTGTTGCCCTGGGCACGCAGCACACTGTTGAGAACGCGAGGTACGATCACTGCCGTCGCGCCCAGGTACCAGATGCCCATGTAATCCTGGATATGGGGCAACAACTCGGGACCGGCCCCCAGCAGACGGAACAGCGGTTCTAGCGTGGCCAGGCCCAGCAGGCTTAGCAATACGCCAACCACCAGTCCCATCAGCGCAGCATCGGTGGCCCGGCGCCGCACGGTTTCCCACTCACCGCGGCCCAGGCGCCGTGCGACCACCGCCGAGGTACCGATCCCCAAGCCGATGGCGAGGCTGATCACCGCAAACACCACGGGGAAGGTGAACGACACCGCCGCCAACGGCTCCGGCCCCAGCCGAGAGACGAACCAGGTATCCACCAGGTTGAAGCTCATCATGGCGACCATGCCGCCCACGACGGGCAGGCACTTGCGCAGCAGGGTCGGGGCGATAGGGGCCTCGAGCAGCTCTCGACGCATGGGTCGCCCAGAGGAAGGAGATGAAGGGGTCATGGATCTCTGCATAGCAAAACGGGCACACGATTGTGCCCGTTCCGAGGGAAACCGCAAAAGCCGGAATTGGCTATTCGCCGGCCCGATAGAGTGTCTGGATGCTGGAAAAATCGAGGCCACCGCTGCCCTGCGCTGCATGCAGGGCGAACAGGTTGCGCGCCTGGGAGCCCATCGGCACCGTGGCCTTGCACCCCAACGCCAGCTCCCAGGCCAACCCCAGGTCCTTCGCCATCAGGTCGGTGAGGAAGCCGCCCTGGTAGTCGCGCGAGGCGGCGGAGCCCTCCATCACGCCGGGCCAAGGGTTGTAGACGTTGAGCGCCCAGTTGCCGCCACTGCTCTGCTTCATGATCTCGGAGAGTACCGCAGGGTCGAGGCCGTTCTTAACGCCAAGGGCCAGGGCCTCGGCGGTACCGCTCATGAGAATGCCGAGCAGCATGTTGTTGCAGATCTTGGCAACCTGGCCGGCACCGATCTCTCCGGCGTGGAAGATGTTCTTGCCCATATCCTCCAGCACGGGCCTGGCCTGCTCGAAGCCGTCCCGACTGCCGCCGACAATGAACGTCAGGGTACCGGCCTGGGCGCCGCCCACGCCACCGGAAACCGGCGCGTCGAGATAGGTCAGGCCACGCTCGGTGGCAGCCTCTCCCACGGCCCGGGCATCTTCCGGCGAGATCGTCGAGGCGTCGATGATAAGCGGCTTGCCCGTGAGGGCATCGAAAAGACCCGGCGAATCCTCGCGGCCGAGATAGAGACGCCGCACGTGCTGGCCGGCCGGCAGCATGGAGAGGATCACTTCCGCCCCGCTGGCGGCGCTTTGAGCGCTGGCACAAGCGTGGGCGCCGGCTTCCTCAAGCTTCTTCATGGCAGAGTCGACCAGATCGAAGACACTGACCTCGTGGCCTGCCTTGACGAGATTGACGGCCATCGGGGCACCCATGTTGCCGAGGCCGATAAAGGCGATTTTCATGTGAGCTGATCCTGTTTGTTCGTTGTTGGTCGGTACGCTACGCGAGTCCTGAGGCGTGCCGTCAGTATCCGTTTTTCAGCCGCTGTATTGTCCGGCACCGAGGTCGCGCAACGGGTGTTCTTCCTCGCGCCACAGCGGTGAGAGCAGCGACGAGAGATCCGCCTCGGGCACGCTCTCGACGCTTTCGTGCCGCCATTTGGGAGCCTTGTCCTTGTCGATCAACAGTGCCCGAACGCCTTCGGCAATGTCTCCCTGACGACAGCATTGCACCGAGAGGTTGAGTTCATCGCGAAAGGCGTCGGCCAGGCCGGTATGGCGATGCCGCTCGAGCATGCGCCACACCAGGTGGGCACTCAGCGGGCTACCGGCCTCGAGCCGCTTGCGATTAGCGGCGAGCCAGGCATCGTCGCGCTCGTCCCGCAGGATACGCCTGACGGCGGAAGGCGCATCGACCTGACCGCTGAGAGACTGGATATGGTCGAGCAGTGGCCACACTTGTGCCGTGGGCGCCTCGGAGCGAACTTCGAGTTCGTCGAGGACGCGCTGCACGGCACCCTGCAGGTCGCGTAGACCGCGCGAGCCGTAGTCGGCTTCGCCGAGGGCCTCGAGCAGCGCCTCGCGACGTGCACGCGGCACGAAGTGATCGGCCAGCCCGAGGTCAAGCGCATCGCGGGCGTTGAGCTGGGCTCCTGTGATGCCCAGGTAGGCGCCGACCCCCGGCGGCATACGGTTGAGGAACCAGCTGGCGCCGATGTCAGGGTAGAGGCCGATGGTGATCTCGGGCATGGCGATCAGGGTGGTTTCCGTCACCAGGCGCCGCGTGGCCCCTGCCATCAGGCCCAGGCCGCCACCCATGACGATGCCGTCCCCCCAGACCAACACCGGCTTGGGGTAGGTGTGAATACGATAATCGAGGCGGTATTCCGTGGTGAAGTAGGTCTCGGCGAACAGGCTGTCGCGCCCGGCCCCGGGTTCGTCGCCCTCATCGGTCATCGAGCGGTAGAGCGCCACCACGTCGCCACCGGCACAGAAGGCTTTTTCCCCGGCCCCCTCCAACCACACCGCGACGATGCTGCGATCGGCTGCCCAGGCCTCGAGCTTGGCATCCAGCTGCCGAGCCATCTCCAGCGTCAGCGCATTGAGCGATTTGGGCGAATTGAGGGTGGCGACCCCGATTCTTCCCCCGTCACGGGTCGGCAACTCATCGAAGATGACCGCAATATCTGACATGCCGTTGTTCTCCTTCCGATTATTGCAGCGCTTCGATCACGCCGTCCGCCAGCAGGCGGCGCGCCACGATCACACGCATGATCTCGTTGGTGCCCTCGAGTATCTGGTGTACGCGGGTATCGCGCACCATGCGCTCGAGGGGAAATTCCCTGAGGTAACCATACCCGCCGTGCAACTGCAGCGCCTCGTTGCAGACATGGAAGCCCATATCGGTGGCAAAACGCTTCGCCATGGCGCAGTAGGCGGTGGCCTCGGGATCGCCCTGGTCCAGCCGCCAGGCGGCGTGGCGAACCATCAACCTGGCGGCCGTCAGTTCAGTGGCCATGTCGGCGAGCTTGAACTGCAGCGCCTGGAAATGTGCCAGCTCGCGGCCGAACTGCTTGCGTTCCTGCAGGTAGTTACGCGATAGGGTCAGGGCATGCTGGGCGGCTCCCAGCGAACAGCTGGCAATATTCAGGCGGCCACCGTCAAGCCCCTTCATGGCCAGCTTGAAACCCTCGCCCTCCTCGCCCAGGCGATTACCCACCGGTACGCGTACGCCGTCGAAACTGATCAGCCGCGTAGGCTGGCTCTTCCAGCCCATCTTCTCCTCGTTCTTGCCGTACTCGATGCCCTTGGTGTCGGCCGGCACCAGAATCGCCGAAACGCCGCCGGCACCACTATCGGGAGCACCGGTACGTGCCATGACCACCATCACGTCGTTGGAACCGGCTCCGGAAATGAACATCTTGGAACCGCTGATGACATACTCGTCGCCCTCGCGCACGGCCTTCGTGCGCAGGCTGGCCGCATCCGAGCCGGCGCCGGGCTCGGTCAGGCAGTAGCAGCCTAGACACTCACCACTGATCAGCCGTTCGACCCAGGTTTCGCGGAGCGCCTCACTGCCCCAACTGGCCACCATCCAAGCCACCATGTTGTGGATGGTAAGATAGGCGGTCGTCGAGATGCAGCCCTGCGAAAGCTGCTCGAAGATGAGCGAGGCATCGAGCCGCGACAGTCCCAGGCCGCCTCGCTCCTCGGGGATATAAATGCCGAGGAAGCCCGCTTCGCCGGCACGCCGTATCACGTCGACGGGAAAATGGGAGCTGGCGTCCCACTCCGCGGCATGGTCGGCCAGTTCGGCCCGCGAGAAGTCGGCGGCCGCCTGGACGAGCGCCTTCTGGTCTTCGCTTAGGGAGAAATCCATCGGGGTACCCTCGTGTATGGGCAGGCGGTCCTGCCACCAATGAAACGCAAGGCGGGGTCGGCAAATTCCGCTGCACGGCAATGCTTAGCATGCCGACCAACCTAGCACTTGCTAGGTTTTATCGCATACCTCCCTTGGTCGACAACCACTTTACGTTAACGTCAACGTCGTCTAGTGTTGCGGTTAGTGGAGGGACACCGCAAGACGGCCCGCCCAACTCATAGGAAAAACAGCGATGAGCATAACCAAAGCGGAAGCCACCACCACGGTCAACGGCAGCCTGGCACGCCAGCGCCGTACCTACTCCATAGGCGAGTTGGCCCGAATGTTCGAGGTGACACCGCGCACCATCCGTTTCTATGAGCAGGAGGGGCTACTGGCGCCGGAGCGCCGCGGCCAGACCCGTATCTACCACGAAAAGGACCGGGTTCGCCTCAAGCTGACCCTGCGCGGCAAGCGCCTGGGCTTCTCGCTGGCCGAGATTCGCGAAGTCATCGAGATGTACGATGCCATGCCCGACGGCAATGCACGTCAGCTCAAACGCCTGCTGGAGATCCTGGCCGACAAGCGTAACAACATGGAGCGCCAGCTGGAGGACATTCGCCTGATGCAGCGCGAACTCGACGACGTGGAGACGCGCGCCCGCGAAGTGCTCGAGCGTCTCGACCAACGCTAGGCATCGTTTGACGCGTCGGCGAGCACGAACAGCTCCAAGCCCAGCCTCTCCGCCGCGAGTCCTGACCACGCCGTTCATGGGATGGGTAGCTCGTCACGGCACCCATCGGCAATCGACTACCGCAGCAAACTGCACAACAAGACGGGTAATACGATGACACGCCAAGCACTTCAAGAACGCGTCCCGAACAGTTACGTCAGCGGCATCAGCGACACCCCTCTGAAGGGCGAGACCATTGGCGACTGCTTCGATGCGACGGTAGCGCGCTTCCCCGACGGCGAGGCCCTGCTCAGCCTGCACCAGGGGCTGCGCTACACCTGGAAGGAGCTGCAACAGGCGGTAAACCAGGCGGCTCGCGCCATGTTGGCGCTGGGTGTCAAGAAGGGTGATCGGGTGGGTATCTGGTCGCCCAATTGCGCCGAGTGGACCATCACGCAGTTCGCCACGGCGAAGATCGGCGCCATCCTGGTCAATATCAATCCCAGCTATCGCACCCACGAGCTGGAATATGCGCTCAAGCAATCCGGCACCTCGACACTGATCCTGCAGGGCAAGTTCAAGACCTCCGATTATGTCGCCACCCTGGCGGAGCTGGCGCCGGAGCTGCGTGACGGCGCTCCCTCCACCTTCTCCTGCGCCAAGCTTCCCGAGCTCAAGCGCGTGGTGTGCCTCGACGCCGACCGCGCGCTGACCGGCATGTTCAGCTGGCAGAGCATGCTGGCGCACGCCGACGAAGTCTCCGAAGCGCACCTTGCCGACGTCCAGGCCACGCTGCAGTTCGACGAGCCGATCAACATACAATACACCTCAGGGACTACCGGGGCCCCCAAGGGCGCCACCCTCTCCCACCACAACATTCTCAACAATGGCTTCTTCGTCGCCCGCACCATGGGCTTCTCGGAAAAGGATCGCCTTGTCATTCCCGTGCCGCTCTACCATTGCTTCGGCATGGTGATGGGCAACCTGGGCTGCGTGACCCATGGCGCCACCATGATCTACCCGGGCGACGGCTTCGAGCCGGAAGCCACCCTCAAGGCAGTCTCCGACGAGAAGGCCACGGCGCTCTACGGCGTACCGACCATGTTCATCGCCGAGCTGGAGCATCCCGACTTCACCCAATACGACCTCTCCACCTTGCGCACCGGCATCATGGCGGGCTCGATCTGCCCCATCGAGGTGATGCGCAAGGTCATCGACAAGATGAACATGGAGGACGTCACCATCTGCTACGGCATGACCGAAACCAGCCCGGTCAGCACCCAGACCCAGACCGACGCCCCGCTGGACAAGCGCGTCACCACGGTGGGCACCATCCACCCGCACCTCGAGGTCAAGCTGGTCAGCCCCGAAACCGGTGCGGTGGTGCCGCGTGGCGAAACCGGGGAGCTGTGCACCCGCGGTTACAGCGTCATGCTCGGCTACTGGAACAACGAGGAGGCTACCGCCAAGTCGATCGACGGCGCCGGCTGGATGCACACCGGCGACCTGGCCACCATGGACGAGGATGGCTACATCGCCATCGTCGGTCGCATCAAGGACATGATCATCCGTGGCGGCGAGAACATATACCCGCGCGAGATCGAGGACTTCCTCTATACCCACCCGGCCATCTCCGACGTGCAAGTCATCGGCGTACCCGACGAGAAGTACGGTGAAGAGGTCATGGCCTGGGTCAAGCTCGCCGAGGGTCAGAAGCTTACCGCCGACGAACTCAAGGAATTCTGCAAGGGCAAGATCGCTCACTACAAGATTCCGCGTTACGTGAAGTTCGTCGACGAGTTCCCGATGACCGTCACCGGCAAGATCCAAAAGTTCAAGATGCGCGAGGAAGCCACCCACGAGCTGGGCCTGGCCTGACGCCTGACCTCCCGGTGCCACACTTCGCCTCTCATCTGCGCCCTGCCTCGGCAGGGCGCAACTGTTTAGTTTATTGCCCGCCCGATGTAGTGTGGTTAATAAAATCTTCAACAGCCAAGTCGAAGAGGTGCCGCCATGTCAGAACAACAACCACAGCGGGCCGCCGGCCTCAGCCAGGAACAGCTGGACGCCTACTGGATGCCCTACACCGGCAACCGGCAGTTCAAGCGCGACCCCCGCATTATCGTCGGCGCTAAGGGCAGCTATTTCACCGACGCCGATGGTCGCCAGGTATTCGATGCCCTTTCCGGACTGTGGACCTGTGGCGCCGGCCATTGCCGACCCGAGATTGCGGAAGCCGTCGCAGGCCAGCTCCAGCAGCTCGATTACGCTCCGGCGTTCCAGTACGGTCACCCCAAGGCTTTCGAGCTGGCGCATCGAATACGCGGGCTGATGCCGCATGGGCTCGACTACGTGTTTTTTACCGGCTCGGGCTCCGAGAGCGCGGATACCGCCCTGAAGATTGCCCGCGCCTACTGGCGCAAGAAGGGCAAGCCGACCAAGACCAAGCTGATCGGCCGCGCCAAGGGCTACCACGGGGTCAACTTCGGCGGCTTCAGCCTGGGCGGCATCGCCGCCAACCGTACCATATTCGGCCAGGGCGTCGATGCCGACCATTTGCCCCACACCCTGCTTCCCCGGAATGCCTTCACGCGAGGCATGCCCGAATGCGGCGCGGAGAAAGCCGAGGAACTGCTGGAGCTTATCGCCCTCCACGACGCTTCCAACATCGCCGCGGTTATCGTCGAGCCCCTGGCCGGCTCGGCCGGCGTGATCCCGCCCCCCAAAGG
The DNA here is from genome assembly GCF_052584175.1 of Billgrantia hypersalina. NCBI lineage: Bacteria > Pseudomonadati > Pseudomonadota > Gammaproteobacteria > Oceanospirillales > Halomonadaceae > Billgrantia > Billgrantia hypersalina. The sequence continues at coordinate 158,566 of NZ_JBMIQI010000002.1, forward strand.
CTACCTGCAGCGGCTACGCCAGATCTGCGATCAGCATGACATCCTGCTGATCTTCGACGAAGTCATCACCGGTTTCGGTCGCATGGGCGCCATGACCGGTGCCGAGGAATTCGGCGTGGTGCCGGACATCCTCAACGTGGCCAAGCAGCTGACCAATGGTGCGGTGCCCATGGGCGCGGTGATCGTTCAGGAGGCGATCTACCAGGCCTTCATGGAACAGGGCGGGCCCGACTACATGCTCGAGCTGCCGCACGGTTACACCTACTCCGGTCACCCGGCCGCCTGTGCGGCGGCGCTGGCTGCCCTGGACGTGCTCGAGAACGATCGACTCATCTCCCGCGTGCGCGAAATGAGCCCGGTCTTCGAGGAGGCGCTGCATGGCCTCAAGGGCACTCGCTACATAAGCGACATTCGCAACTATGGCCTCGCCGGCGCCCTGCAGATCGAGCCCTATCCCGGCGAGCCGGCTCGCCGCCCCTTCGAGATCGCCATGAAGTGCTGGGCGAAAGGCATCTACGTCCGCTACGGCGGCGACACCATCCAGCTCGGCCTCCCCTTCATCGTCGAGCGCGACGAGATCGACCGTCTCGTGAACGTCCTTGGCGAAGCGATAGGGGAACTCGATTGACCGAGCGGCCTGGATATCGCCCTGGATGCCGTGCAATCGCAGTTGCTGCCCAACGCGGATAGTCCGAAGTCGAGCAGATCCAATCAAGCCGTGCCCAAGCTGGAAATGCACCGGCAATGGCCCAAAGTTGCCTGGAACGGATCGGCAATTAAGCTGACGTTGGTCCTCGCCGGGCCAGCTCTCTCCTGGCGAGGCTTCTACAGGGAAGGGTCAGGAGAAAACAGTGCATTCAGAATGGAAAGATACTTCAGGCGTTATCAACGGCTTGACCCTGCACTGGGTCGAAGCCGGCCCCACGACCGGGCCCCTGCTCATTCTCCTCCATGGGTTCCCCGAATTCTGGTGGGCCTGGCGTCATCAGCTGAGCCCGCTGGCGGAGCGGGGCTTCCGTGTGCTCGCTCTCGATATGCGCGGCTACAATCTCAGCGACGCGCCGCAAGCGATCGACGCCTATCGGCGCGGGGAACTGGTCGCCGACGTCGTGGCACTGGCTGACCGTTACGATGCCGAACGCTTCCATCTGGCGGGGCACGACTGGGGCGGCATCGTGGCTTGGGAGGTAGCGGCAAGGCATCCACGGCGACTGGCGAATCTCGTCATCATGGCGGCTCCCCACCCGGGCCAGTCGACTCGTGCCATTTTCAGTCACCCCACGCAACTGGCACGCAGTAGCTATATGGCTTTCTTCCAGCTCCCATGGCTGCCGGAAGCGATGCTTCAGGGCTTCGACTACGCCAGCCTGCGCGCCACTCTTGCGAACAGCGCCAACCCGGGCACCTTCGATGCAGACGAGCTGTCGCGCTACGCCGAAGCGTGGTCGCAGCCAGGCTCTCTCAGCGCGATGCTCAACTACTACCGCGCGTTACGCCTGCCGGGTGAGTACAACACCGCCTCGCGTATCGAACCACGGACTCTGATACTGTGGGGTGAAAGGGACTCGTTTCTCGAAACCCACCTGGCCCGCGCCGCCCTCGAGATGTGTGACGACGCCCGTCTGGAGGTCGTGCCTGGCACGACACATTGGCTGCATCATGAGGCGCCGACACAAATCAATGCCATGCTGGCCGACTTCCTAATGGCCGATGAACCGTCCACGGCGAAAGCCTGATCCACCCGCGCCAGGCATGAAAAAACCCGGCCTTGCGGCCGGGCTAATGAGACGGCGTTAACCCAGTCATCGGGGCCTAGAGGCCCTTCGGCGCAAAGATACCCGGTGCGTTGCGCCAGTAGCCCTTGTAGTCCATACCGAAGCCGAACACATAGCGATCGACCACCTCCAGGCTGCAGTAGTCGGCCTTCAGATCCGGCACCGCCTTGCGATCGTGGCGCTTGTCCACCAGAACGGCCGTAGAGATGCTGGCAGCTCCGGCTTCACGGCAGTATTTGAGAATGGCAGCGAGCGTCGCCCCTTCGTCGAGGATGTCGTCGACGATCACGACGTGACGATCGGCCATGGGAATCTCCGGCGAAACTCGCCAGAACAGTTCTCCTCCGCGCAGGCCGCCGCGATAACGGGTGGCGTGGAGGTAGTCGACTTCCAGCGGGAAACCCAGCCGGGTGAGCAGATGCCCGGTGGTGATCAGGCCGCCATTCATGACGCAGTAGAACACCGGCAGCTTGTCGCCCAGATCGGCGGTAATCTGTTCGGCCATGCGGTCCAATGCGCGCTCGACCTGTTCATGGCTGATCAAGCAGTCGGCGCTCTCCATGACATCACGCATGGTGGCCAGAGATTGATGGAAATCAGCTTCGAGTTTAGGCATGAAGGGCTCGTATCTACGAAGGGGAACAAGGAAACAAGACGGATCAGAGCGAGGCCATGGCTTCGAGCCTTGCATGCACGCGACGCCAACGCCCCAGCGCTTCGAGCGTTGCCAGATCGGGTCGCGCCCGACCATAGCGCAGGCGTGTAGCCAGCCGCGTGGTACGCCCATGACAGGCCTCGAGCACCTCGAGGGCAGCGGCGCGATCATTGCAGACCAACACCATGTCGCAGCCGGCATCCAGCGCTGCCAGCGCACGATTACCCGGTGAACCCGCGAAACCGGCCCCCGCCATGCCGAGGTCATCGGAAAAAATGGTGCCTTTGAAGCCGAGCGATTCGCGCAGCAGGCCAAGCCAGCTCCCCGAGAAGCCTGCCGGGCGGGAATCGAAGGCCGTGTAGATGACATGCGCAGGCATGACGCCATCGAGCCGGGAAGCAAGCTCGGAGAATGGTATCAGGTCGTGTCGACGAAGTTCGTCCATCGGACGAGGGTCAACCGGCAGCTCCAGGTGGGAATCGGCCGCCACGCTGCCGTGGCCGGGAAAATGCTTACCCACCGCCGCCATGCCTGCCTCGTGCAGGCCGCTGATAAACGCTCCGGCCATGGCGGCTACCGCCCGAGGGTCGGAGGAAAAGCTGCGGTCGCCGATCACGCTTGAGATGCCGGTATCCACGTCGAGTACCGGGGCGAAGCTGAGGTCCAGTCCACAGGCGGCCATTTCCATGCCCAGCAGCCAGCCGGCATCGAGGCAGACCCTCAAGGTCACTTCGGGTGTCGTGGCATACTCCCTGCCGATACGCCCCATGGCCGGCAAGCGGGTCACCCCTTCACGCAGTCGCTGGACCCGGCCGCCCTCCTGGTCAATGGCCAGCAGCAACTCGGGACGAACGCGCCGTATGGCATCGCACAGCTTCCGAACCTGCTGCGCATGCTCGATGTTGCGGGAAAACAGGATCACGCCCCCTACCTCTGGGCGCATGAGCAGCTTGCGTTCTTCGCTGCGCAGTGCCGTGCCTTCCAGGTCGAGCATCACCGGGCCTAGGGTCTGGGTCATGATCGGGATCCTTGGGCATGAAAGGGAGCTGATTCTAGACTAAAGAAGCCTGCGGCAACAGCCACCTGACACCGCCGATTCGAGCCTTGGCGAGGGGGATCGGGCCACGTGGCATCACCCGTGCAGCCAGACCGGCGTCCCCGGTACTGCCAGGTCGAAGAGCTCGAGCAAGGCCTCGTCGCGCATGCGAATGCAACCATGCGAACGCGGCTCGCCCATCGGCTGATCGGGGGGCGTCCCATGTAAATAGATATAGCGCCTCTGGGAGTCGACGTCGCCTCCACGGTTGAAGCCACGCTCGAGCCCGCACAGCCACAGGATGCGTGTCAGAATCCAGTCGCGCCCAGGGTGAGCTTCGGCAAGCGCTGCACTGAACACTTCGCCGGTAGGACGCCGTCCGCGAAAGACGGCCCCGGGCGGCTCACCGCCACCGATGGCCGCTCGCACATAATGCCAGCCGAGCGGCGTACATCCACTCCCCTCACGCTGGCCCGCTCCCGCCCGTGCCGTCGATATCGACCATTCGTTGCGCTGCTCTTCGCCCAGCCAGTAAACGAGGCGCTGACGCACGATATCGACTTCCAGCCAGACACCGTCATGGGGTGGCAGCGCTTCCAGCCTCGGCGTTCGCATTTCAGCTCGCCATGGCCGGCTGGGCGGCGGGTGGCGGCGGCAGAGGCGCATTCATGGCCGCCACCACTACGGGGCGCAAACGGCGAATGAGGTCACGCACCGACACGTGCTCCTGGAAGTCCTTTTCGGCAATGTCGCGCAGCGCATCGAGTCCGGACAGTGTGAAGATGACCGTGCCCAGCACGAAATGCAGCCGCCAGAAGCGCTCGGCATCGGGCAGTTCGGGAGTAGCACGGCGCACCAGTTCGGTAAAGCGGGTGAAAACGCTGCCATACTCCTCCTGGATATGGCGCCGCAAATGGCCCTGGGCCTGGCTGTAGGCGAGCCCCAGCAATTTCATGAAAACCTTGAGGCTATGCTTCTCCGCGGGCACCTCGAGTACGGTGCGCGCCATGGTCTCGAGCAACTCCTCCAGTGGAATCACACCGCCGCCGTGACGCGCTTCGAGTTCGTCGAGAGCATGGTGGAAGCGCACGGTAAAGGGGTCGAGGTAGCGCGAGAACACCGCCTGGATCAGCGCCTTCTTCGAGCCGAAGTGATAGTTCACCGCAGCCAGGTTGACGCGCGCCTTGCTGGTGATGGTGCGCAACGACGTCTCGGCGAAGCCGCGTTCGGCGAACAAGACTTCGGCAGTGTCGAGAATGCGCGTGACGGTATCGGTCTGAGCCATGATCAGCTCCCGCTGGAAACAACTGTTTTAAACATTACAAAAGTCTACGCCATTACGCTTCCTGGCTCAACGTATCGAAAAGCAGAAGCGTTTTAAACGAACGAAGAATCTCGCACCGGACCTCATAGCGGCTTTTACTGGATAGACTTCCATGCTGTATACTTGACCAATACGGCAGTCAGCAACCGGAGTCCGACATGACACGCCCCCTTACCTCGCGCCAGCAGAATGTCTATGACTTCATCGTCAAGACCATGAACGAGTTCGGCTACCCTCCCACTCGTGCCGAGATCGCCCGGGCGCTGGGCTTCCGCTCACCCAACGCTGCCGAGGAGCATCTGCGCGCCCTTGAGCGCAAGGGTGTCATCAGGGTGATACGTGGCACGTCGCGCGGCATCCGTCTGCCGGCCCAGGAAGCCGACAGTGCCGTCAACGAGTCGAACACCGAGGGATTACCGATCATTGGTGAGGTGGCCGCCGGCAGTCCGGTTCTCGCGGCCGAGCATATCGATCGCTACTGCCCCCTGCCCCCGGATTACTTCACGCCCCGCGCCGATTACCTGCTCAAGGTGCGCGGCTTGTCGATGAAGGACGTCGGTATTCTCGAAGGGGACCTGTTGGCCGTGCATCGTACCGAGCGCGTGCGCGACGGGCAGATCGTCGTGGCGCGGCTGGAGGACGAAGTCACGGTCAAGCGATTCCACCGCCAGGGTCACCTTGTCATCCTCGAAGCAGAGAATGCCGATTTCGCCCCTATCGAGGTGGATTTGCGTCACCAGCCGCTGGAAATCGAGGGGATTGGGGTGGGGGTGATACGCGGCGGCAACGGCCAAGCTTTAGGGTAAGAGCTGGCTAGCCTGGTAAAATCATGATCCGCAAGATCCTGCACGCCGATTGCGACTGCTTCTATGCTGCCGTGGAGATGCGTGACAACCCGGCGCTTCGCGACATTCCCCTGGCGATCGGGGGTAGCGCCGAAGGGCGCGGCGTCATCTCGACCTGCAATTATCCTGCCCGCGCCTTCGGCATCCATTCCGCCATGCCCACGGCAAGGGCACTCCGCCTGTGCCCGCATCTCACCTTGCTGCCAGGCGATTTCGACCGCTATCGCGAAGCCTCTCGACAACTGCTGGAGATATTCCACGAACTGACGCCACTGGTGGAACCGCTGTCGCTCGACGAGGCCTTTCTTGACGTCACCGAGGTGACACGCTTTTCGGGCAGCGCCACCTGGATGGCGCACTGGCTGAAAGAGGAGTGTCTCAAGCGTGTCGGCATCACCGTATCGGTGGGCGCCGCGCCGTCGAAGTTCTTGGCCAAGATCGCCAGTGATTGGGAGAAGCCTGATGGACTGACCGTGATCACTCCCGCACAGGTGGATGACTTCGTACGCGAGCTCCCTGTCACCAAGCTGCACGGCGTCGGACCGGCTACAGGCAAGCGCCTCCAGGCACTCGACATCGCCACCTGTAAAGACCTGCAGGGGATACCGCTGGAGCGGTTGCTGCAGGAGTTCGGCAAGTTCGGGCAGCGTCTCCATGAATTGGCGCGGGGCATAGACGAGCGGCCGGTGCGCATCGAGCGCGAACGCAAGTCGGTCAGCGCCGAAGTCACCTTCGCCACCGACTTGTCGAATCTGAACGAATGCCATGCCGAGCTCGCGCCGCTCTGCGAGCGCCTGGAGGCTCGGCTCGCCCGTCACGGTCACCCGCCAATCGCCGGCACCTTCGTCAAGGTCCGCTTCGATGACTTTTCGCTCACAACCCTCGATTCCCGCGGCGGCCAGCCCAACGCAGAGACCTTTGCCGCGCTGATGGAGCAGGCCTGGGCACGGCGCCAGCGTCCGGTACGGCTGCTGGGCGTCGGCGTGCGACTGGTGCCGGACGACGCCAGACGGCAGCTCAGCCTGCCGCTCTAGGCCTGCCGGAGTGGGTCGGCGCTCATTTGGTGTCGATATAGCGATGCGGATCGAAGGTAGCGACCCAGTCCGGATGGTAGATCATCAGAACACTGAGCAGCATGCCGGTGATGAAGGCCTCCGAAGGCATCAACAGCGGAAGGAAGAGCGCATATTCCCTGGCCTGGTGAACCGCCTCGGGGTCGGTGGCGCCGAGCATCACCAGACCCAGACCCGCAAGACCCGTCCCCAGAGTGGCCAGTGCCGTGCCGAAGAAACCGCACAGAAAGAGAAACAGCATCACGTTATCGGGCAGGTAACGATCGACCAACCGCCACACGAATACCAGGATCGCCACCGGTATCACCCCGGTGATCAGGATGTTGACGCCCAGCAAGGGCCACCCCACCTTACCCAGCGCTACCAACGCAACGTTGGCCAGCAGGTTCGTCAGCAGCGCCAGCGGTGCCTTGAAGATCAACGTCATCAGCGCCGTCAGCATGAGATGCAACGTTAGCCATTCCACCGACTGCGCCCTGAGCTGCCACAGCAGGATGACTGACACGCAGGCCGCCATCCAGCGATGCTGCAAGCCGCGGTCGGCCATGAGCTCGCGCCAGGGGCGTTGCGCCAGCGCCATGCAGAGCACGGCCAGAGACAACAGGCCGCAGGCGGCCAGCAACCAAAAGGCGAGTATCGGCTCGGCTAAGCTCATGCCTCACTCCTGCCGGGATCAGGCGAAGACGACCGTCTTGTTGCCATGGATCAGCACCCGATCCTCGAGATGCCAGCGCAAACCGCGTGCCAGTACCGCCTTCTCCACGTCGCGTCCAAAGCGAACCAGGTCCTCGGGGGTATGGCAGTGGCTCACACGGTGTATGTCCTGTTCGATAATGGGGCCCGCGTCCAGTTCCTCGGTCACGTAGTGGCAGGTGGCACCGATCAGCTTGACCCCCCGTGAGTGAGCCTGGTGATAGGGGCGCGCTCCGGCGAAGGAAGGCAGGAAGCTGTGATGGATGTTGATCACCCGCCCCGCGTAGCGCTGGCAGAGCTGCGGCGGGAGAATCTGCATGTAGCGGGCCAGCACCACGACATCGGCTTCCAGCGCCTCGACCTGGCGTTCGACCTCTGCAAAGGCTACGGCCTTGTCACCTTGGGCTACCGGTACGTGTACATAAGGCAGGCCGTGCCATTCGACCAGGCCACGCATCTCATCATGGTTGGAGATCACCCCAACCACTTCGCCTTCCAGCTCGCCTGCCGTCCAGCGGTAGAGAAGATCCACTAGGCAGTGAGACTCACGCGACACCATGATCACCACCCTCGGGCGTCGGCGGGTATCCCGTAAGGCCCACTCCATGTCGAACTCGCGGGCTACCGGCTCGAAGGCCGCTCTCAGCTCGGCAGCCGGCATGCCGATAGAGTCGGCGAGAATCTCGTAGCGCATGAAGAAACGCCCCGCCTCCATGTCGGAGTGCTGACTTGCTTCCGTGATCGAACCGCCATGCCCGGCGATGAAGCCGGAGACGCGAGCCACGATGCCGCGGCGATCGGGACAGGAAACGACGAGACGATAGTAGTGAGACATGGGCCCAACCTGTTACGAGGGGGTTCTGGGAGCACGCATTGTAACGAACTCGCCAGTTGGCGGACATGGCCGACGCGGGATCGCATTTGTGGAGGGTCGGGACGATCCCTTATAGTGAAGTTCCATTGACTGGTCATGAGTTGCCGATGCCTTCGACTCGCGCCTCCATACGTCCCCGCCGCCGCACTCCGCTTCACTTCCTGCCACTGGGAGGATGCGGCGAGATCGGCATGAACCTGGGACTTTACGGGCACGAGGAGCATTGGATTGCCGTCGATTGCGGCATGATGATCCGCCAGGACCTGCCGGACACGCCTCTCCAGGTACCCAGCGTCGAAACGCCGGAAGCGCTCGGCCTGCAACCCAAGGCAATTGTCATCACGCACGGACACGAGGATCACCTCGGTGCGGTGGCCTGGCTGTGGCCCAAGTGGCAATGTCCCGTCTACGCCACGCCCCTGGCGGCAGGCCTGTTGCGCGCCAAGTTCCATGAACGCGGGCTCGCCATTGACGCCATCCAAGTGGTGGAACCCGGCGAGGCGCTGGAGAGCGGCCCCTTCACGCTTCGCTATCTGCCGGTCACCCACTCGATACCGGAGAGCTGCGCCCTGCTGATCGTGGCCGGCGACTACCGAGTTCTGCATACCGGCGATTGGAAGCTGGACCCCGAGCCCCTCATCGGCGCGCCCATCAAGGGGTCGATGTTTCGTGCCCTGGCGCCGGTTGACCTGGTGGTGGGGGATTCGACCAACGCCCCCATGCCCGGCCAATCACGAAGCGAAGGCGAAGTCGCCAGGGCACTTCAACACAGGCTGAGCCAATGCTCGGGACGGGTCGTGGTGACCTGCTTTGCCAGCAACCTGGCGCGCATACTGGCCGTAGCGCAGGCCGCGGAGCGCTGTGGCCGACGCGTCAGCCTGATGGGACGGGCCATGGAGCGTATGGTGGCCGTGGCACGCAGCCTCGGCTACCTGGAGGACATGCCGCCCCTTGTGCCGGTCGGCGATCTCGGCTATCTGCCGCCTGAGGAGGTCCTGGTGATTGCCACCGGTAGCCAGGGCGAGCCGCGTGCCGCGTTGAGTCGCCTGGCGCAGGGTCGGCATCACAGCTTCGAACTGATGGCAGGCGATACCGTTCTCTTCTCCGCCAAGGCAATTCCTGGCAACGAGCACCAGATCGAGCGTCTCAAGCACTCGCTCCGGCGGCTCGACGTGGCGATATGGGACGAATTCAACCATCCCGAACTGCATGCCTCGGGTCATCCCGCCCAGGATGAGCTACGCACTTTCTATGGCTGGATCAGGCCACACCATCTGCTACCGGTCCACGGAGAACGCCGCCACCAGCAAGCGCACCAGAAGCTGGCGGAGTCGATGGGAATCGAGGCCCCCCTGGCACCAATCAATGGCGACCTGATCCGGCTCGATGCCGAGGGGCTGAGTCTCGAAACGCGGCATCCCCAGCGCCCTTGCATCGTCAGTCAGAACGCCGTCACGCCCCTGCCTGGCCTGGCGGCAGAGCGCGGCTCCCCGCGCCACGGCATTCTTCACCTGGCGCTATCCGTCGCATCGACAGGCACGGGCTGGACGCGCATCGGACGCCTGATGATGGATGCTCATCGTGTCAGCGCCATGGATGAGGAGAGTTTCACCGATTGGCTGGACGAGCGCCTGGAAATGATCGAAGCGGAGACCTTGGCCGAACTTCGCTCGGCCCTGCAGCCCCAGGTCGCCTCCTGGCTGGGGCAACACTTGCGTCAATTGCCCGATGTACACCTGCAACTGATCGCCGTCGAGGCCCCCGCCTTCCGCTAAACCCGGCCTCGGGAAGCCACGCATACGGCAACAAAGAGAAAGGGAGCGATGCTCGGCATGGCTCCCTTTATCATGACGCAAGCAGACGATTCGCCCCCTGACGGATCACGAACCGCTGGCATTCTTGGGCGGCCGACCGCGCCGACGGCGCGGCTGCTCGCCCACGAGATCTTCCACGGAGAGACCGGCATCGCTCATGGCCTCACGGATCTCAGCCAGTTTTCTTTCCTTGTCCGCTTCCTCCTGTTTGCGGAGCTTCTCTTCCTCATTTTTCTGTTCGATGACCTCGCCGATCACATCGGAGAGCTTGTGCAGCTGCTCCATGCTCAACTGGCGAGCCGCGGCACGGGCCACATTCTTGTTGCGGGCGATGCGCTCCAGGGTTTCGCTGGACATTGGCCTCCTCCATGCAAGAAAACGACGAGTCAGCCACAAGGCTAACTCGTCGAAAGTATATGCCGATTCGGACGATTGGCAAGAAAAGGGCCGCCCGACGCCTTAGGGTAAAGCGGAAAAGAATGCCGGGAATAAATCTGACAACTGGCTTTTAGCCACCGGTCATATTCATGAAGCGGACGATCTGAACATCGCCATCAGTCGTGAAATGGTGCCGCTCGGGCTTGAGCGGCAATGCCGTGACGATAGCGCGCTTCAGCGCATCGAGATCGCCAGGATGCTGGCGCAATACGGCACGCAAGTCGACGGAATGTTCGTTGCCCAGGCACAACAGCAAGCGACCTTCCGCGGTCACGCGAACGCGATTGCAGCTGGCGCAGAAATTGTGACTGTGAGGCGAGATGAAACCGATACGGCTATCGCTATCGCTCATGCGGAAATAGCGGGACGGTCCGAGGGTCGATTCCGTGGTCGGCACCAGCTCGTAGCGCTGCTCGATCGTTGCCTTCACCTCATCGCTCGAGCAGAAGGTTTCGTCACGGGAATGATCCGATACGTCCCCAAGAGGCATCTCCTCGATGAAACTCAGATCGACCCGTTCGGCTCTGGCGAACTCCACCAGGTCGAGCACTTCATCGTCGTTACGGCCCTTGAGGATAACGGCATTGAGTTTGATACGCTCAAAACCGGCTTCCTTTGCAGCGCGCAATCCCTCCAGTACCCGAGCAAGATCGCCGGTACGCGTCAACTGGCGGAAACGTGCGGGATCGAGTGTGTCGAGGCTGATGTTGAGCCGCCCGAGGCCGGCTTCACGCAGGCGCCTGGCGTGCTTGACCAACCCTGCCCCATTGGTGGTCATGGCCAGGTCTCGCAGCCCCGGCAGCGCGCTGGTCTGCTCGATAAGCTGGTCGATGCCGCGCCGCACGAGGGGCTCACCGCCGGTCAGTCGGATCTTCTCGACCCCCATCTCCACGAACGCTCGTGCCACCATGGTCAACTCTTCCAGGGTCAGCACCTGTGCCCGCGGCAGGAAGGTCATCTCTTCACTCATGCAGTAGACACAGCGGAAATCACAGCGGTCGGTGACGGAGATCCGTACATAGCGTACCCGCCTGCCGAAGTCGTCGATCAGCTCCGACGGCAAAGTCTCAGGGAATTTCGTCATTCTCGCTCTCCCAGCGGCTGGCATCACGGTGGTCCGATTCCCGTTCGGCAACCCAATAATCGCCGGTGATGCTATGTTCCTTTTTCCAGAAAGGGGCTCGGGTCTTGAGATAATCCATCACGAAGTCGCAGGCTTCGAATGCGGCACGGCGATGCGCGCTGGCCACCACCACCAACACGATAGGATCACCGGGCGCCAGGCGTCCAACCCGATGAATGATGCGTATGGCCTGAAGCGGCCAGCGCGACTCGGCCTGCGCCACGATCTCACCCAGCGCCTCTTCCGTCATGCCCGGGTAATGCTCCAGCGTCAGGGCAGTCACGTCGGGACGTTCATTGAAGTCGCGCACCAAACCCGTGAAGCTCACCACGGCTCCAATATCCGTGCGTCCCGCCAATAGCTGCTGCTGCTCGCGGCCCGCATCGAAAGGCGACTGCTGTACCCGAATCATGACGTTCAGCCTCCCGTCACCGGTGGGAAGAACGCCACCTCATCGTCGTTGGTGATCGGCGTCGCATCCAGCGCCATGACCTGGTTCACGGCACACAGGACACGCCCCTCACTGAGGCGGGCAAAACGTGTGTCGCGCTTGACCAAGGCATGTTTCAAGCCACCGACGTCGGGGCTCGGCAAACTGTCAAGCGGCAGGGTGAGGTCGCTGATCCCCAGGCGTTCGCGCAACTCGGCCAGAAATTTCACCCTGACACAGGGCGAATCGATGTCACAGCGGCTACCCACCGATACCTGGCCGGCCGCGCCTTGGCCCGTGACGATGGGAGCCGACGTATCGGTCACGTGTCGCTGATAATCGCCCGATTTGCCACCCCGCTTGGCGTCGAGGTGAATCGCGCCGATCTCCATGTCCTTGTCAACCGCCTTGCACATGTCGTAGAGCGTCAGGCATGCCACCGAGACGGCCGTCAACGCCTCCATTTCCACCCCGGTACGGCCGTTGAGACGACAGGTGGCGACGACTTCAACACGGGAGTTCAGCTCATCCAGATGGAAATCGACCGTCACCTTAGACAGCAGCAACGCATGACAAAGCGGAATCAGTTCGTGGGTTCGCTTGGCGGCCTGGATACCGGCAATGCGAGCCGTCGCCAGCACATCGCCTTTGGGCAGCCCTCCCTCGGCGAGCAGGGCCAGGGTTTCAGGCTTCATCTGGATATGGCCGGAAGCGGTCGCCTCGCGGCGGCTCTCCGGCTTGTCGGCGACATCGACCATATGGGCCTCGCCGCGCTGATTGAGGTGAGTCAGACTCATGTAAGGCAGCCTCGGATTCGGTTGAGCGGAAGCGTGTTCGCAGCAGGTGTGTTCATGAAGAGGGCCGTGCGCGCGGCCTCCGCTCGGTCGGCCAACGCGCCGGCCAAGCGCAGATCCACTCGGCGATACTCTCCAGGTCGTCGAGGTCGAGCCACTCAACGCCATGCGGGACCTCCACACGCGGCTGGCTCGCCACGGCCTTGACCCAGGGGTCCTCGGCCACCCGCAAAGTCTTGGCCAGCGCCTCGCGGTACAGTTCCAGCTTGGGCAAGGGCCACGCCTTGAAGCCTTCCACCAGGATCAGGTCGGGGCGCTGGCCGCGTACGGTTTCGATCAGCTGTGCCAGGTCGGCCTCCTGCTGTTCGGGTGTTTCCATCATCATGGCCCACCTGGCACGCGAGGCAACCAACATCGGCGCTGCGCCTGCCTGGCGCAGGCGGTGGCTGTCCTTGCCGGGCTGATCGACATCGAACGCATGATGGGCATGCTTGATCACTGCGACACGCAGCCCACGTTGCGCCAGGCGCGGCAGCAGCCCCTCCAACAGCGTGGTCTTGCCGGTACCGCTCCAGGCGGCTATGCCCAGCAGCGGCACCCCATCGTCAAGGCGCAACTGGGCGTGCTTCGCATGTGACATCAGGGTCGGCTCTCCTCGTTCAGACGCGTTTCCAGGCGCCGCTTGTCCTCTGCGGTGTTCACATTGACGAAAGCTTCCGGGCAGTCGCCGAAATCCACCACGCTCCAGGCATGGCGGTCATACCAGCGTCCAACCTTGCGCTCCCCCCTTTCCAAAGCCACACGCAGGTCGCTTGCCAGCGAGCGTTCGAGCAGCGCCACGACCGGATGCAGGCGCTCGCCGTCATGGGCCACGGCGATGCGATGGCGACCGAGACCGGCGACCATTCTCGGCACCAGGTCGTGCGGCAGGACCGGCATGTCACAAGGCACCACCAGGACCCACGGCGTGGCGGCGGCACATAGACCGCTATATATCCCCATCAACGGGCCCTGAAACCCCTCCTCCGTGTCGCACACGACCCGATCGGCCAGACGCCGGTAGCTCTCATGGTGACGATTGGCACTAACCAGCACTTCAGCCACTCGTCCCGCCAGGCACGCCTGGACATGGCTGACCAGAGCGCGCCCGCCACACGGCTCGAGACCCTTGTCGCGTCCACCCATGCGTCGGCCCTGGCCACCGGCGAGGATCAGGCCGGTAACGTCGCTGAGCGGATCCAGGGTTCGTGTTTCGGTTCGATCTGACATGCCCCCATGATGCCTCACCCGGCCCGTCGCTACCACGTCGGGCGAGTCCATCCGAGGCATGCCATGATGCGGATCATCTTATACAGCGCGACTGGAGCAGGTATCATGTGTCAAACAAATCGAACGAGCCCTGGACGAACAATGGAAGGATTTGATGTCGGGAGCCGGCTGCGTGAACTACGCAAGGCACGCAAGCTCTCCCAGCGCGAACTGGCCAAGCGGGCCGGTGTGACCAACAGCACCATCTCGCTAATCGAGCAGAACAGCGTCAGCCCTTCGGTCAGCTCGCTGAAGAAGATCCTCGATGCCCTGCCGGTATCGATCAGCGCCTTCTTTGCCGGCGACGAGCCCTCCCCGCCTCGCGCTTTCTACCCCGCCGAGGAGCTCACCGAGATCGGCGACGGCTACCTTTCGTGGCGCCTGGTGGCGGCACGTCGCCCCGAACGCAGCATGTCGATCATCCATGAGCGCTACCCGCCCGGTGCCGACACCGGCGAGGAAATGCTCGAGCACGACGGCGAGGAAGGCGGCGTGGTGGTCGCCGGCGAGATAGAACTCACGGTAGCCGGCGAGGCGCGTGTGTTGCGCGCCGGCGATGCCTACTATTTCGATTCGCGCCTGCCCCACCGCTTCCGCAACCTGGGCGACGCGGAGTGCGTGATCGTCAGCGCCAACTCCCCACCGACCTTTTCCGAAGGCGGCAGGGAGCTACACCACGCCTAGCTTGCTTCGAAAAAATGACTTTCCAAGCGAAGCCCTATCGCTCCTCCTCGGCGCCGGGCAGCACCCAGTTGAGGACGATGCCCACCAGGGCCGCCAGGCTGACCCCCTGGAGGGTGAACTGACCGTTGCCGAACTGCATGCCACCGATGCCGAACACCAGGATCAGCGACACCACGACCAAGTTGCGCGGCGCGGTCAGCGAGTGGCCGGCGCGCACCAGCGTATTCATGCCCACTACCGCGATGGAGCCGAACAGCAAGGTCATGATGCCGCCCATCACTGGACCGGGGATGGTCTGCAGCAGCGCCCCCAGCTTGGCAACGAAGGCCAGACCGATGGCAAAGCAGGCCGCTGCCACCATGATCCTGGGGTTGAAGGCACGGGTCAGTGTCACCGCCCCGGTCACTTCCGAATAGGTGGTATTAGGCGGTCCGCCGAACAAAGCCGCGGCGGAAGTCGCCAGGCCATCGCCCAGCAGGGTGCGATGCAGGCCCGGTTTCTCCAGGTAGTTCCGACGCGTAACCGAACCGATGGCGATCATGTCGCCAATGTGCTCGACGGCAGGTGCGATGGCTACCGGAATCATGAACAGGATCGCCGCCCAGTGGAAAGTCGGCGCGGTAAACGACGGCAGGGCCAGCCAGGCCGCCTCGTGCACTGGCGTGAAGTCGACCAGCCCCATCATCAGAGCCATGGCGTAACCCACCAGGATGCCACCCATGATCGGCACCAAGCGCAGCAGGCCGCGGCCGAATACGGCCAGCACCAGCGTCACCAGAAGGCTCGCCATCGACAACAGGATCGCAGGGCCGTAGTCGATATGGTCGCTGGTTTCGCCGGTGGCCATGCTCACTGCCACCGGGGCCAGCGCCAAGCCGATCACCATGATGACCGGCCCCACCACGACCGGGGGGAGCAGCCGATGCAGCCATGCCGTTCCCTTCATGCGAACCGCCTGAGAAATGGCCACGTAGACCAGGCCAGCCGCCATCAGGCCGCCCATGGTGGCGGGCACGCCAAAGTTGGCCACCGAGCCCTGGATGGGGGCGATGAAGGCAAACGAAGAGGCCAGGAAGACCGGCACGGTAACGCGGGTCACGCCGTGGAACAACAGCGTGCCGATGCCCGCCGTGAAGAGCGCCACGCTGGGATCGAGCCCGGTCAGCAGCGGTACCAGGACCAGCGCCCCGAAAGCAACGAAGAGCATCTGGGCCCCAGTCAGCAGTACCCTGGGCAGGGATTCGGTGGGTGCCTGCGCAGCCGCCACGTGTTCGTTCATGGGTTGTATTCCTTCTTTTGTATCGTGCGTGGAGTCGAAGGCATCCTGCCCAGAAAAACGCCCCTGGATGGCGATCTCAGGGGCGTCTTTTCCGTATCGTGTGGCTTACCTCGTGCCGAAGATCTTGTCACCTGCATCGCCCAGCCCCGGAACGATATAGCCGTTCTCGTCGAGATGATCGTCCACCGCAGCGGTATAGATCTCGATGTCGGGATAGGCGTCCTGTACGCGCTTGATGCCCTCGGGTGCTGCCACCAGCACGATCACCTTCATCTGCTGGCAACCACGTTCACGAAGCATGTCGAGCGTCGCCACCATGGTACCGCCGGTGGCCAGCATGGGGTCGATGACGATGGCCATGCGCTCGTCGAGATCGCCGGCAAACTTGGCGAAGTACGGCACCGGCTCCAGCGTCTCCTCGTCGCGGTAGAGGCCTACCACGCTGATCCGCGCGCTCGGTATCAGGTCAGTCACGCCATCGAGCATGCCAAGCCCGGCGCGCAGGATCGGTACGATGGTCACTTTCTTGCCCTTGAGCAGCTTTACCGGGATCGGCTGGCCGCTCCACCCGTCGATGTCCTGATCCTCAAGCTCAAGGTCCTTCGTCGCCTCGTAGGTCAGCAGCTTGGCCAGCTCGCCGGCCAGCTCACGAAAGCTCTTGGTGCTGATGCCGGCTTCACGCATCAGACCCAGCTTGTGCTGGACCAGCGGATGTTGGATGGCGTAGACGCTCATGACGGACCTCTTGGCGTGGGGGTGGAGTGATGCTTTCAATGCCCGGGCGAATCGCGCGCTATTTTACTCTCATCCTGCGAGGAGGTTAAGGCAGCGCGACACGTCGCCGCCTCAAGGCGTTGCGGGAAGCTGCCAGTCGATAGGCTGGCGTCCATTCGCTTCAAGAAAAGCGTTGGCGCGGGAGAAGTGGTGGTTACCGAAGAAGCCACGGTGGGCCGAGAGCGGCGAGGGGTGCGGCGACTCGAGGACCAGATGCCGCGCGGTGTCGATCAGGGTTCGCTTCTGTCGCGCGTGGCTTCCCCACAGCAAAAACACGGAGGGCTCGGCATGGGCACTGACCACTTCAATGGTTTTGTCGGTGAATGTCTCCCAGCCTTTTCCGCGGTGTGAACCGGCATTGCCCTGCTCCACCGTCAGCGAGGTATTGAGCAACAACACGCCCTGGCGAGCCCAGTATTCCAGGTTACCGTGACCGACCGGCTGGAATCCGACATCCGCGGCCAGCTCCTTGTAGATGTTGACCAACGAGGGGGGCGTCGCCACGCCGGGGCGCACCGAGAAACAGAGCCCGTGGGCCTGGTCGGACCCGTGGTACGGATCCTGTCCCAGGATAATGACCTTGACCTGCTCCAGCGGTGTCAGGTCGAACGCTCGAAACCAGTGGGAGGAGTGCGGATAGATGACTTTCCTGGCCGCCTTCTCGGCGGCCAGGAAGTCGCGCAGCGCCTGCATGTAAGGGGCTTCGAACTCGCCCCCCAGCCAGCGCCGCCAGCTTTCGGGCAGCGGACAGTTCATATCATTCTCGGTCTAACGCTTGACCTGGTCGACCAGGGGTTCGACGTAGGCCACTCCCATGTCCCAGGGAAACTGGATCCAGCAGTCCTGCGCCACTTCGGTCAGGTACTGGTCCACCAGTGGCCGCCCCTCGGGCTTGGCATAGACAGTGACGAAGTGAGCCTTGGGCAGCATCTCGCGCACCTTGCGCGCGGTTTTGCCGGTGTCTACCAGGTCGTCGACCAGCAGCCAGCCCTCGCCATCGTGATCGACGCCCTTCATGACGTCCAGGCCGCCCTGATCCATGTGGTCGTAGCTCTTGATGCAGACGGTATCGATCAGCCGCACGTTGAGCTCACGGGCAAACAGCGCCGCGGGGATCAGGCCGCCCCGGGTGATGGCCACGATACCCTTGAAGTCACGCTCGACCAGTCGATGGCACATCTCGCGCACGTCGCGATGAAGCTGATCCCATGAAACGGTGAAGTGTTGATGATAGCGGGCATTGCTCATGGTGATGTCACTCGTCCTCGGTAAAGGAGCAAACCGCAAAGACGCCGAAGCCTGCCTCGCGTATCCGGCTCGACCCGCCGATCTCCGGCAGGTCGATGATGGTAGCGGTCTCCACCACTTGGCCACCGGAGCGGGTGATGAGCTTGGCGGCAGCCAGCATGGTGCCGCCGGTGGCGATCAGGTCGTCCATGATCAGGATCCGGTCCCCTTGACGAAACGCGTCGGAATGCAGCTCCACCTCCGCCTGGCCGTACTCCAGGGTGTAGGTCTCGCTAATGGTGCGAAACGGCAGTTTGCCTTTCTTGCGCACCGGCACGAAGCTGCACCCCAGCTCGTAGGCGACGGGGGCGCCGATGATGAAGCCTCGCGCATCGATGGCGGCAATGGCGTCCAGCTCCATCTCCTGATAGCGATGCACGAAGCTGTCGATCAGCTTGCGAAAGGCCGAGCTGTTCTGCAGCAGCGGGGTGATGTCGCGGAAATTGACTCCCTGCTGCGGCCAGTCGGGAACGGTTCGGATCACGGACTTGATGTAGTCGCCGTAAATACTCATCGCATGTCTCGGTGAGGGAATGTCAGTCGAGGAAGAGGAACTTCAACACGAACAGGATCGCCAATACGATCACGGCCGGGTTGAGATCGCGGAAGCGACCGGAAAGCGTCTTGATAGCAGCGTAGCTGATGAAGCCCAGCGCAATGCCTTCGGCGATCGAGAAGGTCAGCGGCATGGCGAGTGCAGCGATCAGCACGGGGGCCGCATCCGTCGGGTCGTCCCAGTTGGCGTGTGACAGGCTGCCGGCCATCAGTACCGCCACGTAGAGCAGCGCACCGGCGGTAGCATAGGCAGGGATCGATCCCGCCAGCGGAGCGAAGAACAGGCTGATCAGGAACAGTCCCGCCACCACCACGGCGGTCAGCCCGGTGCGGCCACCCGAGACGATGCCGGCAGTGGACTCGATGTAGCTGGTGGTGGTCGAGGTACCGAGCACCGCACCGGCCATGGAAGCGCCACTATCGGCCATCATGGCACGCCCCAGCCGCGGCAGCTTGCCGTCCTTGTCAAGCAGGCCGCCCTTGTGCGCCACGCCCACCAGCGTGCCCGAAGTGTCGAACAGGTCGACGAACAGGAAGGCGAAGATCACGCTGAGCATCGCCACGTCGAGCGCGCCTGCCAGATCCATCGCCATGAAGGTCGGCGCGATGGAAGGCGGCATCGACATCAGCCCACCGTATTCGTTGTGACCCAACAGCATCGCCACGACGGTCACCCCGATGATGCCGATCATCACCGCTCCGGTGACGTTCAGATAGGCCATCGCGGTGATCGCGAAGAAGCCCAGCAGCGCGTAGATGGCGGCGGGCTCGGAAAGATCACCGAGCGCGACGTAGGTGGCCGGGTTCGACACCACGATGCCGGCATTCTTCAGCGCGATCATGGCCAGGAACAGGCCAATACCGGCGGCGATGCCCAGCCGCAGGGAGAGCGGAATGGAGTTGATGATCCACTCACGAATCTTGAACACACTGAGCAGGAAGAAACAGAAACCGGAGAGGAATACCGCCCCCAGCGCCGCCTCCCAGGTGTAGCCCATGCCGAGCACCACGCCGTAGGTGAAGAAGGCGTTGAGCCCCATGCCGGGTGCTTGGGCGATCGGGTAGTTGGCCCACAGCCCCATGATCAGACAGCCGACGGCCGCGGCCAGGCAGGTGGCGACGAACACCGCACCGTAGTCCATACCGGCTTCGGAGAGAATGCTGGGGTTGACGAAGATGATATAGGCCATGGTCAGGAAGGTGGTGATCCCGGCGATGACCTCGGTCTTCACGCTGGTATTGTGTTCTGTCAGCTTGAAGCGTCTATCGAGCATATTCTTCATTTTTGGCATTCCTGCGCACAAGGGCTTGTATTCGGCCAGGGAGCGAAAAAGCCGCACATGGTACCCAAAGGCCGCCGGCGATGCGAGGCCGCCCCTGAACGCCATGCCACGGCACGGTTCGCTCTGTATAAGCAAACTCTACGCCATGCGCCAGCACGGCTTCCAACGCAGCCTTGACGAAACGGTCATTTGAAGCAGAGCTCAAACGCCACGCGAGGCGAGCACGCGCTCGACCGTCTCGACGATAGCCTGGGTCTGGGGATCGATCTCGATGTTGACCCAGTCGCCCGGCACTCGGTCGACGAGGATGGTACGCTCCAACGTCTCGGGAATGAGATCGACACAGAAGCGCGGGCCGTGTTCGGCAGTGGCGCGCCTCGTCTCGCCGATGGTCAGGCTAATGCCATCGACACCGACATAGCCTTTGTCGAACAGGAAGCGCCCCAGGGCGTGCGGCACCTCGAACCAGAGCCGGCGATTGTTGGGCGCCTGGTCCAGCTCTACCAATTCGGCCATGGCCATGACATGGCCGGACATGGCATGCCCCCCGATCTCGTCACCGAAGCGCGCCGCCCGCTCGATATTGACGCGATCCCCTTCCCGCAATGCACCAAGATTGGTCACGCGTAGCGTCTCGCGCATCAAGTCGAAGCTGACCCGCTCCCCCTCCATGGCGGTAACCGTCAGGCAGACGCCGTTGTGCGCCACCGAGGCGCCGAGCTCGAGCCCTTCCCGCAAAGGCGCCGGAAGGTTGACGACATGAGTGCGGAACGCCTCGGCCTCCCTGATGGCGACGATTTCGGCCGTTCCCTGAACGATGCCTGTGAACATGACGCCTCCTTTACGCGGGAATAGAGTGGGATGGGTGATGGGCTCGCAGTGTAAGAATTCGGTGCAACGGCGTCCATCGCTGTGGCAGCAGCCCGCCAGAAACGAGCCGGAAAAAAGAAGCAGTCACAAAGAAAAATACAGCAAGATCACCTAAAGCAAGAGGCTGATTGAACGATCATTCACCAGCCACGTTGACACCTCAGGGCGTTGGTCTTAAGATGCCGCCTCACATTTCAGGCGCCGATTTGTACCCGGATTGCGGGCGCCCACGCTGCTGCCATACGAAATCGAAGATTGCGTGTGGCAGCAGGGTGAAGTGCAGCTAAAAGGGTGTGTCCAGCGTTGATGGCCACCCGTCAGGGTGGCCTTTTTTTCGTTCCGGCTATCCGCTCTGGCTATCGCTGCGCCCACACTCCGGAACGGCCTCCAGGAAGCCAGATGATCACGCTACGCAACGTTTCCAAGACTTATCATCTTCGCAGCTCCGCCAGCCGGCTGCCGCTCGCCCCTCGCCGACGCGAGACGCAGAGCAGGACGATCGAGGCACTCAAGAACATCGACCTGCACGTCCCCCAGGGCAGTATCCACGGCGTCATAGGCCTTTCAGGGGCCGGCAAATCGACCCTGATTCGCTGCGTCAACCTGCTCGAGCGCCCTTCCAGCGGCAGCGTCGTCGTGGACGGTCAGGAGATGACCGGGCTCAGCGTCGCCGAGCTCAACCAGGCACGGCACCGCATCGGCATGATCTTCCAGCACTTCAACCTGCTGACCACGCGCAACGTCTTCGCCAATATCGCCCTGCCCCTGGAGCTGATGGGCATGAAGCGCGCTGCCATTCGCGAACGCGTCATGCCGCTGCTCGAGCTTACCGGACTCTCCGACAAGGCGCGCCAGTACCCGGCCCAGCTCTCCGGCGGCCAGAAGCAACGCGTCGCCATTGCCCGGGCGCTGGCCAGCGAACCCAGAGTGCTGTTGTGCGACGAGGCTACGTCAGCCCTCGACCCGCAGACCACCGGCTCGATCCTGGCCTTGCTGCGTGACATCAACCAGAAGCTCGGCCTGACCATCCTGCTGATCACGCACGAGATGGAGGTGGTCAAGTCGATCTGCCATCGCGTCAGCCTGATTTCGGATGGCGAACTGGTCGAGGAAGCCGAGGTAGGCGATTTCTTCACTGCCCCGCGCACCCGGCTCGGCCGTGAATTCCTCAACGACTTCCTGCAGCTGGAGCCGCCCAAGGCGCTCGTCGAGCGACTCGAGGAGACGCCGGGGCCGCACACCCACCCGGTGGTGCGCCTGGCCTTCTCCGGCGACGCCGTGTCGACCCCGCTCATTTCACGGCTGGCGCGGGAATGCGGTGTGGACGTGAGCATTCTTCAAGCCAAGGTGGAGTCGATCCAGGATCGCACCCTGGGGCTGATGATCGCCGAACTGCTCGGCTCACCGGAGCAGACTCGCCGCGCCATCGACTATCTCGAATCCCACGACCTGCAGGTGGAGGTACTCGGCCATGTCCAGCGCGATGATTGACCTGATTCTCCAGGCGACCCTGGACACGCTCTACATGGTCGCCGTGTCCGGCGTGATCTCGGCCTTGCTCGGGGTCCCCCTCGGCGTGATGCTCTACGTCACGCGTCCGCGCCAGATCCTGGCGCGCCCGGCACTGAACCGGATCCTCGGCATGGTGACCAACATCGGCCGCTCGATCCCCTTCATCATTTTGATGGTGGCGATCATTCCCTTCACGCGCCTGGTGGTCGGCACGTCCATCGGCACCAATGCCGCCATCGTGCCGCTGACCATCGCCGCCATTCCCTTCGTGGCGCGCCTGGTCGAGGGTGCCCTCAACGAGATACCGCCAGGTCTGGTCGAAGCCGCCCAGTCGATGGGCGCCACCCCCTATCAGGTCATTGCCAAGGTGCTGCTGCCCGAGGCCCGCGGCGGCATCATCACCGGCCTGACCATTACCGTCGTCACGCTGGTGAGCTACTCCGCCATGGCCGGTGCCGTCGGTGGCGGCGGCTTGGGCGACCTGGGCATCCGCTACGGCTACAACCGCTTCAACCCCACCGTCATGCTGATCACCGTTGCGATCCTGGTGGTCATGGTGCAAGGCTTCCAGAGCCTCGGGGATTATCTGGTACGCAAGTCGGATCGCAAGTGAAGCAGATCACCCAAGGAGAACGACCCTGATGCATGCAACTCTGACCCGCCTGCTCGGCGCCGCCACGTTGATCGGCGCCACCCTCATTGCCGGCTGCGGCAACGACGACGACGCTGCCGAAACACGCTCGATCAAGGTCGGCACCATGTCCGGCCCCGAATCGGAGGTGATGGAGGTAGCCGTACGGATCGCCAAGGAACGCTACGACCTCGACGTCGAGATCGTCGAGTTCACTGATTACGTCTCGCCCAATGCGGCGTTGGCCGACGGCAGCCTCGATGCCAACGCCTTCCAGCACGAGCCCTACCTGCAGAGCATGATCGAGGATCGCGGATACGACCTGGCCGTGGCCGGGCACACCTTCGTCTACCCCATCGGCGCCTATTCCGAGAAACACGACAGCATCGACGAGCTGCCCGATGGCGCCATCATCGCGCTGCCGAACGACCCGACCAATGGCGGCCGCGCTATGATCCTGATGCACAACGCCGGCATGATCGAGCTCGATGACCCCGAGAACCTCGAGGCCACGCCGGTTGACGTGGTCGAGAACCCGCAAGATTTCCAGTTCCGCGAAATCGAGGCGGCACAGCTGCCGCGCGTGCTTCAGGACGTCGACCTGGCATTCATCAACAACACCTTCGCCCAACCGGCAGGCCTGAGCCTGGACGACGCCCTGATCAAGGAGGGCCCCGAATCGCCCTACGTCAACCTGATTGCGGTGCGCGCAGGCGACGAAGAGCGCGAAGAGATCGAGCAGCTCGTCTCTGCCTACCAGAGTGACGAAGTCGCCGAGAAGGCGCTGGAGCTTTTCGACGGCGGCGCCGTGCCCGGCTGGGAGTGAACCGTTAGCCAAGTCCGACGAGAAGAAAACGGGCCGACGCCAATGAACTGCACCCCGAAAGTTGGACACCCAATCCAACCTTCGGGGTGTTTCTATGAGGAAGCGATACGACGAGAGGT
>NZ_JBMIQI010000003.1:0-263548 GCF_052584175.1 Billgrantia hypersalina
CCTGAGCCCCGTACAATACAGGACTCAGGCCTTGGGCACCGGCTGAATGAACCGTCCAACTATTGGGGGTCAGTTCACAAGCGTCGGCCCGTTCGTTTGGCGTTCGACCGGCCTCAGCCGATCTTGCGCTCGACCTTGTCGATCCGCCCTTCCAGGCTCTGGTCCTTGTCGGTGGCCGTCGCGATACGGATCGCACTGTCCACCCGCGGCGCGCCGCGTTCGTGCAGCACCTCGTGACAGCGCTGGACGACCCGCATCACGTCCTCCCAAGCCCCTTCCAGATTGGTACCATGGGCGTGCAGGCGATACTTGAGCCCAGCCTCCTCGATCACCTCCTCGCAAGCCGCGATGTGCGAAGATAGCGAAGCGCCGGCACCGATCGGCGTCACATTGACATCGGCAACCACATGCATTCTCAATCCTCCTGACCGACCTAGGGGAGTTCCTATCCGAAACCTAGTGTCGCCCAGGCCATACTTCAAACCGAAGCCGAGTAAAAGTGAGTTCAAACGTCACCATGGCATCGCCTCATCCCGACTATTCCCTGCTCTGCCGCCAGCTCGAGGCCCTGCTCGACCACCGCGACTGGCTAATCAACAGCGCCCAGACGTGCGCGTTCATCATGCATCAGGTGCCCGAGCTCAACTGGGCGGGGTTCTACCTGCAGCGCCAGCCTGAGCGGCTCACGCTAGGCCCCTTCCAGGGCAAGCCCGCCTGCAACCCGATTCCGTTCCACAAGGGCGTGTGTGGTGCTGCCGCGCGGAATCGCCGGACCCAGCGCATCGACGACGTGCATGCCATCGCGGATCATATTGCCTGCGATGCTGCCTCGAATGCCGAGCTGGTGGTGCCGATCTTGAAGGAAGGCAAGCTATGGGGCGTGCTGGACCTGGATAGCCCCCAACCCAAGCGCTTCGACGCGGCCGATCAAGCCGGAATCGAGGCCCTCGTCAGGGTTTTCGTTGACCGTACCGACCTGCCCGATTTCCTGGCAGGGTACTGACGCGCCAAAGCAGAACGCCCCGGGGCGCTTGGGCCGCGGGGCGTTCCTGGCATTCTGGTAGGACCAAGCGGATTTGAACCGCTGACCTCCACGATGTCAACGTGGCGCTCTAACCAACTGAGCTATGGTCCTGAAAAGGGGGAAAGCTGGTAGGACCAGGCGGATTTGAACCGCCGACCTCCACGATGTCAACGTGGCGCTCTAACCAACTGAGCTATGGTCCTGCTTCCGGCTTTCTGCAGCCCCTGAAGAGGCTGAAAGATTGCCGTTGCCACCCAATCTGCGCTGCGGCAACGGATGCATATCTTACCGATATCGCTGCCTTTTGCAAGCTTCAAGCATCGCTTTTTACCCGCTCCACCGCCTCGAGCCAGCCTTGGTAAAGTCGCTCGCGCTCGGTTTCCGGCATGCCGGGCATGAAGCTGCGTTCACAGCGCCAGAGACCGGCGATTTCATCGAGGCCGCCGTACCAACCGAAGCGCAGCCCCGCCATGTACGCCGCACCCAGCGCCGTCGTCTCGAGCACCGTGGGTCGGTCGACCTGAACCCCCAGCATGTCGGCCAGGAACTGGACCAGCCAGCTGTTGGCCACCATGCCGCCATCGACCCGAAGCGTCCCCGGCGGCACACCCATGTCATCGCTCATGCATGCCTGCAGGTCGCGTGTCTGGTAGCACACCGCCTGCAACCCGGCCGCCACGATCTCTGCAATGCCGGTATCGCGGGTCAGGCCGAAGATCGCCCCTCTCGCCTTGGGGTCCCAGTGCGGGGCTCCCAGGCCGGTGAAGGCTGGAACCAGATAGACGCTGTGTCCATCACGGGTCTGCCTGGCCAGCGCCTCGGTCTCGGCTGCCTCCTTGAACAGCTTGAGCCCGTCGCGTAGCCACTGCACGGCGGCGCCGGCCACGAAGATACTCCCTTCCAGGGCGTAGGTGGGCTTGCCATCCAAGCGGTAGGCCACGGTGGTCAGCAGGCGGTTGCGCGATTCCGCCGGCTTGTCGCCGGTATTGACGATCATGAAGCAGCCGGTACCGTAGGTGCTCTTGCCCATGCCCGGTTCGAAGCAGGCCTGCCCCACCAATGCGGCCTGCTGGTCGCCCACCACACCACCGATGGGTAATTCGCCGCCCAGCCACTGGGCGTCGCAGGTACCGTAGTCGTCGCTGCTGTCGCGCACCTCCGGCAACAGGCTGCGCGGGATGTCAAGCAGCGCCAGCAGCTCGTCGTCCCACTGCTGGGTATGTATGTTGAACAGCATAGTGCGTGAGGCGTTGGTGGCGTCGGTCGCGTGGACACGCCCACCGGTCAGCCGCCATATCAGGAAGCTGTCCACCGTGCCGAAGGCTAGCTCGCCGCGCTCGGCTCGCTCCCGAGCGCCTTCCACGTTATCCAGCAGCCATACCAATTTGGTCGCCGAGAAATAGGGGTCGATCAGTAGACCCGTTCGCGACCTGACCCGCTCGATGTGGCCCTGGTCGCGTAGGTTCCGACACAGCTCGGCGGTTCGCCGATCCTGCCAGACGATAGCGTTGTAGACCGGCTGGCCCGTCGCACGGTCCCAAAGAAGCGCCGTTTCACGCTGGTTGGTGATTCCTACGCCGGCAATATCGGAGAGAGACACACCAGGTTGCTGCAGTGCCTCCCGAGCCGTCTCGAGCACCGTGTCCCAGATGTCCTGGGGGTCGTGCTCGATCCAGCCGTCGCGAGGAAAATGCTGGGGGAACTCCCGCTGCGCTACACGGATGACATGGCCGCCACGGTCGAAAAGAATGGTGCGTGAGCTGGTGGTGCCCTGGTCGATGGCAAGGAGGTAATCGGCCATGATGCTTCCTGTCGTTGTATGTTCGTTTATGATCATCAAGAGTACTTGAGAATGTTCGCAATGCTTTACGACTTTCGTAGAATGCATTGCCGATCAGCTGCCGCAGCCGGGCCGAATCGCTTACACTCGCGTGATCGAAAGGGAGCCGTCATGAACCAGCAACAACGACAAGATGCCATCGTTGACCTGGTGCGTCGCCAGGGTTATGCCAGCATCGAGCAGCTGACAGAACATTTCTCCGTTACGCCTCAGACCATCCGCCGCGACCTCAACGCCCTGGCGGAAGAAGGCATGATCCGACGTGTGCACGGCGGGGCGGGGCTGGAATCCAGCACCGTCAACACGGCCTACAGCACGCGCAAGAACCTCAACCTCGAGGCCAAGCGACGCATCGCCACCCTGGTGGCCAGCCACATCCCCGATCACGCCTCGCTGTTCATCAACATCGGCACCAGCAACGAAGTCGTGGCGGAAGCGCTGCTCGACCATCAGGGACTCGAGGTGATCACGAACAACCTCAACGTGGCGGCGATCCTCCAGCACAAGGAAGACTTCAACGTCATTATCGCCGGAGGCCAGGTCCGCTCGCGAGACGGGGGTATCATCGGCGAGGCGACCATCGATTTCATCAACCAATTCAAGGTGGACTACGGCATCATCGGCATCAGCGGCATCGACGAGGACGGCTCGTTGCTCGAGTTCGATTATCAGGAGGCGCGCGTGGCGCAGGCCATCATCCGCAACTCCCGTCAGGTCTATCTCACCGCCGACCACTCGAAGTTTCACCGCAACCCCGTCGTGCGCCAAGGCAACATCGCCCAACTCAATGCACTTTTCACTGACCGCCAGCCCCCCGAGCGCATCGTCCATCTCATGCAGGTCAACGAGGTCGCCCTGCATATCGCCTGAACCAACGACCCGCCTATGACGCCGACTGCGAAAGTCGGCACCGTTACCTCACGCCTCTTGATGTTCGATTTCGATTGCTCTATGTTCGTTTTCAAACATCCCTTGTTTGACGCACCAGCGCCCCTGCTGGTCGGCGGATCGGAGCCACTCTCCCTATGGCGCAGACGTCTCTTCAGCTCCTCGACATGTACATCATCGGCGGCGGCATCAACGGCACCGGCATCGCCAACGATGCCGCAGGGCGCGGCCTCAAGGTCGGCCTCTGCGAACAGGGCGACCTGGCCGGTGCCACCTCGTCGGCCAGCAGCAAGCTCATACACGGCGGCCTGCGCTACCTTGAACATCGCGAATTTCGGCTCGTCGGCGAGGCGCTGCGAGAACGCGAGATCCTGCTGAAGAAGGCACCGCACATCATTTGGCCGCTGCGTTTCATCCTGCCCCACCGCTCGCACCTGCGCCCGGCCTGGATGATTCGCACCGGCCTGTTCCTCTACGATCACCTGGGTAAACGCAAGGAACTTCCCGGCTCACGCAGCGTTCGGTTCGGTTCTGATTCGCCACTGAAAGAGGAAATGGTGCGCGGTTTCGAATATTCGGATTGCTGGGTAGATGATGCGCGGCTGGTCGTGCTCAATGCGATCCAGGCGCGCGAGAGCGATGCAGAGATCCTGGTGCGCACCCGCTGTGTCGGGGCGAAGGAGGAAAACGGTACCTGGCGCATCGAACTGGAGGACGTACGTAGCGGCAAGCGCTTCGAGCGCCGGGCCCGGACGCTCGTCAATGCAGCCGGCCCCTGGGTCGAACGAGTCGTTCGCGAACAGGCCGCACGCGACTCGCGCTATTGCATCCGCATGATCCAGGGCAGTCACCTGATCGTGCCGAGACTCAACGCCGACGAGCGAGCCTACATCCTGCAGAACAGCGATCGCCGCATCGTCTTCGTCCTGCCATATGAAGACGACTTCAGCCTGGTCGGCACCACGGATCGTCGCTATCAGGGCGATCCGGCCAAGGTCGTCGTCAGCGAGGAGGAGATCGACTATCTGCTCGGCGTGGTCAATTCGCACTTCCGGCGACAGCTCGACCGCAGCGACGTGATCTCTAGCTTTGCGGGCGTACGCCCGCTGTGCGATGACGAATCCGCCGATCCCTCTGCCATGACCCGCGACTACACCCTGTCGCTGGACAATGAAGGCGCCCCGCTGCTGTCGGTGTTCGGCGGCAAGATCACCACCTACCGCAAGCTGGCGGAAGCCGCCTTGAACCAATTGGCCCCAGCCCTGCCCGGCATGGGCCCGAGCTGGACGGCCGATGCCGCACTGCCAGGCGGCGAGATCGGCAACCAGAAGGATTTCATGGCGCATTTGCTGCAGCAGTATCCGTGGCTGGGCGAAGCGCGAGCACGTCGTTTCGCACGCAGCTACGGCAACCTGTGCCTGCGCTTTCTCAAGGGCGCCGTGGAGGAAGCGGACCTGGGCGAGCACTTCGGCGCCGGCCTTACCGCGGCCGAAGTCGATTACCTCATCGACCATGAGTGGGCCTCAAGCGTCGAGGACATCCTATGGCGGCGTACCAAGCTTGGCCTGCGCCTGACGCCGCGCCAGGTGACGACCCTGCAACGGCATGCTGAAAATCGTCGGCAGGGCCTGGCTGCATGAGGCGTTGATCGCTTAGGCTCGGAGAGGGATGTGTCCTTTTAGCCCTTCTCCATCGGACAGGAGCCTATGACCCTCGCTTCAACCACGCTCGGCCTGGCGGTATCCCTACTGGTAGCCGCCACCCTCGTCGCCAAGCTGCCGCTGCGCTGGTGGTGGATCAGGGCATGTGAGTTCCCTCGCTTGCAGCTGGCTTGCGCCGCCTTTCTCACTGCCCTGCTCTCGCTGTTTCTTGAACCACCGTGGCGCTGGATCCTGTTCGGCGCCAGTCTGCTCGTCGTAGTGCTTCAGGCTCGCTTCATCCTTCCCTGGACCCGTCTGTGGCCCGTGCAGGTACAAGCCGCAGAGCCCGGCCAGCAGGAACGCTGCATCACCCTGCTGATCGCCAACGTGCTGACTCCCAATCGCCGGGCACGCCAACTCATCGACATCATACGGCAGCAGAACCCCGACCTCGTGTTGACGCTCGAATCCGACGAGTGGTGGCAAGAGCGGCTCGATCCGGCGCTCGAAAGGGCCTGGCCCCACAGCGTCAAGATCCCGCTGGACAACCTCTACGGCATGCATCTCTATTCCCGGCTGCCATTGGAGAATACCCGGGTCGAGTGGTTGGTCCAGCACGACATCCCCTCGATACACACCGACGTGAGACTCGTCAGCGGCGACAGCGTGACGTTCCACGCCCTGCATCCCCGGCCACCCGCACCCAACGAGAGCGAAGAAACCCTGTGGCGCGATGCCGAACTGTTGCTGGTCGGCAGGGAAATACATCGTCATCCCACCCCCACCATCGTTGCCGGAGATCTCAACGACGTGGCCTGGTCGCGTACCACGCGGCTGTTCTGCCGGATCAGCGGGATGCTCGACCCGCGACGGGGTCGAGGCATGTACAGTACTTTCCATGCAAGTTACCCATTGCTGCGCTGGCCTCTCGACCATATCTTCACCAGCGAGCACTTCACCTTGAAGGCAATGAAGCGTCTGCCGGGCTTCGGCTCGGATCACTTCCCGATTCTGGCGACCCTCTGCTTTCGCCCTTCGCGCAGCGATGAACACGACAACCCCGAGGCCGATGGCGACGAACGGGCCTGGGCACGCAAGACCATCCACGAAGCCCGCGCCAGGGAGCAGCCGCCGTAAAGGCCCCCCTTATTCCGGGATGCCCCCGTAGGTCAGCTGGGCCGGATCGAGCAGGCGCTCGAGTTCCTCGCGGCTCAAGTCGGTCTGTTCCTCGGCCACCTCGATGATCGGCTGACCGGCCTGATAGGCCTGCTTGGCGATGGCTGCAGCCGCATCGTAGCCGATCACCCCATTCAGCGCCGTCACCAGGATCGGATTGCGTGCCAGCGGCTCGGCCAAGCGATCCTCTCGCACGCGGAACGTGGCAATGGCCCGCCCACCCAGCAGCCGTGCCGTGTTGCTCATCAGCTTGATCGAGGTCAACAGATTGTTGGCAATCAACGGCAGCATCACGTTGAGCTGAAAGTTACCGCTCTGCCCCGCCACCGTGATTGCCGTGTCCAGGCCGATCACTTGGGCTGCGGCCTGCGCCGCCGACTCGGGAATCACCGGGTTGACCTTGCCCGGCATGATCGAACTGCCCGGCTGGAGCGCCTCGAGCTCGATTTCGCCGAGCCCGGCCAGAGGACCCGAATTCATCCAACGCAGGTCATTGGCGATTTTCATGATGACGCAGGCGAGCCCCTTGAGCTGGCCCGAGAGTTCCACGGCGGCGTCCTGCGAGCCCAGGCTGGCAAAGAAGCTGTCGTTGGGGGTCAGGGAAAGGCCGGTCTGCTCGCTCAGCTCCCGTGCCATACGCTCGGCAAATTCAGGATGCGCATTGATCCCGGTACCTACCGCCGTACCGCCCTGAGCCAGGCGCGACAGCCGTACCATGGCGCTGTCGATGCGCTCGATCGCCTGTCCGACCTGACTCGACCAGCCGCCCAGCTCCTGCCCCAGGCGCAGCGGCATGGCATCCATCAAGTGCGTGCGCCCGGTCTTCACCACCCGATCCAGCTCGAGAGCCCGCTCATCGATGGTCGCACGCAGCTGCACCAGTGCCGGACGCAATTGCGCAGTGACTTCCAGCGCCGCGGACAGATGAATGGCGGTGGGAATCACATCGTTGCTCGATTGCCCCATGTTGACGTGGTCGTTGGGCCCCACCTTGGGCTCGCCACGGCTGGCCAGATGGGCAATGACCTCGTTGACGTTCATGTTGCTCGAGGTTCCCGAGCCGGTCTGGAATACATCCACGGGGAATTGGTCGTCGTGCTTGCCGTCGACAATCTCCCGGGCGGCCGCCACGATGGCCTCTGCACGCTCGGCGTCGAGCAGATCAAGGTCGCGATTGACCTTGGCTGCGGCGAGCTTGATGCGGGCGATGGCATGGATGAAGGCCATCGGCATTGCCTGCCCCGACACAGGAAAGTTCTCCACGGCCCGCTGGGTCTGGGCACCATAGCGTGCCTCAGCCGGCACCTGCAGCTCGCCCATGCTGTCGCGCTCGATACGATGGTCGCTCATGTCACTCCCTCGTTTGATGATCCTTCCATCACCATGGTGGCTTATGTCAGGCCGTGCAAGCGGACACCCCTTTGGCATGACGCACTCACGCTCATGTTGATGACAACTATCAAGTTCTTCCTATATCCGCCCTTATCGAGGCGCAATGTGATAACTGTCGTTGCGGCCTGAAAACCCGATTCCCTAAGATCGCCTCGCCTACCCACTCGGGGCGATACAACAAGGGCCCAGCCCGGGCAGAACAATGCGGATGAAACAATGCGGAAGAAACATTTCATGGACTTGACCCATTCCCTGCTGCTTCTGCCACAGGAGCAACTGACACTCGCCAATGCGCACGAAGCGGCCGAACTCCAGCGCTATCGCCGGCTGACGCTCAGCTTCCTGCCGAAAGCGCCGCATACGAGCCGGCTGATGGCCACGCTGGGCTTGCAGAGCGAGAAGCGCCTGGCAACGATTAACGAAGTCGCTCGGCAACTCGATCTGGAGGCCTGCGTGGCAGCATCGCCGAGGGATACAGCGAGTCTGCATAGCCTCCACGGCCATTTCTTCATCATTGACGACACCATGGGAGACCAAGTGATCGAGCAGTCCATACGCGCAGCAGTGGAATCGAAGCACTATTTCGAGTGGTTGCTGAATACCAACGCCACCCCGGAACTGCACCGGCCGTTGGTGAACTTCGTCCGCGAGAAGGATGGGGAATGCCGTGTGTTGCTCGAGTTCTGGGAACAGCAACGCACACAAGGGTTGGCTCGGCAGGCCTGATCGAGCCGCCCGGTCACTGACTCTTCTGCCGCCTGCCGGTAGAAGAGGCCAGTCGTTCGAGACGGCCAATATCGATCAGCTGGTACTCCCGGCCGGAGACGCGAAGCAACCGCTGGGCCTGATAGGCCGCCAAGGTCCTGCCGACGGTTTCCTGGGTCAGGCCCAGATAACTGCCGATATCGCTACGTGACAGGGGAAGACGAAAGTGCCGCGGCGAATAACCCCGACGACGGAAGCAATCCGATACGGCAAGCAGGAAGCGCGCCAGGCGCGCCTCGGCCGTACGACCCAGCAATTGGTGCAGGTTCAATCGCTCCTCGTGCATGGTGCGGCTGATACAACATTGCAGGCGCCAGCGCAGCTTGGGCATTTTGTGGCCGAGCGCCTCGAGCCGATCGAAGGGAAGCAGACACAGTGTCGCGGTTTCCAGCGCGGTAACGCTGCCGGCATAACGGCCCAGGCCGATGGCATCGCAGCCGATGAGATCCCCAGGGAGCCAGATCGCCGTCAGCAGGGTTTCGGCGCCTTCGACCGCCGTCTCCTGCTTGAGGCTGCCGGTGCGCACGGCATACAGGGCCACGAATGGCGCCTCCTGGGAGCAGAGCAACTCGCCCTTTTCCAGTCGTACGGGAGGGTGAACGATATCGTCGAGCAGCGCCACTTCCTCGGGCGGCAGGCCTTGAGGGAGGCACAGCGCATTCAAGTAGCAAGACAGGCAGCCGGATGCCCCGCTTACGCCGCCAAGCACGTCCTTCCCGTGGCTCGACATAGTGCGTCCCTCCTCTCCTGGCCCACACCAGCCAGTATAGGAGTCCGCCACGACGGCGCAGTTTGAGTTGCATCATTCTTCGTTCAGGGCACTGGCACGGGGCGGGCCAACGGACTCATGACGAAAATCATGCTGCACAAAAAATTACATCCACCTAGTGTTAATGCTGCATCGCCGTTGGATGCACCTCCCGGCACAGGGAGGGCACCGCTGAAGGGAGCCAAGCCATGCAACAGACGTCTTGGATGATGTCGGACGTACTCAGCCGCCTCAATGCCAACGCAAGCATGCTATTGATACGCAACCTGTGGGAATACTGCCCCGAGCAGATGTTCATCATTCGTGTCGATGGGCCGGGCAAGTTCGTGGTCGAAGCCATGAATTCCACCCGACAGGTCATGTTCAAGGCGTCGACTTCGGTGATCGGCAAGCCCATCGAGCAACTGCTGCCACAACCCATATGCCAGGCCGTGATTGCCAACCTTAGCCGCTGCGTGGAGACGAAGACTCCCATTCGCTATGAGGAAAGCAGCGGTCATATCGACCGCGACGGGGTTCGACAACGCGAACATTGGCAGACGCTGCTGGTCCCGATCAGCAACCAGGAAGGCGACATAACCCACCTGTTCGGTGTATCTCGCGACCTGG
Source organism: Billgrantia hypersalina (assembly GCF_052584175.1). Classification (NCBI taxonomy): domain Bacteria; kingdom Pseudomonadati; phylum Pseudomonadota; class Gammaproteobacteria; order Oceanospirillales; family Halomonadaceae; genus Billgrantia; species Billgrantia hypersalina. The sequence goes on from NZ_JBMIQI010000003.1 coordinate 10,104, forward strand.
CCATGCTGCCCGAACGGCATGCCGCGGCCCACCCGGACAGCCGTGAACTCGAGCGACGCGTGCATGAGCGAACGGCGGAGCTGGTCGCAGCCAACGAAGAGCTGACCTACCTGGCCACACATGACCACCTGACGGGCACCTACAATCGTCGCTACCTAATGGAACTGGCCGAACTGGAACTCCGGCGTGCCCTTCGCTACAACCAGCCGTTGACGCTGTTGATGATCGATATCGACCACTTCAAGACGATCAACGACTCCCAAGGACACCTCACGGGCGACGATATCCTGCGCTGCGTTGCACGGACGATGCTGGCCACCGTGCGGGAGTGCGACCTGGTGGGCCGCTACGGCGGGGACGAGTTCCTCGTTCTGATGCCCGAAACCACGTCCAGCGGCGCGCTGGAGTTCGCCGAACGCCTGAGCCAGACCCTGCGCCAGACGAACGCCTTGACCATCAGCGTCGGCATCGCCGGCCTGGGACCGGACGACGGTTTCGTCGTCGACCTGATCCATCGCGCCGATGCCCTGCTGCTGCAGGCCAAGCGCAACGGCAGGAATCGTATCGAATTAATTGCCTAGTGACGCTACGCAGGCTTACCAAAACCATGTTGCAGTGCAAAAACAACTCTGCTACGTTGCGCTGCAGCAGAACGGGTTTCCCGTTCGTCATCATACTGTGAAACCCGGAGGTTACCCTCATGATGAAGGCATTCAGCTTCGACACCCAACCCTTTGAGGCCATGCTGCTCAGCCCCGCTCGCGCCTACGCAGCCCTGAGCATCGATTACACCGAAAAGCTCCTCGGCGCCCAGCTGGAATCCGCCAAGACTTACGTCGACACCAGCCTGGCCCAGGCCCGGGTTCTGCTTGACGTGCGCGATGCCGACGGCCTGCGCAGCTATGTCGAAGGCCAGCAGCAATTCGCCAAGGACGTAACCGAGCGCCTCAAGGGTGATGCCGAGAAAGTCGTCTCGCTGCACCAGGACTTCTTCAAGCAGAGTCAGAAACTCGCCGAGAGCAGCCTGAAGCAGGCACAGCAGGCTTCCTCCGGGCAAGCTGCGAAGGCGTAACGCGACGACGCTACCGTCTGCGCAAGGCCCGCTGAACACGTTTCGGCGGGCCTTTTCTTTTTCGGCCTGACATCAGCCTTCCTTCACGTTTATGCTCGTTATGCAGGGGCATGACATTGAGGACGCAAGCGAATGAAAGCCTGGATACCCCTAGTTTTGCTGGGATTGACCCTTGCCGGCTGCCAGATGATGGAACCGGGACCACCCCCTGAGCGCATCGAAGTCATCGAAGCCGGCGAACCGCAGCGCCCCGACAGGGAACGCCCCGGCACGGACCGCCGCGCGGCACCGACAGATCGCGTCGCTCGCCAGGTAGCCTTTCCCGCTGGCGAGTATGCCGAACTGCCGAAGTCCGGTAGCGCCGCCATTTCCGGCAGGCTGAGCCTGAACGGCAGCCCCGGCGCAGGGGAGACCGTTTCCGTGGCTCCCGTCACCACCTATTCGGCCGAAGCCGCCGAACACGCCCTCGCCGGCCGGGCCGTCGAGCCGGCCGATCCGCGCGCTCGCGAGTACACCCACACGACCCGTACCGACGGAAATGGTCAATTCTCGTTGCAAGGCCTTCCGGCCGGGGAGTTCTATGTCTCGGGAAGCATGGTCAACCCTGCCAACGGGCAGCGCCAGGTCCTGCTGCGCCAGGTCACGCTACGCAACGGTCAGCGCATCGACGTCAACCTGAGCCGGTAAAGGCAGTGGTTACCAGCCCAGCGCCTGCTTGACGAAGGGGATGGTCAGCTTGCGCTGAGCGGAGAGCGATGCTCGGTCGAGCACGGCGAGCTCCTCGAACAGCTCGTCGAGGCGCCGAGGCCCGCGGTGGAGGATGTAGCGCGCCACCTCCTCGGGCAGCTGCATCCCGCGGATCCGGGCCCGCAACTGCAGGGCCTGCAGCCGCTCGCCATCGTCGAGCGACTGCAGGTGAAAGGTCACGCCCCAGGTCAGGCGCGAAGCCAGGTCCGGAAGCTTCACCGGCAGCTGCCGTGGGGCCACGGCGGCAGAGAGTATCAGCCGCTTGCCGGCATCGCGCAGGCGGTTGAAGGCATGGAAGATCCCCTCTTCCCACCGGCGCCGTCCGATCACGGTTTCGACATCGTCGATGGCGACGAGGTCGAGCCGCTCGGCATCCTCCAGCATCAGCGGCGGGAAGTGTCCCAGATCCTCGAGGGGAAGATAGAGCGCGCGTAGATCGCGATCGGAAGCCGCATGACAGGCGGCCTGGAGAAGGTGGCTGCGACCGCTGCCGGGGGCTCCCCACAGGTAGATGAACGGTTCCCCGTCATCGTCGAACTGACGCGACAGGCGATCGACAAGGCCGGCATTGGCTGCCGGCAGGAAACTGTCGAAGGTGGCATCGTCACGCAGGCCCACCCCAAGGGGCAACTGCGCCGGTGCTCGGCTCATGGCATGTCCTCGTCGCGGTGCTGTCGTACGCCGGCATCGTACAGGCTGCTGCGCTTGTAGCGTTCGTGAAGCTCCCGCAAGAGTACCATGATCACCGCGGCCACCGGCAGCGCCAGCAGCACCCCGGTGAAGCCGAACAGGTTGCCGCCGGCGAGTACGGCGAAGATGACCGTTACGGGGTGCAGGCCGATGCGATCCCCCAGCAGCTTGGGCTGCAGTACGATGCTTTCGAGGGCCTGCCCGGTAGCGAACACGGCCACCACGCCTACCAATGCAAGCCAGGTCCCGAACTGGAAGAACGCCACCAGCAGCGCCACGCTGATACCGACGATGAACCCCAGGAACGGCACGATGCTGGCCAACCCGGCAACCAGGCCGATCAGCAGCCCGAAGCGCACGCCGACGAGCGTCAACCCGACGGCATAGATCACGCCCAGCGAGAGCATCACCAGCAATTGACCGCGCAGGAAGGCCGAAAGTACTTCGTCGCAGCGTCGGCTGAGGCGCACCGCATCCGGCTCCCAGCGACGCGGGAGCATCTCGCGCAGGTTGGCCAGCATGCGATCCCAGTCAAGCAGCAGGTAGAAGCCCACCACGGGAATCAGCGCCACGTAGGTCACCCAAGCCAGGAAGACGGCGCTTGAGCGTCCCACCTTGCCCAGGAACTGAGCCAGATAACCGCCGGCATCCTGCCAATGCTGGGCCAGCGCCTGTTGCATGGCATCGATGTCGGCGGTCATGTCCAGCCCTGTCCAGCCGCGTATTTGCGGCGCAAGCGTCAGCTCGACCCAGGCGAAGATGCCGGGAATCATCTGGTCGAATTGGCGAACCTGCTGCAGCAGCAAGGGAATCAGCACCAGCAGCGCCAGCACCAGGAACAAGGTCAATATCAGGAAGACCCCGCATACCGCAAGCAGGCGCGACAGGCCCAAACGCTCCAGGCGGTCGGCCAGGGGATCGGCGAGATATGCCAGGATCATGCCGGCGATGAACGGCATCAATATCGCTTCGAGGCGAAAGAGCAGCCATACCACCGCGACCGCCCCCGCCAGCAACCACCACTCTTTGCGCATCACTCCCCCCTGCGTTCGTCATCCACGGCGATGCGAGCCGTGCGTCGTGATGCTACAATTCCGGCCCGATCTTGCCCACTGCTTCGGCCGACGAGAGCATAGCGCCTCATGGCGGCCAACGGACCATCCACCGCGTTTCTTCGTACAGGACAGGCCATGACCGACTCCACCTCTCCCCATCCCGACAAGGCATCGCTGAGCTACAAGGATGCCGGCGTCGACATCGATGCCGGCAATGCCCTGGTCGACCGTATCAAGGGCGTCGCGAAGCGCACCATGCGCCCCGAGGTGATGGGCGGGCTGGGTGGCTTCGGCGCCCTGTGCGAACTCCCTGCCGGCTACCGCGAGCCGGTGCTGGTCTCGGGCACCGATGGCGTTGGCACCAAGCTGCGCCTGGCCATGGACCTGGGCCGTCACGATTCCATCGGCATCGACCTGGTCGCCATGTGCGTCAACGACCTGGTGGTGGCCGGCGCCGAGCCACTGTTTTTCCTCGACTACTATGCCACGGGCAAGCTCGATGTGGACATCGCCGCCGACGTGGTGGCCGGCATCGGCGAGGGCTGCGAGCGCGCCGGCTGCGCATTGGTGGGCGGCGAGACCGCCGAGATGCCCGGCATGTACGAAGGCAGCGACTACGACTTGGCCGGTTTCTGCGTCGGGGTAGTGGAAAAGTCCGAGATACTCGACGGCAGCAAGGTCGGCGAAGGTGACGTGCTGCTGGGCATCGCCTCCAGCGGGGCACACTCCAACGGCTATTCGCTGATCCGCAAGATCCTCGACGTCAGCGGCGCATCGCTGGACACCGCCATCGACGGACAGCCGCTCGGCGATGCCCTGCTCGCGCCTACCCGCATCTACGTCAAGCCGCTGCTGTCGCTGATCAAGGAGAGCGGCGTGGCCGTGCACGCGCTTTCTCACATTACCGGCGGCGGGTTGTTGGAGAACATCCCACGTGTTCTGCCGGAAGCGCTGGCAGCGCGCATCGACGTCAAGAGCTGGGCTCGCCCCGCGCTTTTCGACTGGCTTCAGGAACAGGGCAACGTAGCGGAGGACGAGATGTATCGGGTCCTCAATTGCGGCATTGGCATGGTCGTCGTCGTTCCTGCCGACCAGGCCGACCGGGCCCGCGCGCACCTGCAGGCCCAGGGTGAAACCGCCTACCGCATCGGTGAGATCATCGCGCGGAACGAGAATGCGGTTGCGGTGCAGCTGGAGAATCTCGAGGCATGAGCGAGACCTACGCCAGTGACACGCTTAACGACATGACCCCAGAGCCCACCGGCGCGCGCCGGATCGTGGTGCTGATCTCCGGCAACGGCAGCAACCTGCAGGCCTTGATCGACGAACAAACTCACGATCGGCTGGGCGGTGAGATCGTCGCCGTCATCTCCAACGTCACGGATGCCTATGGACTGCAGCGCGCCCGCGACGCCGGCATCGACGCCGTGGTGCTGCCGCACGGCGAGTACGATAGCCGCGAGGCCTACGACGGTGCCCTGATCAAGGTCATCGAACGGCATGAACCCGACCTGGTGGTACTGGCCGGTTTCATGCGCATCCTCAGCTCCCGTTTCGTGCAGCGCTTCCACGGGCGCATGCTCAACATCCACCCTTCCCTGCTGCCTGCCTACCGCGGCCTGAACACGCACGCCAAGGCGCTGGCCGACGGCGTGGCAGAACATGGCTGCAGCGTGCACTTCGTCACCGAGGAGCTCGACGGCGGACCGGTGGCGATCCAGGCCGTGGTCAACGTCAGCGAGGGTGAAACCGAGGCCAGCCTGAAGGAGAAGGTGCATGCCCGCGAGCACCTGATCTATCCCATCGCGGTGAAGTGGTTCCTCGAAGGGCGCCTGCGCCTCGATGGCGACGCCGCCGTGCTCGACGGCATGCCGCTCCCCCCCGAGGGGCTGCGCCTTTCCCACGCCGACGCCGCCGAGGAGCTGGACGAAGAGTAGGGTGTCAGGTTCGGGGTAACGTCACCCCCCTTTGCCCCATGTACTTTCCGCCGCGATCCTTGTAGGAGATTTCACATTCCTCGTCCGATTCCAGGAACAGCATCTGCGCCACGCCTTCGTTGGCGTAGATCTTGGCCGGCAGGTTGGTGGTATTGGAAAACTCCAGGGTCACGTGCCCTTCCCACTCCGGCTCCAGCGGCGTGACGTTGACGATGATGCCGCAGCGGGCATAGGTCGACTTGCCCAGGCAGATGGTCAGCACGCTGCGCGGTATACGGAAATATTCCACCGTGCGCGCCAGGGCGAAGGAGTTGGGGGGAATGATGCAGACGTCGCCCTTGATGTCGACGAAGCTCTTCTCGTCGAAGGCCTTGGGGTCGACGACCGCCGAGTGGATATTGGTGAACACCTTGAACTCGTCGGCACAGCGAACATCGTAGCCGTAGCTGGAGGTCCCGTAGGAGATCACCCGCTGATCGTTCACGTAACGCACCTGGTCGGCTTCGAAGGGTTCGATCATGCCTTCCCGCTCGGCCATGCGGCGGATCCAACTGTCGGGCTTGATGCTCATGAGACGTCCTGAGAGAAGTTGTGCCGGATGATGAAGTAGGGCCGCTATCATAGCGGCCCTGAAAGCAGGCGTCACGGTCCGCGACAAACGGGCCGAGGCGGCTGGCGCTCACTCGCTGAACGAGATGCTCGGGCCCTCGTCGGGCGCCTTGCCACTCAACTCATTGGCGATCTGCCGCGCCATGTCGCGGAAGGTACCGGCCACTTCTCCCTCCGGTTCAGCGACGACCGTCGGGCGACCACCATCCACCTGTTCCCGGATCGACAGCGCCAACGGCAGTCTGCCCAGTACGCGAGTCTCGTACTCGCCGGCGATGCGCTCGCCACCCCCTTCACCGAAGATGGGTTCGGCATGGCCGCACTGGGAGCAGACATGCAGGCTCATGTTCTCCACCACGCCCAGTACCGGCACATTCACCTTGCGGAACATCTCGATTCCCTTGCGGGCATCGAGCAGTGCGATGTCCTGCGGTGTCGTGACGATGACGGCGCCGTCCACCGGCACTTTCTGCGCCAGAGTCAATTGAATGTCGCCAGTTCCCGGCGGCATGTCGATGAACAGTACGTCGATGTCCTTCCAGGCGGTCTGGGTCAACAGCTGCTGAAAAGCCCCCGCCACCATGGGGCCACGCCATACCATGGGCTCGCGCGTGTCGACCATGAACGCCATCGACATGGCCTGTACACCATGCATTTCAAGTGGCCTGAACTTGTTCTCTCCCGCCTGTTGGGGCCGTACCCCTTCCGGAACGCCCAGCATTTGAGCCTGGCTCGGGCCGTGGATATCGGCATCGAGGATTCCGACCCGATACCCCTCGGCTACCATGGCCAGCGCCAGGTTGACGGTGACGGTGGACTTTCCCACCCCACCCTTACCAGATGCCACGGCCACGATATGCTTGACCCCTTCGATCACGATGGACTCCTTGTGTTACTTCGTCGGCGTATATGCCCATGCCTTGCTTGACGAGAGTATAACGTGCCTGAGCAAGGTGAACGTTTCCCGCCGCGACCCCAAAGAAACAGCGCTGCGACGGGCTTCAACCCGCCGCAGCGCTGTCTGGCGTCATGGTTCAGCCGCGTTCGTCCTCGGCCTCTGCCTCCTCGGCCTCTGCCTGCTCGGCCTCTTCCTCATCGCTTTCCGGCTCGTCCTGCTCGCCCTGCTGCTGGCTCTGCTCGCCCTGCTGCTGGCTCTGCTCGCCCTGCTGCTGGTTCTGCTGATTCTGCTCGCCCTGCTGGCTTTGCTCGCCCTGCTGCTGGCTTTGCTCGCCCTGCTGCTGGTTCTGCTGATTCTGCTCGCCCTGCTGGCTTTGCTCGCTCTGCTGCTGGCTCTGCTGCTGGCTTTGCTCGCCCTGCTGAGACGACCCGCTCTGCAGATTCAGTTCCGACAGCGCATCACGCCATTGAGCCAGTTGTGCTTCAATCTGCTGCAGCTGTTCACGGCGGCGCTCGACGCGGGCCTCGACTTGCTCGAGTTCGCTGCGTCCCGATTCAAGTTCGCTGGTCAGCTGCTCGTGTTCCTGACGCGCTGATTCCAGTTCAGTCAAGGCGTTGTCACGCTCGTCACGAAGGTCGCCTACCTCACCATCGACCTCGCTGCGCCAGGCTTCCAGGGCTTCTATGTCGCTTTCCAGCGCTTCGATGGTCTGCTGGCGCTCGTCGATGGCCTGGTTGAGTGTATCGAGACGCTCCTCGGCAGTTTCGAGATCATCACGCAACTGGCCCAGTTCGTTGGCGACCTGCTCGCGCTCGGCTTCGGCCTGCTCACGCTCCTCATCGGCTTGCTGCCGGGCTTCCTGGGCTTGCTGTAGACCCTCCTCGGCCTCTTGAAGCGCTGCCTCGGCTTCGTCACGCTGCTGGTCCATTGCCTGGTAGTCGTCACGCATGCCCGTCAGGCGCTCCTCCATCTCGGCTTGCTCGCCCCGTCGCGTCTCGAGATCCCGCTCCAGCTCAGCCTGCTCATCCTGCAGCTCGGCAACGCGGGCCGCAGCCTCGGCGGCGTCGGCTTCGAGCTGCTCGATCTCGCCACGAACGGCCTGCTGCTCTTCTTGCATCGCCGCTTCTACAGACTGGCGCTCTTCCTGCAACTCAGCCAGCTGCGTCTGCTGGGATTCGATATCCTCACCGGCCTGGTTGCGTTCATTGAGTTCCGCCACCAGCTGCTGATTCTCGCCTTCGAGTGCCGTGAGCTGATCTTCCAGCGCAGCGCTGCGTTCACGCTGTTCATTGCCGCTGTTATGGGCAATGATCGCCCATATGATGGCAAGCACGGCCACCACGGCCAATGCCACGACGCGTTTGTCCTTGTAGAGTGGGCTCTCGGGTGTTTCCGACATGGGCAAGACCCTCCTGATGGTCCATTCAAACCGTTGCGGAGAGGCAACGGTCGCTTACGGTTCCTACCTCAGCATACATAGCGATACCTAAACGCGAAAGGAAGTCACGCAACATGCTCCCGTCACCGAACGGGAGGCGGATCGACTCGCCAGCGGGAGAGCCAGGACGCGCCGCGCACGTCGAAACCCAGCTCGCGCAGCCAGCCCGCGACGACGAGGTTCGACTGGTGAAGGGCGGAATAGCGGCGCGAATGGGGAACGAATTCCAGCCCGTACTCCTCGCTTGCAATGGGCTCACTGTCGGCCCTCTCGAAATGCCCGTCCAGACGTCTGCGTAACGCTCTGACCCGCGACGCCTCGGCCTTCAAGGGATAGACGGCCTCCAACCCTTCCGGGGCGAGCCGCCGGAGAGTTTCGCGCGATATCCCCTGGGGGTATGTACCGCGCCCCAACCCGGCATGCGTGGGCCAAAACATCGCCGCGGCTCCTGCGGCCAAGTGGCGACGACCCTCGACGTACCAACGCCAGTCGCCATAGCTGTAGCGCACGTAACCGCCGCCCTCATAGGGCAATACCAGGCTGGAATGACGGCCATGATCGATCAGGAACACGTCGACCGGCTCCGTGAGGGTCGGCGGATCTGGCGGCAGCACACGAGCGGTGCAACCGACCAAGTGCAGCACGATCAGCACGGTCCCCAACCGGCTCAGCAGGCCCCACCGATGCACCATGCTCAGCGTCCTGAGGGTTACATCGATGGGGGACCGCTTCGCCCGCGTAGGCGAGAACGCTGTTTCTAGCGCAAGCCCAGCATGGACAGAATAAACAGCACCACCACGATAAGACCGATGATGTAGATGATATTACGCATGCAGCTCTCCTTGCTGACGTGAGAAATGGCTGAGAAGGCACCTATTGGCCGCCTTCAGCACCAGTGTAGCGAACCTGAGAGATCCGGCCAGTGAAGCGGCCGGCTTGTGGCTACCGTCGAGGAGGAATACCTTACGAGGCAGGATCCCGAAACCGGCACAAGGAGCGGCGCTGCCATGTCCGAGGTACGCAAGTCGCGGCGCGTCATGTTCGTGCTGTTGCCCCGCACGGCTGCCTTTCTGTGGCGCGTACTGAAGGCGTTCCTGCGCAATCGCGGCATCCTGCTGGCCGGCGGCGTCGGCTACAACATCCTGCTCTCTATCGTGCCGCTCTTCGCCCTGCTCGCCGTGCTGCTGACGCGGATCGTGGACGAGAACGTGTTGCTCGACGTCTTCGGCGTACAGCTGGCCCACCTGGCTCCCGCCCATGCCGAGGGTCTGATGGAAGCCGTGCGAACCCTGCTCGAATCGCGAGACGTGATCGGTCTTTTCGGCATACTGACGTTGCTGATCTTCAGCTCCTTCGTCTTTCGCATGCTGGAGGATGCCCTCGCCATCATCTTCCACACTCCCGAGGCTCATCCCAAGCGTAGCGTCTGGGTCTCGGTACTGTTGCCCTACCTGTTCATGCTGGTGCTGGGTGCCGGCCTGGCGGCGCTCACCCTGATGGTGACCCTGGCCGAAGCGATCGGAACCCTCTGGCGGACCGTCCTGGGGCGCGATGTCCCTTTTTCGGGACTCTCCGACCCGCTGCTGAACCTGTTCAGCTTCATTGGCGTCTTCCTGCTCTTCAGCGCCATCTACAAGATCCTGCCGGTGGTCAAGATCGCACTGAAGAGAGCCTTGGTGGGCGGCTTCATTGCGGCACTGCTGTGGGAGGGGGTTCGCTTCCTGCTGATGTTCTATTTCCTCAACGTCTCGTTGGTCAACGTGGTCTACGGCTCACTTGCCACGATCGTCGTGGTGCTTCTGACCCTGGAGGTCGGTGCCATGATCGTGCTGCTCGGCGCCCAGGTGATCGCGGAGCTTGAACACAATGCCCGCCGCGGCCTGCCATGGTACGTCGACCCGAGGCGAGTGCCGGTGACCCATGTGGACTAGCGCTTTATCATTGCCCCCACTGACCACTGCGCTTCATCACCCCCCACTGATGCTTGCGGCGAGAGAACCATTGCCATAACCCACGACAGCGCCACAGCGTATTGAGCTGGCGATAGCCGAAATTCTCCAACACCGCCACGAGGAATAGCCGCAGCATATCCCTGCGCCGCTGATAGACGCGAAACGAAAGGGTTTCCAGCAACAGCCCATTGACCGACAGCAGAACGCCCATGCCGATGGCCACCAGCAGGAAGACCGTGAGCGCCACCGGTGAAATCGACCCCAGGGCAAATCCGCCAATCATGAAGACGTAGCCAGCCACCTCGACCAAGGGCCCGAGCCATTCGAACAGGGCCATGAAAGGCCAGGCCAAGTAACCCGGTGCACCGCCACGGCGGCTTAGAGCCAGACGAGCATGCCGGCTAAGACTCTCGGCCAAGCCTCGCTGCCAGCGGCTGCGCTGTCGTCCCAGCGTGCCCAGGTCCTCCGGCGCTTCGGTCCAGCAGATCGGATCGGGCAGGTAGTGAATGCGATAGGGCAAGCGATTCGCACGGTGGTAGCGATGCAGGCGTACCACGAGCTCCATGTCCTCGCCTACGGTGGAGGTGCTGTAGCCGCCTACGGCCGCCACGCGTTCACGGTCGAACAGGCCGAAGGCGCCGGAGATGATCAACACGGCATTGATCGGGGACCAGCCCAGCCGTCCGAAGAGAAAGGCTCGCAGATATTCGACGATCTGGAAGCGCGCCAAGAGGTTACGGGGGATGCCCGCCTCGAGCAGATAACCGCCGCTGACCCGCGACCCGTTGGCAATACGCACCGTGCCGCCCGCTGCCACGGTGCGCTCATCCTCCATAAAGGGCTGCACAACCCGCAGCAAACTGTCACGCTGTAGGATCGAATCGGCATCCACGGCACAGAACAGGCCGTGACGAGCCGCATTGATACCGGCGTTCAGGGCATCGGCCTTGCCGCCGTTGGCCTTGTCGATGACCTTGAGGTTGGCATGACGACGCGAGCGATAGATGTTGCGTACTTCCTGGTGCGGTACGCTGCGTCGAAGCGGCTCCGGGTGCACCTCGAGCTCGAAAGCATCGATCAGTACCTGCAGTGTCTCGTCCCGGGAACCGTCGTTGACCACTACCAGCTCGAACTCGGGATACTGCAGTTGCAGCAGCGAGAGGATCGAGGTGCGTATCGTCGCCGCTTCGTTATAAGCCGGAACCAATAACGATACGGCAGGCTCCAGGCCTAAATAGGGGGGTTGCTCTCCCAGTTCCGCCCGCTGGCGCATGTAGCGGCGCAAACTGATCATGGAGAGCAGGTTAAGCAGAAGGTAGCCGCCATTGAGCAGCACGAAGTAGCCGATGAATCCCGCCTGTCCCCACCACAGCCAATTGATTGCCATACGTCTCCTCAGCGCGACCTCTCGGCGGCGGCACGGGTCAGCGCATCGAGACCATAGCGATCCGACACCTGATGCCGCCAGGCATCGATACGCTCCGCGGTAGTGCCCGGCAGCGCCACCAATGCATCCGCCGCCGCTTGACGCACCCACCAACTGCTGTCGGCCAGACGCTCCAGCAGCCAGTCAGCGTCGTCCTGTCCAGCCTGACGACGCACCGCGCCCACTGCCGCCAGCCGGACCTGCGGCGAGACGGCGACCAGCCAGCGCAACATCAGAGGCTTGTCGCGCGGATCGCGCTGCTTGCCCAGGCAGTTCAGTGCCGCACAAAGGGCAGCCTCCGCTCCCTCTTGATCCTCCACCTGACCTGCCAGGAAGCGTCGCGCCCACGGTGCCACCCGGGCCGGCTCGGCCCAAGCCAGCAACGCGACAAGGCGCGCCGGCGGGTCTCGACTTTCGCTCAGGCGTGCCAGCAGCGGGTCACTGACCGCCTCCGGCCCTGCCTGACGACATAATGCCTCGAGGCGCGGGATAGCCCAGTCGCGACGCAGCTCGACCTGGGGAATCACTCGCTGCATGGCCCGTCTCGGATTCATCGAAACTAGGGTTCGGGCAGCCGTCAGGGCCACGACCGGATGCGTCGTGTCGACCAAGGGTGTCACTGCCGGCCAGTGATTCTCGTCGGCCAGGTATTGCAGGCAGCTCAGCGCCAGCAGACGGCGGTGGGTGCCGCGGCCGTGCAATAGACGCAATACCCGGCTATCCATCCCAATGCCCGTAAACAGCGCATTGAGGCGCTGGCGCGCACTGCCGCGCATAGGCTGCTGCAGGCGCATCCACAGCAGCATGAACCAGACCTCCTCTCGCCGACCACGCGGCGGCCAGGGCAGCGTGTCTCCATGTTCGATGCTCCATGACGCCAGGCGCGGACGCCAGTCGGCATGAAAAGCTTGGCGACGGCGCTCGCGGCGGCTGGCTAGCTCGGTCAAGACGAGAACCTGCAGCATGATCAACAGCGTCAGCACCGCCAGGGCCATCGCGCTGTAAACCGCGGCCCGCAGCACAGGGTCGTCAGGCAGGGTCGTCAAGACTTGCGCTGCCTGCTGGGGCAACTGTCGAAGAGCCTCGGTTTCAAAAGGCATGTCGCAGGCCCAGCTGGATGCCATAGCGGTCGTAGAGCTCCCCTTGGCTCAACGCCCCTACCTCCCAGGTGACGGCCCACTCGGGTTGGAACCAGTGACGGCCACGCAGGGCGAGCGATTCAACTTCGGTAGTGACGACACGACCGTCGGGCAGGCCCTCCTCTTCGCGGCCAATGGCGGCGCGCATACCCACGACGCTGCGCTCCCCATAGTAGTAATCGAGGGCCAGGGCATGTCCCACCGGCGTGCCGCCCGATGCCACCTTGCTGGCGTTCAGGGTGTAGGCGCCGCGCCAGTTACCCCAGTAGCGTTCCAGGCCCAAGGCCAGCCTATCCACCTGGGACGCCTCGTACCGGGTTCGACGCACGCTGACACTGCCGACATAGCCATCGATGAAGGCGCGTTGCACACGCAGGTCGACGTGCCAGTCGGGCAGGAAGTCAGCGGAGAAATTACGCCCGAACTCCGGCTGAACGACCCATTCTTCTCCCAGCGGAATGGCCAAGCCGGCAAGAAACCCTTCGTCCCAGGTTCGATAACGACGTTCGCGCAGGAACTCACCGTACCAGCCCGCCGCCCCTGGACGAGCCGACTGCAGTTCGAGCCGTTGGGCCAGCCAGTCGTCATAGCCGTTGTCGAGCGTATCGTAGCGCTGCGATACCTCGGCTTCCGTTCGTCGCTCCTGCGACACCGCCGTGAACGGATAAGCACACAACGCCAAAACCGACCCCAGCACGAGCACTCGTCTGGCCGTGCTTTTCGCATCGCCCCTCGCTGACATCAGCGCCTCCTCATGAAGCGACGCAGCCGTGCCAGGAGCTCATCCGGCTGAAAGGGCTTGGTCACGTAGTCGTCGGCACCCAGCTCAAGCGCACGCACCACGTCGGACTCCCGCGCCTTGGCCGTCAGCATGATCACGGGGACGTCCTTCCAGGCAGGAAGCCCGCGTAGACGCTCGAGTACCTCGAGTCCATCATGATAAGGCAGCATGATGTCCAGCAGCGCCAACTCGACCGGGGCGATCTCGGCCAGAAGCTGCATGGCCCGGCGACCGTCGGCTGCATGTTCGACCTCGAAGCCCTGGCGCTCGAGCATGAAGCGGATCAAAAAAGCGATGTCCTCCTCATCCTCCACCATCAGGATTCGGGGCTTGCCTTCGTTCACCGTCATGGATGACCCTCCTCTTGTCTCGCGTGACTTCCTGCACCTGTCAGCGCCGGGAAACGTACTCGAAACTCGCTGCCCTCGCCGGGAACCGATGTGAAGTCGATCTCCCCCTTCATCGCGAGCACCAAGCTACGGGTGATGGATAGTCCCAGGCCGGTTCCGCCGATGCGGCGTCGATCCGAGCTGTCCGCCTGGGCGAAGCGCTCGAATACACGCGGCTGGAACTCCAGCGGGATGCCCTCTCCCCGGTCGCGCACGGCAACTTCCCACCATTGGCGCTCGTCACGCAGCAGCGGGGCAACACTCACCTCGACGCTCGCTCCGCTGGGTGAATGCTTGCAGGCATTGGAAATCAGATTCGCCATCACCTGGGCAAATCGCTGTGGGTCGAGTTCCACATCGCCGGTATCGGAAGCACTCACCAAGCAAAGCCCGATACCGAAGCTCTCGGCATAGGGCGCATTGTCGCCCAGGGCCTGCTTTACGAGGGGCACCAGCTCGACCCGCTGCAGGCGGAACTCCAACTGTCCAGCCTCCAGCTTCTCGATGTCGAGAATGTCATCGATCAGATGAACCAAGCGTTCGCAGTTCTTGTCGGCAACCCCGACCAGCGGCTGGGCATCCTCGGGCAAGTTGCCACCATAACCCTGGCGCAGCATGCCTAGGGCGCCCCTCACGGCGGTGAGTGGTGTTCGCAATTCATGGCTTACGGTAGCGATGAACTCGGCCTTCATGCGCTCGATCTCGCGACGCTCGGTGATGTCGCGTGCAATCACCAGATACTCATCGTCACGGGTCGGCAGCATGCGAACCTCGAACTCGGTGCCGTTGGGGTCGTGCCAGATGAAGCTTTGCAAACCTTCCGCCCCCCGTTCGGATAGGCGTCGGCTCAACTCGTGCGCGAAGGGTTCAGCTACCGGAGACTTCCCCACGAGCCGATGACAGCGCTGGCTGTCGTCGATGAGAAAGAGCTCGTCAGGTACGCTATGAAGCAGCGCCTGCAATCGTGCTTCACGCTGCTCGGCATCGTTCAGTAGCCTACGCCGAATGGTCAGGACGCGATTCAAGGCGCCATAGGCCGCGATGAATAGCGCCGCTACGAGCAGTATTCCGGCGACGCCCACCTGGCGAGCACGGGCAGCCTGTTGCGAGGCGCGCTTGCTCTGCATGGCCAACAACTCACGCTGGGTGTTTTTGAGAGGGTCGAGGATGTCGCGAATCCGGACCATGGTCTGCCGCCCTCCCGCTGCCAGGAGGCGCAGAGCTGCCGCCTCCAAGCCATCGCTCTCGCGTACGGCAATGTTGCTCTCGGCAATCTGCACCCGCCGCGCGATCAATTCCTCCAAAGCGGTGATTTCGCTGCTGGGCAAGCTTCCCTTGGAAGTCAGCTGTTCGAGCAGGTAGTTACGCTCGGCATCGAGGCGCTCGCGCGCTTGTCGGTAAGGAATCAGATAGTCGCTGCGGCCGGTGATGACGAAGCCACGCTCACCGGTTTCCACGTCGAGCAAGGAGAGTTGAAGATCCTGTATCGCGGAGATCAATTCCAGGCCGTCATCGACGGCATCGTTGGCATCGAGCAGGGCCTGCTGCACCCGACCGGCCTGTAGCGCCAAGGCGATCAACAGCAGGAAGGCGAGCAGCGAGGCTAGCCGATGGAGGGCGATAGCGGAAAGATGACGCAAACTATCCCCTCACTCTCGCCGGTTGCGTGGCCTGCCGGCCCGCAACCGACGCATGAGCGCAAACAGCGACCTGCCGCTCACCATGCCCAGTACATAGATGACCAGCAGCAGCAGTGCCAGGGGAAGACGGGCGCTCCAGACAAGAAAGTGGACTTCGACCAGGACGATGTTCTGCACGAAGAGAATGAGGACCAGTAACGTAATCAGGATCTTGACGACCAGCATTAGCTTGTCCATGCGCTTTCCTTGCGAATCTGCTCCTTTCAAGCTGGGCTGAGGCATGGGCTTTGTCAACTTCTGCTAATACGAGACGCCCGGCCGAAGCCGGGCGTGAACCTGCTCCCGCCTCACTCAACCGAAGGCGAACAAGACCCCTGTCGTCGCGATCGCAGCGCCAAGTAGCCGCACGAGGCGATGTTCGCGCGTCATGAGGAACCCCCCAACGAGGCGGCCTGCGTAGGTGATGGCCAGCGTGGCCAGGGTGAAGCCGGCCAGGTACGCCAGCATCGAGGCCCCGTGGGGCATCTCGCTGCCGTGGGCATGACCGTGAAACAGCATGAACAGCACCACCATGCCGGCACCGACCAGGGCCGGCACCTTGACCAGTGCGGCAATCAACACGCCCGCCAGCAGGACCGACACGGCGACGCCGAACTCCACGCCAGGCGGCGCCAGGCCGGCCCAGGCCGCCCCCGCCCCCAGCAGCATGCCGGCGGCGGCAAGCCACGGGGCAGCGGTACTGAAAGCGCGGCTCTGGCGCAAGCTCCACAGTCCCACGGCCAGCATGGCGAGCAAGTGATCCAGGCCCAGCAGCGGATGGGTCAGGCCGGCGGCGAACCCGCTGCCACTGACCTCGTGCCCGGGATGGGCCAAGGCCAGGCCGGCGGTAAGCAGCAATACGGGTGCGGCGGCCAGGGCCAGATGCGAGGCGGAAGCAAAACGATGATTCATGAGGGCGATCTCCTTGCCGTTAGCGAAGTGGTCACGAAGTCAGGCACTGGCCGGCTGTGTCTGGGGACGGCGCTGCGGCAGCATGCCGCGGTCGAGGATGAACCGGATGATATCCTCCAGCCCCACACCGTCGTAGAGATTGGTAAAGACGAACGGGCGCTCGCCGCGCATCTTTCGTGAGTCGCGATCCATCACCTCGAGCGAGGCGTGCACCTGCTCGGCAATGTCGATCTTGTTGATGATCAAGAGGTCCGACTTGGTGATGCCGGGCCCGCCCTTGCGCGGGATCTTGTCGCCGGCGGAAACATCGATCACATAGAGCGTGAGGTCGGAGAGCTCGGGACTGAAGGTCGCCGAGAGGTTGTCGCCGCCGGATTCCACCAGCACCAGCTCGAGGTTGGGATGGCGCGCGTGCAGCTCGTCGATGGCAGCCAGGTTCATCGAGGCATCCTCGCGAATGGCCGTATGCGGGCAGCCGCCGGTCTCAACACCGAGGATGCGATCGGCCGGCAGTGCCTCGTGCTTGAGCAGGAAGTCGGCATCCTCTCGGGTGTAGATATCGTTGGTGACCACGGCGATGTCGTAGTGGTCGCGTAGTGCCAGGCACAGCTGCTTGAGCAGGGCCGTCTTGCCGGAGCCCACCGGGCCGCCAACGCCGATGCGTAGGCAATGGGTCATCTTCGCTCTCCTTGTATAGGCTTCATCATTCACTTCCGGCCTGGGCGATCCACTGGCCTCACCACGCCACACGACCGAAACCCTGGTTCTTCGGACGGCCTCCCGCGGTCGGAAAGACGGCACATCCCTGTGCCGGCTTTCCTCGAACTTCTTCCCTGAAGATCGACCACGTCGTCTCATCCAAAAAACCAGCGGTCACGCGAGGTGGATTCGCCAGTCATCGCCCCGCCTACTGTCTTGCCTTAGCTTCTGAACAGCCTTGAGTACTGCGTTTCATGCAGGGCACTGGCCAACGCCAGGCCGGGCAGCGCCGGGCCGAGTGCATCATCTTCGAGCGTCAACGCCTCTTCCACCGCGGCCACCAGCGACGGGCGCAACCGCTCGACCAAACGCTGGGCGGCGGTATGGCCCAACGGCAACGCCTTGCAGGCCACCGCCAGCTGGTTCTCGAGCCAGGCCCAGGCAAAGCCCAGCATGGCCTGGCGAACCGGCACCCCACGCACCTGGGCGGCCCAGGCGAAGACGGTCACGTAGCCGGCATCTCCCGGCATCGCCGGCACCTCGCCCGGCTTGCTTCCAGGCAATAGTTCGAGGCTGCCGAGCAGGCGCTTAAGCGACGCCCCCAGCCGCGAGTCCTCGGCGGCGAGTTCGGCGGTTTCGCGGTTGGCGGCAAGCCAGCGATCCCACTTGACTACCGCCTCGCCCTCTTCCTTCGCCCAGGCCCGCTGCAGGCGCGCCAGCACGGGCAGCTCGCAGCGGGTCAGGCCATCCTCGAGGACACCGCCCAGCCACTCACCGAGGCTCTCCTCGTCACGCACCCAGCCCAGCTCGAAAGCGCTTTCGAGCCCCTGCGAAAAGGCGAAAGCGCCGATCGGCAGCGCCGGGCTGACCAGTTGCAGCAGCCCCAGGAGGGCCAGGTCGGTGCCCTGCCCGACCGGCTCAGTGCGCATGGGAGTGGCCATGTCCATGCGTGTGCTCATGTTCATGCGCTGGCTCGTGATGATGCCCGTGAGCGTGAGAGTGGCCCACCTGGTGATAGGCGCCCGGTTCGGGGTCGAAGGGGGCCTCGTGCCGCTCGAGGCTGGCTCCCAGCCGTTCGGCCAGCTCTTCCAGCACGTGGTCGGGCGGGAAACGCACGTAGCCGCCCCGCTCGTCCTCACCCAACGCAAGCTGGACGTGTCGGTTGCCGAGATGGTAGGCGAGCCGCGCCAGCGGCAGGCCGGCCTCGATTCGGGCGGTCACCACCGGCTCGGCAGCGGCCCTGATCCTCACGGTCTCGCCGCTCTCGGCACGCAGCCCCTCGCCGTCGCGCAGCACCGGGCCACGCTCGAGAAACAGGCCAAGCTCACAGCCGGTATCACTCACCGTTTTAAGCCTGCCGCGGATGCGCAGCTCGTAGGTCAGCGTCAGGCTGTCGGTGGCCTGGTCCGCCGCGATGGGCCCCAGGCGTTCTATCAGTTTCAGCATCGCTATTGCCTCGTTGAATTCAGGACCTGGGCCAGGCCGGCGCCAGGCCGCACCCTGCCGAACCACCTCGCGCGACCGCTGGCAGTCCGGGCGAGACGATACGGGCGATCTTCATGGATGAAGATCGAGGAAAGCCGGCACAGGGAGGTGCCGTCTTTCCGACCGCAGGAGTCCGACCGGAATGCCAGGGTTTCGGACGCGTGGCGTGGTGAGCGCAGGGTTGCGAGCATGGCGCCATCCCCAAAGGCTTCAAAACAGATGGTAGCGCTGCGCCAACGGCAGCTCGGTGGCCGGCTCGCAGGTCAACAGCTCGCCGTCGCAACGTACCTCGTAGGTCTGCGGGTCAACGCTGAGCTCGGGGCAGGCGTCGTTGAGCTTCATGTCGCCCTTGCGCACGCCACGCACGTTCTTGCACGCTGCCAGCGGGCTCGCGAGACCCAGCCGCTCCTTGATGCCGGCGTCCAGCGCCGCCTGGCTGACGAAGGTCAGCCGCGTGGCGCTCGCCGCCCGGCCGAACGCCCCGAACATGGGTCGGTAATGCACCGGCTGCGGTGTGGGAATCGAGGCGTTGGGGTCGCCCATGGGCGCCGCCGCGATCATGCCCGCCTTGAGGATCAGCGCCGGCTTGGCACCAAAGAAGGCCGGGCTCCACAGCACCAGGTCGGCCAGCTTGCCCACCTCGATGGAACCTACCTCGTGGGCGATGCCATGGGTAATCGCCGGGTTGATGGTGTACTTGGCGATGTAGCATCGTGCACGGAAGTTGTCGGCGCCGAGCGCCTCGTCCTCGGGCAGCAGGCCGCGCTGGACCTTCATCTTGTGGGCGGTCTGCCAGGTGCGGCACACCACCTCCCCGACACGACCCATGGCCTGGGAATCCGAGGCGATCATCGAGATCACGCCCAGGTCCTGCAGGATGTCCTCGGCCGCGATGGTCTCGCGACGGATGCGCGAGTCAGCGAAGGCCACGTCCTCGGGAATGTTGGGGTCGAGATGGTGGCACACCATCAGCATGTCGAGGTGTTCGTCGATGGTGTTCACCGTGTAGGGACGCGTCGGATTGGTCGACGACGGCAGCACGTAGGGCTTGGAGCAGGCGGTGAGGATGTCCGGCGCATGGCCGCCCCCGGCTCCCTCGGTGTGGTAGGTGTGGATCCCGCGCTCCTTGAACGCGGCCAGGGTATCCTCGACGAAGCCCGACTCGTTGAGGGTGTCGGTGTGAATGGCGATCTGCACGTCGTAGCGCTCGGCTACGCTCAGGCAGTTGTCGATGGCCGCCGGCGTGGTGCCCCAGTCCTCGTGCAGCTTGAGGCCCATGGCGCCTGCCTCGAGCTGCGCCTCGAGCGCCTCGGGAAGGCTCGCATTGCCCTTGCCCAGGAAACCGATGTTCATCGGCAGCTCGTCGACCGCCTGCAGCATCTTGCCGATATGCCAGGCCCCGGGCGTGCAGGTCGTGGCGTTGGTACCGGTAGCCGGCCCCGTACCACCACCCAGCATGGTGGTAATGCCGCTCATCAAGGCCTCTTCCACCTGCTGGGGGCAGATGAAGTGAATGTGGGCATCGATGCCACCCGCCGTGAGAATCTTCCCCTCGCCGGCGATCACCTCGGTACCGGGGCCGATGACGATCTCCACGTCCGGCTGGGTATCCGGGTTGCCGGCCTTGCCGATGGCCGCGATTCGCCCGCCTTGGAGGCCCACGTCCGCCTTGACGATGCCCCACCAGTCGAGAATCAGGGCGTTGGTGATCACGGTGTCCATCACCGTTTTGTCGACGCGTTGGCTCTGGCCCATGCCGTCGCGGATCACCTTGCCGCCGCCGAATTTCACTTCGTCACCGTAGTGGGTGGCGTCACGTTCGACCTCGATCCACAGCTCGGTGTCGCCCAGGCGAACCCGATCTCCCACCGTGGGGCCATACATGTCGGCATAGGCCTGGCGACCGATCTTGTTGGTTGAGGTCATGACTTGCCTCCCCCGCTGGATTGATCGAGGCTGCCCATCACGTCGCCACGGAAGCCGTAGATCCGGCGCTCGCCGGCGAAGGGTATCAGTGTGACCTCGCGCATCTGGCCCGGCTCGAAGCGGATCGCCGTGCCAGCCGCCACATCGAGGCGGTGGCCCCGGGCCTTGGCACGGTCGAATCGCAGCGCCGGGTTGGCCTCGGCAAAGTGATAGTGCGAACCAACCTGGATAGGACGGTCGCCGGTGTTGGCGACCTCGACGCAGATCCGCTCACGCCCCGCGCAGAGCTCGATCTCGCCGTCTTTCAACTGATACTCACCGGGAATCATCGCGAGCTCCTTACACAATGGGAGAATGCACCGTCACGAGTTTCGTTCCGTCCGGAAAGGTCGCCTCAACCTGTACCTCGTCGACCATCTCCGGAACCCCTTCCATGACCTCGTCGCGGCCCAGGATCTCGCGGCCGTAGCTCATCAGCTCGGCGACGCTGCGACCGTCGCGTGCGCCCTCCATGATCTCGAAGCTGATCAGAGCCACCGCTTCGGGGTAGTTGAGCTTGAGTCCTCGGGCCCGGCGCCGCTCGGCCAGCTGGGCGGCAGAGAATAGCAACAGCTTGTCCTTGTCTCTCGGGGTCAGTTCCATGCGTGTCTCCTGGCAAGTCAGGTGAACCAGATACGGGGAGAATGGGAAGGCAACCCGGCCAACAGCGGCCGCAGGCAATCCCAGGCCTGCCGACAGATTTCCCAGGCCTCGTTGCGTTCGTGCCCCAGGTAGCGCAGCAGCAGCACGCCATGGCGTACCGTCACCGCCCAGCGCGGGCTCGCTGTCATGACGTCGCGCAGTCGCTCGATGGCGGCGGGTTGGTCGGCAAGGCCCACGGCCCAGAGCGTGGCCTGCACGCTGGCTCCGCCCTGCCCCCAGCGGCCCGCGAAGCGCGGGTGAGCGGGATCGAGCGGCTGTCGTTCCCACCACAGCGGCTGGCCATCACGGCTAAGGCGAAAGCGCTGGTCGATGCGACCTGAAGCGTAGGGCAGCCGGCTGGCCGGCCGTCCCAGGGCCAGCACTTCCCAACCCAGGCAGCGCGCGTCGCCGG
Organism: Billgrantia hypersalina; assembly: GCF_052584175.1. Taxonomy (NCBI): domain Bacteria; kingdom Pseudomonadati; phylum Pseudomonadota; class Gammaproteobacteria; order Oceanospirillales; family Halomonadaceae; genus Billgrantia; species Billgrantia hypersalina. The sequence continues at coordinate 32,031 of NZ_JBMIQI010000003.1, forward strand.
ACAGCGCTATCTCGGTAGACTGCTCGCCCCGTGAGCCATCGAAGGCGATGGTCTCCTGGGGTAACCACTCGAGCAGCCCACCCGGCGCCACCGACAGTGCGGTGCGCTGCATCCAGGCCACGCCGTGGCTGTCGGCGCGGTAGAGCTTGTTGGCCGCCGGCGTGGTCAACAAGGCGTGGGCGCCGGACTCGACCCGGGCCGTTATCGTCAGCGAATCGCCGCTGACCAACCCCCCGGGGGGATGCAACAGGTAGACGTGGCAGGCGCCGTCCCGGCCTTCGGGATAGAACGGCCGCTGTACCCGCAGTGGCCCATGATGGCGCGCCCTCGCCAGGCGGGTGACACCCTGGCGAGCCTCGAAGCCTAGCGCGAGCGACGCCGCCCAATGTCGGCCGGCATCGAAGCGATGGCCGGAATCCGTCGGCGGCATGACAATGGCTGAGGGTTCGAAAGCGGTCATGAAGAGTCCGGGCTTGGCGAATATGACCAGCTTTCAGCAAGCCCCGTACCATAAAGGGGAATGGCCTGATAGATCCTTAGGCATCAATGTCTTAAATGGAATACGGCAGGCCGCATGAGAGGCCTGCCGTTTCCTTTCGGTGCAGCCGGGAACCATCCGCGCACCTTGGAAGTGCAGCGAGTCTTCCAAGCACATCAAACTGGTGCACCAGTGCATAGTCCTGCAACGCCAACGAGCGCTACACCGTCAGGTGCTCCTTGATCAGCGTATCGGTCAGCTCGCCGATTTCACCCTTGGCCACCGGCCGGCCGCGATCCATGATGGCGAAGCGGTCGGCGTACTTGCGGGCGAAAGGCAGCTTCTGCTCCACCAGCAGCACGCTCAACCCATCTTCGGCGATCAACTTGCGGATCACCTCGCCGATCAGCGTGACGACATTGGGCTGGATGCCCTCCCCCGGCTCGTCGAGGATCAGCAGGCGCGGTTCGAGCACCAGCGCTCGGCCGATGGCGAGCTGCTGCTGCTGGCCGCCGGAAAGATCGCCGCCGCGGCGCTGCCGCATCTCCTCGAGGACGGGGAAGAGTTCATAGATGCGCGCCGGAATGGTGCGCCGGCCATCACCGCGGGCCGCAAGTCCCGTACGCAGGTTCTCCTCCACGGTCAGCAGGGGGAATATCTGTCGCCCCTGGGGTACGTAGCCGATCCCCAGGCGCGAGCGATCCTCCACCCGACGCTGGGTCAGTTCCACGTCGTCGGCGTAGCGAATGCTGCCGGAAGCCACCGACACCTCGCCCATGATCGCCTTCATCAGCGTGGTCTTGCCTACCCCGTTACGGCCCATCACGCAGGTGCACTGCCCCGCCGGCACGCTGAGGTCGAGGTCCCACAGCGTGTGGCTCTCGCCATAGAATTGGTTGAGCTTGTCGATCTCGAGCATCAGGCCACCCCCTCTTCGGCTTCGGCACCCAGGTAGACTTCCACCACCCGGGGATCGCTCGACACCTGGTCCATGCTGCCCTCGGCCAGAACGCTGCCCTGGTGCAGCACCGTCACCTTGCGCGCAATGGAGCGCACGAAGCCCATGTCGTGCTCCACCACGACCACTGACTGCTTGCCGGCAAGCCCGGTGAGCAATTCGGCGGTTCGCTCCATCTCCTGCTCGGTCATGCCGGCCACCGGTTCGTCCACCAGCAGCAGTCGCGGCCGCTGCATCAGCAGCATGCCGATCTCCAGCCACTGCTTCTGGCCGTGCGAAAGTATGCCTGCCTGCCGCTCGCGCAGTTCCGACAGGCCAATGGTAGCCAGTACCTCATCGATGCGATCACGAATCTCGCCGCTCATGCGTGCAGTGAGCGTAGGCAGGATGCGTTTGTCCGCCGCCATGGCGAGCTCGAGGTTCTCGAAGACGGTCAACGCCTCGAACACCGTGGGTTTCTGGAACTTGCGGCCGATGCCGAGGCCAGCGATCTGTGGCTCATTCTTCGTCAGCAGATCGTGGCGGCTGCCGAACCATACCTGGCCGGTATCGGGTCGTGTCTTGCCGGTAATGATGTCCATCATGGTGGTCTTGCCGGCCCCGTTGGGACCGATGATGCAGCGCAACTCACCATCGTCGATCGTCAGGTTGAGACCATTGATCGCCTTGAAACCGTCGAAGCTGACCGTGACGTCTTCGAGATAGAGAATTGGGCCATGGCGTACGTCAACGGGCGAGGGAACCGGCACCAGGAAGTCGAAGACTCGATCGCGATCGGCCAGTGAACCGAGAAAGCTCATGCCGACACCTCCCTGCCAGTTAACGAACCGCCACCTTCTCGGCGGCGCCCAAGCTTCAACGCCAGCAACCCGGCCACGCCACGCGGCAGGAAAACCGTGACCAGTACGAACAGCCCGCCGAGGGCAAACAGCCAGGCATCGGGCATCACGCCAGTGAAGACGGTCTTGGCGTAGTTGACCAGTATCGCCCCGATCACCGCCCCGTAGAGCGTGGCGCGGCCGCCCAGCGCCACCCACAGCACGATTTCGATGGAGAACAGCGGCGAGAACTCGCTGGGATTTATGATGCCCACCTGTGGCACGTAGAGCGCGCCGGCCAGGCCGGCCAGCATGGCCGAGACCACGAACACGAACAGCTGGAAACGCTCGACTCGGTAGCCGAGGAAACGCGTGCGCGCCTCGGCGTCGCGGGTGGCCACGCAGACCCGGCCCAGCTTGCTCGTCACGATCGCCCGACACAGCAGGTAGCCCAGCGCCAGCGCCGTGCCGGTGGCCAGGAACAGCCCCAGCCGGGTGTCGCTGCTGCGCAGGTTGAAGCCCAGGATCTCGCGGAAATCGGTCAACCCGTTGTTGCCGCCGAAGCCCATCTCGTTGCGAAAGAAGGCCAGCATCAGGGCGAAGGTCAGCGCCTGGGTGATGATCGACAGGTAGACGCCGGTGACACGCGAGCGGAACGCCAGGAAACCGAACACCAGCGCCAGCGCTCCAGGCACCAGCAGCACCATGAGAAAGGCGAACCCGGCCATGTCGAAGCCGTGCCAGTACCAGGGCAGGCTGTCCCAGTTGAGGAACACCATGAAGTCGGGCAGTACGGGATGGCCATAGACGCCTCGGTCACCGATCTGGCGCATCAGGTACATGCCCATGGCGTAGCCGCCCAGGGCGAAGAAGGCGCCATGACCCAGGCTGAGGATCCCCAGATAGCCCCACACCAGGTCCACCGCCACCGCCAGCAGCGCGTAGCTTAGGTATTTGCCGAACAAGTTAACGGTATAAGCACTGACATGAAGCGGATGACCTGCCGGCACGACCACGTGCAGCACCGTCACCAGCGTCATCACCGCCAGCAGTACACCGAGAAAGATCAGCGTCGAGCGTTCGCCGAACGGCCTCAATAGCCAGAATCGCGATTGCATTGTCAGCCCTCCGCTGCCCGGCCCTTCTGCGGAAAGAGTCCGCGCGGGCGCTTCTGAATGAACAGGATGATGAACACGAGCACGATGATCTTGGCCATCACGGCGCCGGCCCAGGGTTCCAGTACCTGGTTGATAACGCCCAGCGACAGTCCCGCCACCAGCGTGCCCCAGAGATTGCCCACGCCGCCGAACACCACCACCATGAAGGAGTCGATGATGTAGTTCTGGCCCAGGTTGGGGCCCACGTTGGTGAGCTGGCTGAGCGCCACGCCGGCCAGCCCCGCCACGCCGGAACCCAGGGCGAAGGTGAGAATGTCGACTCGCGTGGCGCGGATGCCCATCGAGCGTGCCATGGTCCGGTTCTGTGTCACCGCCCGCACCTCCAGGCCCAGCCGGGTACGGCGCATGATCAGCATCAAGGCGGCAAACACCACCAGGGCGAAGCCCAGCACGTACAAGCGATTGAGCGTCAACGACAAGGCGTCGTTGATGGCAATGGAACCGCTCATCCACTCCGGTGTGACCACGGTGCGGTTGAGCGGCGAGATGACGGTACGCACCAGTTGCTGAAGAATCAGGCTGATACCGAAGGTCGCCAGCAGGGTTTCGAGCGGCCGCCCCTTGAGGAACTGGATGACGCCTCGCTCGATGGCGATGCCGGCCAGCGCCGCCACGAGGAAGCCGGCGGGAATCGCCAGGATCAAGGCCAGCCCCGGCTGGCCGGGCAGCAGTTTCTGCATCGCCCAGGTGGTATAGGCACCGAGCATGATCAGCTCGCCGTGGGCCATGTTGATCACGCCCATCACGCCGAAGGTAATGGCCAGCCCGATGGCCGCCAGCACCAGCACCGAGCCGAGCGAGAGGCCGAAATAGAGCGTCTCGACCGCGCGATTCACCTTGAGCACCTGCTCGATGTCGGCCAGGGCGGCGCGTGCGGCATCGGCCACGACGGGATCATCGCCATTGGCGGCTCGATTGAGTGCCACCCGCACCCGTGGATGCAGACTACCGCGAAGATCCTGGACCGCTTCGACCTCGCCCTGTTCCAGACGATGGATAGCCAGGGCCTGAACCAGGCGATCACGCACCTCGGCATCCTCCTCGTCCTCGATCACCTCGGCCAGCGGTTCGGCCAGGTCGCTGTCAACCTCGCCCAGCAGTCGCTCTGCGGAAGCGCGGCGCAAGCCGGTATCGGCGGCGTAGAGATCGACCACGGCGATCGCGCTGCGCAACTGGTTGCGCAGCGCATTGTTGATGCCGATGCGATCCAGCTCGCGACGCGACATCTCGCCAAGCGCCTCGCCGGTCAGGGCGTCCTCTACCGGCCATTCGCGTCCGGTGTTGTCGAGCACCACCACGAAGCGACCGTCCTCGGTGCGCTGGAGGCGGCCGTCGAGCAGCGCCTGCAGCCAGTCGCGGGCACGGGGATCGTCGCTGCGAACGATGGCCTCGATGCCTTCGCCCTTGGCCGGAAAGGACGACACATCAAGTGCCTCCAGCAGTTCGATGGCCACGGCATCGCTCGCATCCGGCGCGGCCTGCGCTTTGGCGGACGTGGCAAGGGTCAGGCCGAGCGCAAGCGTCAGTGCCAGCGCGAGAACCCGCAGCCACGGGCCCATCGTCACGGGCGCGCGATCGCCGCTGCCGGCCCTCGCCCCGGCCGCCGTTGGCCCGGGCATGGGGGGGTATCTCATCGGAGCGTTCCTCGGAATCGTTAACCAGGCGTGCTCCCCCGCTGCTTTGCAGCGGGGGATGCGGGCTTACTCGGCCAGTGCCGCTTCGGCCTCTTCGGCGGCCGTGCTGCCACCGCAGCGACCGTTGGCCACGTTGAAGTTGCCGCACTCCATGGGCTTGCGCCAATCGGCTATCAGGTCGCGGGAGCCGGGCAGGTAGTCGGACCAGGCATCACCGGCCACGGTGGAGGGCGTCTGCCAAACGATGTCGAACTGACCGTTGTCCTGCACTTCCCCGATCAGCACCGGCTTGGTGATGTGGTGGTTGGGCATCATCGCCGCATAGCCCCCGGAGAGATTGGGCACGGTCACGCCGATGATGGCGTCCTTGACCGCGTCGACGTCGGTGGTACCCGCCTTGCGCACCGCCTCGGCCCACATGTTGAAGCCGATGTAGTGAGCTTCCATGGGGTCGTTGGTCACCGCCTCCTCGTCGCCGGCATAGTCGATCCAGGCATCGATGAAGTCGTAGTTGGCATCGCTGTCCACGCTCATGAAGTAGTTCCATGCCGCCAGGTGACCCACCAGCGGGTCGGTGTCGATGCCGGAGAGTTCCTGCTCGCCCACCGAGAAGGCAATGACCGGGATATCCGCCGCGTCGATGCCCTGGTTGGCCAACTCGCGGTAGAACGGCACGTTGGCATCGCCGTTGATGGTCGAGACCACCGCCGTCTTCTTGCCCTCGCTGCCAAATCGGCGCACCTCGGAGACGATGTTCTGCCAGTCGGAGTGACCGAACGGCGTGTAGTTGATCATGATGTCCTCGTCGGCAATGCCGTGCTCCTCCTTGAGGAAGGCTTCGAGGATGCGATTGGTGGTGCGCGGGTAAACGTAATCGGTGCCGAGCAGCGCGAAGCGCTCCACACCCACTTCGTTGATCAGGTACTCGACCGCCGGGATCGCCTGCTGGTTGGGTGCCGCACCGGTGTAGAAGACGTTCTCGGACGACTCCTCGCCCTCGTACTGCACCGGGTAGAAAAGCAGGCCGTTGAGCTCCTCGAACACCGGCAACACCGCCTTCCGCGATACCGAAGTCCAGTTGCCGAATACGACGTCCACCTCATGCTGCTCGAGCAGTTCGCGGGCGCGCTCGGCAAACAACGGCCAGTTGGAGGCCGGGTCGACCACCACCGCCTCAAGCTGACGACCGAGCAGGCCGCCCTGCGCGTTCTGCTGCTCGATCAGCATTTCGACAGTGTCCTTCAATGTCGATTCGCTGATCGCCATGGTGCCGGACAGCGAGTGAAGGATACCCACCTTGATGGGCTCCTCCTGGGCCAGCGCCTGGCCAGCGGCACCGAAGGCGAGCGCCGACACCAACGCGGTGGCCGCGGGACGAAGCGGGAAAGGCATGATGCGGGAAGCTTTCACATGAATCTCCTTGCGCCCTCCTGGGGGAGGGACTCGTTGTGATGGCAGGTGCTGCTTGGCAGCGATGCGCGATGCCACCAGACTTAGCAAGGTCCACGCCATGATGCGCCAAGCGGTAAAAATTACTTGATAGACCAGGGGTTGCCTTTAGCAAGAAGCGACGACTCATGTGCCTGACGCACCAGTCGGGTGCAGGCCAGCGTGCCCGACGCACCCGCCAACGAGAGCTTGGTGCATGGCATGCACCGGTTTGACGAGGCCACAACGCAACGGGGGCGTCGATCGCTCGACGCCCCCGCTGTTCGACAGGAATCCTGCTTCAGTCGCTTTCCGGACTGCCGGCTGTCGCCTCCTGCGCCACTCTCATCCGGCGGCGCAGGATGGGCCCGACAATATAAGGCAGGACCAACCCCAGGATCGCGAACACCCAAAGCCCGACGGCCAGGCCGCTGTGCCACAGGATGGTCCAGTCGCCATCGGAGATGTCCATGGCATGACGCAGGTTCTTCTCCATCTCCGGCCCCAGCAACAAGCCCAGGATGATCGGGACCAATGGGATCTCCAGCTTGCGCAGCACATAGCCGGCGACGCCGAAGGCCACCATGAAGTAGAGATCGAAGGTGGTGTTGCTGATCGAGTAGATGCCGACGAAAGCGATCATCGTCACGCTCGGCAGCAAGTACATCGGCGGTACCGAGAGCAGCTTGACGAAGATCCCCACCAGCGGGATGTTGAGCAGCAACAGCAGGAAGTTGCCGATCAGCAGCGCGGCGATCACGCCCCACACGATGTCCGCGTTCTGAGTGAACATCAGCGGGCCGGGGGTGATGTTGAGCGAGATCAGCAGCGCCAGCAGCACCGCCGTGGTGCCGCTGCCCGGTACGCCGAGTGTCAGCATGGGCACCAGGGCACCGCTCGAGGCGCCATTGTTGCCCGCCTCGGGGCCGGCCACGCCGCGCGGGTCGCCCTGCCCGAAGAAGCCCTTCTTGCCCACCACCTTCTTCTCGAGGGTGTAGCCGATGAAACTGCCAAGCGACGCCCCGGCCCCCGGCAGCACGCCGGCGATGAAACCGAGGATACCGCCACGCACGCTCGACGGCAGGATGCCCCGTATGTCGGCCCAGCTCAGCTTGAGCTTGTTGACGAACATCTTCTCCTTGCCGCCGCCGGCACGCTCCTCGATGAAGAAGAGCAGCTCCGAAATCGCGAACAGGCCGACGATGGCAATGATGAAGTCGAGCCCCTCGTAGAGTTCCATGGTGCCGAAGGTGTAGCGCTGCACACCGGTGGAGTCGATGCCCACGGTCGACACCATCAGCCCCAGGCAGGCCGCCACCACGGTCTTCATCGGGTTCTTGCCGGTGATGCCACCCAAGGTGGCAAAGGCGAGCAGGAACAGTGCGAAGTACTCGGCTGGCCCGAAGGTCAGGGCGAATTTTGCCAGCACCGGGGCCAGCAGAATCAGGCCCACGGTAGCGATCAGGCTGCCGATGAAGGAGGCGATGGCGGAGATCGCCAGCGCCTCGGCGGCCTTGCCCTTCTGGGCCATGGGATAGCCGTCGAGGCAGGTCATCATCGCCGGCTCGTCGCCGGGGATATTGAGCAGGATGGACGAGATCCGTCCGCCGTACATGGCCCCGGCGTAGACCGCCGTGAGCATGATCAGCGCCGTCTCCGGGGCGAGCCCCAGGGAAAAGGCCAGCGGAATCAGGATGGCCACGCCGTTCGCCGGCCCGAGGCCGGGCAGCGCGCCGATCAAGGTGCCGAGGAAGGCCCCCATCAGGGCGAACATCAAGTTATGAGGCGCGAGTGCCACCCCGAAGCCATCGATCAGAAAGCCGAGGGTTTCCATCAGCTCACCTCCAGGAACGAGAGCAGCCCCAACGGCAAGGACAGGTCAAGGGCAAAATTGAACAGCAGGAAGACCACCACGCCCGATACCGCCCCGACCAGGTAGGCATTGAGCGGTCTCGCCCCCATGCGCCAGCACAGGGTGCCGACGGCCAGCGTGGTGCTGACGATGAAGCCCAGCGGCTGCAGGAACATGGCGTAGAGCACCAGCACGACCACGGCAATGACCAGCTCGATGCCGGTACGGCTCCAGGGCCAGGCATTGTCCGGGTCGGGTCGCACGATCAGATAGAGGCTCGATAGCCCCAACACGACGGCAAGCAAGTGGGGAAAGGTTTCGGGTCCGATCGCCTCGGACCCACCGAACGGTTCGGGAAACTGGCTGGCGCCCCAGCCGTACGCGACGGCCAGGACGAGCAGCAGCACACCGAAGATGCGGTCGTTGAATGTCATTACTGGATCAGCCCGATATCCTTGGAGAGCGTCTCGATGTCTTCGATCTGCTCCTTGACGAACGACTCGAACTCACCGGCGCTCATGTGGAACGGCATCAGGCCGTTACTTGCCATGATGTCCTGCCACTCCTGGCTCTCGTAGATGGTATCCATGGCGTCGACCCAATACTGCTTGGCCTCATCGGAAATATCCGCCGGCATGTAGAAGCCGCGCCAGTTGGGACCCACCGCGTCGATACCTTGCTCCATGGCGGTGGGGATCTCGCTGAACTCACCCGGCAGGCGCTCGTCGGACAGCACTGCCAGCACGCGCAGGTCGCCGGACTCCATGAAGCCCTGCGCCTCGCTGATGTCACCGGTAAAGGCGTCCACGTGCCCACCCACGACCTGGGTCATGGCCTCGCCGCCGTTGTTGTACGAGAGATAAGGAATGCGCGGCAGCTCATCGACGCCGGCAGCGTCCGCCGCGATCAGCACCTTGAGGTGGTCCCAGCCGCCCTTGGCGCTACCGCCGGCAAACTTGACGCTGCGCGGATCTTCCTGGATGGCCTCCATCAGTTCGGTCAGGTCGTCGTACTCGGAATCGGCGGCCACGGCAATGACGCCGTAGTCAGCGCCCAGCGCCCCGATCCAGTTGACCATATCGGCCGTCATGCCCGGGAACTGGCCCTGGGCCAGGCGGGTCGTGGTGGCGGTGGAAGCGGCCACCAGCAGCTGTTCGTCACCGGCGCGCTTGGACACGGTATGGGCGAAGGCAACGCCACCGCCGGCACCCGCCATGTTGACGGTCTGCACACTGCGAGGTACCAGGTCCAGCTCCTCCATCACGTTCCCTACACTGCGGCAGGTGAAGTCCCAGCCGCCACCGGGATCGGCCGGGGCGAGACACTCCACCTTACCCTGCGGCTCGAAGGCGAAGGCGCTGCTGGCGCCCAGGGTGAAAGCGGCGACGGCGATGAGTTTGAGCGGCGTTTTGGTGGACATTGTTATTGTCCCTCCGGATTGGCGTGTTGGGTAAAAAGCGACTTGCAGTGCTTCGTTGGCTACCTTACAATTCTGTAAGGTAGAACGTCATTCTTCAGGGTAGAAAGCTAGGCGTGCCGAGAGGCAGCGTCAATGGCATGAGGCGCAATTGCGACCAAAGTCCAATGCGCCAGGCAGGGAGTATCCGTCATGGCCCAGGACCGAGTGGAAGCCGTCGAGCGCGCGCTGACCGTGCTGGAAGCGTTCGATACCGACCAGGAGAGCTTCTCCCTCGCCGAACTCGCCGACGCCACCGGCTACTACAAGAGCACCCTGCTTCGCCTGCTCGGCTCGCTGGCCCGCTTCGACTACGTCCAGCGCAACGGCCACGGGCATTGGCAGCTGGGCCACGCCCCGCTGCGCCTGGCACGTCGCCATCCTCTCGATCGCCAGCTGACGCGGCGCATCCAGCCGCTGCTGGACCGGCTGGCCGAACGCACCGGCGAGACGGCGGCCCTGCTGGAAAGCCACGAGCGCCAGGTCGAATGCCGGCTGGCCGCCCTGCCCGCCTCGCCGTTGCGTCATGACCTGCGCCCCGGCAGTCAATGGCCATTGGCCGAGGACGACGACCCGCGGCCGCCCCTGCCCGGCGGCTTGATGGTCGCCCTGCGGCTTCCCCGCGTAGCGGGTGAACCCCGGCGCTGGCTCTCCCTTTCGGGGCCAGCCGGACGGCTCGACCATCGCTGCGAGGCCGAGCTGAAGGCGATCCTGGCCGAGCTCGAGACCTCCCGCGCCGAGGAGGTGGAGACATGAACCTGCTGCTGGTGGAGGATGACCGACTGCTCGCCGAGACACTCCAGGACGCCCTGGCCATCGAGGGCTACGCTGTCACGCACTTGGCCGACGGCGACCTCGCCCGCGAGCGGCTCGCTTCGGCGGACCACGGCCAGGCGTTGATCCTCCTCGACCTCAACCTGCCCGGCGCCAGCGGTCTCGAGGTACTGGAGACGCTGCGTCGCCATGATCGCGATACCCCGGTGCTGATCCTCACCGCTCGCGGGGCGGTGGAGGACCGCGTACACGGCCTCGATCTCGGTGCCGACGACTACCTGGCCAAGCCCTTCTCGCTTGAAGAACTCGAAGCCCGCGTTCGCGCCCTCCTGCGCCGTCGGGGCCGCGGCCAGGAGCTGCGTGTCGGTTCGCTGCGCTTTGATGGGCTTGCACAGCGCTTCACGCTAGCCGGCCAGCCCCTGGCCTTGCCGCCCCGTGAGCAGCGTCTGCTGGGCTGCCTGATGCGACACGCCGGCGAACCCGTCGACAAGGCATGTCTCGCTGAGGAGGCCTTCCAGGGCGAACCCATGGGAGACAACGCCATCGAGGTCTACGTCCATCGGCTGCGCAAGCGCCTCGACGACAGCGACGTCGCCCTGCGCACGGTTCGCGGTCTGGGCTACTTGCTGGAATCGACGTGAAGCGTGGCGACAGCCTCTATCGGCGCCTACTGGCCTGGTTATTGATCCCGCTGCTGGCGCTGGGCGGCCTGATGGTATTCCAGGCCTGGCTGGATGCACGCCAGACCGCCGACCGCGCCTTCGACCGGCTGCTCGAGGCGGCCAGCCTGGCGATTGCCGAGCAGGTGCAGTGGCAGGACGATCGCCTCTGGCTCGACCTGCCCCCGGCTGCCCTGGAGATGCTTGCCACCGATGCCGAGGAGCGCGTCTTCTACAGCCTCGTGGATCGCGACGGACGTTTCGTGACCGGCAACGCCGAACTGCCCGGGGACGAGCGCGGTGACAGCGACAGCGGCGACACCCTGCTCTACCGCAACGTTGAATGGCAAGGCATGACCCTGCGTCAGGGCGTGCGCCGCTCGCGCCTGGAAGACTGGCGCCTTCGCGAGCGCTTCGAGATTCGCGTTGCCCACAGCCGCGAGGGCCGTGACGCGCTCATGGCGGAGTTGCTGCGTGCCAATCTCGCCTATATCTTGGCCATGGCGCTGCTGGCCGTCGTGGTCCTGCTGGTAGCGATCCGCTCTGCACTGGGACCGCTGACCCGCCTGAGGCGCGCCATACGCGCTCGGGACCCCCGCACCCTGGAGCCGCTCGACCTGTCCCTGCCACGTGAGCTGGCCGAACTGCGCGAAACCCTCAATGAGCTGCTGGCGCGCATGCGCCGAGTGCGGGCCAACCAGGAGCGCTTCATCGGCGACGCTTCGCACCAATTGCGCACGCCGCTGGCGGGCCTCTCGGCCCGCGCCGAACTGGCGCTTCGCCACGACGACCCCGAGCGCTGGCGCGAGGCACTGCAGGCCATGCAGGCCACCAGCGCCCGCACCGCGCGGCTCGCCATGCAGCTGCTTTCCCTGACCCGGCTCGACAACCCCGAATACCGCCCCGAACTGACGCCGCTGGACCTCAACGACATCGTCCGCCAGGCGGTACGCGACCACTGGGCCGGCTGCCATCGCCGTGGCATCGATCTGGGCGTCGAATGCGCCGAGGCGCCGGTCATTGTCCCAGGCATCGACTGGCAACTGCAGGAAGCGCTGGGCAACCTGATCGATAACGCCTGCCGCTACGGTGCACACCGCGTCACGCTCCGGACCCGCCTGCAGCCGGCGAGGCTAGAGATCGAGGACGATGGCCCCGGCATCCCCGAAGGGCGCCGCCTGCTGGTGCTGCGGCCCTTTCATCGCGGCGAGGAGGGCAGCGAAGGCTCCGGCCTGGGCCTGGCCATCGTCGACAGTATCGCCCGCGCCCACGGCGCGCGACTGGCGTTGTCGGCAGGTCCCGACGGTCAAGGGCTCGTCGTGCGCCTGGACTTCAGGGAGGCAACGTCATGATTCGCTGGCTGGCCTTGCCGCTGCTGCTATGGAGCCTCGCCACCGCGGCGGAAGAGACGCTTCACTACCCCGCCGATACCGAACCGGCCACGCCGCTGGTGATCCACGCTGCGCTGGACCTGCCCCAGGCGCAACCGCTGCTGGAGGCGTTCCACCGCCGCTATCCGCGTATCGAGTTGACCTACCGCAACCTGACCACACTGGCCCTTCACCAGCGGTTCCTCGATGCGCCCGATGCCGCCGATGTGGTGCTCTCCTCCGCCATGCCCTGGCAGTACCACCTCGCCAATGAGGGGCATGCCCAGCCGCTCGACGGCGAGGCGGTACGGCAGTGGCCCGAATGGGCCCAGTGGCGTGGCGAACTGTTCGCCTTCACTTTCGAGCCGATCGTGATGGTGGTGCACCGCGACCTGACCGACCGTTTCGGCGAGGTGCGCTCCCACGGCGACCTGCTGGCGCTGCTCGACGAGCACACCGACGCGCTGGCAGGACGCATCGTGACCTACGACCCGGTGCGCAGCGGCGCGGGTTATACCTATGCCATCGAAGAGTCGCGGCTCTCCCCGCGGTATTGGGATCTGGTCAGTGCCATGGGCAAGGCCCGTACGGCACTGGCCGACACCACCGGCGAAATGCTCCAGGGCCTCGAGGAGGGACGCTACCTGCTGGGCTACAATCTGCTGGGCAGCTATGCCCGTGATGAAGTACAGGAACACCCCGATCTCACGGTAGTAGTGCCCGAGGATTACGCCCTGGTCACCCATCGCCTCGCTTTCGTTGCCCGGCACGCCCCCCATCCCGAGGCTGGTTCGCTGTTTCTAAATTTCCTGCTCAGCGAGGAAGGCCAGCGGATACTCGCCGAGCGCACTTCCCTGGGCGCGATGCACCCGGCCCTCTCCGGCCCGGGCACCGCCGACGCCCTGCGCGGCGAGGTGGGCGACGCCCTGCGCCCGATCTCGCTCGGTCCCGGCCTGCTCGCCACGCTTGACCGGCTCAAGCGCGATGCGCTGCTGGCGCGCTGGCGCCGCGAGTTCCAGCGCGAGGTGCCGGCACTGCGTTAGGCACCCGCCAACGAAAACGCCTCGCTCCCGTCGAAGCGGGAACGAGGCGAATCGATGGCGGTACCGGTTCCTGGAGCGGCTCAACCCGCCAGGGTGCGCCGCAGCCGGGGGCTCAGCATCTCGCCGATCAGGGTGACAAGCGCCAGTACCGCAAGCAGCCACGGCCAATGCGCGCCGAACTCCAGCCGCGCGATGCCCAGCGCATCGACAAAGATCACCAGGATCCCCAACGGGCTCACGTAGCGCACCATGAACAGCCACAGCGCATGCCAGTGCGCTGCCAGGCCCAGCTCTTCGCGGAAGCTCTCGCTCTTCAGTACGAAGCCTGCCAGCAGCACCATGCCCAGGCCGCCCAGCGGCATCATCCAGCGCGAGGTCAGGTAGTCGAGCCAGTCGAAGAAGTGCCGACCGGCCAGCGTCCAGTCGGCGCCGACATTGAACGACAGCATCGCCAGGGTGCTCACCAGCCACAGCACGATGCCGGTGCCCCAGGCCGCGGTGCGGCGGGTGATGCCCTTGTTGTCCACCAGCCAGGAGACGGTGGCCTCGACCATGGAGATCGACGAGGTCAGCGCCGCCATCGAGAGCATGACGAATAACAGAATGCCGAACAGCGTACCCAGCGGCATGGCCTGGAAGGCCAGCGGCAGGCTCATGAACAACAATCCAGGCCCGCCGGCGGGGCTCATGCCGTTGGCGAAGATGATGGGAAAGATCGCCAGCCCCGCCATCAGCGCCACCAGGGTATCGGCCACCGCTACGCTAAAGGTAGTTCGCGCGATCGAGGCACCCGCCGGCAGGTAGCTGCCATAGGTCAGAATCGCCCCGGAAGCGAGCGACAAGGTGAAGAAGGCGTGGCCCAGCGCGGCCAGCATGCCTTCGCTCGACAGGCTGCCGGTATTGAACGAGAAGAGGAAGTGCCACGCCTCGCCGAAGCCGCCGGAGAACACACCATAGCCGATCAGGATCAGCAGCATGATCACCATGCCCGGCATCATCCAGCTGACGCTACGCTCGATACCCGCCTGAACGCCCTTGCCCACGATCAGCATGGTGGCAAGCGTAACCAGGGTACTCCAGAAACCCAGGTTGAACGGATTCTCGTTGTTGGCCACGAAGATCGCCGCCATGTCGTCGACGCTGCTGCCGGCCAGGCCGCCGCTCAGCATCTTCCACAGGTAGGCGAAGGACCAGCCGGCCACCACCACGTAGAACGACAGGATCATGAAGCCGGCCAGCATGGCCATCCAGCCCAGCAGTGACCAGAGCGGAGAACGACCGGATTCCGTCACCACGCGGCGCACCGCGTCGATAGGGCTGCCGCGCCCGCGCCGGCCGAAGGCGATTTCGGTCATCATCACCGGTACGCCCACCGCCAGGATGCAGACCAGGTAGACCAGCACGAAGGCGCCGCCGCCGTGTTCGCCGGTCATGTAGGGGAATTTCCAGATATTGCCCAGGCCAACGGCGGAACCCGTTGCCGCCAGCACGAAGCCCCAGCGGCCTAGCCACTGTGCACGGGGTTGTTGCTCGGTCGTCATCACGTCACCAGGGAGTCGTTGTTATCAACTGACGCAGCAATATGCCCGGCACGAAGCCGTCATTGCAACGACAATTTATTGTAATAGTCGAGGGGAACAGGTTTATGATCCTAGGTCATGCAAAACGGCCCCACCTGCCGGTGGGGCCGCCCGACATCAGTCGTCCTTCAGCACACCGCGACGGATCTGATCCTCTTCGATCGATTCGAACAGGGCCTTGAAGTTGCCCTCGCCGAAGCCGTCGTTGCCCTTGCGCTGGATGATCTCGAAGAAGATCGGGCCGATCACGGTTTCGGTGAAGATCTGCAGCAGGACGCCCTCGCCTTCGCCGCCATCGATCAGCAGGCTCAGCTCGCGCAGGTCCTCGACGTTCTCCTCATGGTTGGGCACGCGCTGGTCGACCTTCTCGTAGTAGGTGTCCGGCGTGGAGAGGAATGTCACGCCGTTGTCGCGCAGGGCGCGCACCGTGGCGTAGATGTCGTCGGTGGCCATCGCCAGGTGCTGGATGCCCTCGCCGTTGTATTCCCGCAGGAATTCGGCTATCTGCGAGTTGTCGTCGGCCGACTCGTTGATCGGAATATGCATCTTGCCGCAGGGGGCGGTCATGGCGCGCGAGTGCAGGCCGGTCTTCTTGCCCTTGATGTCGAAGTAGCGGTTCTCGCGGAAGTTGGCGATGTCGGTATAGAAATCGGCCCACTTGTCCATCTGGCCGCGGTCGACGTTGTGGGTCAGGTGGTCCAGTACCTTCAGGCCCACGCTATTGTCATTGCGCGAACGACCGGGAATGGGCTCGAAGTCGATGTCGTATATGGTGCGCCCTTCGCTGTCGACCTTGTTGTCGACAAAATAGAGCAGCGAACCGCCGATACCGCGCACCGCGGGAATGCCCACCTCGCCGGGTCCGACCGGGTTCTCCACCGGCTCGGCGCCGTGGGCCACGGCGTAGTCGAAGGCCTGCCTGGCATCGGCCACCTTCCAGGCCATGGCGCAGGCGCAGGGGCCGTGCACTTCGGCAAACTTCGAGGCGTGGCTGTCGGGCTCGGCATTGAGCACGAAGTTGACGTTCTCTTGCTGGAACAGGAACACCTGCTTGGAGCGGTGCTTACGCGTCTCGGTGAAGCCCATGCGGTTGAACAGCGCACGCAGCGCCTCGATGCCTTCGGCCGTCGGCGCGCTGTACTCGACGAATTCGAAGCCGTCGGTGCCGATGGGGTTGTCCTGAGTGATGGGAGATACGGTCTTGGCAGGTGCGTTCATTGTTACCTCCAGGGGTCTAGGCATTGTTGTATCGTGCTGTAGTAGGCGCCGGTTCGCCGTCGGTGCTTGTCCCGACGCTTCTTTCGTGCCAATTCAGTGCCTCCAGACTAGTGCGCACACCTTCCCGCCGGAACGCCCCCCGCTGGCTCCGACCAGGCCTTGGATGAGCCTTTGCCCGCGACTTCTGTAAGGAATCTCTTACAGCCGAAATTGCGCCCACGGCCTCGCCTGTCAGGTGGTGCATGCGCCTGACAAGGCGTAAAGAAGGATTTACAGCAGGATGCGATACCTAGGGTGTCAGCGCTCCACTGGCCAACCGCCAGGACACCCATGCCAGGATAATGCCGATCGCCAGGTCGATGGCACGCCAAACTTGCGGGCTCGCCAGTCGTGGAGCCAGCCAGCCGGCGGCGGCCGCCAGGCCGAAGAACCAGCCGAACGAGGCCATCGCAGAACCGACGAAGAAACCCAGCGGGCTTGGCTGCACCGCGCCGATGGCCCCAAGCAGCACCACGGTTTCGAGATAGACCTGGGGGTTGAGCAGCGTCACGGCTAGCGTCGCCGCCAGGGCGGCCTGCCAGGACTGCACGCCGCCCCCTGCCGTCGCCAGCGCCTGGCCAGCGAAAACCCGCCGCAGGGCCAACCAGGACTGCCAGGCCAAAAAGGCAGCGCCGGCCCAACGCGCCACTTCCATTAGTGCTTCCTGCTCGGCAATCAACACGCCCAGCCCCAGTACGCCCAGCCCCACCAGCAGCCAGTCACAAAGCGCGCAGACGCCAGCCACCAGCCAGGCATTCTGGCGACGCAGCCCCTGCTGAAGCACGAAGGCGTTCTGGGCGCCAATTGCGACGATCAAGCCGGCACACACCAGCAGCCCGTTGAGCCATGACATCCACATGAATGCTTTCTCCTGGCAAGTCGACGCCGCCAAGACTAAGCTCGCCGAACCAATTAAAGAAATGAATAAAGCAACTGAGGGATAAGCCAAACTGATGCTTGACTACAAGCTGCTCGACGCGCTGGTTGCGGTCATCGATCAGGGCGGCTTCGAGCGCGGCGCCCGCCACCTGGGCCTGACCCAGTCGGCGGTCTCCCAGCGCATCAAGCTGCTCGAGGCACGCCTGGGCCAGCCGGTGCTGGTGAGAAGCCCCAGGCTCGCGCCGACGCCGCTGGGTCGACGCCTGCTCAATCACGCCCAGCAGGTACGCTTGCTGGAAAGCGACCTGCTGGGTGAGATGCCAGCGCTCGGCAGCGGCGAGCATCGCCTGCGCCTGGCGATCAACGCCGACAGCCTGGCCACCTGGTGGCCGGACGCCATCGGGCGCTTCAGCGAACGCTACCGGGTGCTGTTCGATCTGGTAGTGGAGGATCAGGAAGTGGCACTCAAGCGCATGCGCGACGGTGACGTGGCCGGTTGCATCTGCGATTCGCCCACTCCGGTGCAAGGGGCGCGCAGCCACGCGCTGGGCAGCATGCGCTATCGCGCCCTGGCCAGCCCCGCCTTCGTGGCACGCCATTTCGCCGAGGGCGTGACGCCCGAGGCCTTGAAACAGGCGCCGGCCATCGTGTTCGGCCCGGACGACCGGCTGCAGCATCGCTACCTGGCCATGCACGGCGTCGAACCGCCCTTCCCCCATCATCTGTGCCCCTCGTCGGAGGGCTTCGTCGGCCTGGCCCTGGCCGGACTCGGCTACGGCATGGTGCCCGAGCGTCAGGCCGAGCGCGAACTGAGCGAAGGACGCCTGCAGGAGATCGACCCCGGTCCCTACCTGGCTGACGGCCGCCTGGTCGATCTCTCACCGGGTTATGTGATCGACGTGCCGCTCTACTGGCATCACTGGCGCCAGGGCGGCCGCATCCTCGACGCCCTCACCGACCACCTGCTGCGGCTGGGGGATGCCTGGCTGACGCCGCCGCAAGCGTAACGGCTAGGAATCGCGCAGCTTGGTCTCGACGCTCGACACCTTGTCGGCCATGGACTGCTCGCGGTCGGTACGGGTGCCGAGCTTGATGGTCGTGGTGATACGCGGCGCGCCCATCTCGTGCACCACCTCGTGGCAGCGCTTGACCACCGCCATCACCTCGTCCCACGGCCCCTCGATGTTGGTGCCGTAGACGTGCATGTGGTGCGTGAGCCCCGAAGCCTCGATCACCCGCTGGCAAGCAGCGATCTGCGGCGAAACCGACACGCCCACCCCCAGCGGGACCACGCAGAGATCGATAATGACGTGCATGGATGGTTAGCCCCCTTCGACAGCATCAGACAAAACGACATTCCATGATAACGCAGGACACGCTAATCGACAGGGGGCGCATCTGGGCGAAGTCCGCAAATCGTTCGCTTCGGTATTGATCCAGCTTCTAGGCGAAGTCTTGTTGTCTGACCTGGACTGACCTTCTCCGTCAAACCTGAGGATAAAGCCGTCGGTCAGCCGGGAATGACTCGCTGGTCAATGCTGCCTTGCTTGCATCTGGATGAAGAGGGTTGAGGAGAAAGTTCATATTGTGAGGAACGATGGCGGAAGGCACTCGCAACAGCAGCGACTCTCCCGCTTCAAGCCAATCGTCCCCAAGGCGCCGTGTGATGTTCAGGTCATCACGCCATGTCGCATCCAGGTCGACCGTGGGCGCGCGACTCACGGCCCCGGAAGGAAGCTCCACTCGCAGCAGGGTGAATGCCTCGGGAAGTTCGTCTGGCTCCCCTTCCATATGCACCAGGATTTCCAACAGACAGATGGCCGGGCAATCGCCGAGGTAGACGATGGGTCTGCCCTTGTTGTGCCAACGCCCAGCCACCTTGGTACCGCCAATGCCCGAGAGATCCTGAAACTGTGAAATCCGCCAGAGACTGTCCTTGGTCATGCGACGTACCCATGACGCAGCTGCTCCAGTAGCTCCTCTACTGCCAGGTAGCCAGGGGTCGTCTTGACGGCCTCGAGAGCATTTCGCCCGCCCAGGGCTCTACGCGGCTTGTTCAGCCAGGTGGCCGCTTTGTCCTGGTTACCGAAAACATCCTCAGCCAGCACGACGATGCGGCTCACGCGATAAAGCCGATCGCCTTCATCGCTGTTCAATGGTTCAGACTTCTGCCGGCGGTGACGCAGGGTACGAGGGTTGATGATGCCCAGCCGGCCAGCATCGATGCCATGTTGGGCAAGCTTGTCCAGAACCGACAGAGGGATGCCAGACCGGATCAGCGCGTCCAGAGTGTCACCTTCGTGCCCTCCAAGGAGTTCCAAGACGTCCTCTTCAATGTCGCGCTCGTGTTCACGTTCTTTAGTCCGCGTCTGCATGGTCAGCCCTCCCGTTTCGGCAATATGCCTTGAGTATACGGCAAAATGCCTATACAGACGAACTGCCGGCCGATGCTACCCCCTTCGTGTTGGCCGCTTGCGTTCAAGGCTCAGCCGGTCGGTAATGGACGTCAGGTCAAAGGTGCGTCACTCCAGATGATTTGCCGCGTTGCCACCTCCAAGGCACAGTCAGGCCTAAGAGGAGTCCGGACAATATTGTTGCCAGAAGGTGCAATGGATGCCATCGGTTTACTGTGAGATGCACTCCATAAGTTCGTTCTGCACGGATGGTGCAAGCGCTTTGCCCGCCAATGCCTGAACCTGGTCATCAGCGAGCCACTCCTGATCGAGCCCACGTTGCCAATCTCCGGCAGCTCGCTGCCCAGCCTTTCCAGTCAAAGCATCGAGGGTATGACAAGTCCCCTCTTCCAGGGCAGCGAGCATGGGCCCGAACAGGGCGGAAAGCGCCAAGTCAGGCAGGGAGCGGCGAAGATTCTGATAGATGCGCAGTCCTTCGGGGTCGAGATCGCCCCAGTAGGTGGGGGAAGGTAAGTGCAGCAGGTCAGCCAGGGTAACACCGGCCGTGCCCTGGCCGACCAGCCGCACTCTATCTCCATGTTCCAAGGCATTGGCTAGAGAGAGGCCGTAGCCGAACGTGCACATCAGCGCCAGGCGCTTGTCACACCCCACGCGGCAAGCCTGGCTGAAACTCTGCGCGTTCTCAATCAGCAAGAGTCCTTCCGGCTGCTCGGGCACGCTGGCCAGTAGCCAGGTCTCGGCCGCCTGGAAGCTGTCCGGCTCGATACCGAACGCGCGCACCAGCTCGGTGGGCAGAGTCTCGAGCAGCTTGCTGCTTCCCAACAGGTAGCGCGCGCTGGCCACGTAGGGGCTCAGTTGGTAGGCACCCGGTAGATCATTGGCCAACCGCCTGAGGCTTTCGACCAGTGCCAATTGGTCCTCGATACTCCATCCACCGAGCGGCCCTTCCTGTGCCCGCCGCCACGCCGACTGCTGCCTAGGTTCCAACTCCAGCCGGGGGTCCAAAGCTGGAGACACTGTTATCAGGGCTTCCCTGCGTGCAGCTGCCAACTCGACTCTCACCGGCAACTTCACGTGAGGCGAGAGCAGGACACCCGGCGGAAGATCGATGAGGTCAGCTCGTCCCAACTCCTCCAGCACCTCCCAAGCGTGTAGCTCGGTTTGGCAGATTCCCTTCTGCTGGAACATCGTGATCAAGGAGAATGAGCGCCACCCTTTCCCTTTTCCTGTTCGTGAATAGGCACGTTGCCACTCCCCTTCGAGCTGGACCAGGGCCGCCCTGGCCGCCTTCTTCAGCATCAGAGCCGGATCTCGCATCGCTTACTCCTGGGTCACCGGCTCGCTGACGTGAATGCCGAACAGACTGGCTTCTCCCTGGCTGCGGCCCAGCGTTTCCGGCGGCGTGATCCGCCCGTCGCGTACCATCACGTGGCCGCCCTGCCCCTGGACGCCGCCGATCACGCTGCCCACCAGGTAGGTGGGGAAGATGTCGGGGTCGTTCTCGTAGTTGGGGTTGTGGATCAGGCCGATCATCTGGAAGCGACCGCGGGTGTTGCGGAGCGACTCCAGCGAGTCCTGGATCAGGCGGCGATGCGAGAGTTTGGAGAATAGCCCGTCGAGCAGGATCACGCTCTCGCGGCTGGTACGCGCACGGCGGCGGTGATGCCCCGGCAGCTCGCGCAGCTCGCGCTCGATGGCGAATTCCGAGAGCTTGACCAGCCACATCAGCGACACCGCCTCGCGCTGGCCCTCCGACATCTCTTCGTTAAGCGAGAACAGCCGCCCATGCGGGCGAATGGCGTCGTGCTTGAGGCGAATTGCCACGTCGTGGAACAGCCCGCGGTAGATGCGCCGACGGATCTGGCGCAGCAGGTCGTCGTCGCGCCGCCGCGCCTCGCCGTCGACCATGCCGCCGTCGCGCTCGGCACGGCGGCGCATCGCCGCCTGGTGCTCGTCGATGTCGGCGAGAAGCGTGGCGATGAGATCGCGCAGCTGGTCGGGGCCGATCAGCGAGGCCTTGACCTCGAAGAAGGCGCCGCCCTCGCCGCTGCTCTTGGCCACGCGCTTGAGGATGTCGAGGTTGCCGGCAGCGTCCGAAATGATCGAGCTGAGCCGCTCCACCAGGGTGCCCTCGATCTGCTCACGCGAGGCATGCAGGCGTTCGACCCGCACGCGATGCTCGTCGAGCTGGCCGGCCAGCTGTTCATGCAGGCGCGCGAGATCGTCAAGCGCCTCGGCACTGGCGTGCGTCAGGCCAGCCAGTCGCGCCCGCTCGGTATCGCTGAATAGCCGGCTGTGGGCCGCCTCGGCCAGGGCCTCGGCCAGCTTGCGCTCGCCGTTCTCGACTTGCCTGGCCTGGCGTTCGCGGTTGCGCGCCCGTTCGCCCAGGTTGAGCTCGCCCAGCGCATCGATCAGGGTTTGCTGGTGAGTTTCCAACGCCTCGATATCGAGCTCGATTTGCGCCTCCTTGTCCCCTGCCAGGGCGTTCCAGGCGGCAAGCGCCTCGTTGCGTGCCTCGCGTCCAGCCGTATCGCCGGGCCAACGGCTGGCTTCATCGAGATCGGCCAGCGCTGCCAGGCGTCGCGGCCACCCTTCGGGCAGCTCGCGCAGGACTCGCAGCCACTCCAGCGCCAGCTGGTCGACGCAAGCCAGCGCCCGACGCTGCTCGGCCAGGCGCGCCTCCAGGGTATCGCGCTCCGCGGAGAGCGCCTTGCGCTTGTCGCGGAGCTCTCCAAGCTCGCGCTTGACCCGGGCGATCTCGCGCTCGAGCTTCTGGCTGCCACCGCCAGCGTCGCGCACTTCCAGGTAGGCGCGGACGCGGGTGAAGTCGAAGTCGGCACGCCGCGTCGCACGCGCCTGCGCCGCTTCAAGCTCGGCCTGCACCTCGGCGGCCTTGGCCATGAAGGCGACGCCGCCTTCGGCCTCGAAGGCGGCCAGGGCACGCAGCCGGTCGCGTTCGCCATCGGCAAATACGCCGCGCAACTGGGCCTCGGTTTCCCGGACCCGGTGCGCCAGCGCGTCTTTCTCTTCCTCGGCGCCGGCCAGCCTAGCCGCAGCCTCGGTAAGGTGCCGTTCGAGTTCGCCCAGGCGTGCTTCCAGTGCCTGCAAACGCTCGACGCCGCCGGCATCGCTGAACTGCTCGGCGGCGAGCCAGGTCGGCCCGTGCGCCTCCAGCTCGCGGGCCGCCGTTTCGCGCAGCGGCGCGAGTTCGGCAAGGGCTGTCTCGGCCTCGAGCCGTGCCTCGGCGGCTTCTTGCTGGGCGATCTCGCCGCCCTCCTGCAGGTAGCGCTGATAGTCGTCGATACAGGCCAGCGCGGAATCGCTCAGCCTCGGAGCCAGCGCGGCCTCTCGCTCGGCCAGCGCCGCTTGTCGTTCTGACAGCGTCTCCAATGCCACCTCGACGTCAGCGTCGTCGGCCTCGCGGGCGCGCAGCGCCAGGGCGAACGTCTCTCCGTGGGGGTCGAGCCGCTCGCATTCCGCGGCAAGCGCCTTGCGGCGTTCGCGATCGGCGGCAAGCCGCGTCTCGGTGGCCTCACGCAAGGCTTCCAGGTAGCTGGGGTCTAGGGCGGCCTTCACCGCCAGGGTTTCCACGCCGGTCACGGCACCCAGCGGTGCCTCGCCCCGGTCCAGCAGTTCGGCCAGGGCTCCGGATTCGAACACCGGCACGGCCAGGCCGGCCTCGATCAGCGCAGCGGCAGCCGACTCGGCGGCCTCGCGACCTTCGATGACCGGGGCGAAAAGCACACCGGCCGCCTGCACCAGCCACTCGCGGCGCCGTTCCGGCTCGAGGCCGTCACGGTTGAGGACGGCATGCAGCGGCTTCCAGGCGATGCCGGCTTCGTCCAGGCGACGGTGCGCCTCGGCCTCCACCACGCGCCGCTCCAGCGGGTCGCCGGCAAGGCTCTCCAGGTAGCCTTCTCGCGCGACGATGTCGGCTTCAAGCACCTCGGCTTCGCGCAGCAGGCGCGGGTAGCGACGCCGAGCGTCGGCCAGCCACTTGTCCGGGGCGAGCTCGCTGCGCTCGGCGAAATCGAGCCTCGCCCGGTGCAGCGTGCGCAGGCGGCTCTCCTCCTCCGTCAGCCGCTGGCGCTCGTCGGCCAGTTCGCGTTCGCGCTCGCGCAGTCGCGAACGCAAGTGCACCGGCTCGTCGTCACCGTGCAACTCACCATAGCGGCGGGCGGCTTCGGCCAGCGGCGCCAGCCGCGCCAGGGTGCGCTCGGCCTCCTGGCGGCGCTGCTCTGCCTCGCGACAATTCGTCTCCAGCTCGGCTAGTTCCGTCTTGCGCCGCGACCAGAAGCCGCTGACCTCCTCTCCAGGCCAGCCTTCGATGAAAGCGCGCCAGGGCGCCTGGCCTCGAGCCAGCAGGCCCTGCTCACCGGTCAGTCTTTCGCGCTCGCCATTGAGGCGCTCGCGCTCGCTGCGGGCGGCTTCAAAAGCGGCACCGACCTCGTCGCGCTGCCGCGTCAGCTCGTCGAGCGCGTCGGCCAGCTCGGCCTCGCGGTCGAGCTTCTCCTCCAGCCGTTCGGCCGGCGCGGTATCGGGGCATTCGCGGCGGAACGCTGCATGCCAGGCAGCAACCTGCTTGAGTTCGCCGATGCGTCCCAGGTGCGCGTTGAGCGCGGCGCGGGCGCTCGCCGCCTCGGCCTTGGCCGCCTCGGCGCTGGCCTCGGGGGTTTCCAGCTCGGCTTCGCTGAACAGTCGCTCGGCGAGCGCCTGGGTGTAGAAACTTTGGTTGTCGACGAACTCGCGCTGCTGAGATTCGAGTCGGTCGCGCTCCTGTTCCAGCCCGTCGCGACGCTCGTCCAGGACGGTCAGGTCGCGCGTCAATTCCTCGAGGTAGACCCCATCGCCGATCACTTCCTCGCGAAAGCGGTTGCCATCGGCGGCCTCGAAGGCGTCGGCGCCCTCATCCAATGCGGCAAGGGCCCGGTCACGGGCCGCATCGTCGGCCAGGGCGTGGCTCTCGGCCAGCCACTCGCGAGCGGCCTTGAAGCTCACATGCCCCACGTCGCGGTTGAGCGGCCACTGCGCCTGGGGGAGGTGAAGCAGGCGACGGTGCACATCGACCCGGGCGCCGCGTTCGGAGAGCGCCTGGCGCACCGCGCGCTCGGAAAGGCCGGAGAGCGTCGCCAGCAGCGCCGTGGACACCCGCGGGCGCGTGGTATCGCCGGCGGTCCAGGCGAAACCCTCCATCAGCGCGGTATCGCTCCCTTCGGATTCGTCCTCAGCGCTCGCGCGCGGCAGCCCGGGCAGGCCCAGCAGCGCCTGGCCGCCCAGCAGGGCCTCGCTGGCCGCCAGGCCCTGGTCGAGTTCCATCAGGCGGGCGCGGGCGTCGCGCAGCGACTCACCCTGCTCGCGCAGCTCGGCCAGCCGCACCACCTTGTCGCTGGCACGGCGCTGGTCGCTCTCGGCCTCCTCCAGGCGATGGCGCAGTTCCGTGATATTGGTGCCGGAGTTGAGGATCACCTCCTCGATCAGCTCCTCGCTCTCGTCGGTCTCGCCACGGGTAGCGCCGGAAAGAATTTCGGGGGCCAGCACCTCGAAAAAGAATGCCTGGTCGGCCTTCTCGCCGGCGCGCGGCTTGATGGCGTTGAAGATCTGGCTCTTGTCGGCGCCGCCCTCCTTCTGGAAGGCCGCGAGCTGGGCCAGCTCGCGCCGCGACACATGGGCACCCACCGCCTCCAGCCACTCCTCGCGGTTATGGGTCAGGCGTACGCCACGCTCGGCCATGGTCGCCTTGACGTCGCGGTTGGCATAGAGCGCCAGCTTGCCGTCCAGGGTGAGATGATGCACCGGCACGTCTTCGAGACGACCGGCGTAGTGATAGAAGGAGAGCCCGCTGCCGTCGCTGTAGCCGTAGAAGCCGAAGACGAAGGTTTCACCGGCCACTTCCTCGCCGGCGACCGCCAGCATGTCGTCCTGGCGCTCGAGCCCGCTGCGCGAGCGGAACTCCACCCGCAGGTGGCTCCAGCTGCGGCCTTCCCCGCTCACCGTCGAGGGCGAACATTTGCGCCGCGTGCGCGAGAGCAGCGTACGGTCGCGCGACAACAAGCCGATCAGCGCCTCGGCAAGCGTGGTCTTGCCGAAGCCGTTCTCCATGCTGATGGCGCTCGACTGTCCGCGCAGGTCGAGCAGCAGGTGACGCATCTTGGCATCCCAGGGAGAGGTCACGTCGCCGTGCTTGTTGAGGAGGTTGGCGACCTCGATGCGGTTGATCACGCTCATGCCTGGGACTCCTCATGCTCATCGATGGGCGCTTGCGGTACGTCGTCCGCATGCCGGTTGGCCACGCGCCCCTGGGCCAGGGCCTGCAAGTGCCCCAGCTGGTGAATGCCAATCTGCTCGCTCTCCAGCGCCCCGAGCAGGGTCTGCTGCCAGACCTCTCCGCCCCCCTCCTCGGTGGCCGTAACAGGCTCGGCATCGCGCAGGCTCTCCAGCAGTCCGGCGCGCACCTGGAGATCGATGAAGGCGCGCACGCGTCGGCTGATATCCTCGCCACGCTCCTCGAGTAGCAAGCGGCTGGCTTCGGGGGCTTCCTCGCCCAGGCTACGCAGCGACTCGAGCTGGTCGCGCATCAGTTCGGCGAGTTCAGCCCCGGCAAAGGTGGCCTCCTGGTAGCGGCTGACATCGGAGAGCGCGCGGTTGTAACGGGTGTAAAGCAGGGTATGCATCAGCAGCCACAGCTGCAGATACCACTGGGCCAGCTCGGCACGGCTCTCCTGGCGCAGCTTGAGCGCCTCGAATACCGGCTCGCGGGTATACAGCGGCGGCTGTTCCAGCTCCGGGTCGGGCAGCAGCGCGTAATAGCGCGAGCCCGGCGCGATACCGGGATAGTCGCCGGCCTCGAAGGCCTTGAGCCGCAGGCCCTGGCCGGCCAGGAAGTCGCGTAGCGCTTCGCGCTCGGCCTCGCTGGCGTCGTCGATCAGCGCGCAGACGTCACGCTCGGAGAGCTGGCCCTCGCGGGCGGCACGACGCTTGCGGCCACCGCCCGGGGTGCGTTCGGCGCTGCGATAGCGCAGCAGGTAGGCGACCACCTCGCCCATCTCGGTCATGTTCATGCGAGCTCTTCCTTAAAAAAACCGAGAGACGGCGTTACCGCCCCTTCGATACGGCGACCGTCATCGAGCTTGAGTTCGAACGGCGTGGCGTCGATACCCACCGTGAGGCCCGGGTCGAGCAACTCGGTGTCGACGAAGGTATTGAGCAGCTGCGCCAGGCAGTCGCCCTCCTCGAAGCGGTGCCAGCCTTCGGCCAGCGCTTCGGGCAGCGACAGCGGCGCGCGCCGAATACGCTGGCGCAGCGCTGGGCCGCGTGCCTCGAGGAAGCGCGCCAACAAGGGATCTTGCGGCGCTGCATCGCTGGCCTCGTCGAACACCAGCGCCGTGGCGCTGGCTTCGGCACGGCGGCTTTCGAGCAGCGGCACCAGCGGCGCCAGGCGTGGAAAGGCGGCCTGCACATGGAGTGGCATCATGCGCGCCACCACGGCGTCTCGCAGCGCCGCCGCCGGCGGCGCCTCGAGCAACTGGCGCGCCATGGCCTGGAAATCCATCACCCCCATGGCCTGGATTCGCCCCTCGGCGATATCGGCGAGAAGTTCAGAGAGCCGCCGCGAGAGGTTCTCGATGGCGTTGAGCACCCGTCCGAGGGCGCTGGAGAGCACGCGCAGGTCCCACTCCTCCTCCTGCGTTTCACGCCAGCTCTCGAAGCGTTCCATCAGGCGCGGCGTAGCGAGCTGGGCGCGGGCATCGAGCAGCGTCTGCTGGATATTGGTCAAGGCATTGTGATAGTGGCGCTCGTTATCCAGCAGCGCGGCAAGCTTGCCCTCACGGGTGGGATTCTCGCGCACCCGCCGCAGCTCCTGGGTCAGCGCACGGATCGCCAGCAGGATCTGGTTGGTGATGTCGGGAATGCGAGCGAAATCGCCGCGGGCCAGCGCCGCCAGTATCTTGGCCGCGTCGTACTCGGAATAGAGCAGGTCCTCGACCTGGCTGGCCAGCGTCACCGCCTGGCGGCCGCTCGGCGTGAGGCGCACCTGGCCGGTCTGCCCCTGCTTCTCGATCAGTGCAGTACGCTTGGTACTGCGTCGGGCGCGGTTATCCCCTGTCTCGCTTGCATCCGGCGACGGGGCCACTTGGCGAAAGTGAATCTCGCTCGGCGTCGAGAGCAGGTTGATGACGAAGCTCAGGTCGTCGTGCGGTAGCTGCGGGTAAACCTCACGCAGGTGATTGAGGCAGCGGCTTTGCGAGACGAAGGCACTGTTGGTGGCAAAGTCCTCGTCGAGCAGGTAGTCGAGTAACAGGCAGCCGAGGTCGAGCCAGTAACCGTCGCGCAGGCCGCGCCGCTGCTCCTGGCTGACCTGTACGAAAGGCGAGCCGGGCTCATGGGCGCTATCGTGCAGGTCGATCAGCCGCGTCGTGGCGATCAGCAGCTTGCTCCAGGCTGTCATGGCACATCCCTGAGGGAGAAGAAAAGAGGGGCATTATGCCAAGCTCAGCCTTTCGGGTCATGGCACCAACACAGAGGGTTTTTACACGCAGATCACCGATTGGCTGCTAGACACGCCCCCGGCTTTCACCCAGCGTCACGCCGCCGGCGATCAGGTGCGCCACACGCAGCGGCTCGGGCACGTTGCCGTGAGGCGTAGTGGCGCGGATCGCCGTTGCCGCTTCCACCAAGCTCAGCCCCATTCGCTGTACGTAAACGCCTTCCAGCGGTTCCATCTCGCCCAGGCGCTCGACCAGTGCCCACTTGCGTGCCCCGCCGGGAATGCGCTCGTGAAGGGCACGGCGCATGGCACCCTGACGTGGCGCGCGCCGCGCCACCACCAGCACCGGCAGGCCCAGCTCGGCATTCAGGCGCGGCACGTCGATGACGTTGAAACCGGCCAGGGCGACGCCTTGCAGCATGACCAGCTGCAGGTGCGCCGCAAAGCGCGAGCTGCCAGCCAGGCGTATCAGCTCGCGGGTACTGTTGATGCCGTCCCGGCGCACCTTGCCCGAGAGCACGCCCTCCAGGCGCAGCCCCGAGAACACCGTGCCGACGATGGGCACGTCGCCGCGAAGACCGCGCGGGAATGGACAATCGTCGAAGCCGACGATGTGCGAGAATGTGCGCTGCCGATGCGGGGTCGCCACTGCCTCGCCTCCAGACACAAGAATTGAGCAGGGAGTGCTGCATGATCGAGCAGACGTTACAGCAGGTCTTCGGCTATGACGACTTTCGTCCGGGACAGCGCCCGGTCATCGAAGCGATCACGGCGGGACGCTCGGCGGCAGCCATCTTTCCCACCGGCTCGGGCAAGTCGCTGTGCTATCAGCTGCCCGCCCTGCACCTGCCCCACCTGACGCTGGTCATCTCGCCGCTGCTGGCACTGATGCAGGATCAGCTCGCCTTTCTCGCGCGTCACGGCATCGCCGCCGCCAGCATCGACTCGAGCCAGAGCCGCGAGGAAGCGTCTGCGGTCATGGAAGGCGTCAAGCGTGGCGAGATCCGTATCCTGATGATCTCGGTGGAGCGGCTCAAGAACGAACGCTTTCGCGCCTTCATCCGCCGCGTGCCGATCTCGCTGCTGGTGGTCGACGAGGCCCACTGCATC
This sequence comes from Billgrantia hypersalina, assembly GCF_052584175.1. Taxonomy (NCBI): domain Bacteria; kingdom Pseudomonadati; phylum Pseudomonadota; class Gammaproteobacteria; order Oceanospirillales; family Halomonadaceae; genus Billgrantia; species Billgrantia hypersalina. Next base: position 61,404 of record NZ_JBMIQI010000003.1, read on the forward strand.
TCCGAGTGGGGCCACAATTTCCGCCCCGACTACCTCAAGCTGCCCCAGTATCGCCGTGAATTCGACATCCCCCAGGTACTGCTGCTGACCGCCACGGCCACGCCCCAGGTCATTGCCGACATGCGCGAACGCTTCGATATCGCCGCAAGCGACGTGACCGCTACCGGCTTCTACCGCCCCAACCTGAACCTGGAAGTGGCGCCGGTGCCGGCCGAAGCGCGTACGCGTCAGTTGGCCGAATGGCTCAGGCCCAGGCTGGGTATCCAACCGCCCCAGCCCACCATCGTCTACGTCACCCTGCAGCAAACCGCCGAGCGCCTGGCCGCGTACCTGAGCAAGGCGGGTTTTCAGGCCACCGCCTACCACGCCGGGCTCGACGGCGAGGCACGGGAACGTATTCAGGGCGATTTCATGGCAGGCCGGACGCCCTGCATCGTCGCTACCATCGCCTTCGGCATGGGCATCGACAAGGCAGACATCCGCAACGTGGTGCATTTCGACCTGCCCAAGTCGATCGAGAACTATAGCCAGGAGATCGGCCGCGCCGGCCGCGACGGAAAGTCCTCCGACTGCCTGATGCTGGCTGGGCGCGACAACGTCAACGTGCTGGAGAACTTCGTCTACGGCGACACCCCGGAGCCTCACGGCATCCGCCGCGTCATCGACGAGTTGATCGACGCAGCCCGCGTCACGCGCCAATGGGAGCTGGTGCTCAATGCGCTCTCTCAGCACAGCAACATCCGCCCGCTGCCGCTCAAGACGCTGCTAGTGCAGCTCGAACTTCACGGCATCATCGCGCCACGCTACAGCTACTTCGCCGAGTATCGCTACCGCCTTCACGAAACGCCCGAGGCACTGGTGGCCCGCTTTGCGGGCGAACGCGGCGCTTTTGTCCAGGCGATCCTCGATGCCTCGCAGCGCGCCCGCACCTGGTCCACGCTGGATTTCGAGGCTCTCGAACGTCTGGGCGGCGAACGCGGACTCAACGTCGAGCGCGCCCGGGTCATCGCCGCCCTGGACTACTTCGTCGCCCAGGGCTGGATGGCGCTCGAAAGCAAGCAGATGACCGAGGTCTTTGATGTGCTTCGCGGGGACATCGACCCCGCAAGCCTGACCGAAGAACTGTACGCCTATTTCCGCACCAAGGAGCGGGCCGAGATCGAGCGCCTGCACGCCATGCTGGCGCTGTTCGAGAGCGAAGCGTGCCTGAGCCGTCGCCTTGCCGAATGGTTCGGCGACGAGCGCGCGCCCCCAGCTTGCGGACACTGCTCGGCCTGCCGCGGGCAGGTGGCTCGCCTACCCGACCCCGAGCCACTCGCACCGCTGGAAAGTGCCACGCTGGAACGGCTCGCCGGGGATTTCGTCGGGCAGGTGTCCGCCAGCGCCGAGGACCACCCTGTCACGCCCGACTTGGTGGCGCGCTTCCTGTGCGGGTTGACCGGCCCCCTGCTCACCCGCCTCAAGGCGCGCAAGCTGGCTGGCTTCGGGGCGCTTGAGGCCTACCGCTACGGAGAGGTGCGCGAATGCGCCACCCGTACGACGCTAGTCAGCCGTCAGGCGTCGGTAGCACCGATACCGTAATGACGCAGCTTGTTGGCCACGGTGGTGTGCGACACGCCGAGGCGCTTGGCCAACTGGCGGCTGGAGGGATACTTCGGATAGAGCGCCGCAAGCACGCGCCGCTCCACGTCGCTCATGATGTCGGCCAGGCTGCCATCCATGTCGATGCCCGACAGTCCCGGCGCCTCACCCACGTCCGGCAGGCGCAGATGGGCCGGCTCGATGGTGTCGCCCTCGCACAGCGACACGGCCTGGAACAGCACGTTCTCGAGCTGGCGCACGTTGCCCGGCCAATGGTAGCTGGATAGCCGCGCCAGCGCCGCCGGTGACAGCGCCGGCATGCGGCAGCCGATCTGGCGCGCGGCCCGATCGATGAAGTGCAGCGCCATGGCCTCGATGCCGTCGAGGCAGTCGCGCAGCGGCGGCACCGTCAACGACAGCACGTTGAGCCGATGGTAGAGATCGTGGCGGAACAGGCCATCGGCACACAGCTTCGGCAGGTCCTGCTGAGTGGCGCAGATCACGCGGACGTCGAGATAGGTCTCCTCATCGCTGCCCACCCGGCGAAACCCGCCATCCTGCAGGAAGCGCAGCAGCTTGACCTGCAAGCGCGGGCTCATCTCCCCCACCTCGTCGAGGAAAATGGTGCCGCCTGCGGTCATCTCCAGCAAGCCGAGCTTGCCCTCGGGGCGAGCCCCCTCGAAGGCGCCGGGCGCATAGCCGAACAGCTCCGTCTCGGCCATCGACTCGGGCAAGCCGGCGCAGTTGAGCGCCATGAACGGCGATTGTCCGCGCGCGCTGGCAAGGTGGCAGGCCCGCGCCAGCAGCTCCTTGCCGGTTCCGGTTTCGCCATGGATCAGCAGCGGCGCATCCAGCGGCGCCATCCGCCGCGCCTCGCGGATCAAGGCGGCAAGCCTGGGGCTGGCCTGGAACAGCGCATCGAAGCCACGCAGCTCCTGGCGTTGCACCTGATAGATGCGCTCTCCGATACGATCGGCACTGTGCAGGGTGACCACGGCTCCGGCAAGCGAGCCCACGTCGTCATGATGCTCGCGGTGCAACGGGGCGATGTCGGCGAGGAAGGTAGCATCGCGCAGCTTGATGCGCAGGCCGTTGACCCGCGCATTGTTGCGCCGGATGAGCGCCGGCAGATCGAGGTCGGGCAGGTAGCGGTCGAGCGAAAGTCCCGGCACCTCGTCGATGCGCACCCCGAGCAACTGCCCGGCGGCGCGGTTGGCGGCCACAATATGCCCTTCCATGTCGATCGACATTACCGGGTCCGAAAGCGACGACAGCAGTGCGTCGAGTTCGAGATGCCGCCGTTCGCTGGGCATCAGGCTGACCCGGCGCACGCCGAATACGCCCGGCACCGCTTCCAACTCCGGCTTCAGCGTCGCCAGTTGGGCATTGAGCAGGTTGGGTACGTGGAGATAGATCGCGTTGCCATGCTCGCCGCCGACCTCCCCGCGCGCCACGTTGAGGCCGTAGTCGACGAAGTGCGAGACGATATCGCGCAGGATGCCGATACGGTTCTGGCAGTGGAACCTCAATCTCATTGACGGGGCCTCGGGAGCAGTGAATCGGCAGGCCAGGCGGGCCGAAAAGAACGTCAAGGCGACGTGACTCTGCTGTAAAGATAACGTGACACCTCTTCCGGCTCAAACTCGGGTGGCACTCGGCTTGAAGAAGATAGCCTCCAGCCGCCAGAGAACCGTCAGGTTTTCTTTACGCTGCAAGCCGCCACCGATGTTCGGTGGAACGCGAGATACGCACCAAGCCGGGTCTTCTCGGCCCTAGACTCGGACAAAGGTTCGCACACAACACACAAGATCAGCCGACCGGAGTCCCCATGACGTCAGCCAATGCCTATCTCAGCGATGTCGCCAGCAAGACCGGCTATCGAGCTCGTCTGCCTGACGATAACGGTTTCATCGCCTGGCCCGAACAGGACAACGCCACCTGGCAGACCCTGATGCAGCGCCAGCTGGGTATGCTCGAAGGACGCGTCTGCCAGGAGTACCTCGACGGCCTGGAGCGGCTCGCCCTGCCCGAGGATCGAGTTCCCCAGCTTGGCGACATCGACCGCGTGCTCCAGGCCGCCACCGGCTGGCAGACCGCCCAGGTACCGGCACTGATACCGTTCGACACTTTCTTTCAGCTGCTGGCGAACCGACGCTTTCCTGTCGCCACCTTCATTCGCACCCCGGAAGAGCTCGACTATCTCAAGGAGCCGGACATCTTCCACGAGATCTTCGGCCACTGCCCGATGCTCACCAATCCGGCCTTTGCCGAGTTCACCGCCACCTACGGTCGCCTCGGTCTTGCGGCCGAACCCAAGGAGCGGGTCTATCTGGCCCGCCTATACTGGATGACGGTGGAGTTCGGCCTGGTGGATACACCCGCCGGACGGCGCATCTATGGAGGCGGCATCATCTCCTCGCCCAAGGAGACCCTGCACGCGCTCTCCGAGGTACCGGAACACTTGCCGTTCGACCCGGTCGAGGCGCTGCGCACGCCCTACCGCATCGACATCCTGCAGCCGCTCTATTACGTGCTTGACGATCTTTCGACCCTGCACGAACTTTCCCGGCAGGACATCATGGCCATGGTGCACCAGGCCATGGCGCTGGGTTTGCACGAACCGCGCTTCGAACCGGCTCCCAAGAGCGCCAAGGCCAAGGCCTGAGTGCCCTGTCCCCCCTGACCCAACCCAATTGACCGAGACCAACAACACCGCAACGAGGAGCCAACATGAGCGAACTTTCCGAACAGCAGTGTGAAGCGTGCAGCTGGGATGCCCCCCATGTCAGCGACGCCGAGATCGACGAGCTCAAGCGGGACATTCCCGAATGGAGCGTGGTGGAGCGTAACGGCATCAAGCAGCTCGAGCGCGTGTTCAAGTTCCGCAATTTCAAGCAGGCCCTGGCCTTTACCAACCGCGTCGGTGAAATCGCCGAGGAAGCGGGCCACCACCCGGCCCTGCTGACGGAGTGGGGCAAGGTCACCGTGACCTGGTGGTCGCATGAAATGAAGGGACTGCACAAGAACGACTTCATTCTCGCCGCACGCACCGACCGGGTCGCCGACGAGAGCTGAACGTCCCGCTGACCGGCTACCCCTTCGCCCGGTGCCCCTTGGCATCGGGCGAATTGCGTTCGGGGGCTGACAAGCGAAAGGGCAGATGTCGCAAGGCTAAATCGGAAATTTCTTACGTAGCAAAGAGTGAAATACGTTCCCGCCTACACGACGGGCTCGATTAGGTTGGAACGCGACACGTTACCGTGTCGTAACACCCACCCTAAAAGAAGGAAAATCCGATGAAAGGGATGCTTCAAGTCGTCCTGATGGCTCTCGCCCTGAGCTTCACCTCGCTGGCCATGGCCCAGGAAGTAGCGCCGATCAACGTCAACACCGCCGATGTGGAACTGCTTTCCGAGCTGCCCGGCGTCGGTCCAAGCCGTGCGCAGGCCATCATCGACGAGCGCGAAGCCAACGGAAACTTCGAATCCGCCGACGACCTGACCCGCGTCAGCGGCATCGGTCCGGCCACGGTGGACGCTTTCCGCGATCAGGTTGAGTTTTAAAGACCGGCTCAGCCTTCCAGGCGAAATGGGAGCAAAACGCAGCGAGGCCGGCATCAAGCCGGCCTCGCTGTCGTTCCGGTCAGGCGCTTGCCTTACAGGCGCAGGCCACCGTCGCATTCGATCACACGACCGGTGAAATAGTCGTTCTCGAAGATGAACGCCACGCTCCGGGCGATGTGATCCGGTTCGCCGAGCCGCTTGAGCGGCACGCCGGCCGTCAGCTTCTCGAGCATGTCTTCACGCATCGAAGCGGTCATGTCGGTCTCGATGAAGCCTGGCGCTACCGCACCCACGCGGATATCGTAGCGCGCCAGCTCCTTGGCCCAGGTGGTCGTCAGCGATACCACAGCAGCCTTGGCGGCAGCGTAGTTGCTCTGCCCCATGTTGCCGGCACGCGAAATGCTCGAGATATTCACGATAACCCCGCCATGCCCCGCCTCGACCATCTGACTGGCGGCCTCGCGCCCACACAGGAACACGCCGGTCAGGTTGACGTCGATGACGGCCTGCCACTGCGCCAGCGACATGGTCTTTTCCACCTTGCCGTCCTTCGCCTTCACCAGCAGCGCATCGCGCAGGATCCCGGCATTGTTGACCAAGCCACCCACGGGGCCGAGCGAGGCGGCAATATCGCCGAAGGCGCGCTTCACCGAGTCCTCTTCCGCAACGTTGACGCGGAATGCGCTGGCCTCGATGCCCTCCGCATGCAGTGTGGATACGGCCTTGTCGAGCGCATCGCTATCCATGTCCAGCAGCGCCGGGGTCGCCCCCTGACGTCCCAGCCGGCGGGCCATCGCAAAGCCAAGGCCACGAGCGCCACCGGTAATCGCAACCACGGTATTGTCCAGTTTCATCGGAGTCCCCTGTCTCTCAACGTGGTATCGCCCCTACGGCGGCGAGCCAAACAAAGAGGGTGTGCCGCAACGCACAAGTTTCTAGTTTTTCGGCCAAGGACGGCGGATCTTGAGTGCCGTATACAATTTTGTGCATCGCACCATACCGCAGGCCGAGCCGAGTGGCCAGGCATCGGGGCGCTTGAACTATCTCGATCCGCCCCAATTTCACGAGGAACCGCCGCGTACGGAGTTCACATGCCCCTGCTCTTGCTCATCTCCCTGTTCACCCTTCTCGACTTCGTCGTCCTGTTCTCCATCGGCAGTCAGATCGGCCTGCTCGCCACACTGCTGCTGGTACTGGCCACCGGCTTCATCGGGCTCCACCTGATTCGCCGGGAGGGCACCGCCACTTTGGCCCGGGCACAACAGCGCCTGGCGCAGGGAGAGCTACCCTCCGACGAGCTGCTGACGGGTGCCGCGCTGATCTTCGGGGGCGCCCTGTTGCTCGCGCCCGGCTTCCTCTCCGATGCACTGGGCCTGCTATGCATCGTTCCCACCGCCCGCCGCTGGGTGGCCAGGGGCTTGGCCCGGCTCAACCTGCGTCTGCAAGGTAGTCCGCGCCACGGCCCGTCGGGACAACCTGACGACTGGCAGCAGGCCAGGCCGAACGGGAAGCACGCGTACGAGGCCGATTCACACGAGACAGGCCAGCAGCGAGACGGAAACGAAGAACGCCCGCTCGAGGGCGATTTCATCAGCCGCGACGAGCCGCGGAGGTAGGCGTAGCTCATCTGGCGTCGTTGCGTGAAAATTTTTTGCCGCTGGCCCTTGAAAGGGATTTGCCCGGCCCCATTTCACGGTCAGCACCAGGCTACGATGTCGAGCGAAGCTCGGCATCTTCAACAAGGAAGGCGTCCTCGCCCTCCACCTTCCGGGTCGACTGGAAGGAAGTGATGAACCGCCATGCTGGAGCATGGCACCACTGACCATCAGGAGAACGTGAGCAATGAACATCCGTCCCTTGCACGATCGCGTCGTCGTCCGTCGCGTTGAAGAAGAGCAGAAAACCGCTGGCGGCATCGTGCTTCCGGGCAACGCCCAGGAAAAGCCGACTCGTGGCGAAGTGCTCGCCGTCGGTAACGGCCGGATTCTCGACAACGGTGACGTGCGCCCGCTGGACGTCAAGGTCGGCGACACCGTGATTTTCAAGGAAGGCTTTGGCGTCGAGAAGCAGAAGATCGATGGCGAGGAAGTCCTGATCATGAGCGAGTCCGACATTCTCGCCGTGGTCGAAGGCTAAACACGCCACGCATTTACTCCGTTCCCATACGTTCACGAACTCACAGGAAGTAACGAAAAATGGCAGCGAAACAAGTCAAGTTCTCCGATGACGCCCGTAAGCGCATGGCCCGTGGCGTTGACGTTCTGGCCAATGCCGTAAAGGCCACCCTGGGTCCGAAGGGCCGCAACGTGGTTCTGGAGAAATCCTTCGGCGCTCCCACCGTCACCAAGGACGGCGTCTCCGTGGCCAAGGAGATCGAACTGAAGGACAAGTTCGAGAACATGGGTGCCCAGATGGTCAAGGAAGTCGCCTCCAAGACTTCCGACGTCGCCGGTGACGGCACCACCACCGCCACTGTGCTGGCCCAGTCCATCGTGACCGAGGGCATGAAGGGCGTGACCGCGGGCATGAACCCGATGGATCTCAAGCGCGGCATCGACCAGGCCGTCATCGCCGCCGTTAAGGAAATCGAGGCCCTGGCCGTGCCCTGCACCGATTCCAAGGCCATCGCCCAGGTCGGCACCATCTCGGCCAACGGTGACAAGCGCATTGGCGAGATCATCGCCGAGGCCATGGAGAAGGTGGGCAAGGAAGGCGTCATCACCGTCGACGAAGGCCGTGGCTTCGAGGACGAGCTGGAAGTCGTGGAAGGCATGCAGTTCGATCGCGGCTACCTGTCGCCCTACTTCGTGACCAACCAGGACACCATGGCGGTCGAGCTGGAAGACCCCTACCTGCTGCTGGTCGACAAGAAGATCTCCAACATCCGCGAACTGCTGCCGGTGCTGGAAGCCGTTGCCAAGTCCGGCAAGCCGCTGGCGATCATCGCCGAGGACATCGAAGGCGAAGCGCTGGCCACCCTGGTGGTCAACAACATGCGCGGCATCGTCAAGGTCGCGGCTGCCAAGGCCCCGGGCTTCGGCGACCGTCGCAAGGCCATGCTGCAGGATATCGCCATCCTGACCAACGGCACCGTGATCTCCGAGGAAGTGGGTCTGACCCTGGAGCAGGCCAACCTGGATCACCTGGGCAGCGCCAAGCGCATCACCATGTCCAAGGAGAACACCACCATCATCGACGGCGCCGGTAACGAAGGCGACATCGAGGCCCGCGTCAACCAGATCCGCGCGCAGATCGAGGAAACTTCCTCCGACTACGACCGCGAGAAGCTGCAGGAGCGCGTCGCCAAGCTGGCCGGCGGTGTTGCCGTCATCCGCGTCGGTGCCGCCACCGAAGTGGAGATGAAGGAGAAGAAGGCTCGCGTCGAGGACGCCCTGCACTCCACTCGTGCCGCCGTCGAGGAAGGCGTGGTGCCTGGTGGCGGTACCGCCCTGGTGCGTGTGCTGACCAAGATCAAGGACCTCAAGGGCGATAACGAGGACCAGACCCACGGCATCGCCATCGCCCTGCGTGCCATGGAGTCTCCGCTGCGCCAGATCGTGACCAACGCGGGTCAGGAAGCCTCCGTGATCCTCAACGAGGTCAAGGCAGGCGAAGGCAACTTCGGCTACAACGCCCAGACCGGCGAGTTCGGTGACCTGTTCGAAATGGGTGTGCTGGACCCGGCCAAGGTGACCCGTTCTGCGCTGCAGTCCGCCGGTTCCGTGGCTGGCCTCATGATCACCACCGAGTGCATGATCGCCGACGATCCGGAAGAGAAGGAAGGCGGCCCGGACATGGGCGGCATGGGCGGAATGGGTGGCATGGGCGGCATGATGTAAGCAGCCCCACCCTTAGGCCTTACGGCCTGTAGAAACGAGCAAGCCCCGCCATCGTGCGGGGCTTGTGCTTTTTGGGCTACCATCACCCTTTTCCCGACAAGCAAGCCAACCCATGCTCGCCAATATTCGTATCGTTCTCGTCCAGACCTATCACCCCGGCAATATCGGCGCCTCGGCGCGAGCCATGAAGACCATGGGCCTGACCGACCTGGTGCTGGTCAACCCCCGCCGCTTTCCCGATAGCGAGGCCTCGCGCCTGGCAGCAGGCGCCGAGGATGTGATCGACGGCGCCCGCGTGGTCGAATCGCTGGAAGAGGCGGTGTCAGACTGCGTGCAGGTGGTGGGTGCCAGTGCCCGTCTGCGCAGCCTGCCCCTACCCCACTTCGACGAGCCCGAGGCAATGGCCCGCGAGCTGATCGCCAATGCCGTGGACGACCCGGTGGCGCTGGTATTCGGCCGCGAGCGCTACGGGCTGACCAACGACGAGATCCGCTGCTGTAGCCATCAGGTCAGCATTCCGGCCAACCCGGATTACGGCATCCTCAATCTCTCCCAGGCGGTGCAGGTCCTCGCCTACGAAACCTTCAAGGCGTGGCGCCAGCGCCCCGAGAGCGACTTTCGCCAGCCGCGCCCCACCGAGGAGCGCCAGCCGACCCGCGAGCAGCTCGCACATTTCCATGAGCACCTGAGCCGGGTGATGCAGGCCAGCGGCTTCCTGACCCAGCCTCACGCACGCACCGAGTCCCAACTGCAGTCCCTTTTCGCCCGAGCGCGACCCAGCCGCAAGGAGCTCTCGCTGCTGCGGGGCCTGCTGCGTTCGCTGGAAGAATCGGCCACCCGCGACTAGGCGGACCGACCGCGCTTCACTGCGCCGTCATGACAATGTCACCTGACAATGCGATAACGGTTCTGCCCCGACGGGGAAAAGACAAGGGATACTGTCGAGCTGCGACACGGATGCGAACGGGCAGGAAGCCCGTGCGGGAAGGCGGTGTGGAGGAACACCCCAGGGAGACCTGCGCCACGAGGCAATCGCCCGTGGCGCTCTTTATTTTGCGGGACGCGGATCGGGCAGCGACTCCCAGCCCGGCACGCCCTGGCGGATACGTTGCGAGAAAGCCGGGTCGGCGTGGGCCTCGCGCGCCCGCTCGTCGATGCGTCCGCTTTCCTCAAGCTCGGGCAGTGTGTAGCCGGGCCATAGCCCACCGACCTTGAACGCATAACCCGGCATCCGGTCGGTCACCAGCAGGCGGTAGTCGAAGGGCAAGCGGGCCCCGATACCGCGCGCCATGGCGAAGATCAGCGTGGTGCAGTTGGCCGTGATGGTGTTGTAGAAGCGTGGCGACTCGGATAGCGCATTGGCCTCGTCGACATAGGCCAGCAGCAGGGAGCGCATGGCACTAAGCGGCATGTTCAGCCGGAACAGCGAGACCCGCTCACCGCGAACCTGTGTTCGCAGGCCTATCGCATCGCGCTCTTCGGCCGCCACGATGGCCAACTCGTACTGACGGAAGAAGCCGCCCACTTCGGAGAAGCGCTCGCCCTTGAGGCGCCTTACCTCCACCGAGAAGACCACGAAGCGCTCGCCCTCGAAGCCGAACGAAATCATCACGTGGGCGACGCCCGGCCGCCCCCAGCTGGAGACGACCATGTCGACCGAGTCGAGCCGATCAAGATCGTAGCTGCGTGCTTGCCAGTGCACTTCGGCATCGTCGCGGGTCCGCCAGTCGAAATCGCGCACGTGATGCAGCGTCAACCTGTTGCCTCGGACCTCGCCGGTGGCCAGGTAGGCCACGTCGTCCGACCAGGGCCGGTCGTGGGTCGGCTGCAACCGAAACCACCAGATAAAGAGCGCAACCAGCAGCAGTAACTGCCCCACGTTCGCCAGCCACCACCCCTGCGTACCCAGCAGGGACAGCACCACGGCGAGCACCAGCCAGCCGGCGACGACCAGCCGTCGCTTGGGCCTTGAGCCGGGCAGCCGAAACCACAGCGCGGCGGCTCCCCACGCCATGGTCAGGGCCAGGGCGGTGCTAACGACGAAACCTGCGATTACCTGAGCCATCTCAATCCACTTCGTCCGAGGTGCGGCCATGGTAACAGCCCCACCACGGCCTTGCGCATCCGGATGCCCAGGAGCCGGGCTCAGGGTCTACCGTCAAGCGGGAGTCAGCCATCCTCCAAATGCGGCCAGGTCGCCTTCCAGCTCCCCTCGTGTCACCTGGCGATAAAGCCGCTGTAGCCGCGCCGTCACGGAGTCTTCGTCGATCGGTTGCCCCGGGCGGGGCGCGCCGGCCCGTGCCCCGATGTGGCGCCCGTCGAGCTCGCGCAGCGGCAGTATCTCGGCAGCGGTACCGGTCACGAACGCCTCGTCGGCGGTGTAGAGCTCATCGCGGGTGATGCGCCGCTCGCGTACCTCGATGCCGAGCACCTCCCGGGCCAGGTGGATCACGCTGTCGCGGGTGATGCCCTGCAGGCACGAGGTCACCTCCGGCGTGTGCAATACGCCATCACGCAGCAGGAAGACGTTCGCCGCCGAAGCCTCGGCCACGTAGCCCTCGGGATCGAGCATGATCGCCTCGTCGAAGCCCGCCTTCACCGCGGTATTGAGCGCCAGGATGGAGTTGACGTAGTGGCCGTTGGTCTTGGCCCGGCACAGGCTGATGTTGACGTGGTGCCGCGCCCAGGAGGAGGTCAAGGCCCGCAGGCCGATGGAAGCGGCCTCCGGCGAGATGTAGTCGCCCAGATCCCAGGCGGCGATCATCGCATGCACGGTGAGCCCCTTCGCGCGCAGGCCAAGCCCTTCGGCACCGAAGAAGACCGTCGGCTTGAGGTAGGCGTTGCTCAGTTCGTTACGCACCAGGCACTGGCGTTGGGCCTCGATCAGCTGAGCGGCATCGAAATCAACCGGCATGTCCAGGGCGTGGGCGCTGTCGAGCAGGCGCCGGGTATGCTCGGCCACACGGAACAGGTGCGTTCCCCGCGGGCCGGCATAGGCACGCACGCCCTCGAAGCAGCCCATGCCGTAGTGCAGGGTGTGAGTCAGCAGATGGATTTGCGCCTCGCGCCAGGGCAACCACTCGCCATCACGCCATATCCGACCATCTCTAGCGTAGAGCGGAGTCATGGGATCCTCGTCGATCAAAGGGGAGCAACACGCAGCCACTCGTCGCGCCAGCCGTCGATCAAGGCGCGCTGATGGGGCTGCAGCGATTGGTAGGCCCAGGCGGCGATCTCGTCGTTCTGCGGGTCGGGCACCTGGATAGCGCTACCCGCCAAGGCCTGGATCACGGCATGGCCGCACAGCGGTACGTAACCCTCCGAGTAGCCGCCCTCGTGGATCATGACCAGCTTGCCGTCGCTGATGCGCTCGGCGAGTGCCTTGAGCTGCTGCGTCATGGCGGCGAAGGCCGCACTGTTGAGCATCATCTTGCCCAGCGGATCCTTGCCGCACGCATCATAGCCGCAAGCCACCACGATCAGGTCCGGAGCGAAGCCGCCGAGGGCGGGCAGTACCAGTTCCTGCATGGCGTAGCGATAGGCACCGATACCGCTGCCGGGCGGCAGCGGCAGGTTGAGGTTGGCCCCCAAGCCCGCTCCCTCGCCCAGCTCGTCGAATTCACCGCTGTCCAGCGGATAGTTACCGGCCTGGTGAATCGAAACGGTAAACACTTCCGGGTCGTCGTAGAAGGCCGTTTGCTGGCCATTACCGTGGTGCACGTCCCAGTCGAGGATCGCCACACGCTTGACTTGCCTCAGCGCCCGGGCCCGCATCACCGCCACCGGAATGTTGCCCAGCAGGCAGAAGCCGCGGCCCCGGTCGGCTTCGGCATGATGCCCCGGCGGACGACACAGGGCGTAGGCGTTGTGCAGATCGCCGCTGGCCACCGCTTCTACCGCAGCGAGCGCGAGCCCCGCCGATTGGCGCGCGGCGGCCAGGCTGCCCGGCCGGTAGGGAGCGCATTCACCGGCGTCGCCGCCCTGGGCACGGTCGCCCTCCTCGAGCCCATCGAGGTAGCTGCCGGTGTGAAAGCGTGCCAGATCCTCGCGGCTGGCCGGCGGCGCCTTGCGCACGTCGAGCTCATCGATCAGCCCGGACACCTCCAGCAGGTTCTTGAGCCGCCGCTTGCTCTCCGGACTTTCCGAGGCGGGCTGGGGCTGCAGGAATTCCCCGGGCCCCGAAAACACGCCGATGGCGCCGGGGTCGTGCCAGAAGCAGCGCTCATGCCAGAAGAAACCGGTCCCGCCACTCTCCCTCATGAACGCGCCTCCAGCTGCTCCCATACCTCGATGGCCGCCGCCAGGTCCTCGAGCGAAGCACCCACCGACTTGAACACAGTGATCGCCTCGGCCGAAGTGCGTCCGGGGTTGTCGCCGCGCACCAGCTCCGCCAGTTCGGCGGCGATGTCGTCGAAGTCGAACGCTCCCTCATCGATGGCCTGGTGAATGTCACCCGCTTCGCCACGTGCGCCGGCATAGGTATCGACGAACACTTCGCCACGCCGTAGGCATTCGGCGTCGCTCTCGCGCATCGTGGGACGAAACGCGCCGATCAGGTCGAGATGGGTGCCGGGCGCGAGCCACTCGCCGCGTATCAATGGCTCGGTGGAGAGCGTCACGCAGCTGATCACATCGGCTTCGCGCGCGGCCGCTTCCAGCGACGCTACCGCCTCGCAGTCGAAGCGGCCGGCATAGCCGGCGGCTACCTGGCGTGCCTTTTCAAGATTACGCCCCCAGACACGCACGCGTTTGATCGGGCGAACCGCGGCATGCGCCTCGATCACCATGGGCGCCAGCTTGCCGGTTCCCACCACCAGCAGGGTCTCGGCGTCGTCCCTGGCCAGCTCGCGGGCCGCCAGGGCCGACGCCGCCGCGGTGCGCCGTCGCGTCAGTTCGCTGCCATCGAGGCAAGCCAATGGACGCCCGTGGGCGCCCTCGCTGAGCAGGTAGAGGCCGGAAATGGCCGGCAGGCCGTGGTCGGCGTTCTGCGGGAAGACGTTGACCATCTTCACGCCGATGTAGCCGGCTCGCTCCCAGGCCGGCATCAGCAGCATGGTGGCCTCACCATCGGGACGATGCATGGCGTGGTGGTGGCGCGGCGGCGATTCCACGCCCTCGCGGAACGTCATGGCCAGGCGCTCGACCAGCGCCGGCCAGGGCAGTGCGCCGGCGACTTCCTCGGCGGTGACGATACGCATCTCAGGCCTCCGGCAGGGCCGCGACCACCATGATCTCGACCTTCCATTCGGGCTTGGCCAGCTTGGCCTCGAGAGCGGCGCGCACCGGCGGGCGACCGGGCACGATCCAGGCCTCCCAGGCTGCGTTCATCTCGTCGAACTCCGCCATGTCGGTTACCCAGACCTGGGCCGACAACAGGTTGCCCTTCGAGGTACCGGCCTGGGCCAGCAATTCGTCGATGCGCGCCAGCACCTGCTCGGTCTGTCCACGCATGTCGGCGGTAGCGTCGCTCGGCACCTGGCCGGCCAGGTAGACGGTGCCGTTATGTACGGCGATCTGGCTCATGCGGGCATTGCTTTCATGGTACTTGATGGTCATGTCGATCATGTCGTTCTCTCTCGTTGAAGAGGTAAGTGAAACCGGCGAAACGCGCATGGCAGGCGTGTGGCGTCAGCCGCCGGTAAAGCCATGCATGAAGGCGGCGAGGTTATCGCCCAGATGCTCGGTAGGGTAACCGCCCTCCTGCACCAGCACGGCCGGTTGGGCCAGGCGTCCCAGCCGGCGCCCCACCGCCTCGAAGTCTGCGGTTTCGAGGGTCATGCCCGCCAGCGGGTCGTCGCGGTGGGCATCCAGCCCCAGGGCGATCACGACCGCCTCGGGCCGAAACGCCTCCATGCGGGCGATGAGTATCTCCAGCGCCTCGAGGAAGGCGGCACCGTCGCTGCCCAATGGCAGCGGCAGGTTGACGTTGGCACCGAGCCCCTCGCCCATGCCCTCCTCGTTGGCACCGCCCCAGAAGAAGGGATAGAAGTCGCTCGGGTCCACGTGCAGCGAACCGGTCAAGACATCGCCCCGGTAGTAGAAGATATCCTGGGTGCCGTTGCCGTGGTGGAGGTCGACGTCGAGGATCGCAACCCGCGAGAACTGCTCGCGCAGCACCGTGGCCGCCAGCGCCGAGTTGTTGAGGAAGCAGAAGCCTCCCGCCCGGTCCGGTCCGGCATGGTGACCCGGCGGCCGGCACAGCGCATAAGTGGTGCCATGGCCGCCGAGCAGCGCCTCGGCCGCCGCCTGGGCCGTGGCGGCGCTTGCCAGGATGCCGCGGAAACTGTCCGCGCCGATGGGGCATGCCATGTCGTGCAGGTGCCAGCCGGCCTGCCCCACCGGATGGCGGGGGTAGTGGTGCCCGCCGCCGCAAGGATGGATGTTGGGCATCACCAGCTCGGAAGCCCCCGGTAATTCGCGCCAGCGGGCATGGATGGTCTCGAGAAAGCTCAGGTAGCGCGGCGTGTGGATCCGGGCCAGCCGGCTGCGCAGTAACGGGGTGTCGACCGACTCGGGCTCGCGCAGGGCAAGGCCTGCCGCGGCCAGGCCCTCGGCCAGCAGCTCGGCGCGCACCGGTCCCTCGGGCGAGGAAGTCAGCTGACCACGCACCAGGAAGGAGCCAGGCGCATGGTACCCCTGGTCGGGATGATAGAAGAGCTTCATCGTGTCGGTCCTTGCATTCACTTTCCTCAGTCGAGCAGTGAGGGGATCCAGGTTGAAAGTGCCGGGAAGGCCGCGAGCAGCACGATCACCGCCAGGAAGGCCACGTAGAACGGCAGCGAGGCGAGGATCGCCCGCTCATAGGGCACGTTGGCGATGCGGGCCGCCGTCATCAGGGTCATGCCCACCGGTGGCGTCACATTGGAGATATTGAGCACCACGATCATCAGGATGGCAAAATGTAGCGGGTCGAAGCCAAGCTGGATCATCGCCGGCACCAGCACCGGTGCCACGACCACCAGCGCCGGCAGCACGTCCATCACGGTACCGATCAGGATCAGCAGCAGGCAAACCATCATCAGCTGCAGGAAAGCCGAATCGCTGAAGGAAGTGATCAGCCCCGCAGCGTCGCGGGCAATGCCCGAGCGCGTCACGAACCAGCCCAGCACCGCCGAGGTGGCGAGCAGGAAGAACACCACCCCGGAGAAGCGCACCGTCACCACCAGCGAGTGCCAGATCTTTCGCCAGCTGAGGTTGCGGTAGAACAGCACGCCGATGGCAATAGCGTAGACCGCGGCGAAGCCGGACGCTTCGGTGATGGTGGTCAGGCCCGAGAGAATGCCGCCCAGGATGATCAGCGGCACGATCATCGCCGGCAGGGCTGCCAGAAACGACAGCAAGGCCACCTTGAAAGGCGTCGGCGTCTGCTTGGGGTACCCGCGCTTCCAGGCCAGGGTGAAACTGACCCCGAGCAGCGCCAGCGCCATCAGCAGCCCCGGCACGATGCCGCCGGCGAACAGGTCGATCACCGAGATGTCGCGCAGCAGCGTGGCATAGACCACCATCACCACGCTGGGCGGAATGATGGGCCCGATGATCGACGAACAGGCGGTGATCGCCGCCGCGTACTCGGCGTCGTAGCCCTGACGCTTCATCTCGGGGATCATGATCTTGCCTATGGCCACGGTGTCGGTGATCGCCGCGCCGGTCAGGCCGGCGAAGAACACCGACACCGAGACGTTGACGTGGGAGAGCGCCCCACGAACGCGCCCGAACAGGGCGTTGTTGAAGGCGATCAGCTTGTGGGTCAACCCGCCCTGGTTCATCAGTTCGGCGGTGAAGATGAAATAAGGAACGGCGATCAGCAGGAAGCCCGAAACGCCGGAGAACATGCGGTCGGCAATGATCCCGAGCATGCGTTCGCCGCCCATGGCGTAGCCGCCGGCCAGGCCGGAAAGCGCCATCACCACCGCGACGGGCGCACCGATCAGCAGCAGGACGACGAAGGTGACGATGGCAGGCGTCATGCGCGCTCCTCCGCTTCGGCAGTCTCGGTATCGAGGGTCTCGATCAGCTCGTCGATGGCCGACTCGTCGTCGATGAAGTGTTCGAGCAAGGCGAAACCCTGCACCAGGTGGAGCAGGATGATGGCACCGCTGAGGGGCATCACGATGGCGGTGAACTTGCCGGGGATCTGGATACGATCCGACACCATGTACACCTGGGTGGCGCCGAGGAAATAATCCCAGCCGTACCAGAGCAGCAGCGCACCGAACAGGCCGATCACGGCCAGACACAGGCCGGCGGCTAGCTGCAACAGTGCCCGCGGCAGGCTGCGCACCAGCAGCGTCATGGCCACGTGCTCACCGTAGCGCAGCGAGATGGTCATGGAGAGAAAGCCGATCCAGGGCAGAAAGAGCCGCGCCAGCGAATAGGTCCAGCTCAGCGAGCTGCCGGTGGCCAGCTTGTAGAGAAACGCCGTGAAGGAGATGCCCAGCATGATCAGCACGCAGGCCACGCACATCACGATCGCCGCCTGGTTGACCGTGTCGCTCAGGCGGCGCAGGGGCCGGAGGAGTTGCATCGGATAGCCTCGAAGGGACCCTCGGTCGGCCGTGCCGGCCGAGGGGTGACGTTGAGCATGCAAGCGAACCGTACGTTACCGGCCGTAGACCGACACGTCCGTCTCGGCCACTTCCTCGCCCACCCGGGCGACCTCCTCGAGAAACGCATCCACTTGCTCGGCTTCGATGCCGAAGTCGTCGACGATCCACTCCTTCCACGCCGGGCGAGCGATCTCCGCCATGCGCTCGCGCTCCTCGGAAGGCATGATGTAGCACGCCTCGAAACGCTCGCAGGACTCCTCCCAGCTGGCGGTGGCCAGCGCCCCCGACATGCCGTGGGAGAGCTCGATGGCTTCGCGCGCCGAGGTGACGATGGCGGCCTGATGCTCCTCGCTCAGCTCCTGGAACCAATCCTCGCTGATCAGCCAGGCGGCGCTGTTGTAGACGTGGCCGGTGAGCGTGGTGTAGTCGGTCACTTCATCGAAATTGAAGGTGACGTTGAGCACCGGCGCATTGAACTGGCCGTCGGCCAGGCCGGTCTCCAGCGCCGTGATCAGCTCGCCCCAGGGCAGCGGCGTGGCCGAGGCGCCCAGCGCCTTCATGATCGCGACGTGCCCCGGGTTCTCCTCGGTGCGGATGTTGAGGCCTTCCAGGTCCTCGACCGTCTCGATCAGTCGCTCGTTGTTGGTGAATGCCACGAAGCCGCCGCCGTCGTCGAAGGTACCCAGGTAGCGCATGTTGGCTTCCTCGATGGTGCCGGACATGAAGTCGGCGAACCACTCGCTATCGAAGAAGGTCCAGGCCTGGCGCCAGTTGTCGAACAGGAACGGCGCGGTCATAAGCTGGTAGTCGTCGTAGAAGGAGGACATCGCCCCCGTGGTGATGATCGTCGATTGCAGCGTTCGCCCGCCCTGTACTTCCGAGGCCGTCTCCACCTCGGAGCCGAGCTGGCCGCCGGCGAAGATCACCACCTCCACCTCGCCGTCCGTGCGTGTCTCGACCAGATTCTTGAAGTGCACCAGGGCGGGATAGACCTCGTTGTTGCCCATGTCTTCGGGCAAGAGGGTGGCGATGGCCATTTCGTGGGATTGGGCCTGAACGTTGGCACTGGCGACGGCCAACGGCAATGCGGCAAGCGCTGCCAGACGGGTCAGCGGCTTCGGAGTCATGATCCACCTCGTTATGATTGTGCTTTTGTGGGTTCCTCCCGGTTAGCCTAGAACGCTGGCTGGTACAGCGCTTGCCCCTGACTCGCGTCTTCTTGCCCCAGGCTCAGTAATCGCGACGCTCGGTGGAGGGAGACATCTCGAACTGGCGCCGGTAGGCGCGGCTGAAACTTCCCTGGTCGCGGAAACCGACCAGCGTGGCGATGTGCCCCAGGCTCAGGCCGCTGTGGCGAACCAGCGCCCGCGCATGTTCCAGCCGGCGCCGCTGGACATGGGCCAGTGGCGTGACACCGGTCAGGTCGCGGAACAGGGCATGGAAATGGCCCGGGCTCAGTGCACAACGCGCCGCCAGTTGGTCGACCCGGATCTCGTCGGCCAGGTGACGGTCGATCCAGGCATCGAGACGCTCGAGATCGATGCGCTCGCTAGCGCGACGGCCATGGGAAAAAGCGGATGGCGGGCCTGGCAGCTCATCCTCGAGCTGGAGATAGAGCGCTCGCAGCAGCAAGGCGGCGATCTCGCTATGTAGCGCCGGGAACTGCTCGAGCTGCGACATCAACGTGACGGCAAGGTGATTGAGGCGGCTCGATACGGGAAAGAAACGCGGGCGATCGAACAGCCGTTGCAGGCCATCGCCATCGTGCAGGTCGCCCAGGGCCGCGAGCGAGACGTCAAGCACGAGCGTCCGGTTGCGCCCGTCGCCCTGGTATTCGTGATGATGCGCGCACGGGATCAGGCAACCGCGACCTCCGGTGACACGGTCGCCGATACCTTCGATGGTGAGTTCGGTGGTGCCGCAGGTCGCCAGTATCAGCTGATGGTGCGAATGCGCATGTGCGACGTGCTCCTGCCCCAGGTTGGAGGTGCGCAGGTCGAGAAGAGCCATGACGGTTTCTTGGGGTCCGTTCAGTCAGGGATACCCTCTACCCTACTCCGACATCAGCCAAGACGAAACCGTCACGGCCCGCTGCAGGTGTTCGTATCAGCAGTTGCCTTTCATGGCATGCCCCGGCGGACAGAAGCGTCCGCGTCGCCGGTCGGCATGACGACGGTCATGGTACCGGTAGCCGTCGTAGCGGCGGCGATCATGATAATGATCGTCATAGTGACGATGGCGGTGCTTGCCTTCGTGATAATGCCGATGGCTGCCATCCACCACGACCAAGGGCTCGGGCGTAACGCGCGCCGGTGAATAGCTGCAGCCGGAGACCATCAGCATGACAGGCAGGAAAGCCAGGGTGACCAATCGCAGGGACATTCTCATGGCGTATACCTCGCAGGGCGGTGTCGTGACGCTCCTTTCGTTTCCCATGCGGCGTCGTTGCCGCTACGGCCCTTTTCTTCGTCTAGCGTACCTCGATGATGTCGCTTGCTCTCAGCAGCGGCCTTTCTTCGCCTGGCCAGGAGGACAGAAGCCCCCGCCGTGGTGGCCGCCACGCCCATCGTCGATGACCACCAGCGGCTCCGACTTGATGCGTGCCGGCTGGTAGCTGCACCCCGCCACCAGAATGGCAGACAGGAGGATGAGTAACGGTAACAACAGACGTCGTGACATGACGTATCTCCATGTAGTCGAACACTGTTCATGATAGCGAAGTTCAGCCACTTTACACCTGTGGCGTGACGGCTACAGGCGAGTCGCTGAACGGCGACATTGCCGAGAGCGCGGTAAAGCGCGATATTGCGGGTTCATTAGGCTGCAAACTGGAACGTATCATGGACGCCCTTCGTCGCCATTCGCTGCTGCTGATCCTGCTTGGCAGCCTGGTCATTTCGCTGGCCATGGGGCTACGCCACGGTTTCGGCCTGTTTCTCGAGCCGATGAGCAGCGAACTGGGCTGGGGGCGCGAAGTATTCGCCTTCGCCCTGGCGTTGCAGAATCTCATCTGGGGCCTCTCGCAGCCTTTCACCGGTGCCCTGGCCGATCGCTTTGGTGCGGCCCGCGTGGTGACCGCCGGTGGCGCCCTCTATGCTCTCGGCCTCCTCTTTATGGGGCTTTCCGAATCGGCGCTGGGCATGTCGCTCTCCGCCGGGCTGCTGATCGGCCTGGGGCTTTCGGGCACGACTTTCTCGGTGATTCTCGGTGCCGTGGGCCGCGCGGTAGCGCCCGAAAAACGCAGCATGGCCATGGGCATCGTCAGCGCGGCGGGCTCGTTCGGCCAGTTCGCCATGCTGCCGGGCACCCTGGGCCTGCTCGGCTGGCTTGGCTGGTCCGCCGCACTGCTGGCGATGGGCGCCCTGGCCGCTATGATGGTACCGCTCGGCGCCATGCTGAAGGATCGACCCTCGGCGCGCCAGGCGACGGAACTTTCGCTGCGCGGTGCGCTGGACGAGGCCGCCGGTCATCGCGGCTTCTGGCTGCTGTGCCTGGGCTTCTTCGTCTGCGGCTTCCAGGTGGTATTCATCGGCGTACACCTGCCCGGTTACCTGTTCGATAACGGCCTGGCCGTGCAGGTGGGCAGTACCACCCTGGCCCTGGTGGGCCTGTTCAACATCTTCGGCACTTATGCTGCCGGCTGGCTGGGCGGGCTCTACTCCAAGCCGCGCCTACTCAGCTGGCTCTACCTTGCGCGCGGAGCGGTGATCGCAGCTTTCGTGTTCCTGCCGCTGAGCCCCGCCAGCGCCTACCTGTTCGGTATCGCCATCGGCCTGCTGTGGCTCTCCACGGTACCGCTGACCAACGGCATCGTGGCCGCGGTGTTCGGCGTTCGCCACCTCTCCATGCTCGGGGGCATCGTCTTCCTCTTCCACCAGCTCGGCTCGTTCACCGGGGTGTGGCTGGGAGGCATGCTCTACGACCTGCACGGCGACTACGATGTGGTGTGGAAACTCGCCATCCTGCTTTCGGTGGCGGCGGCCCTGCTTCACTGGTTCATCAGCGAGGCGCCGATCGAGCGCCACGCGGTTCAGGGAACCCCGACATGAGCCGAATCCCAACATGTAAACTCGCCGCCCTGCTGGCGCTGGGCGGCGCCTTGGCTTTGGCCTGGTGGGGCTGGCAGAACGCCGACGCCTCCCTGCTGCTGCTCGGTTCCCGGCTGTGCTGACGGACTGAACCCTTCAGGCCACCAGAAGCAAGTGCGCCCATGCCGGTTTCCCGGCATGGGCGCTTGGCTATCTTGCGTCCGTTGCGCTACTGGCGGGCACGCCAGGATCAGATATAGAACTTGCTCAGCTTGCGTGAGGCGCGCTTGCCTTCGGCAGACTTGCTGCGACGCGGACGCGGGCTGTCCCAGATGGTCAGGAAGCGTTCGGCAGCCGGTGCGGCCGGGGTCGCCTCAGCCTCGCGGCGGATAACCAGCGGAAGATCCCAGATGGTGGAGAAACGCAGTGTGGTCATGGCTCGTTACGGCTCCTTGAGAGACCGCCTCCGGTACGTTTGTGGAAGCATTTTTCATATTATCCACACTCTTAGACTTTAGTACAAGGCCCTTAGATGCCAACGCAGCACAAGGCCACCTGGCATCCGAAGTAGGCGAGGGCCGCTTGTGCCTCCTACACTGCAATGCAATATCCAAGACGCAGGAGTTGGCATGCCCAAGGAAGATTGCAAGCACATCGACCTCGCACTTCAGGGCGGCGGCTCTCACGGCGCGCTGACCTGGGGCGTGCTCGATCGGCTGTTGAAAGAGGAAGGGCTGGAGATCGACGGCGTCAGTGGCACCAGCGCCGGAGCAATGAATGCCGTGGTCCTGGCGGATGGCCTTCACCGCGGTGGCCGCGAAGGCGCCCGCGAGGCGCTTCACCATTTCTGGCGTGAGGTCAGTGATGCGGCGCGCTTCTCGCCCATCCAGCCCACGCCCTGGGATTGGCTGACCGGTACCGGCAGTCTCGATTACTCGCCCAGCTACCTGATGTTCGAGAGCCTGACCCAGCTCATCGCGCCGGCCAAGCTCAACCCCATGGGCTTCAACCCCCTGCGCGACCTTGTCTGCAAGCTGGTCGACTTCGATCGGGTCAACGCCTGCCGCAGGACCCAGGTGTACGTGACCGCCACCAACGTACGCACCGGACGCGCCAAGATCTTCCAGCAACCGGATATCACGGTGGACACGGTCATGGCCTCGGCCTGCCTGCCGTTCATGTTCCCGGCAGTCGAGATCGACGGCGAGGCCTACTGGGACGGCGGCTACAGCGGCAACCCGGCGCTATTCCCATTGGTCGACAATCTCGATTGCCAGGACCTGGTGGTGGTCCAGGTCAACCCGCTGGAGCGACGCCGACTGCCCGACAGTGCCCGCGATATCGTCAATCGCATCAACGAGATTACGTTCAATTCGAGCCTGATCAAGGAGCTGCGCAGTATCCAGCTGTTGCAGCAGTTGATCGATGCCGAGGGCCTCGAGGTGGAGCGCTACCGTTCCATGCGCCTGCACCTGATCCACGCCGAGCAGGAGGTGGAGCAGCTCTCCGCCTCGAGCAAGCTCAATGCGCAGTGGGACTTCGTCTCGCGACTCTATCGCCAAGGGCGCGGCTGGGCAGATCAGTGGCTCGAGCAAAACCTCGATGCCATCGGCAAGCACTCCACTTTCGACCTCAATGCCGTGTTCGGCGAAGAATTCCGCCCGCTCGCCGCCACCCCGGGACGCCGCGCTCCGAAGAAGCACGGCGGGGGCGAGTCTTGAGCGTCACGCGGGGGCAGGCGTGCGTTGGGTGAAGGCGCCACTGCCGACCAGCATGCCGAGGGTGATCACGCCAGCCGCCAAAGCCAGCAGCGGCGTGGCCTCGGCATAGCCGGCCACTACCAGCACCACGGTGGAGACCAGCGGCGTGGCATAGGCCAGCAGCCCGAGCAGCTGCAGGTCGCCGTGCTTGACGCCGACATCCCAGGTGAAGAAGGCGCTACCCACCGGCCCCAGGCCGAGGCCTACCACGCCCAGCCACTGGCTCCCCTGGGGCCAGCTCGACTTTTCGAACAGGGCATGACAAGCGAAGGCCAGCAGCGCCGTCACCAGGCAAAATCCTCCCACGGCTGAGGTCGGCACCGCCTTATTGGCTCGCGAAAGCACCGAATAGCCGCTCCAGACCAGGGCACAGGCGAAGGCCGCCCCATAGCCCAACACGCCGCCACCACTCCCCAGATCGCCGCCAATCAGCAGCGCCGCACCGCCGAAGCCCAGCAGCCCGCCGACGACATGCTGAGGTAACACCCGCTCTCCCGGCAGCAAGCCAACAAACAGCACGATGAGCAGCGGCCAGAGATAGCTGATCAAACCCGCGTTGGCCGGCGGTGCGTTCTGCTGGGCGACGAAGTAAAGCGCGTGATAGCCGAACAACCCGCCGACACCCAGCGCCCATACGGAAGGCGTCTGGCGCAGCGGGGCGAGGAGCGACTCCCGACGGACGAAGCTCCAGGCAAGAAAGCACAGGAAGGCGAGTCCGAAGGCCAGCCCGGTAAGCAGGAACGGTGGCACCGGACCGGAGAGCTGGGTCAAGGTGGCGAGCAGCGACCAGTTGAGCACGGTGGTGGCGCCGATGATGGTCGCCTGGTTTCGGGTCAGGGCGGACATGTGGTGGCCTCGTCAGCGATGTCGAGCCCGCAGCATGCGCATCATTGAACGGCGGAGCTTGTCGAATCCTGACGTCTTTGTGACTGGCTGCCCGCCGACGCCCGGCGCCATTCGCTCGGTGAGACACCGTGCCTGCACCGAAAGCTGCGCGAGAAATGGGCGCTATCGGCGAAACCGCAGGCGTGGGCGATTTCCGTCAGCGGGGCGTTGCCTGCCTGCAGCCAATCCCGGGCGCGCACCAACCGCTCGCGCACGAGCCATTCGTGCGGGGAAAGACCGGTCAGGGCGCGGAATTGCCGCGCAAAGACGGCGTCGGCCAAGTGGCAACGCCGGGCCATCTCGGTAACGCGCCAGGGATGCGCCAGGTCAGCGCGCATGGCCGGCAAAAGCTCGAGCAACCTCAGCCGAGGCGACCGGGCACGTCGACCGCCTGAGGCTAGCGCTCTTTGCAACCAGCTAGCCAACAGCAGTCCCGCGCCGTCCCGCTCCTCTCTTTCCAGCGTCTCTGCCGCCAGTTTCGGCACGCAAGCGATCAATGGCTCGGGCAGACGCCGCGCCTGCCCGTCGAACAGCCCCTCGAAGGCCAGCGCTTCACACCATGACTCGGGCAGGTCGAGCACCAGCACGCGGTTGTCACACGGCGCCAGATAGTGATGAGTCTCGCCACTGGTCACCGGCGTCAGGACGCCACGGGTCACATGCACCAGCCGGCCGGCCGACTCGAGCTCCAGTGCACCGTCGAGACCCAGCAACAGCTGGTGAAAGTCGCGGCGGTCGGTCAAGACGCGGTCGGGATAATCACGCACCTCGACGAGGGGGTAATTCATGGCGGCGCACTCCTAAGGCACCTAGAACCAGCGCTTGCGCTTGAACCACACCACCATTCCGATGGCCATCAAGATCATCACGCCCCATACCATGGGATAGCCCCAGTACCAGCCGAGCTCGGGCATGGCGAAGGGGCTGTCGGGATTCTCGAAGTTCTTGCCGTACACGCCGGCGATGAAGGTCAGCGGCATAAAGATGGTGGCAATGAGGGTCAGGGTACGCATGCTCTCGTTGAGCCGGTGGCTCATGCTGGAAAGATAGACATCGAGCAGGCTCGCCGTCATGTCGCGGTAACTCTCCACCAGGTCGATCACCTGAACGGTGTGGTCGTAGACATCGCGCATCCACAACCGGGTATCGGGCGTGAACAGGTCGTTATGGTCGCGCAGCAGCTGGTTGATGACCTCACGGGTGGGCCAGAGGTAGCGGCGCAGCATGATCAGCTCGCGCTTCAGCCCATGCAGGCGTTCCAGCGTCGAGCTGTCAGGACGATCGAGGATCTCGTTCTCCAGCTCCTCGATGCGCTCGCCGACGCTGTCGAGTACCGGAAAGGCATGGTCGACGGCGGCATCGAGCATGCCGTAAAGCAGGTCATCGGGCTCGCCCAGGGCGCGCCCTCCGCTCTCCTTGAGGCGGCGCCGGAAAACCACGAAGGGATCCAGGGTCTCGCCCATCACGCTGACGACGATATTGGCTCCCATGAACAGCGAGAGCTGGTAAAGGTGGAGGTCGCCCTCTGCGTCGAGCTCGGGAATGCCGAGGATGACCACCAGTGCGTCGTCGAAACGCTCGACCTTGGGCCGCTGGCCGCCGTTGAGGATGTCCTCCTGGGCGAGCGGATGCAGGCCCACCCGCTCGCCGAGCAGTTCGAGTTCCTCGGCGTGAGGCAGCCCCTGCACGTGCAGCCAGCACAGCGGGCCCTCCGCGGCCGCCTGGGGGATCTCTTCTACCGGTATCTCCTGCATCCCGCCCCAACGCCCCGACTCGCGGCGGGCCAGGTTGAACGTGGCGGGGCCGAGCAGGCCCGCCTGTTCCAGCGACAGCTCACGCAGGGTGCCTGGCGCCGTGCCAGCCGGATGGTAGTGTTTCCTGAACAAACGGGTCATGAAGCGCATCCTGACTATTCGATCCCGCACATACTGGCACGCGCCGGCCATGCGGCGCATCTTTCCCAGGCCCTGCCGTGGCGACGCGGCGGGTCTGGCCGCACAGCACGGGCCAGAGGCGGGATTCGTCTACGCTGAAACGAGTGAAACGGAAGCCAGACAGCCCAGGGAGGGAGCCGGTCATGTCGCTCACGGTAGGTGAACTTTTCGTCGCGCTGATGCTGCTCGCATTGGCACTGCTGGCAAGCAATGCCATTCTTTTCCATTCCGCCATGCTGCGGCGCTTGTTTCTGCCCAGCTCCGTCATTGCCGGCCTGATCCTGCTGCTGCTCGGACCCGACGCACTCGGCCAGGTCGTGAACCTGCCCTACGCCGAACCGGCCGGCATGTTCCCTGTCTTCATCCACGAAAGCTGGGCCGCCCTTCCCGGCTTGCTGATCAACGTCGTGTTCGCAGCGCTGTTCATCGGCCGCCCCATTCCTGGGTTGCGCACCATCTGGCTGCGTGCCGGCCCACAGGTCGTGGTCGGCCAGACCATGGCCTGGGGCCAGTATGTGGTCGGGCTCTCGCTGGCGCTGCTGGTGCTCGCCCCCGTCTTCGGCATGAACCCCATGGCCGGCGCCCTGATCGAGATCGGCTTCGAAGGGGGCCACGGTACGGCAGCCGGCATGGCGGATACCTTCGCCGAGCTGGGCTTCGAGGAAGGCGCCGATCTGGCGTTGGGCCTGGCCACCATAGGCATCGTCTCGGGCGTGCTGATCGGCACCCTGATGATCAACGTGGCCGCGCGGCGCGGCGTCGTCACGCTGGAAGAGAAAAGCAAGGCGACAAATGGCCGGGAACAGGAGGAGGCCGAGCAGAACGAACGCCCCTCCACCGAGGACTACAGCGAGTTCAAGAAGCAGCTCGCCCAAGAGGAGGAAACGGCCGATCCGCTGAGTTTGCACATCGGACTGGTCGGCATTGCCATCGTCATCGGCTGGCTGATCCTCAGCGCCCTGCAATGGATCGAACAGCAGACCTGGGCCCAGGATGACGGGCTCGAGGTCCTGGCCCACGTCCCCCTGTTTCCCATCGCCATGATCGGCGGCGTGATCGTGCAGCTCTGCGTGACTCGTTTCGGCCTCGAGCCGCACGTCTCGAGCCGCACCATGTCGCGCATCGCCGGTACCGCACTCGACTTCACCATCGTGGCGGCGCTGGCCACGCTTTCGCTCACCGCGCTGGGCGAATACCTCGTACCGTTCCTGCTGCTGGCAGTGGCCGGCATCGCCTGGTGCCTGTTCGTGCTGATCGTGATCGCGCCCCGAGTGATTCCCGAAAACTGGTTCGAACGCGGCATCGGCGACTTCGGCCAGTCGATGGGGGTGACGGTCACCGGCCTGCTGCTGATGCGCATGGCCGACCCGAAAAATCGCTCCGGCGCCTTCGAGAGCTTCGGCTACAAGCAGCTGATGTTCGAGCCCGTGGTCGGCGGCGGCCTGTTCACCGCCGCCTCGGTCCCGCTGATCGCCGAGTTCGGCGCCGTCACCGTGCTCGGGTTGACCCTCGTGCTCACCGTGGCCTGGCTGGCCTTCGGGCTGCTCTATTTCGGCCGCCTGGTGCCCGAACGGGGGCGTGGCAGGTGGACGGACGGACGAGGCTAGACCTCCAGTGGCGAAGCCTCCAGCCGCTCCAGCAAGGTACGTAGTTCATTGGCCACGAACCGCGGCTCCACGCATTCGTCGAGGTGCCCCGCGGCAAAGCCGAGGAAACCCTGCGCGGCGTGAGGCAAGCGGCGGTCGCGGCGCACGATGAACTGCCAGTGGCTCTCGATAGGGAAATCGACCACCGGCAGGATGGCGATGTCAGGGTGCTCGGGCGGCAGCACGTGCTCGGAGAGCACCGCCAGCCCCATGCCGGCCCCCACGCCAACGCGAATCGCCTCGTTGCTGGCCATTTGCAGGGTCGGACCCAGCGACAGGCCGTGCTCCTGCAGCCAGCCCTCGAACATCATGCGCGTCGCGGAGCCCGGCTCGCGCAGCAGGAAGCGCTCGCCCATCAGTTCGCTCATGGCGATGCGCTCGCGATGCGCCAGGGGATGGGCCTGGGGCGCCACGACCACCAAGGGGTTACGCAGGAAACGGCCCGCCAGGGCATGTACCAGCGACGGCGGATGACTGAAGACATACAGGTCATCATCCTGGCGCTCGAAGCGCGTGAGCATCTGGCGGCGGTTGCCGATGTGCAGGGTCACGTCGACTTCGGGAAAGGCCTGGCTGAAGGGCCCGAGCAGCCGCGGCAGAACATACTGTGCGGTATTGACCAGGGCAATGCTGAAGCGCCCCCGCTCACCGCCTCGCAGCGCCGCGAGGTAATCCTGAAAATCGTCGAACCGGCCCAGCACCTCGCGACTGGCCCGGTAGAGCTCCCGCCCCGCCTCCGTCAAGACCAGCCGCCCCTGGCGCACGGTCAGCAGCGGCTCACCTACCGCTTCGCTCAAGCGCTTGAGCTGCTGGGAGACGGTCGGCTGGGTCAGGTGGAGCTGGCGTGCGGCCTCGCTGACCGACCCACTGCGTACCACGGCGACATACACTTGCAGCAAGCGAAACGTCAGGTGGCGCACGTTCATTGGTGGCTCCGAGGCAGTCGACATAGAGAATCGCCTATTGTAGGAAGGCTTAGATTCAATTGGAATCCATACCACGCAATCTTCACAATCCGCGACTACCCTGCCATTGCATCATTAGAAGAAGGGAGTCTCATGCCCGACATCGTTGTGATGTTCTTTCTGCTCGGCCTGCTTGCCGGCATCGTGAAGTCCGACCTGACCATTCCCAAGGCCGCCTACGACACCCTGAGCCTGCTGCTGATGCTGACCATCGGCCTCAAGGGCGGCATGTCGCTGTACGGCAATCTCCACTGGTCCCTGATACCGGAACTGCTCGCCGTGGCAGCACTGGGGGGGTTGATCCCGCTGGTCCTGATGCCAGTGCTGCGCCGCCTGGTACGGCTCTCACCCGCCGACAGCGCCAGCGTAGCCGCTCACTACGGCTCGGTGAGCGCCGGCACCTTTGCCGTGGCGCTGGCCTTTGCCGAGAGCCGCGCCTTGCCCATCGGCGCCGAGGTCACGCTCTACCTGGTGATGATGGAACTGCCGGCGATCATGGTCGCCATTGCGCTTTACCGTCGCCATGCCGGCAAGGGCTCCGGCGAAGCGATGCAGGGCATCTGGCACGAGACGCTGACCAACCGCGGCGTGATCCTGCTGGCAGGCGGGGCGGTGATCGGTGCCATGTACGGTCCGGCGGAAGGTGCCGACGTCACCGACCTGCTGATGGGCGCCTTCCACGCCGTGCTGGCCCTGTTCCTGCTCCAAATGGGCCTGACCGCGGCGGAAACCCTGCGCCCCATTCCCTGGTTCCACTGGCGTCTTCTCACCTTCGCCCTGGTGGCGCCGTTCTGCCTGGCGATGGCCGGCCTGTCGGTCGGCCTGCTGTTGGGACTGCCCACCGGCTCGCTGATGATTCTCACGGCACTCGCCGCCAGTGCGTCGTACATCGCCGCGCCGGCCGCCATGCGCACCGCCATTCCCCAAGCCAACATCGGCCTGGCCATGCTGGCCTCCCTCGGCTTCACTTTTCCTCTGAACGTGTTGATTGGGATTCCTCTCTACCACAAGCTCACTCTGCTCATGAGCTGAGCCAGTCCAAGCCACCGGCCCAGGGCCGGTGGCATCTTTCTTCGACATTCGTCGCACGTCCCGAGGCTGCACTTTACGTTAACGTCAACCTCGCCTAGTCTTGT
Organism: Billgrantia hypersalina; assembly: GCF_052584175.1. NCBI lineage: Bacteria > Pseudomonadati > Pseudomonadota > Gammaproteobacteria > Oceanospirillales > Halomonadaceae > Billgrantia > Billgrantia hypersalina. The sequence continues at coordinate 91,287 of NZ_JBMIQI010000003.1, forward strand.
ACCATCCTGAATACACTGCGAGCCGCTGTTGCGTCCGCACTGCTAGCCAACCGCTGGTCTACCACTGACACAAGGGAGTTCCGCCGCCATGTTCACGTCCTACAAGCCCCTCGACTTCGGCCTCGATGACGAACTCAACATGCTGCGCGACCACGTGAATGCCTTCGCTCGCGACGAGATCGCCCCGCGCGCCGCCGAGATCGACGAGAAGAACGAGTTTCCCAACGAGCTGTGGCGGAAGTTCGGCGACATGGGCCTGCTCGGCATTACCGTGCCGGAAGAGGACGGTGGCAGCGGCATGGGTTACCTGGCGCACTGCATCGCCATGGAGGAAATCTCCCGCGCCAGCGCCTCGGTAGGCCTCTCCTACGGTGCACACTCCAACCTGTGCGTGAACCAGCTCAAGATCAACGCCAGTGCCGAGCAGAAGGCCAAGTACCTGCCCAGGCTGATCAGCGGCGAGCACGTCGGCGCACTGGCCATGTCCGAGCCGGGTGCCGGTTCCGATGTGGTCTCGATGAAGCTGCGCGCCCGCAAGGACGGCGACAAGTACATTCTCAACGGCAACAAGATGTGGATCACCAACGGCCCCGATGCCGATGTGCTGGTGGTCTACGCCAAGACCGACCCGGACGCCGGCTCCAAGGGCATTACCGCCTTCATCATCGAGAAGGGCTTTGCCGGCTTCTCCACCGCCCAGAAGCTCGACAAGCTGGGCATGCGCGGCTCCAACACCTGCGAACTCGTGTTCCAGGATTGCGAAGTGCCGGCCGAGAACATCCTGGGCGAGGAAGGCAAAGGCGTGCGCGTACTGATGAGCGGCCTGGACTACGAGCGCACCGTGCTCGCCGCCGGCCCCATCGGCATCATGCAGGCCGCCATGGATGTCGTGGTGCCCTATGTCCACGAGCGCAAGCAGTTCGATCAGTCCATCGGTGAGTTCCAGCTGGTGCAAGGCAAGATCGCCGACATGTACACCACGCTGAACGCCTGCCGCGCGTACCTCTACACCGTGGCGGCCGCCTGCGACCGCGGCCAGACGTCGCGCAAGGATGCCGCCGGCGTGATCCTCTACTGCGCCGAGAAAGCCACCCAGGTGGCGCTGGACGCCATCCAGCTGCTTGGCGGCAACGGCTACATCAACGAGTACCCCACCGGGCGCCTGCTGCGCGACGCCAAGCTCTACGAGATCGGTGCCGGCACCAGCGAGATTCGCCGCATGCTGATCGGTCGCGAGTTGTTCAACGAGTCCAAGTAAGGGGAACCCCGATGGCGATCCTGAACACCCAAGTCAATCCGCGCAGCGACGGCTTCCAGGCCAACGAAAAGGCCATGCGCCACGAGGTGATGAAGCTGCGCGAGCTGACCGCGGCCATCAGCCAGGGCGGCGGCGAGAAAGCACGCACGCGGCACGAATCCCGCGGCAAGCTGTTCGTGCGCGACCGCATCGACCACCTCATCGACGAGGGCTCGCCGTTCCTCGAGTTCTCGGCGCTGGCCGCGCATGAGGTCTACGAGAGCGACGTGCCCGCCGCGGGCGTGGTGACGGGTATCGGCCGCGTTTCCGGCGTGGAGTGCGTGATCGTCGCCAACGACGCCACCGTCAAGGGCGGCACGTACTACCCCCTCACGGTGAAAAAACACATTCGCGCCCAGGAGATCGCCCGCAAGCACCGCCTGCCCTGCATCTACCTGGTCGACTCCGGCGGCGCCTTCCTGCCCCGCCAGGACGAAGTGTTCCCCGACCGCGATCACTTCGGCCGCATCTTCTACAACCAGGCCACCCTCTCCGCCGAAGGCATCCCGCAGATCGCCGTGGTGATGGGCTCCTGTACCGCCGGCGGCGCCTACGTGCCGGCCATGGCCGACGAGTCGATCATCGTCAAGGAACAGGGCACCATCTTCCTCGGCGGCCCGCCACTGGTAAAAGCCGCCACCGGCGAGAGCATCAGCGCCGAGGACCTGGGCGGTGCCGACGTGCACGCCAAGAAGAGCGGCGTCGCCGACCACTACGCCGAGAACGACGCCCACGCCCTGCAGCTCGCCCGCGCCTGTGTGTCGCGGCTGAACTGGCAGAAGCGCGGCCAGCTCAAGATGCAGGAGCCCAGGCCCCCGCGTCTCGACCCCAGCGAGCTCTACGGCATCGTCGGCACCGATCTCAAGAAGCCGTTCGACGTGCGCGAGGTGATCGGCCGCATCGTCGACGACTCCGACTTCGACGAGTTCAAGCGCTACTACGGCGACACCCTGGTCACCGGCTTCGCCCATATCCACGGCTACCCGGTGGGCATCGTCGCCAACAACGGCGTGCTGTTCTCCGAATCCGCCGTGAAGGGCGCGCACTTCATCGAGCTGTGCGCCCAGCGCAAGATCCCGCTGGTGTTCCTGCAGAACATCACCGGCTTCATGGTCGGCTCCAAGTACGAGCACGAAGGCATCGCCAAGCACGGCGCCAAGCTCGTCACCGCGGTGGCCTGCGCCAAGGTGCCCAAGTTCACCGTGCTGATCGGTGGCAGTTTCGGCGCCGGCAACTACGGCATGTGCGGCCGCGCCTACGATCCCAATCTCCTCTTCATGTGGCCCAACGCGCGCATCTCGGTGATGGGCGGCGAACAGGCTGCCGGCGTGCTGGCCCAGGTCAAGCGCGAGCAGTACGAACGTGAAGGCCGCGAGTGGAGCAAGGAAGACGAAGAAGCCTTCAAGCAACCCACCCGCGAACAGTACGAGCGCCAGGGTCACCCCTACTACGCCAGCGCCCGGCTGTGGGACGACGGCGTGATCGACCCGGCCCAGACCCGCGACGTGCTGGGGCTGTCGCTTGCCGCTGCGATGAACGCGGAAGTGGAATCCACCAAGTTCGGCGTATTCCGGATGTGAGGTCGCCATGACACAGACATACTCGAACCTGAACATTGACGACCGCGGCGTGGCCCGGCTGACACTGAATCGCCCCGACGTGCACAACGCCTTCGACGACAACCTGATCGCCGAACTCAACGAGCATCTTCACAAGCTCCACGACGACGCCCGCCACGGTGAGGTGCGCGTGGTGGTGCTGGGCTCCGAGGGCAAGAGCTTCTCCGCCGGTGCCGACCTGAACTGGATGAAGCGCATGGTCGAGTACGACTTCGAGGGCAACCTGGCCGACTCGCGCAAACTCTCCCAGTTGATGCACGGCCTGGACAGCCTGCCCTGCCCCACCATTTGCCGTGTTCAGGGAGCAGCCTTCGGCGGCGCCGTGGGCCTGGCCGCCTGCTGTGACGTGGTGATCGCCAGCGAAAAGGCCAAGTTCTGCCTCTCCGAGGTGAAGATCGGCCTCTCGCCCGCGGTAATCAGCCCTTACGTGCAGCGCGTCCTGGGCTCGCGCCAGATGCGCCGCTACGCGCTCACCGCCGAAGTCATCGACGCCGACAAGGCGCTGGAACTGGGCCTGGCCCACCAGATCGTCGGCCACGACCACATCGACGATGCCGTCAGCGAGATGATCGAGACGCTGCTGGCCGGCTCGCCCCAGGCCCAGCGCGCCACCAAGGCGCTGCTGGCCGAAGTGGCCCGCGACGCCGACAGCAAGGCCACCCGCGAGCACACCTGCCGCGTGATCAGCGAGCTGCGCGTGAGCGCCGAAGGTCAGGAAGGCCTGACCAGCTTCTTCGAGAAGCGCCGCCCCGCCTGGGCCGACGACACTACGAATTCCTCGGAGCGCCGCTCATGAGCCAGACCGATTCCCGCACCACCCCATTCGACACCCTGCTGGTGGCCAACCGCGGCGAGATCGCCTGCCGCGTGATGCGCACCGCCCGCGCCATGGGCCTGCGCACCGTGGCCGTTTACTCCGACGCCGACGCCAACGCCCGCCACGTGCGCGAAGCCGACGAAGCCGTGCGCCTGGGCCCGGCCGCCGCCCGCGAGAGCTACCTGAAGGTAGAAGCGGTGGTGGAAGCCGCCAAGCGCACCGGTGCCGGTGCCATTCACCCCGGCTACGGCTTCCTCTCCGAGAACGGCGCCTTCGTCCAGGCGCTGGACGCCGCCGGCATCACCTTCGTCGGCCCCCCCGCCTCCGCCATTGCCGCCATGGGCGACAAGTCCGCCGCCAAGGCGCGCATGGCCAACGCCGGCGTGCCGCTGGTGCCGGGTTATCACGGCGACGACCAGGACGACGCCCTGCTGCGGCGCGAAGCCGATGAGATCGGCTACCCGGTGCTGCTCAAGGCCAGCGCTGGCGGTGGTGGCAAGGGCATGCGCGTGGTGGAGAGCGGCGAGAACTTCCAGGCCGCGCTGGACGGCTGTCGCCGCGAGTCCCAGGCCGCCTTCGGCGACACCCGCATGCTGATCGAGAAGTACCTGACCCAGCCGCGCCACGTCGAGGTTCAGGTGTTCTGCGACAGCCACGGCAACGGTGTCTACCTGTTCGAGCGCGACTGCTCCGTGCAGCGCCGCCACCAGAAAGTGCTCGAGGAAGCCCCCGCCCCCGGCATGACGCCCGAGCTGCGCCGCGAGATGGGCGAAGCCGCCGTGCGCGCCGCCAAGGAGATCGGCTACGTGGGCGCCGGCACCGTCGAGTTCCTGCTCGACAAGGACGGCTCGTTCTACTTCATGGAGATGAACACCCGCCTGCAGGTGGAGCACCCCGTCACCGAGATGATCACCGGCCAGGACCTGGTCGAGTGGCAGCTGCGCGTGGCCATGGGCGAAGCGCTGCCGCTGTCGCAGGAAGAGCTGACCATTACCGGCCACAGCTTCGAGGCACGTCTCTACGCCGAAGACCCGGAGCAGGACTTCTTGCCCGCCACCGGCCGCCTCGAGCGCTTCGCCATGGACCTCAAGGGCGCCGGCCTCGACCCGCGCCAGGTGCGCCTGGACAGTGGCGTGGAAACCGGCGACGCCGTTTCCATGCACTACGACCCCATGCTGGCCAAGCTGATCGTTCACGGCGACGACCGCAACCAGGCACTCTCCACCTTGAACCGGGCCCTGGCGGCACTGGACGTACAGGGGGTGGTGACCAACCGCGCCTTCCTGCAGCGGTTGGCCACGCACCCTGCCTTTCGCAACGCGGAGCTGGACACCCGCTTCATCGAGAAGAACGAAGCCACCCTCTTCGCGCCCAAGCAGTACGGCATCGAGGAGTACGCCGGCGCCGCGCTGATCGGCCTGAACCAGCTCGCCCGTGAGTGCGAGAGCGATTCGCCGTGGGACCGCCACGACGGCTTCCGCCTCAACGCCCCGCACACCATCCGCATCGCCCTGTGCGACCCGGCCCACGTGCAGGAGGACGAAAGGTCGGAACACGTGGTGGTCGTGGAAGGCACCCGGGAAAGCGATGCCGACCCGTGGGATCTGACCATCGGCGGCGAGACCCTCACCGCCCGCCTTCAGCACCTGGAAGGCGACGCCGTGGCCGTCACCCTCAACGGGCACCGCCGCCGCCTGCAGGCACGCCGCGACGGCAACGTCGTCGTGATGGTCGACCCGCGTGGCGAAACCCGCCTGTTCTGGCGCCGCATCGACGCCATCGATCATGGCCACCATGAAGCCGAATCGACCCTCACCGCGCCGATGCACGGCACCGTGGTCGCGCTGCTGGTGGAAGCGGGTCAGAAGGTGGAGAAAGGCATGCCGCTGATGGTCATGGAGGCCATGAAGATGGAACACACCATGACCGCCCCCGCCGACGGCCACGTGGAAAGCTTCCACTTCAATGCCGGCGATACGGTTGGCCAGGGCGATGTGTTGCTGGAATTCGCTCCCGCAGAGTGAGCTGACTACGGAGCCGAGAGCGCCAAGGTGAGCGGCGCCGGGGCCAGGATGCAGTGCGAGGCAAATGTAGCGCCCTGGCTAAGGCTTGAAAAGTCGGCGAGCGAAGGTCAGACAAGGCAGAAAACGGCGAAAAGACGGAGTTTACGTGTTTGTAAATGAGCACTTTGAGCCGTTTTCTAACGCAGTATGACCGAGCGCAGCCAGTTTTCAGGCATAGCCAAGGAAGGATTCACAGCGCCTCCGCGAAGGCTTGGCGCCGGATCAGCCGCGGTTCATAACCTCGGCCGTGAACAGGAAGGAGTGTAGAACATGGCATTTCCCAAGCGCGTGCGCCTGGTCGAGGTCGGCCCTCGCGACGGGCTGCAGAACGAACCCAACCCGATCGATACGGCCACCAAGCTGGAACTGATCGACCGCCTGGGTGCTGCCGGCATCGGCTATATCGAAGCCGCCAGCTTCGTCTCGCCCAAGTGGGTGCCGCAAATGGCCGATCACCGCGAAGTGATGACCGGCCTCAAGCGCCGCCAAGGCATCACCTACGCCGCCCTCACCCCCAACCTCAAGGGGCTGGAAGCGGCGCTGGAGTGCGGCGTGGAAGAAGTGGCGGTATTCGGCGCCGCGAGTGAAGCCTTCTCGCAGAAGAACATCAACTGCTCCGTCGCCGAATCCCTGGAGCGCTTCGCCCCGGTACTGGAACGAGCGAAAGCGGCCAACGTGCGCGTGCGTGGCTACGTCTCCTGCGTGCTCGGCTGCCCCTACGAAGGCGAGATCGCCCCGGCCAAGGTGGCCGAAGTTTCAAAGGCACTCTATGACATGGGCTGCTACGAAGTCTCGCTCGGCGACACCATCGGCACGGGCACCCCACTCGCCGCCAAGCGCATGATCGAAGCCGTGAGCCGCGACATCCCCATGGAAAAGCTCGCCGCCCACTTCCATGATACGTACGGGCAGGCACTGGCCAACCTCTACGCCGTGCTGGAAGAAGGCATCAGCGTGGTGGACAGCTCCGTCGCCGGCCTCGGCGGCTGCCCCTACGCCAAGGGCGCCTCCGGCAACGTAGCCAGTGAAGACGTCGTCTACCTGCTCAACGGCCTCGGCATCGAGACCGGCATCGACCTCGACAAGCTCGCCGATACCGGCACCTGGATCACCCAGACCATCGGCCGGCCGAATCGGTCGAAGGTAGGCGTGGCGCTGGCGGCGAAGTAATTAGGTGACAGTAACGCAAAGCCCCCGAGTCATGCGGATGACTCGGGGGCTTTTGATTCTTACGCCATGTTTTGCTGCGGCGGCATCTACACTGGATAGAGCATTCCAACCCACAATGACAATGCATGGGCAAACCATGCGAGGGGGCCATATGGCCGGCAATGCTCCTGATATCCAGACCATCAAGGAGGGCATGCGTAAGACCTGGATGGCCGGCGATTTCGGTGAAATCGCCAAATACATCCAGCACCATGCCGACGACTTCATTTCCGATTTGAACATCACGCCCGGGATCCGACTGCTCGATGTCGCCTGCGGTACAGGCAACCTGGCGATTCCAGCGGCCCGCGCCGGGGCATCGGTCACGGGAATCGATATCGCCGACAACCTGATCGAACAGGCCCGTACTCGAGCACGCACCGAAGGCCTGGACATTCACTTCGAGGTTGACGATGCCGAGCGTCTGGCCCAACCCGATGCTGCGTTCGACGTGGTAGTGAGCATGTACGGGGCCATGTTCGCTCCACGACCCGAGCGTGCTGCCGCTGAAATGGTGCGTGTATGCCGCCCCGGCGGCACTATCGCCATGGCCAACTGGATGCCGGATAGCTTCATCGGCGATATGTTCAAGCTCGTCGGCCAGCACGCTCCGCCCCCTGAAGGGGTGCCTTCGCCCGCGCTCTGGGGGGACCCCGCCACGGTACGCCAGCGCCTGCGTGAGGGGGTCAGCGAGCTGAACACTAAACCGGTGACTGTCATCTTCCAGTATCCCTTTTCTGTGCCCGAAGTGGTCGAATTCCACAGAATCTTCTTCGGCCCCATCGAACGCGCCTGGGCCAGGCTCGCAGAAGACGAGCGTGAGTCACTGCGTCGCGATCTCGAGGCTCACTGGAACCGTCATAACGAAGCCACTGACGGTAGTACTCGAGTCAAGGCTCAGTATCTGCAAGTGGTGGCTACCCGGACAGCATCCTGACACGTTGCCGCTAATGGACAAGCCTTCATCAGGGAGGATGAAGGTAGGTCCCATTACGGAGGGGATCTTCTAAATCCCCTGGCTTACGCAGGCCTGGCCATCGGCACGGTAGGCACCGGGGCCTTAGTGATAGGAGTTTGCTTCACTCATGCAAGCGCGGCCTCCTGCCGTTCGCGGTAGGAAGCCATCTCCACTTTGCCAAGCTGTGGAGTGAGCTGGCAGCGCTGGCGGGACCAGGGGTAGTCGATCTGGGCCTTGAGGAGAGCGGCGCCCTCGCCCTTCTTCCAGGCTTCCAGATCCAGGTCGCGCCAGTAGCGCGGGTTACGTCCGGTTTGCCGGTCGTGCTCTGCGGTGGTGGGGTCGAGATGGCGGAAAGGCTCCAGGCGTGGCACGTCGGGCATGGGCTGGCTCACGTCCATGTAGCGCTGCAGCATGTCCCATGTGGCGTGCACCTCGTGCTTATGGTCGACGATGGCGCTAAGTGTGGTCTGGCTGAACTGCTTGCCGGTGTAGCGGTGCACGAACATCAGCCGATAGAAGATACCGCCACGCTGCACCACTCGCTCAACATAGCCATCGAACTCGACGAAAGGCGCCTTCAGCGGCGGCTTCTTCTTGCCTTGGGCGAAGCTCACCATTCCGGTTTGGCGGTTGAATTCGCTGCAGCGGTTGTCCATGTAGCGCCGACCCTGGCGGGAAAAATATTTGTGAAGAGGCGACGTTGCCAAAACGACAAAATTTATAGAAAACTGGTTAATATAAGGTACAGTAACAATCAGAGAAATAAATCCTACTGCAAAAAAAAGCAGTCCTAAAAAAATGGATAGCACACCAATTGCAAAATCCAAATAAAAGGTCAATTTCGTACTAACATACATCAAGAGAATGCCTAATACGGTAAAAATAAAATATGGAATTGCAACAAGAAAAACAGACATTCCTAAATTATGCCTAAGGAAGCGTATCCTTTGGTGATCCCACCACCAGTCATCCGTCTCATAGAATGACTTGTCCTGATGATCCTGATGCTGAACGAACTCAGCATCCTCACAGAGCTGTTGGTAGGGATCGATACCGGCGTAATCGCCAAAGGGCAGTAGCTCCTCACCGATACGCTCGCGCTTCTTTGGCGGTACAGGCATCGCGGGAATGGAACCAGCACGGTAAGCATCGGCGCCATAATGGCAGGAGTTTTCCCCTTTCATACCTGAAACTCCTTGATGTACCAGTAACGTAGATCCTGGGAGCGCCCCGTGAAGGATCTGATGAAATCAGCGATCGGATTGTTCACCGTACGATACGACCGGGCCGGCAATGCATCGTGCTGTCCTTCCACAAATGGCTCGTACTCGCTCAACAATGGGGTGGGTAGCACCATCTCGCCCAGCTCCCACTCGATTCTCGCCTGCAGGGCGATGCGCAGGCGTGCCGTGGAAGACACGTTGGTGCCAGCCATCTGGAAGCTCTCCTCCGCCACTTTACGCTTGACAAGAAAGCGTACCGCACTTTGCTGCGGCAGCAACTGGCGCTTACCGATCTCGAATGGCTCCGGTGTACGAGTGATATACGAGAGCCGCTCATAAGTACCAAGGGGTGTAATGGTGCCGGTATCGGTCTGCTCCAGCTCTTGAACCGCAAGGCTCAGAGTTTCTCCAATCTTGTAGCGGCTGATCAGCGGCGTATTGATGGTGACTACATAGTCGCGATTGCTAGGGGTATCTGTCGTGGATTCCCATACGCTTTCCAGCAACGCCTGGCGCTCTTCGGTACCCAAGCTACCGTAGCGTGTCACCTCGATCTGCGCCGGGCTCAGCAGCGTCAACAGCTGAGGGTAATAACCGGTATCGTCAGCTGATGCCATGGCGCTATCGGGATGGGTCCCCAAGGGCCCCTGCTTGAGCAGTTGCTCGAAAGGGATATCCTGGTTCATCGCGGCATAGCTGGACCCGCCTATGGCCAGCCCCAGGCCCAGCAGCGCCCATCCCCAGCCAGGAATCATGATCAGTCCCGCCATCAGGGGGGCAGCCAGGAATAGCACACCGCCGGCAATCGCAACACCATGGCCGAGAGCCGCATCACGATCCCCCTGCTGTAAGCTATTACGCAGCTCCCAGCTGCTGACTCCAACCACCATCACACCAGCGAAAAAGTTAACCAGACCAATGGTACGAACTAATGTACCCGCCCCCACCTTAGCCAATCTTTTCCCAACAATAGGCCAGTTCTTAACATCAAACAAAGGTCTTTGAATAATGCGACCCGCCATTGAGGTTGGCTCTGGATGTAGAGCAGCATGCAATTTCATTATTGCGGCGCCCAGATCTACTGCGCTAGTCATCACCTTAGAAAACTGAAGCCCCGTCAGTTCACCATCATTACGTGCTTCAACTGCAATTGAAATTTCTCGCCCAAGGTTATATATCGCAAACCCCACCAACAATCTCGATACTGCTGGGCCATCTATCACCACTTTTACTTGCCCCGCAAGCTTGGCCAGGCGCAGTTGCGCGACCTTCGCGGCTTCGGGGTGGCCGGCGGGGAGTACGTACACCAGGACATGACCGGCGACTTGGCGGATAGCGTCGTCGACTTCCGACGACATGCGTTTCGGGCTGGTCGAGGTTTGCACTTTGCCCCTAGGGTCAACCTGCTCGGCGTAGAGGTAGTCTCGCTGGGTCTGGAGGATGCCACTGGTACGGTCGCGCTCGGTCAGGCCCCACTCGATGCCGTCGCCATGCACACCGACGATGACGTAGCGGCTCAAGTCGACATCGCTGCGATGCATGACTTGCAGCTCGCCCCTCAGGGAGCCATCGACCAGGTTGGCATGGGTACCCACGGCGGTGAACACACGGCGCATGTGGATCACGTCTACATCGTCGCCGACCCGCTCCGCTGCCCGCAGCACGGCCTGGCTCCATTGCCCCACCACCGTATTGACCAAGCCGCCAACCTTGCCGGCGTTGGCCACACTGAGCACACCGGCCTGCTGGGCTTGTTCCTGCTCGGTCAGGTTTTGGGCGATCAACCCCAGGGTCTCCAGCCCCAGGCTCGCGGCCAGGGCTTCGTCGATGTCGCGGTCGTCCTGGGCAAGCCGGCGCAGGAAGGCAGGCCGGAAGTTGCCGCTGCCGTCGTTGTTGTCGTCATCAGCCGCTGCTTCAGCGGCCTCGTTCTCCTCGGCACTCCAGAGCGTTTGCAGCTCCCGGTCGGTCAACAGCGTCTTGAGCAGTTGCCGGGTACGGGCTTCCTGGTGGGTGTCGCCCTGGTCGTGGAGCACACCGGGAAGCTGTTGCAGCACGCCGTAGAGGTCGCCACACAGGGCGTAGCCTTCGCAGATGCCCAGCTCATCGTGGCTGGTAGAATCGCGTAGCACGGCGGTGAGCTGGCCCTGGCTGGCCAGTTGCTGGAGCGCGTCGAGCTGAGCGCGCACGACATCAAGCGCGGCGTTGCGTTCGGCCTGCTCCAGGGTGGCATCGAGCTTGGCCGGGTCGATGGCGCCCTGAAACTCGGCAAGCGGATTCGCTTCGCCACTGCTCGGCGCGGTAAAGAGGGCCTGACGAATGAGCTTGGCCGAATGCCCCAAGGGATTGTCGGCCAGCCGGCTGTCGAGGCCATCCAGGTAGTGTTCGGCGAGGTGGATTTGGGCCAGGGCATGGCGCAGCGTGAACAGGGGGTCCGGTAGTGCCACGGCGACGATGCCTGGGTTATCGCGGATGGCATCCAGCAAATCGGTGCCCGCCTCGCACTCCAGCGCCAGGGTGGCAGCACGATCGGTTTCCCCGGCCTGCTCCCATAAGGCCTTGAGCTTGGCGCACAGTTCATCGTCTGCCGGCGCGGTAAAGTCGGGAGTAAAAGACTCCGGTGCTTGGAGCATCAGCTCGACACCGAGGTCGCGTTCGCGTAGTACCGGCTGCTCGGCCACGCGACCGGCGGGGAAACCGGTCTGCATGGAGAGCCAGCCTTCCATGTCAAGGATCGCGGCATGGGCATGCCCTACGGATGTGGTGCGCGCCTCGAGTCGGCCAGGATTCGCTTCGAGCCAGGTGATATAGGGCCAGCTCCAGGCAATCTCGCTGTAGGCGAGGCGCACGCGATGCAGGGTAGCCTGCCCCTGCAGCATCGCCGGTAGCAGGATGTCATCGAGCCATTCGCCTTCGCTACCGCGCTCGTTGGGCGTCTCGCCCCGCTCGGCCTGCTCACGATAGTGTTCCAGGTCCACGTCGCTGAGCTTGCCATCGGGGCCGACCTCGAGTTCGCGCCAGAGGCGGTTGTCGAAGAAGACGTAGAGATAACCCGGGCGCAACATGGCAGTGGCGATACCGGTATGGATCGTTACCCCACTCCGCTGAACGGGCCGGTTGCGCCCGATTTCCGCCAGGGGGCGTACGGCCAACAGGGTGTTGTCCTGAAGGTTGCCATCGGTGCGCTCGAAAACGGTTCTGGCATGCTCCACCAGCGGTATCTCGATCTCGCCGCTGCCTTCACGCTTGGGAATCACCAGCGCCAGGGTGCCGTCTTCCACGTCATCGTATTCGGTACGCCGCCGCACGCCCAGGGCGACTTCCTCATCCTGCAGTTCCTTGAGATCGCCTTCGCTCATCCGTTCTGCTCTCCATTCGTCCGGGCCCGCCCCTTGCGCAGACGCACCTGCTGACCATCCCGGCTACCGCTGGTGACGTCGACGAGCAACTCCCGTTCACCCAGGCCTTCTGCCTCGACCAGCGGCGCCCGTTGGCTCGGCCCTTGGCCGGAGAAGGTGGCCTGCGAGTGTTCTTCTCCCTCAGCGTGCCGTGGCAGCTCCGGGGGCTGGGCCCCCTGCCCGCTCCCCGAACCGGGACTGCCGCCGGAGTTGATCTTGACCTGGGCGCCGACGATGGTGATGCCGCTGGGGTCGAGCTTGAGGAAGCTGCCCCCGGCTTGAAGGGTGATCTCGGCGCCGGCGTCGATCACCGTTCTGCTGCCGGCCTTGTGGTGAATCTCCCGCCCGGCTTCGACGAGCAGGGCGCGAGCGGTCTTTTCGTGGCGGGTGGCGCCGACGATGAGGTGGTCGTCGCCGTCGACCTGGGTGTGGCGCTGGCCATGCACGCTGAGGTGGTCGTCGGCGTGGATCTCACCGAGGCGATGGCGGCAAACCGTGAGGTGGCTGTCGTTGCCGATCTCTTCGGTGCGGTTGTGATTCGTCAGCAGCTCCAGGTCTTTCTGGGCGTGCAGCCAGATCTGTTCCTGGCCCGCTTCGTCCTCCAGGCGCAGTTCGTTGAACCCCTCGCCCTGGTGGCTCTGGGTGCGGATGACGGTGCGGGTCTTGTGGGCCGGGAGTGCGTAGGGCGGCGTATTGACGGCGTTGTAGACGCGCCCGGTGATCAACGGCTGGTCGGGATCGCCCTCGAGGTAGCTGACGATCACTTCATGACCAATGCGGGGGATGGCGAGGCTGCCGTAGCCGCCACCGGCCCAGTCCTGGCTCACCCTGAGCCAAGCACTGGCGGTTTCGTTGGGCTCGGCGTAGCGGTCCCAGGGGAACTGAACCTTGACCCGGCCGTGCGCGTCGCAGTAAATCTCTTCGCCTTCGGGCCCGACGACGAAGGCGACCTGCGGGCCGTCGACCCGGGGCCGGGGGGCGGGCTCGGGGCGCCAGGTCAGGTCGGCGGGCATCAGCACCAGTTCGTTGTGGTAGCGAGTCATGCCGCCTTCCGTGCCGTCAACTCCCTCTCCTTGGCCTTGGCCGATGCTCTGAAGGAAACTGTCCTCTTCCAGGGCCTGGGGCTGGCTACCGTGGTGGACGACCTGGATGACCTGCCAATCCTGATTGAGCTCGTCGAGGTCGTGGTCGGTCAGAGTGAAGTGCACACCGGGGGCGAGTTCGGGCAGGTCGCTCTCGGCGTCGGCGGTGCTGGCCTCCTGGCGCAACGCTTCGAGGCGTATGCGGGTAAAGGCCTCGCCGGAGGCGTCGTGCTTGTAGCGGCCGGGGAAGTCGTAGTGCTCGTACCCTTTTTCTACGACGGCCCTCTGCCCGTGGGCTTCGAGATCGCGTGCGGCGTGGTCGTGCCGTTGCCCGTAGGCCGGGCGCTTGAACGAGTAGTCCTTGAGCGTGGTGGAGGCCGGGGCGATGCGGGCGAACTGCTCGAGCTTGCGCACGTGGCGGGTCGGCGGCGTGCCGCCAGCGCAGCTATGGTAGGTGCGGCTGCCCAGGTGAGTAAGAACCTGGGGCGCGTCGGCGAAGACCAGGCGGTGAGCGGCTCGCGCTCCTGCTTCCCCACCGACCTCAAAGAACTCATGAAAGTAGAACAACCCCTCTTCGGCGGCGAGGCGCTCGACGAAGGCCAGGTCGGTCTCACGGTACTGAACGCAGTATTCCCGCGGCTCGGGTTCGCGGGTGGCGACGAAGGCGATGTCGGTCAGGCCATGCTCATCGCACAGGGTGTTGAGCACGGTGAGCGGCGAGACCTCCTGGAAGATACGCGAGTTGTGTCGCAGGCCGAGGCGCCACAGCGCGGGACGGATCTCGATCCGGTAGAAGGTGCGGCGGTGGCCGCGGTCGCCGCGGGCGAACTCGCTGACGATACCGTGGACACGGCGCAGCACCTCGCCTTCCTGCCAGATCGTCAGGGTGGCCTCGCGGTCGAGAACGTCGGCAGCGCCGAGGCTACCGTCGCGGCTGGCGAAACGCACCGTGAGCTCAAAGGGGGCGGAGAGGCGCTCGCGGTGGGTGAACGCGATGACCGCCAGGTCCTCGGTTCCGGACAAGGACAGCGTGAATTGCAATCCGGTGGCCTGGGCCATTTCGCCTCCCTGCGGCTGGAAGTCCATTTATTGATCGTTGGAATGTTCGCGGGTTTCTCGCGCGAAAATCGTAACAATCGCAGGGTCGGGTTTCTGTGGCGCTTCGCCGGTAGAATTGTAGGAAATTGACCACAAAGGAGACTGAGCAGCCCAGGCTGCCTTCCCCCGAAACAAAAAACCCCGGAGCCAAGCATTTGGCTCCGGGGCTTATGACTGTGCCTCAAACAGGCTCATTAGGCTTTCGTACCACCGAGCCCCTTTCCAACACACTGAGCTGGGTCAAAAGGGATCACAAGGCGATTACTTCGTCCCCTTGTCGCACTGATTGCCTTGCGCTGCTTGGCCAGAGTTCTCTGGGCGGCGCGGGCGATGCCGCAGCAGGAACAGGACGCCGCGTACCATCCCACGCCACAGGACGCCGAAAAACGTGGCGAAGCTCTTGGCGCGCAGGCGGGCGTTCCGCCGTTCTACCGCTCGCAGTTTCGGGTCAGGTGACAGGAAAGCCATGTTGGTTCCCTTCGTGACGCGCCCACGTTCTGTCGCAACGGGCGCAGGTTTCCCGCCAAGAATATGACACTCAGCCTATGCTGTGTGCCCTGACAGGAGCTCGCTTCGCCGGTTGCTAGGCTGGCACAGCCTAACGGTATTGTGATAGAGCCGACCGCATCACCTCGGTATCAGCACATGCGCTGAAACCGCCTCAGGCAGCGCAACGGATCACTTCGGTATCAACACCTCTCAGGCCCTTGGTGGCGACGTGCTCTTGGTGGATGCTTGCGGAAATCGTCATCGGGGGAGCTTCATCATGGACCATGCACCGCTACGGGTCGCCATCTTCGGCGGCGGGGTTTCCGGCCTGTCGCTGGCCTACTACTTACAAAAACTCGGCAGGCACGAGCCCGGCGGCGAGGCGGCACGGCCGCTCGAAGTCACCCTCTTCGAGCGCAAGGCCACCCTGGGCGGTAACGCCGAGACGGTGTGGGTCGACCTGGGCAACCGGCGTTATCCGGGTATGCCCGATTCGCCCTATCGCCGCTGGGCCGACCTGGGGGTGAATGACGTCAACCTGGCGACCTATCACCGCCTGCGCGCGATACTCGGCGAGATCGGCGAGCTGGAGCGCATGAAGCCCCTTGAGAACACCGAGAGCTATTTCAGCCGCGACGGGCGTATCGCCCTGACCGACGACAGGGACCTGTTCCGCGGCGTGAGCGACCCGGCCCACGATATGAACCAGCTTGAAGGCGGCCGGCTGGCGATGCTGATCGCCGTGGTACACCGTAGCGCCATCGATCTGGTGGAGAGCCGACGCATTACCCCGCGCTACACGGTGGACGACTTCTTCGACGCCTGTGTCGCCGTGCCCGCGGAGATGCTGGACGCGGCGGCGGATAAGCTGCATGTCACCATCGACTGGCAGGACCCAGCGCTGCCGGCCCGGCTGGAGCGTATCCGCCACACCATCTACTATCCGCGCATCTCAGCCATGTATTTCGCCGACGATCGCGGCCCGGGCGGCATGCCGCTCCAGGCGCCCTTCGAGTACTACCGCATTCAGGAGGGCGGCTCGCCCCCGGACCGCCGCTACTTCGAGCACGGCGCCCAGCACTGGCTGGAGGCCCTGGCCGCGCATATCACCCACCCGCTGACGCCGGGCGCCCGAGTCGAGATCCTGCGCAGCATCGAGGTGGAAGCCAGCCTCTCGCCGCAGGGCGTGACGCTGACGGAGCGTGCGCCCGGCGAGCGCCGCTGGGAGGCGGACATGCTGATCATGGCCACCCATGCCGAAGATGCCCTGCCGCTGCTGACCTTCGGCTCCGGCCTGAGCGACACCCAGCGCGAGCTGCAGCATATTCTCGGCAAGGTGCGCTATACCCGTAGCTTCGGCGTGTGTCATACCGCCGCCGCCCACCTGCCACCCGATCGCAACCTGTGGCGCACTTACAATATCGAGGTGCGCAACCCCGAGGACACCTTCTTCCCCTACCGCATCGACTACGTGGCCAATCGCCACCAGAACGATGCCGAGAATCCCGCCTACAACCAGGCCGGGCTGCCGCAGTACTTCGTCTCCCTGGTGGATGATCTCAACTGCATCCCCCGCAGCGAGATGCTCGAACGGCGCCACTCACCCCTGGACGCCCCCGAGGCGCTGGCGAACGCCGCACCCAGCGAGGCAGGCTATCGTGACCGACTGCCGCCCCTGGACCCCACGCTGGAAACCAAGGCCTGGACCCTATTCAAGCACAACGTGCTGGATGCCGAGTGCCTCGAGGCGCAAGCCGATATTGAGCGCTACAACCAGATCACCGCCCGGCGGCGCCTGGAGGGCCAACAAGACGTGTGCCCGCTGCTGTTTGCCGGCGGCTGGACGCGCGGTGCCGGCCTGCAGGAGCAGTGCCTGGAGCAGTCGGCGCATCTCGTCGAGCTGTTGCTGGCGACACCGGAGCGGCGGAAGGACCCGCTACGACTAGCGGCGAGTGGCAGCCAGGCGGGGCAGCGTCATCCGAAGTCCGGCGGCTTCGCCCCGGCGCCAGCAAGCCCGTAAGGATTCCAGGGCGCGCTCGTCGTCGCTCTGACCGTTCTCCAGCCAATCGGCGTGGATCTCGATCAGCGCCCGGTGGTGCTCGCCCCAGGCGCAGGGTTCCGCCCCCATCAGTTGGGTCAGGCGCTGGGCATAGTGGCGGGCCGCGTCGGCGCGGTTGTCGAGCAGGCTTACCTCCGCCGCTGTGATCAGGAAGCGGTAGCCGTTGTGCCCCACGCAGCCGGCGTCCAGCAGCGCTTCGCCCTGCGCAAGCGTCGCCAAGCGCGTTTCGGGCTCCTCTTCCAGCAGCGCCCGGGTGCCCAGCACCCAAGGGCCAATAAAGGCCTGCATCCCATGCTGCTCCACCAACTGCCAGGCGCGCTCAATACTGGCTCGCGCCTCGTCCAGCTCGCCGGTAATCAGCTCGACCCGGGCGCGGCTCTCCAGCAGAAAGGCCTCGAAGCGCCACGAACCCAGGGTGCGCGCCACTTCCAGCGCCTGTTCGAGCTGCTCGTTGGCCGCCTGGGGCTCTCCTTGTGAGATGAGAATCCAGCCCGCCGTGAGCCGCGCCACCACCTCGGCCCGCCGGTTGCCGACCCGTTTGCCCAGCTCGGCGGCATCGAAACAGTCGGCCAGCGCCGCCTCGGTCTGGTTGGCGTAGATACGGGCCGTACCCAGCATAAAGAGATTGGAAGCTTCGAGATCGGCATGGCCATGCGTACGGCAGAGCGCGACACAGTGGTCGAACAGCTCGAGGGTGCTGCGCATCTGCCCCTCGGCATAGTGAGCATCGCCCAGCCCGCTCAGGGCCTGGATCTCGGTGCGCACGTCGCCGCCGCGGCGGGCCTGCTCCAGGGCCCGGGTGTGATAGGCCCGGCTGGTGGCGAAATCGCCCCGGGGAAAATAGAGGTTGCCCTTGAGGTAGAGCGCCTCGGCCAGGGGCAAGGGGTCTTCCAGCGCCTCGGCCAGGGGCAGGAGGCCATCGAGTATCGCCTCCTCCGCCTCCAGGGCATCGAGCATGTTCAGCACCCGGGCCAGCCACAGGTCGGCGCTGATGCGTTGACACTCTTCCCGGGCGAACGCACGCGACGCCTCGAAGTGCTCCCGCGCCGCCTGGATCCGCCCGGTGGCCATCGCCACCTGGCCCTGCAGCAGCATCAGCCGGTACTCGTCCTTCGGCGCATAATCGATGGAGCGGCACTGCTTCAGCAGCGCCAGGGCTTCCTCGTGCCGGTAGCGGGCCATTTCCGCCGCCACCGCCTGCAGGAACGCCTCCGGCGCCTCCAGCGAGCGCGCCCGGTGAAGGTGTCGCGCCCGCAGCCCCGGTTCCGCCTCGCCATACAGCGCGGCCAGGCGCAGGTGCAAACGGTCGCGCTGGATCTTGGGAATCCCTTCGTAGATCCCCTGCAGGATCAGGTCGTGCACGAAGCGGTAACTACCCTCTTCCAGCGGACGTACCAGGCTGTAGCGCTGGGGAAGCTCGGGCCGATAGTCGGCCTGCCCCAGCACTTCCTGCAGCAGCGCCAGGGAGAAGCGCTGTCCCATCACGGCGGCAATGCACATGGCCCGGCGATCCAGGTCGGTTAGCTGGTCCAGCTTGGTCTGTACCAGGTTGGCGAGGCTGGCCGGCAGGCTGCGGTGGGGGTGGAACAGCAACAGTTGGGTGAGGAACAGCGGGTTGCCCTGGGCCTGGCTCACGCAGCGGGCGGCATGTTCTGCGGGCACCGTACCGAAGCTGGCCACCAGGGCCTCGGCTTCCTGGGCGCGCAGCGGCGGCAGCTCGATCAGCGTGAGCGGCAGGTCAGGCAGTTGCGGGCGCAGGCGGCTCTCCAGCGGGTCCTGCTCCAGGCGCGAGGTGAACAGCCAGATCACCGGCGCATCCTGGGTCTCCTGCAGCAGACCGGTGAGGGTGGCCAGCAGCGCCTCGTCGGCCCAGTGCAGATCCTCCACCACCATCAGTTGGGGGCGATGGATAGAGCGCGCCAGGAGCACGTCGCGCAGTGCCTGTATCAAGCGCTGGCTGCGGATCGCGGGGATCATGGCCGCATAGAGACGCTGCGCCTCCTCCGGCTGAGCTAATCCCAACAGCGGGCGCAGCAGCATGGCGTGATCCACGGGCAGGCGCAGCGCCGAAAGGCGAGCGAGCAGATGTGTCTCGTCTATGGTTTGAACCTTCCCCTCCCCCTGCGCCTGCTCCTTTACCTCACCCTGCGCCTCGCCGAAAGTTTGCAGCAGCGAACGTGTGAGCTGCATCAGTGGACCTTCATCGGCACGCGTACCGAAGTCCAGCACCTCGGCCTGGTGATGATCGGCATGGGTCGCGGCCATCTCGGCAAACTCGGCGCTGAGGCGCGTCTTGCCGATGCCCGCCACGCCGCGGATATAGACCAGATGGCCGGCCTGGTAGGCCCGGGTACTCTCCAGGATGGCTTGCAGCTGCCCCAGCTCCACCCGACGTCCCACCAGATCGAAGCGGGCCTCATGCGCCTCGTCCCGGGGCTGGCGATAGCGCAGCCACTCCCCGCCTTCATCATCGAAAACGAAGCGCTCCGCCAACTGCACCGCCACCCCGCGCTCGACCCGAACGCCACTCTGCCCCTCCGCTATCGCGGGGGCCGTATCGGAGGGCCAGTGGCCGGCCTGAAGATAAACGCTACGGGTAACGCCCTGCTCCACGAGGGTGGCGGCGCACAGCAGACCACGCTGCGCATCGCTGCGGTACGCCCGGGGCAACCCGAATAGCGCCGTGCCCCCTTCCGCCAAGCTACCGCCGAAATGCTCGACCCAGCTCGCCAGGGCCGACGAATCGGCCGCCACGGTATGCAGCTGGATCAGCACACGGGCGCTCTCCATCTCCTCCACATCGGCGGCGGACACGGCGGCGGCCTCCTCGGCATCTACCGACAGCGCCTCGACCTCGACCTCGTAGATCTCAGCCAAGTGGCGTGCAGTTCGATAAAGCACCGCCTTGCCACTCTCCGCCCGCTTGATGGAAGCGATGGAGACGCACAAGCGACGGTCAAAACAGTATTCGGCCAGCGCCTCCTGACTCAGGCCCAGCCGTTTGCGATGCTGCTTCAAGCGCTCACGATCGAGACGCAAGCGCCCGTCTTGGGGGAGGATCACTGGTGGCTTCCTTTGCCGGGTGGGTGGGGCATGAGGGGATGGTTGGCTAACGCTCCGCTAATGTGCGCCGCCTGCGGCGTCACTATTGAGCGGGCTTGTTAGGCCCATGCTGATATCTCTCTAAGATTAAGACCATACATCTGGTGGTAACTATCAACTGCATGTTTATGGGGCCAGAATTGAAATAGGAAGATCATAATATCAACTATTGCTTGATAAGCCCAAAGAGCGAATTTTCGATTGCTTACGATGCTACTCCAATCATGATAATTTTCTTCTACAGGAGAGAATCCATTAGACTTAAGTCTGACAATTATTTTCTGTTCATTTTTGGGGAGAAGAATTCCTTCATCTGTAAACTTTAGAACTGACGCTTTTGGGTGCACCAATTCATTTCTTATATCTACGACAAGTGAGAACCTTTGATAAGCAGGAGAATTTACTTTAGCCAATTTTTTTGATGTTAATGATTGATACGCAATTTGAACTTTGGCTTTGATGCTTTTTCTATCAGACTCTGCTTGTCTTAGGCTTTTTCCAAGTAGAACTATTCTACCCTCCGGGGTAGGATTCGTACTTTTATGACCATGACTCTCGTATCCGTACCCCAATTCGCCTAGTTCATTCATAAAGGCTTCGATAGCCGAAACGCTCTCCTTTATGGCGGAAATGGATACCGTACGCTCACTTATTTGAGATGCAATCAGCTCTCTTACATCATTAAGAATAGCGGGAGCTTTAATCAAACTAGCATGAGCTTTCATCAAAAAACCTAACAGTGATTGGACTGCACGTCCTAGTATTGGATAAAAAAGCGTGCGCGTTCAACAATATAAACTGACGTGCTTCATTTCTTCCAACTCCTTGATTTTTTTGTCACCTAAGTATAGCTCAGCCACCTATGCAGAATTCGCGCGCTTGCGCGCTTTGCCGGCACCAATATACCGTATGCGTATAAACTAATAGAACGGGATACAGAGAAGACAATGACGTGCCACAGCTCTGGTTACTGTTAACCGAACCCTAAACTAGCCCACGGTAAGCCCGCGGCAGCCCTAATAGCGCCGAGCCCCCTTCCGCCAGACTACCACCTAAATGCAAGACTCAGCTCGCCAGCGCCGACTCATCGGCCTCCACCGACAACACCTCGACCTCATAGATCTAGTCCAGATGGCGAGCAGTGCGATACAGCACCGCCTTGCCACTCTCGGCCCGCTTGATGGAAGCTATGGAGACGCACAAGCGACGATCGAAACAGTACTCGGCCAGCGCCTCCTGACTCAGGCCCAGCCGCTTCTAGAGCTCTGCCCTGAAGATATTCCTCATAGTCATCCCAGTTAACACTTGTGATTAACATCCAAACTAAGATATTTAATTTTTTAGTATCTAGGTAAAGCTTATCGCCGCCAACAATTTTTATAGCAATTACAATCAGCGAGATTCGCCAGAGAGGTCTCATTTCAATAGCTATAGGAAAAGACCTTCGGCTAATTTTTGTCTTAATAGCGCTTTTAGCTTTCATCTTAAAAATCCATATAAAACTCAGCCAGCCATTTAGAAATGGTACCCAAATGACAATGTTTGTACATTTGAGTCTCACATCAAGGAAGTGTGTTTTTTAAAGTCACCTTGATTACTTTCAATAATTTCCCTTATAAATACACTGTCGATATCTTCTGACAGAACGGACGTAGTCTCCATCTTATCAAGCTGAGCTCTGGCGCTATCTTCGATCATGTTATATAAGTCTGGATGCTCATCTCTCAGCTGATCAAGAAATTTCTCCACTTTCATATACTTGGTAACAACTTTAGCCCCAAATCACCTCCATCCTCATCGGGTACAGGCCAAAAGTACGAACTGCTGCATATCGCTTTCAATTTGCCTCATGCTGTGGTGCAACTTCTCAAGAGAAGTCATTTTCATAGATTCAACTCTCGAATTTTCTGCGAATAACGCCGCGCTTTGCGGCCAATTTGTAGCGCAGCGGAAAATTGGTCCGACAACAGCGCCTTGTTAAAAGCTATTAGGCTAACTCAGGAAAGGATACCTAATACCACCGCCCTTTTGCATTGAAACTAACTTGCCCTGTTTTTGGGTCTATTTTCATTTCTATTTCTTCTGGCGGTTTAATGAATATCTGAGGAAACCCCCAGTGAATAGCCGCCAGAAGGGTTTCACCACCCCCATTCGTGATTGCTACTCTCATTCCGCTTCTGCTTTTCATAACCTTTACGAAAGTCCCGTAAATATTAACCTCACTAGGCATCAGCCTATCTTCTGGCAACGCATCTAGGAAATCAATATAGCGAATAAAACTGCTCTTCTTTACGGAATCACCTTCCAGATACTCAATCGCTTCTTTTAGATGGCGTTGATTGCAAAAGTATGTGTAATTGATGCACCAATATGATTCTTCTTTCCCACCATTTAAAGGCACATCAAACTTAATTACAGGCAAAGACTTTGAGGGAGCCACCCCACGACTGGAGATTTCGTCTCCGAACAAAGAGGAGACGACCGTAGCTTTAGCCTTTTCAAAGATCACGCAAACGGGAGCACTTATCTGCGGCTCAAACTTTGCTAGCTCGTTAAACTCGTTGCTCAGAAATATACGCCGCTCCTCATCATAAATTATGTCTCCCTGATTAATGCACCCACGAAACATAAAGCCACTCTTTAAGCCGAGCTCTAAAAAGAAATTAATGGAGCCTATGAAATTATTAACAGAAGCCACATTATCGATATCATAGGAAACCAAAAGTATTGAGTCAGAAACTATCTCAGATATCTCAAAATTGTTGCTCGGCCCTTCGTAGTCCTCGGGAACTCCAAAAAAGACCTTGTTTTTTGCAGTATCGACGAACTCTGAATATTTCTTATAAATCTCTTCGATCCCCGCTTTTTCGACCATGGCTGAAAAGCCCAGGACATCTAAGAAACATATCAATCTATTCTTGTAATGGTTCAAGCTTCACCTTTAAGATAGTGGGTAACTCGGGCTTTTAACGCGGAGCACAGCGGCGGCCCGTCAGGGGCGTCCGGCGGCCATAGGCCGCGAACTGCTGCGAATTGTTAGGAGATTTGCGCACGGACAAGACTCCCGTCATGTTGAAGGCACCAATCAATCACTGTTTTTGCACAGTTCAGCATTGCCTCTGGAGGATAATGCAGCACTGCACTTCCATAACGTATCTCGTTTGGATAAACGGAACCGCCCGACATCTCTGACTCAAGTAACGTCCCGACTGTGCCATTCGCGGTCTCTGGAATCACGATTTTCGACCTGATGCGAGAAGCCCTTTCGCCAGTTGAGGCAACAGTGCAAGAACTGACCTCAGACAATAACCTAGATAGGTCGTGAGACAACTTCTTCAACTCCTTTGATGAGTAGCCAGAGCGTTCTAGAAGAGCTTTTAGGCTGATTTCACAAGACAAACAACTCAAATATAGAACAGTGCGACCAGTCTCATCCTTTTCGGCTCCGTCACGGAATACCGACTCTGCTGCCTCGATGAGCCTCTTTGCGAACTCAAAGCTATAGAGCACAACTCATCTCCTAACGTAAAGGTAAGGCGCGCGGCTTTTGGCGCGCCCCACTTAACAGAAGGGTTAGCGACGCTGCCACCTAAGTAAAAAGCTTAAAATTTCTGTGTCGTTCCCTGAAGATCGCGGGATTTCAAACGTTTTTCCGTCAAATGTTTCTATTTTTACGTATTCTTTCTTGGAGCCAGCTATTGACATGCCACCAACATCAATAGGATGCACACCAAAGTATTCTTGAAGATTCTTTACGTTTTTATAAGGAATTTTAATTTCCTTTCCGACATAAAGCGTTACGGCAATTTCACTATCATCAAACATACTCATGCGTTCTCCTAACGCCACGCATAACCGGACGCAAAAAGCGGAGCGTAGCTTTTTGTAGTCCGAGTTTATGCGACTGTTAGCCATTTTTTGGAAAAACATGCTGAACTTTGATTGGAATAATATATGTGCCATCTAGCATGTGTTCGATAATTTTCATGGCAAGCTCTAGCTGCTGCGAATTATGTGCTTTGACCTCATGAGCAGCATCGTTGCCTAGAACTCTCAATTTGTGGAGAGTGTCTGCGCCTTCGGGGGTCACTATTGATTTATTTTTTAAGGAGTTGATTTTTTCAAATAGGTTATTCCCTTTTGCATCAAGTTCCTTGCACACAGTTTCAACTATTGCTCTAATGCCAATGCCTGCCAATACATATTGCTCATTTTCGATTGATAATGTTGTTTCTTTATAAATTTCCTGTATTTTGTGCGGCAGCAGATAGGACTCGATAGACTTTAAGCCCTCCGAGCGTCCAGGGTAATACTTGACGGTTTCTGGGTGATATGGACCATCATGATCGTATTCCACATCTTCGGAGAATGTCGATACGGTCCGGAATGATACTGTTTCACAACCAAGACATTGGATAATTTGGTTTTTACAGTGCCAGTCAACGGAGTTTCCGCCTCTACAATCTTCGCTACCACTTTCTTCGTATGAGCAGACAATTGCATGCAGTGTTTCTCTACTACATTCTCGGCAAACGATACGCTGCTTTCCGTTATAGTCATCGGGAAAAGCGAATTTCTTGGTTATTTCACCCATGTTTAGTTTCCATGACTAACAGTCATTGGACTGCACGTCCTGATATTCAATGAACATCCTGCGCGTTCAACAATATTATCTGACGCGCTTCCTTTCTTCCAACTCGTTGATTCTTCGAAAACCTAAGTATAGCTCGGCCACCTATGCAGAATTCGCGCGCATGCTCGCTTTGCCGGCTCCAATATACTGTATGCGAATAAACTAATAGAAATGAAGGCAACCACCGTTTCACACCGCACCAGTTAACCGATCCCTAAACCAGCCCAAAGTCGCGTCACCTCCCCCGTATAAACAAGCCACCCAAGCACCACACAATTCAACACCACCGCACACCAAAATATGGCCTGAAACGGCTGCTTCCTGGTTTTGTGCCGAAATAGCCGCTGTGCCACCAGCGCACCAGGCCAGCCACCGATCAAGCCTGCGAGGAGCAGCGTGGCTTCTGGCGTGCGCCTTTTGCCCTTCCCTGCTGCGGCTTTGTCGATGCCGTACATGGCGAAGGTAATCACGCTCAACAGCGCGTATGCCGCTATGAGCTGCCATGGCACATGGCCCAGAACGCTAAGGGCTGCCAGGAGTGCGAAGAAGGCAGCGGCTACGCTGCATGCCATCATCAGCCCTTTGGGGCGCAGGGAACCATGGTGTGCTGCGTTCAGGTAGAGCGCCTTCTGCGCCCTCGGCCTGTTCTGGCCGTCGTTTGCCAGGTGGTAGGTAATCGGCTCGTTGACTATTGGGCGGCGCCCATCGCGCGGAAAGGCGCTGATGTGGACGAACACGCGAGGGCCGCCTGCGGTCGGCGTGATGAAGCCGAAGCCCTTGGCGTCGTTCCATTGTGTGAGCTTGCCTTGCTGCCGCATTGTGTTCTCTCCTGCGCGGCCGAATTAACTTTGAAGCCAATAAGTTGCTGGAATTTTTAGATAAGAATGGTTTTGTCAGGCGGGGAAATGGGGAGGCGGGGCACGCTACCGCCCTGCTGGCAGAACGGATGATGATTTACATCACCCCTAGTGCGGCATCCCTGTGTACGTATTAGTCATGTAAGCCGTCTACTGCGGCTTTTTACGTACCGTAACCAAGCATTACGTTTAGGGCAACGCCAACGAAAGCATGAGGGGGAAATAAAAACCCCGAAAGCTGATTGCTCAGCCTTCGGGGTCGGTTTGGCGCCAGGTCCGCGTTACTATCGCGGACCTGTCGTTCAGCGGTGCAGGTCGAAGCGGTCGTTCTCCATGACCTTGACCCAGCCTTTCACGAAGCGGTCGATCATGCGCTCCTCGCCGCCGTCTGCGGCGTACTCCTCGGCGATGGCGCGCAGCTGGGAGTTGGAGCCGTAGATGAGGTCGACGCGGGTGGCGGTCCACTTCTGCTCGCCCGTCTTGCGGTCGCGGCCGACGAAGCTCTCCTCGTTCTCATCGGTCGGCTCCCACACGGTGCCCATGTCGATGAGGTTGGCGAAGAAGTCGTTGGTCAGTTGGCCGGGGCGGTCGGTGAACATGCCGTCCTTGTTGTCGCCGACGTTGACGCCGATGGCCCGCATGCCGCCAAGCAGCGCCGCCATCTGCGGTACGCTGAGGTTGAGCATGAAAGCGCGGTCGACCATCAGGTGCTCGGCCGGGATGGAGGTCGCCTGGGGCTGCATGTAGTTGCGGAAGGCATCGTGCCGCGGCTCCAGGTAGGCGTGGGTGTCCACCTCGGTCATCTCCTGGCTCGCGTCGGTACGGCCGGGGGTGAACGGCACGGTGATGTTGTGTCCGCCCGCCTTCGCCGCCATCTCGACCCCGACGTTACCGCCCAGCACGATCATGTCCGCCAGCGAGATGTTGGCATCGGAGGCGTCCTTGAGCTGCTGGAGCCGGTCGAGCACCTCGGGCACACCGGAGCGCACATTGATATCCCAGCCGATCTGCGGTTCAAGGCGAATGCGCGCGCCGTTGACGCCGCCGCGGTGGTCGGTCTGGCGGTAGGTGCAGGCCGCGGCCCAGGCGGTGCCCACCAGCTGCTTGGCGGTGAGGCCGGAATCGGCGATCTGCTGCTTGAGCGTGGCGATCTGCTGTTCGTTGACCAGCGGCCCCTCGTGCTCGGGTACCGGGTCCTGCCAGACGAGCACCTCGTTCGGCACCTGCGGGCCGAGGTAGCGGGCGCGCGGCCCCATGTCGCGATGCAGCAGCTTGTACCAGGCCCGGGCGAACTCGTCGGCGAGCACGTCCGGGTTCCGGTGGAACTCGTCGGCGATCTCAAGATAAGCGGGGTCGGTAATCATCGCCATGTCGGCGGTGTTCATCACCGGCGGGTTCTTCTTGCCTTCCACGTGGGCATCGGGCACCCAGTAGCCCTCCTTCACCTCGACCGGCTCCCACTGGTTGGCGCCGGCGGGCGATTTCTTCACCTCCCACTGGTGGGCAAAGATGGTGTTGAGGTAGGTGTTGTCCCA
Organism: Billgrantia hypersalina; assembly: GCF_052584175.1. Taxonomy (NCBI): domain Bacteria; kingdom Pseudomonadati; phylum Pseudomonadota; class Gammaproteobacteria; order Oceanospirillales; family Halomonadaceae; genus Billgrantia; species Billgrantia hypersalina. Next base: position 118,723 of record NZ_JBMIQI010000003.1, read on the forward strand.
CTTGGTCGGCGTCGGGGTCCAGGCGCCCTCGAGCCCGGAGGTCACCGTGTACTCGCCGAGACCTGTCTCGTGCTTGTTGGCCCAGCCGAGGCCCTGCTCGTGGATCCTCGCGGCCTCGGGCGCATCGCCGACAGCGTCGGGGGAACCGTTACCGTGCATCTTGCCGAAGGTGTGGCCGCCGACGGTCAGCGCGACAGTCTCGCGGTCGTTCATGCCCATGCGGGCGAAGGTCTCGCGCACGTCCTGGGCGGACTTCATCGCATCGGGAATGCCGTTGGGGCCTTCGGGGTTCACGTAGATCAGGCCCATCTGCACCGCAGCGAGCGGGTTATCGAGTACGCGGCTGCCGTCTTCCCAACTGCCGGTGTAGCGCTCGTCGTTGGTGGAGAGCCACTCGGTCTCGGGGCCCCAGTAGATGTCGTCCTCGGGCGCCCAGATGTCGGAGCGGCCAAAGCCGAAGCCGAAGGTACGGAAGCCCATGGTTTCGAGCGCGCGGTTGCCGGCGAAGACCAACAGGTCGGCCCAGGAGATCTTTTCGCCGTACTTCTTCTTGATCGGCCAGAGCAGGCGGCGCGCCTTGTCCAGATTGCCGTTGTCGGGCCAGCTGTTGAGCGGGGCGAAGCGCTGCGCGCCGGTGCCGCCGCCGCCACGGCCGTCGATTGCCCGGTAGGTGCCGGCCGCGTGCCATGACATGCGAATGAAGAACGGCCCGTAGTGGCCCCAGTCGGCGGGCCACCAATCCTGCGAGTCGGTCATCAGCGCATCGACATCGGCGGTCAGCGCGTCGACATCGAGCTGCGAGAACGCCTCGCCGTAGCGGAAATCGGCCCCGAACGGGCTGGCGTCGGGGTGCTTCTGGTGCAGCACGTTGAGGGTGAGCTGGTCGGGCCACCAGTGTTCGTTGCCCTGCAGACGGGGCGTGGTACGCGCAGCCCACTCCGGGCGTGTAGGCTTTTGATCGGTCACGGTCTTCTCCTCGACTGGATGGAGGCCTACAGGGCAATCGAGCCAACACGTCAGCATCGCCTCGGATTCGTGGAAACACCTTCCGGCCATTCAGAAGGTGTGAAAGACCCATAAGCCATCGATTACAGTGAAGGATTCCGGAACGAAGCCGTCAAGGCGAAGGGAGGCTTTCGCCTCGATAGGGACAGGCTATGAGTGGGCACAGTCAGCCGCGATCAAGCACGGTAGCTGGCCATCGCTGGAGGGCACGCTCGATCCGCCGACCGAATCGCTCGACCTGCTGCGGCGATAGTCGCTCGCTCTGGTACAGCGACAGCATGTTCAGCCGACACTGCGGGGCACAGGTGCCAACGATGGCGGTCTTGAGCACACGCTTGACCGGCTGCCTCAGCACAAACCGATCGACCCACCACGGCGAGCCAAGCGACGTTATTGCCAGCATGTGGCGCAGTTGCGTGAGCCTGGGCTTGATGGGGCCGTAGCGATCGGCGTGGTCGTAGGCCACGCCCGGGGCCCATACCCGATCGAACCAGCCCTTGAGAATGGCGGGAAAGCCGAACCACCAGGTGGGAAAGACGAGCACGACGGCCTCTACCGCGAGTAGCCGTTCGATCTGTGCTTCTACCTGCCGTGCAGCGTACGGCCCGTCGTAGTAGCTGCGCCGCTCAACCTCCGTCAACGCCGCGTCGAATTTCTCGGCATAGAGATTCTCCACCTCAACGCTATGCCCCAGCGCCTCGAGCGCATCGACAGCACGCTGGGTAAGGGATCCACACAGGCTTTGCGCCAGCGGATGCGCTGCAATCACGAGGCATTTCATGGGTGTTGGGCTCTTCCATTCACTGGAACATACGCTCGCCGGGCAGCCGAGATGCCTGGCGAACCCACTCTTCCAGTTGGGCTTCGTCGATCGGCTCATCATGGTGGATGTGCAGGTAGCGCGTGTTGGGGTCCTTGGAGGCGACAGGCGGCGGTGGCTCGAGCGAGGCGCCGTTGAGAAATGCCACCTTGATGTACTTCGTGAAGCAATGAAACGTAAGGAACCACCCCTCGCCCTCGATGCCGTAGAAGGACGAGTTCCACCTCACGGCCTTGCGCACCTCGGGCACTGTACGCACGATGAGTGAATCGAGCCGCCGCCCGATGTCCTGCTTCCACTCCGGCATGGCATCGATATAGGCCTGTACCGGGGCGTCGCCGTCCCCCTTGGGGATCTGCGGGTTGCCTCCCGACAAGAGCTTCGGCTTCGCTTCCGACGGTGGTTTGGTCTTGTCGCGAGTCATCTCCGCTTCCCTCTTCGTCAGCTTGTACAGAGGCAGTTGGCGTGACGCCAGGCGCCGCCCCATTCTATGTCGCCAAGCATACCAGCTACAGATTAGGCGAAGACTTGGCCAGTCATGGCGATGATGCTTAGGCCGGTATCGACCGGCGCCTGCGGGTCGATACCGGCTTATGAGGGAGAGACGCACCCAGCCCGCGGGCGGACACGGCAAGGCTTTAATCAACGGTGAATGATTTCGCCCTTGAGCGAATAGGCAATGCCCAGCACTTCATCGCAGACCGGGCGCGGATACGCCATCTCGTTCATCGCCTGCATGATGTCGTCCATCACGGCCATGTATTCGGCTGCGCTGACGTTCATTCCAGTGTGGGTCTCGAGCATCGAGCGGCCGGTATACTCCACAGGTCCGCCGGTACCGGCCGCGATGAACTCCTTCACCTTGACGCGTGCCCGGGTCAGCGCCTCGTCGTCGAGCGCTTGGTAGCGTGGGCCGGCGACGTCATTCTGAAGGTGGAGTTCGACGATGCGGTCGCAGAGCTTGTCAATACCTTCGCGACCGCCGAGTCTGTCATATAGGGTTGCGTTCATGTCGGCATGCTCCTCTATGGGATGCGGTTACGGTCAGGTACCTGAGTACCTACCTAAAGGGCGTGACAATCCTTGTTACAACCGCAACAAAGGCAACTGAGCGATGACGGAAGCTGAACTGTCGTCGATTCGCACCGCCCTCGACACCGGCGACTTCGCCCGGGCACAGCAACTGCTCGCCGGGATTTCCCTGCCCCCTTCGGCCGAGCTGCTGGAGCTGCGTGCCCAGGCGGCGTACGGGACCGGCGATCTGGAAGGCACGCTGACCGCCTATGGGGAGCTCTACCACCTGCACCTGGAAGAGCGTCGCCTCCACGAGGCAGCTTTCGCCGCCGTCATGGTCGGCATGTACCTGATGATGGATACGGGCCTGATGGCCACCGTGCGCGCCTGGCTGTCGCGGGCGGAGCGCTTGGTGGAGGACGCCCCCGACAACCCGGTATGGGTGTGGCTCGCCGCGGTGCGTACCTATGAGCGCCTGATGTGCGGTGACATGCCAGGCACGGCCCAGTGGGCGCAGCGTGCCATGGACGGAGGACAGAGGCATGGCCTGGCCGCACCTTCGATCATTGGCCAGGTGGCCCTGGCGAGGGTCCGCATCCATGATGGCGACCTGGATGAAGGGCTGAGTGCACTGGACGACGTTGCCGTTGAGCTGAGCTCCGGCAATCTCGACCCTCTCACCACGGGGCAGATGTGGTGCGAGGTCATCTGCGCAATGCAGTGGATCGGCCAGCATGACCGCGCCGAGGAATGGACCGAGGCAATGGAACGCTGGCGCCATGGGGCCGCGTTCGGCGGCCTCAACGGTCGCTGCCGGGTGCACCGAGCGGAAATCATGCGGCTGCGCGGGCCTTGCGACGCCGCCGAGCAGGAGGCGTTGCTGGCCTGCGAAGAGTTGCGCCCATGGATGCGGCGGGAGTACGGCTGGCCGCTGACGGAGCTTGGCAACGCGCGGCTGCGCAAGGGCGATTTCCCGGGGGCTGAAGAGGCCTTCCTGGCGGCACATGAAAATGCCTGGCTCCCTCAGCCGGGGCTGGCATTGCTGAGACTGGCCCAGGGTCGGGTCGACGAAGCCTTTTCGATGATCAACAGCGCACTCGACCATCCCTTCGATATCCCGTCGAAGGAGCGCCCGCCTTCAGGGGGGCTGCAGCGGGCTCCCCTGCGCGAGGCCCAGGTGGTCATCGCGCTGGCGGCCGGAGACGTCGTTACGGCGCGCACCGCCGCGGCCGATCTCGCCGAAATTGCCCAGACGTACCGCAGCCGCACGTTGCAGAACTCGGCGCTCGCCGCGAAGGGTCGCTTGGCGCTGTTCGAGGGGCAGGTAAGCAACGCGATACGGCTACTGAGCGAGGCCGTCATCGAATGGGTCTCGCTGCGAATGCCGTTCGAAGCGGCGCAACTGCGTGTCGAACTCGCTGCAGCACACCGCGCGGGGGGCGACGACAACACGGCGAAGCAGGAGCTCGACGCGGCATGCCGAGCGCTCGAGACGCTTCACGCCCAGCCCTGGGCGGACCTGGCTCACGCACACTTCCCGGTCGCAGCGTCGCGACAAGATGCGGAACCCGAGCATTGCGTCTTTTGTTGCGAGGGGGATATGCGTACGGTGACGTTCAACCGCGCCACCGTTCACCTCAAAGATCTCAAGGGCATGCGTTACCTGGAGCGCCTGTTGGCGGAGCCCGGTCGGGAATTTCACGTGCTCGACCTGGTGGCAGTGGAACGTGGCGCGATCCCTGTCGGTGGACCTTCGGATATTTCTGGGTTCGATACCCATATCGGATTGGGCCAGTCCGGGTTGGAAGTGTTCGACTCGAAGGCCCGAGAGGCATACCGCCAACGGCTCGCCGAGACGGAAGAAGACATTGCGGAGGCCGAATCAACCAACGACTTGCACCGCGCCGAGCTCGCACGTGCCGACCGCCAGTTTCTGATTGACGAGCTACGCCGCGGCGTCGGCCTGAACGGCCGGGCACGAACCGTCGGCGACGGTCTGGAACGCGCGCGTACCAGCGCCACCCGTTCGCTGCGTTATGCCCTCAAGCGAATCACGTTTCATCATCCGAGCCTCGGCGAGCACCTGGAGCGGACGATACGCACCGGCACCTACTTCGCCTACGAGCCCGATCCTCGCGTACCGGTCCACTGGACGACCTGACAACTCCCACCCTTGCACCATGGTTAGGTCTGCCGCCCCCTGAGCTGCTCATACCACTCCCGATAAGGCGTGTTTTTAATCAAATGGCGGTTGAAGTCCCTGGCACCATCACTCCACCACACCGGCCCGCGCTCGCCGAGTGCAACCTTAGCGGCGTTGACCGAACTGCGGGCTGCTGCCAAACGCTCCGCATCATCCGCTGCCATTGCTGCTTTGACCTCCCGACGGGCGACCATAAGGTCTCGGACAAGTCCCTCGCGCTCCTCTGCCGGGAGGTTCGGGTTTGAGACGCGCCACAGGCGGCCGCGAACCACCATGTACCGTCCGTCGGGCGTTACAGGATTTTCCATCAGGGGCTTCCGTACGGGATAAGAAGCGTCATTCGGTATTAACCGGAAAAAGGGTCTTGAGTAGCGCGAAGCGTAGCAGCTTTACTGACGCTCCCATGACTCAACTTCGCCGGGACACACACTGAATATCGGATGTGCCTCTGGCCGTTCGATAACCTGCCATTTCCGGTACAACGCAGGGTTACGTACCTTGAGTTTCGCCAAGAGATGCTTCCATTCGTATTCCATTTGCCCAGCGGTGACGACAAGAGAAACCGATGCTGTGGCCGGTCTGATTTTGCTTACGTCGAAGGCATAGCCACGCGCCATGGCCTCCAAATGAATATCTTTTAAAAATAGTGAAATGGCAGCAAGCGGCGTCGCATGGTCTCTAAATCGGTGCAACTGCGGATGGTTGCGATAGCCACGTGTGTCGCCGCGCAAGACAGCTTGCGCTAGCAAAGCCTCCCTCCACAGGGCAACCAGGCCTTGGGGATCAAGGTATTTGGGATGTAACGACCAAAGACGCATGCATGAGGCTCCACAGAGGTTTCGCGGCCTGCAAGGCTCGACCATCGGTTGGCAGGCTGCATCAAGGCCGGGAGGGTCATGCTACGCCGGACTCTGCTCTTGCCTCACGTCGTCCAGCATGCTTTCCAGCTCACTCTCTTCGACACCGAGCGTTTGCAGGATGTTGCGCTGAGCGGCGTTGAGGATGTGCTGGCGCTCCTGCTCGCCCGGCAGGCTCTTGGCGATGGCCACGGCACCCACCAGCGAGGCGAGGATGACGCGGGACTTATCGGCGACGACCTCACGGTCGGGTTCGAAGGGGAGTTTCTTGAGGCGGCTCAGGGCGATGAGCCGGGTTTCCAACATTTTCTTCATGCGCAGGTAGGAGGCTTCGAAGAGCGTGCGGATCTCGGCGTTCTCGTTGCCGATCTCGTTGAACAGCACCGTTTCGGGCCCCGGCTTGTGCTTGCGCTCCAGCTCCTGAAGGTTCCAGCAGTTAGCGACCAGCTCCGTCAGATGCTTGACCGAGAGCGGCCCCTTGACCAGCCTGGCCGCGCGGCTGCTCTCCAGGGTTTCGCGCACCGAGGCGTGGTAGAGCGCTTCCTTCGAGGCGAAGTGCGCATAGAAGGCGCCATGGGTCATCTTGGCCAGCTTCATGATCTGGCCGATGGAGACCTTCTCGAAGCCTTGGCGGCTGAACAGCTCAATGGCGGACTTGAGGATGCGCTCGCGCGATCTGGCCTTGCGATTCGTCGAGTCGGGCATGGCGACCTCACACTCCTGCGCGGAATATTATCTTGATCATATCAAGTCCGGTGTTAGCGTGGCATAACCCCAAGCTGTTCAGGAAACTACCATGCAATCACCGCTCGTCATCACCGGCATGGGCATGATCAGCCCGCTTGGTTGCGGCGTCAAGGCAAGCTGGGAGCGCCTGCTTGCCGGCCGCTCCGGCATCTCCTCGATCACCCGCTTCGATACCGGCGACTTGCCGGTCAAGGTCGCGGGTTCGGTGCCCGACATCGCCGACGACCCGGAGGCCGGCCTCGACCCGGACCGTGTGCTGGATGCCAAGGAGCGTCGCAAGCTGGAGCTGTTCAGCCTCTATGCCATGGCCGCCGCCGAAGAGGCGCTGACCCAGGCCAACTGGTTCCCGGAAAGCGATGCGGAGCGGCTGGCTACTGCCACCATCGTGGGTTCCGGCATCGGCGGCTTTCCCACTATCACCCAGGCGCAGAACACCCTCTCCACGCGCGGCCACCGTCGGCTCTCGCCGTTCACCGTACCGGCCTTCCTGGCCAACCTGGCGGCGGGCAATGTGTCGATTCGCTATGGGCTGCGTGGGCCGATCGGCTGCCCGGTCACGGCCTGTGCGGCTGGCGTGCAGGCCATCGGCGACGGCATGCGCATGATCCGCAGCGGCGAGGCAGACGTGGCCCTAGTAGGCGGCGCCGAGGCCTGTATCGACCCGCTCTCGCTCGCCAGCTTCCACGCCATGAAGGCGCTCTCCACTGAGCAGGACGCCCCGGCCAAGGCGTCGCGCCCCTTCGACCAGGCGCGCAACGGCTTCGTCATGGGGGAAGGCGCGGGGCTGCTGGTGATCGAAACCCTGGCCCACGCCGAGGCACGCGGGGCAACACCGCTGGCCATCCTCAGCGGTTACGGCACCAGTGCCGATGCCCACCACATCACCGCCGGTCCCGAAGACGGGGCGGGCGCCGCGGCGGCCATTCGGGCGGCACTGCGGATGGCGGGGCTTTCCCCCGCAGACATCGACCATATCAACGCCCACGCTACCTCGACGCCGGTCGGCGACCGGGCCGAGATCGCATCGCTGCGCAACGCCTTCGGCGACACCCTGGCCGGCATTCCGATTTCCGCGACCAAGTCGGCTACCGGCCACTTGCTGGGTGCCGCCGGCGGCGTGGAGAGCATCTTCTCCGCCCTCTCGGCAATGCATGGCCGCCTGCCCCCTACCCTGAACCTGGAGCACCGCGACGAGGATCTGCACGACCTGGATATCGTCTCGGGCTCGGCACGCGAACACGCCACCAAGCATGTGCTGTGCAACGGCTTCGGGTTTGGCGGGGTGAATGCGGCGCTGATCGTGAGCAAGCTATAAGGTCGACAGTAAGGCACCGGGCCAGCAAGCTGGCTCGGGGCTCTCTCACGTCGTTGTGCCTATAGCTACGCTGCAATAGGCCGCTCGAAGCTGACACGGGCACGGTCGACTTCATCACGCACGACGCAGCCAATCGCGTGGTCGTTGATCAGTCCCATGGCCTGCATGAAGGCGTATACCGTTGTGGGGCCAACGAACTTCCAGCCCCGCCGCTTGAGCTCCTTGGACAAGGCAACCGACTCCGCCGAGGTCGAGGCGCTCTGTGGCTCGACGTCCTGGTGTGGTGCCGGCTCATGGCGCCAGAAGAATGCCGCCAGAGATCCCTCTCGCTCGACCATCTCAACGGCACGCCGTGCATTGTTGACCACCGCCTCTATCTTGCCGCGGTGGCGCACGATGCCGGGATCGATAACCAGGCGGTCGACGTCGCGGTGATCGAAAGGGGCGACACGCTCAAAGTCGAAATCATAGAAGGCGGCGCGAAAGTTCTCTCGCTTGGCAAGGATCGTGCGCCAGCTCAATCCTGACTGGAACCCCTCGAGACACAGCTTCTCAAAGAGACGTCTATCGTCACTCACCGGAAAACCCCACTCCGAGTCGTGATAGGCAAGAAACTCAGGAGCCGCGCTACACCAGCGGCAGCGTTGGCGACCATCGGGGCCGGGTGTTAGTTTTGTCATTTGTCAGTCCCTTAGACGTGCTGGAAAGCTCAGGAGAGTAGAAACGCTAGCCGTTCATCGGCCTTGTTGGGGGCCACTTCGATGATTTCCGCACTCACCACACCCTCCGCGACGAACGGATCCTCATCGACGCGCCGCTGAAGTTCCTCCAAGGAAACGTCATGCGCCAGTATGGCGCCACCCAGCTTCGGCTGTATGCTGCCCGAAACGAGAAACACGCCTTCATCGAAGCCGCGCTCGAGCCATTGCTTGTGGCCCTCCATGAAACGGCCTGCCTCACTCTTGTTGTCCGAGAAGCGCAAAAGTACCAGGTGCATCATCAATCACCTTCTTATGATTATTCAGAGAGAGTGCGCTGTGACGCGCAGGCGTCCAGCCAATCGAGCAGTTGCTCGACCTCGATGTCGACAAAGTTCGAGTCTTGGTAGACATTTGCCACCTGGGCAATGCCCTGGCTGCGCGCGAGCAGGTGCATCGCCAGCGCATCGGCATCGGTTTCACGCCCCAGGGCAACGAACTGCCTGCGTAGCCACTCCCGGAATAGCGTCATGACTTCATTCGCAGCGGTGCGCTGAAGATGCTCGAGCTTGGCAAGCTCCGCGCACAGCGTGCCAACCGGACAGCCGTGGTGCATGATCTTAGCCCGGTTGCCTACCAGGATTCGAATGAAGCAGCGAATGCGTTCTACAGGCTCGATGCTCTTGGCTTCCCACTGATCGAGCATATCGCGCGTGTTAGCAAGCCGCCGTTGGATCACGGATTCCAGAATCTCGTCCTTCGTCTTGAAGTGGTAATAAAAATTACCGCGAGATATACCTACCGCTTGCGCTATGTTCGCGAAGGAGGTCTGCTCGAACCCCTGCCGATAAAATAGATCGTCTGCTGCAGCAATGATCTGTTCGCGCGTCGAGTTTTCCTGCATCGCGACCTCGTTGTTTGAATAGCTCAAACCATTTAGGACAGGCGTCCTAGCGTTAAAGCGAAGAGTAGGACAGGCGTCCTATGGCGTCAAGGTCGAGGATTCGATACGCAGGTTTTCGGGACTGGCTACCGTCTCGGGCTCGGCACGCGAACACGCCACCAAGCGAGACTCGGCAGTTTCATCAATCAATCATAGAGATTGCTGCGCGCTTCAGTTGCGGTAATTCCGGACATGACGCACCTCTGGCGTTAGCCACCTAGACAGTAAGCGTACGCCTTCAGGTACGTACGACAATGCGCACGTGACTTTGCTTCCCAACGATTCAGTAGAGCCATCTACTGTACTCGGGGTGATGTTCAAGCATGTCCTGGTAGAGCCATACCATGCGATCCAGGAACCAGAGCTTGCCTGCATAAACCAGTACTGAACCCAGCAGCGTGGGCCAGAACTCGAGATGGTATAGCCCCCACGCAAGGAAGGGTACGCCCAAGGCAGCGGTAGCGCTTAACAAGTACGCGGCATGGCTGTGGTGTTCCGGTATGGGCACCTGCTCGCGGTTCAGCCACACGCGCTCACCGAGAACGGCTCTTGAGGCCCAGTTGTTAGTAGAGGCGGGAACGGGAAATAGGCGCGGATTGAGCCACAACCAGAGCAGTGCAAGAGCGAACGGTACCAACGCCCACCAGCCCACCCACACGCGACTCCAGATTGCGAGCACGAGTATTGGGAGGGCTGTATTGCGCGTCCACACACTCCAGGGATTTGCGTGGTGAGCCCACGCCTGATCGCTCATTCTGAAAAGACGCGCCATCACTCGCTCGTATCCCATCGCACTCCCAACCTTTAAGGAATCGAAACCGTCAGGCCATATTGGCCTTCTCAAATACAACCCTCTGAAAAGCGCATGCGGGCCGAGGGGCTTTAGTTAGGCTGGCTATGCGCGTTCATACAGTTTCAAAGCTTGTTTATTCGACTGCGTCATAGTACGAGAGGAAACAAAGCAGGAATTTTACTATGCAACTTCATAATGGGGCCGTCATCAGAATCCAATCCCCCGTATGGGGACAGTGAGGATACGAAACTATCGGCCGCCGCGCTTGGATACGATAGCCGAGCTTTTCGTAAAGCTGCCGGGCCGCTACATTCTCCTCCGCCACAATCAAGCTGAGCGTCTTCGAATGCGTGTCCTCGGCAAGTTGCTCTGCCTTCTCCATGAGTAGCCGGCCAATCCCTTGGCCGCGATAGGCCGGCTCTGTCGCCACCGCATTCACGTACCAGGAGCCGGGAGCCAACGCCTCCAGCTCAACGAGCGGCCGTACCACGGCCGGTATCTCCTCCATCGGCCCCGTTTCGTAGGGATCGTCCAGCCGATAGCCGAGCAACATGCCGGCGATAGCCCCTTCGCACGCCGCGACATAGGCATTCGTATAACTGAAGCCACCTTCCGCCCTGGCCACCCGCTGAGCGCCGTATGACATGACATCCTCGCCTGGTTCAGCCAAGCGTTCCCAGAGATAAGCGGGTATCCCCTCGCCTGCCATGTTCATGAGTTCGGCCAGCTTCGGGGCATCTCCCGTTCTGGCTTTGCGTATCGTCGTTTTCATCGCTTGGCTTCCTGTCGTTTAGTCCGCCGCGGCGAAATGCGCCATCTGGTCGGCATGCGCCTTCACGAATGCCGGCCGGACCGTGGCACGCGCTACGTAGTCTCGACAGGCCGGGTAGTGGGCGAGCCCATCGAACCGGCCGACGAGGCGCAGCACATCCGCCATGGCGATATCGGCGATGGAGTACCCTCCGGCAAGCCATGGACGCTCAGCGAGGACCGATTCGATATGCTGGAGACGGGAGGACAGGAAGCTATCCAGCACCTTTCTTCCCGGCGTCTCTTCGGTATCGCCGGTAAACATGAAGATAGTCCAAGGCAGGCTCGCCATCTCGACGGAGTTGAGCGCGGCGAACAGCCATTCCATGACCTCGCTGCGCAGGCGCGGGTCGGTTGGCATCAGGACGTCGCTGCGTTCGACCAGATGCAGCAGGATCGCGCCGCTCTCGAAGATCGAGACGTCGCCATCGGTCAGCCATATGAGGTTTCAATTTCCTTACGCATGATGGGCCGATCCTTCTTGCGGCGGGCCACTTCATGAAAGCCGGCCTCTTCAAAAGCTTTCGCAAGGCCAACAAGCGAGGTGGAGGAATCGAGGCGCCGCTCCCCCGGTTCGACAGGATAACCCTCAACGACTTTGTAACCTTGTTGCTTAGCGAAACGCATAACTTCGCGAAGAAGTTCGAGCTGAATATTCTTTCCTCGGGCTTGTCGATCTACGAAGAAACAGTTCACTCACCGATAGCACTTTCTGATCGTCTACCGGTTTGGCAACTTGCGACTTGTTCAGACGTGGAAACCATTCACGCGGCCCACACCCGCACCAAGCGACAGGTTGCTCATCGGCATACGCGAGGATACCCGGCACGTCTCCGGCATCCACGTAAGCCTTCATTGCCTGGCGATTGCCCTCACCTTGTTGCTTCTTCCAGTCGGCAAACGACAGGCGCCAGTGCATGCACCAGCACCCTTTGCACCCCTCATAGGCGCCTAACAGCGCATCGAAGTCGTGCCAAGTTGCTGGGGTTAGTGGCTTGAATGACAAGACCATGGTACCTCCTTGCCTATATCCTGGTATTGCTTTGGTCAGGTCCAGACCCGCTTAGAGGCGGACTAACCTCACCCAACCGGTGAACAAGCGTTAGCCAAACACTCCAGCTCACCGTGGACTTCGCTGTTCGATTCAACGCCTCCTTTGGATGACGACATGTGTAGCCCTGTCGGTAGCCATCCTCTCCGTGCACCGGTAGCCGAGAGCGCGCATATCGATCTCGGCGAACAAGCGCTCCCCGGCGCCGAGCAGAACAGGCGTGATGGCGAGGTGAAGTTCGTCGACCCATTGCGCCCTCAGATACTGCTGAAGCGTAGCCACACCTCCACCGAGACGCACATCCTTGCCTCCTGCAGCCTCCTTGGCACACTCCAACGCTGCGTGGATGCCCTGCGTGACGAAGTAAAACGTCGTGCCGCCTGCCATCTCGATGGGGTCGCGCGCATGGTGCGTCAGAACGAAGGCAGGCGCGTGAAACGGCGGGCGGTCTCCCCACCATCCCTGCCAGCTTTCGTCCGGCCAGGGGCCGCGCACGGGACCAAACATGTTGCGGCCCAGGATCCAAGCGCCGACATTTTCGAAGCCTCGAGCCACGAAGTCGTCGTCCACCCCAGTTTCACCACCCGCCTTGCCCAACACGTTTCGCTGAAACGTCGCGGTTGAGAACTGCCAGTCGTGAATCTCCTGGCCACCAAGACCGAGCGGATTTTCCAGGCTCTGCTCGGGACCGGCAGCGAAGCCGTCAAGCGAGAGGCTGAAGCAGGCTACGCGTAACTGACTCATCCTGAACCCCCGAAATAATATGACAGACGATGAGTCGTCGAATGACAGGAACGGATTTCGACATCCCCTTTCAGCCCTGGCTGCGCTGGTTATCGGTTCGCCATGATGAGCTTCCTTCTGGCGATCGCCCTCGCTGGTGCGAGAGCTTCACTACAGGAGACGAACCCCGTTCCAAAAGGACGCAAAAAAAAAGGTAAAAGGCCGAACCGCACCGGTGCCGCCAGTAGATGAATCAGCGATGCCCAGCGCGGACCGACCTCGCGGCAAAAAAACATCAAGCCAATAAAAGCTCCTTTCCTATCGGCTTGAACTCACTGGCGGCATTCACCAGTGAGTTAGCCGTTAACTGAGGCACGCCATAGACCTCTACCGTCTTTCCGTGCGCGTGACGGATTTTATTCACCAGCAAGTCGAAGTCCCCATCACCCGATACCAGCACGATGACATCGGCCCGCTCAGCGTATTCGATGGCATCGAGCGTGATACCAACATCCCAGTCGCCCTTTGCGGAACCGTCCGCTCTTTGAATGAAAGGCTTGAGCTTTACCTCAAAGCCGATAGCGCGAAGGATATTTTGAAACTCCCGCTGCTTTTGGTCGCCTTTGTCAATGGCATAGGCGAAGGCTTTCACGACCTCTCTGCCCGCAGTCGCATTCGCCCAGAACTTGTTGTAATCGAAGTTGCGCTTATAGGCTTGCCTTACCGTGTAGTATATGTTCTGCACATCAACGAATATCGCCACTTTCACCATTGTCCGGTACTCTTTTTTGTACAAGAAGGATTAAAGCAAACGCAAGCGCCCTGGGCCAGCAATGGCCCAGGGCGCTTTGGTGAAGCAAGAGAGTGTGCGGCTTACACCGCTACCCCTGCCCGCTTGGCGCGGTGAGCGTGCAGCTTCTTGTAGCTTTCGATCAGGCGCTGGTGCTTTTCCAGGCCTTCGAGCTGCATGTTGGTAGGGGTGAGGCCGTGGAAGCGCACCTCACCGTTCACCGAGCCGACAACGGCTGCCATGGTCTGCTCACCGAACATGCGCGTGAGGTTATAGCGATAGTCGTCGAGCTCCAGCTCGTCGTCGAGCACGATCTCCAGCACCGCTGCCATGGCCTGATAGAACAGTCCACGCTCCACGGTGTTGTCGTTGTACTGCTGAAACATCTCGACCCGTTCCAGGGCCTCTTCGTGCTGGCCGAGGGCGAGGTTGATCAGCAGCTTCAGCTCGAGGATGGTCAGTTGGCCCCAGACCGTATTCTCGTCGAATTCAATCCCGATCAGGGTGATGATGTCCATGTGCTCGTCGAGCTGGCTCTCTTCCAGGCGCTCCAGCAGGTCGGCGAGTTGATCGTCGTTCAGGGCGTGGAGATTGAGGATGTCCTCGCGGTAGTCCAGCGCCATGTTGGTGTTGTCCCAAATCAGGTCGTCCACCGGGTACACCTCGGAGTAGCCCGGCACCAGGATGCGGCACACCGGCGCGCCCAGGTCCTCGTGCACGGCGATGTACGCTTCCTTGCCCATCTCCTCGAGAATGCCGAACAGGGTGGCGGCCTCTTCTTCGTTGGTGCCGGAGAAATCCCAATCGGCGAACTCGACGTCGCTCTTGGCACTGAAGAAGCGCCACGAGACCAGCCCCGAGGAGTCGATGAAGTGTTCGACGAAGTTGTTCGGCTCGGACACGGCCTGGGAGTTGAAGGTCGGCGGCAGGAAGTCGTTCAGGCCCTCGAAGCTGCGGCCCTGCAGCAGTTCGGTGAGGCTGCGCTCCAGCGCCACTTCAAAGCTGGGGTGGGCGCCGAAGGAGGCGAACACGCCGCCGGTGCGCGGGTTCATCAGGGTCACGCACATCACGGGGAACTGACCGCCCAGCGAAGCGTCCTTGACCAGCACCGGGAAGCCCTGGGCCTCCAGCGCCTGGATGCCTTCGAGAATCGCCGGGTAGCGTTCGAGTACTGCCGTGGGTACGTCCGGCAGCGCCAATTCCTGCTCGAGGATCTCCCGCTTCACCGCCCGCTCGAAAATCTCCGAGAGGCACTGCACCTGCGCCTCGGCCAGCGTGTTGCCGGCGCTCATGCCGTTGCTGAGGTAGAGGTTCTCGATCAGGTTCGAGGGGAAGTAGACCGTCTCGCCATCCGACTGGCGCACGAAGGGCAAGGCGACGATGCCCCGCTCCGTCTTGCCGGAGTTGGTGTCGATCAGGTTCGAGCCGGCAAGCTCCCCTTCTGGGTCGTAGATTTCACGGGTATACGCGTCGAGGATACCTTCGGGCAGCTCGTCGTTCGGCCCGGGCTTGAACCACTCCTCGTTGGGATAATGCACTAAGGCGCTGTTCGCGATCTCTTCACCAAAGAACTGGTCGTTGTAGAAGAAGTTGCAGCTCAGACGCTCGATGAACTCACCCAGCGCCGAACACAGCGCGCTCTCCTTGGTAGCGCCCTTGCCGTTGGTAAAGCACATCGGCGAGGCGGCATCGCGGATATGCAGCGACCACACGTGCGGCACGATGTTGCGCCAGGAGGCGATCTCGATCTTCATGCCCAGCTCCGCGAGGATGCCGGACATGTTGGCGATGGTCTGCTCCAGCGGCAGATCCTTGCCCTCGATCCAGGTGTAGGCCTCCTCGTCAGGCTGGACCATCAGCAGCGCCTGGGCGTCCTCGTCCAGGTTCTCGACGGTCTCGATCTGAAACTCCGGCCCGGTCTGCACCACCTTCTTCACTGTACAGCGGTCGATGGAGCGCAGGATGCCTTCGCGGTCCTTCTCGGAGATATCCTCCGGCAGCTCGACCTGGATCTTGAAGATCTGGTTGTAGCGGTTTTCCGGGTCGACGATGTTGTTCTGCGAGAGCCGGATGTTCTCGGTGGGAATGTCGCGCGCCTTGCAGTACACCCGCACGAAGTAGGCCGCACACAGCGCGGAGGACGCCAGGAAGTAGTCGAACGGGCTTGGCGCCGAGCCGTCGCCCTTGTAGCGAATGGGCTGGTCGGTGATGACGGTGAAATCGTCAAACTTGGCTTCAAGCCTGAGATTTTCGAGGAAGTTGACTTTGATTTCCATGACGGGCTACCGGTGGGGAAGTGTTGCAGGCGCAGGCCGAGGCGCGGAGTTTATCACACCGCCCTGTGCCTTTTGGTAACCTGCTACCGCCCGCCTGTGACATCCAGCATCGCCCCGGTGGAGTAGGACGCTTGATCGGAGAGCAGCCAGAGGATGGCGCGGGCGACCTCTTCCGCCTCGCCGCCGCGCTGCATGGGCACGCCGGCCTTCACGCGTTCGACGCGATCGGGCTCGCCGCCGCTGGCGTGGATCTCGGTATGGATCACCCCCGGTCGCACGGCGTTGACGCGAATGCCCTCGGCGGCGACCTCCTTGGCCAGGCCGATGGTGAACGAGTCGATGGCGCCTTTGGCAGCGGCATAGTCGACGTATTCGTCCGGCGCGCCGAGCCGCGAGGCGATGGAGGAGACATTGACGATCGCCCCGCCCTGCCCGCCGTGGCGGGTAGACATCCGCCGGATGGCCTCGCGGGCGCAGAGGAAGCTGCCGATCACGTTGGTGGTCAGCACCCGGAACAGGCGCGCTGCATCCATCTGCTCGACGCGCATCTGCGTTTCCAAGATGCCGGCGTTGTTGGCCAGTGCCGTGACCGGGCCGAGCTTCTCGTCGACTTCGGCAAACAGGCGCACCACGTCAGCCTCGCTGCCGACATCCCCTGCCACGGCGATCGCCTCGCCGCCGCCGTGGCGAATCTCATCGACCACGGCCAGCGCCGCGGCTTCGTTGTGATGGTAGTTGATGCACACGGCGTAGCCGCTGGCGGCACCCAGCCGCGCGGTAGCAGCGCCGATTCCTCGGCTTCCGCCGGTTATCACCAGGATCGGTTTCAATGTCGCTATCTCCTGTGCCAGCCAGAATCCACTTACATGTGCCCACCTGTTGGCCAACGGCCCGTCAGCTACGGTCGACGATTCTGGTAATCCGCTCGTTGCCAAACGAGAATTCCGTTTCGCCGTTCAGTTCAAGCAGGCTGCCTGCCTTCGGCCCGCCGGGTATGTCCTGCGCCAGGCGGCCGTAGTAGTCGATCTCGGCAACTGCACCGTCCTGGCTGAAGGTCAAGCTGGTAACGCGCTGCACGCGCTCGGTAAAAAAGCGCTTGGCATGTTGCGCGAGTTGACGAAATTCCTCGATGCCATTGGCCGAGTCGGTGAGTTCGTCGCCCTTGTAATTCTCGAAGCTGACGTCAGGCGCAAGCACCGCCAACATGCCGTCGATGTCAAAATGGTTATAGGCGGTGATGTACTGCTCTATCAGTTCGCGTTTCGTCGATTCGTCCATGAAGTGCTCCTGTCGGCACAGTATCAAGAAACAAGCGCTCAGGTACTGATTGCGTTGGTGAAGGTCAAACGATTACCGAACGGATCGGCTACCGTCATGTCCTGGCTGCCCCAGGGCATCTCTTGCAGCACAGGCTTGGCGTACCGGTATTCGGCGGCATGCAGCTGCCGATGAAATGCTTCCAGCTCGTCGGTTTCGATACGCAGGGCCGCCCCCGGGCTGGCGTCGCCATGATGCTCGGAAAGATGCAACACGCAGCCATCCTTGGAGATTTGCATGTAGAGCGGCAAACCCGGTTCGAAACGGTGCTCCCAATCGACCTGGAAGCCGAGGAATTCGACATAGAACTCCCTCGCCTTGGCTTCATCGAAGATACGCAGGATAGGGGTCGTTCTGCCGAAGCTCATTGCAAGGAGTCTCCTTGGGTACGGGTTCGCCCACTATTGAGCGGTATAGCCGCCATCGATCGAGTGCACGCTTCCGGTCATGAAGGCGGCACGTTGACTCAGCAGAAAGGCGACCAGTGCCGCCACCTCCTCTCGGCTGGCGAGACGCTTCATGGGATGCTGGCCGGCCATCCACTCCGCGACTTCACTTCCCGATTCCATGATTCGCGGCGTAGCGGTGTAACCTGGCGCAATGGCACATACGCGAACGTTACGCTCAGCGAGTTCCAGTGCCGCCGAGCGAGTCAAACCGATGATGCCATGTTTCGCTGCGGTGTAGGCCGCCATACCGGCAAGCCCAACCAATCCGTTGGCCGAGGATAGGTTCACGATCGCACCGGAGCCGTTCACGAGCATGGCGGGTATCTCGTATTTCATCGAGTAGAAGACGCCGGTGAGATCGGTTTCGATCACCTCCTGCCATGTTTCGCGCTCGATGTCCTGCACCGAAACGCCGGCCGGGCCGGCCACCCCGGCGTTGTTGACAGCCAGGTCAAGCTTGCCGAACCGCTTCACGGCCTGTGCCACCGCTAGCTCCATTGCTTCCGGATCGCGCACATCCGCCTCGAGCGCCAGCGTCCGTTCACCTTGCGGATCGATGCGCTGGCAAACCGCCTGCACGGTTTCGAGGCGACGGCTCAACAGAACTACCGACGCCCCATCGGCATGGAGCCGCTCGACAATCGTCTCGCCGATACCGGTGCCGGCCCCTGTGACCAGGGCGACTTGACCCAAGAATTCCATCTCGCACCTCATTTGGAGTTGTGCATGGTGCGCATTGGCGTTCTAACAGGCATAGGCCAAAGTCGCCCCTGGCTCAACGCGCCCAGTCCGTGTGCTCCCATCAGAACAAGACCGTCGGATCGCCCAGGACGGCCTGGTCTCGCCGCTTCGCGGCAGCCATGCTTGTGCTTGAAGCGTTGTCAACGCAGTTCAAGGAAGCAAGAAAATGAAGGCAAGCGACGCAAAGGGGCAGGAGCGACCGAGCCGCCGCTTGCGCCTGGTGTACGACGGCGAATGCCCGATGTGTCGTCGTTACGTGCGCTGGCAGCGCATGCGTCGTGAGGTCGGCGAACTCGAACTGATCGATGCCAGGCAGCAAAGCGAAGCCCGGCGGGAACTCACTGAGATGGGGGTAGACCTGGACGAAGGATTTGCCCTGCAGGTCGGCGAGCGCTGGTACCACGGCAGCGAAGCCCTGCACCGCCTCACCCTGCTCGGCACCCGCAGCGGTACCTTCAACCGGCTGATGTATCGGCTGTTCGCCAGCCGGGAGCGCACCACGCGACTCTATCCACTGCTCAGGGCATGCCGCAACGGGCTGCTGAAGCTGCTCGGGAAGCAGCCCATCGACAACCTGAAGCGTAAATGAATTGCCGGTTTCCCTTTCCTGCAGAGGGCCACCACCTTGCCGAACTATTTCTTTCGAGCCTTTCTGTTCGACAAGGCATGCCCCAGCACAATGCTCAATGCCGTACCCAAGCCGATGCCCAGCACCAGCTGGTCGAAGGCCAGACCGACGGCGGTACCGAGCGCGATGCCTATGGCGATGCCGCCCCCGAGGTCGCGGCGTTGTTTCGTATCGGACATGCCCCAATGCTACGTAAGGCGCGAGCGCATACGCAAGGCAGCCCGTGCGCGCACGCTGAGGTGCGCTTTCGCCAAAGTGCGATGCATACCGTGGGCAACACGCTACCCTCCTGATAGAGCCAAGGAGAAGGAATCCTCACATAGCACCAAAGGAGATCGACATGAGCAAACGCATACTGATGGTCCTGACCTCGCATGACCGTCTCGGCGACACCGGCGAGCCCACCGGCTTCTGGCTCGAGGAGTTGGCAGCGCCCTATTACGCCTGCCTGGATGCCGGCGCCGAGGTGGTGTTGGCCTCGCCCAAGGGCGGCAAGCCGCCGCTGGACCCCAAGAGCGACGCCGAAGAGAGCCAGACCGAAGCCACCCGTCGTTTCCAACAGGATGACCAGGCCCAGCAAGCGCTGGCCAACACCCGCCGACTGAGCGAGGTCAGTGCCGACGATTTCGATGCCGTGTTCTATCCCGGTGGCCACGGCCCGCTTTGGGATCTGGTGGAGGACAAGGACTCCATTCGCCTGATCGAAACCTTCTGGGGGCAGAAGAAGCCGGTCGCCGCCGTTTGCCACGCGCCTATCGCGCTGATCCATGCTCGCGACCGGGAGGGTCAAGCCATCATTCGGAGCCGCGAGGTGACCGGGTTTACCAACGGTGAGGAAGAGGCCGTGGGACTCACCGAGGTCGTGCCGCACCTGGTAGAGGAAGCGCTGAAAGAAGGCGGGGCCCGCTACTCCAAGGCCGAGGATTTCGCCCCCTACACCCGTCGCGACGGGCTACTGATCACCGGCCAGAACCCTGCCTCTTCCGAGCCTACTGCCAAGCTGCTGCTGGAGGCGCTGGGGCAGTAAAACACCGCATCGGCTACCGGCCGCTTCTGGCCGGTAGCATTCGACTTTCTCTTTCCCTCCTCCCCGCTGCACCTCAATTTCGTGCAATACCGCTTCCCGACGGCATCGCATTCTCCTGTCATGACCTGTCAGGAGAAAGACAATGAGCCTTGCCACGCTTTTACCGATGTCGGCATTTGCCCTTGCGGCTTCGATTTCACCGGGGCCGGTGAACCTGGTTTGCCTGAGCAGCGGAACGCGCTATCCCCTCTCGCAGGGGCTGATATTCGTGACCGGAGCGACCTTGGGTTTCATCGTGCTGTTCGTCGCCGTGGGATTGGGACTCTACTCGGTGCTGACGATGGTGCCGGGCCTGAACCAGGCTCTCCGTTGGGCGGGAGTGGCGTTCTTGCTCTACCTGAGCTGGCGGCTGTTTCGCGATGATGGACGCTTGCCTGAAGGCGAAGCCCGGCGGGCGCCAGGGTTCATGACGGGGGCGTTGATGCAGTGGCTCAACCCCAAGGCGTGGCTGGCGTCGGCCTCGGGCATTGGGGCCTATACCAACGGCAGCGACCTGAACCAGGTGTTGCTGTTCGCCGCGCTCTATCTGCCGATCTGCTGGCTGTCGCTGGGTAGCTGGGTCTATGCCGGGGCCTTTCTGCGCCGCTACGTGCACCGCCCAACGGTGTTGGTGACGGTCAATCGCACCTTGGCCCTACTGCTCGCCGGTAGCTGCATCTATCTCTTGCTCGAATGACGGTGCCAGCGAGGGCTGCCGATACTGGTTCGGCGTTGCTGCCACCAAGCGCTTGAAGGTGCGCTGGAAGTGCGGTTGGTCGGCAAAGCCAGCGTTCAGCGCCGCCTCGGCAATTGGCCTTCCGCCTTTCAGCTCGCGTTGGCCGAGCTGGATGCGGCGGTTGACCAGGTAAGCATGGGGCGTGAGCCCGAAGTGCTGCTTGAACGCGCGAATGAGATGACCGGGGCTGTAACCGGAGCGCTCGCACAGCGCGTCCAGCGAAATGTCTTCTACCGCATGCGTGTCCAGGTAGTCCGCCAGTTCCCTCAGGAGAGCCGGCGTACTGGGCAGCGGCTGGGCGGGCTGGCCGGCGAGTTCATGCATGAGGGCGGTAAGATACTCCACGGCGGCGGTCTGCTTATCCAACAGGTCGCGGCTCGCATCCATCAGGCAGGCCGCCATGCGGCAGTAGCCATCAAACCATTTCGGCTCGCTTAACACCGCGGTGGCGAAATCCTGCCAGCGCGGCGCATCCAGCAACCCGGCGTCGAAGCGCAGGCGGGTCAGCCAGGCGGTGTCGACGTACAGCATCAGGTAGGACCAGGGCTGGTCATCAACCGGGTTGCAAGCGTGTACCCAGCCCGGATTCATCATCACCAGCGTACCGGCCTGGATGGAATAGCGATCCTCGCGGTACTGGAAGGTACTCTCGCCCGCCGTAATGGCACCCAGCGACCACTGCGTGTGGCTGTGAGGCGCGTAGCAGACCTTGCGGCCGTCATCGACCTTGCGCAGTTCCACGTGGGGCATGCGCGGGTCGCGCCAGAACAGGGGCTTGGTCGTAGCGAGCATCGCAGGCTTCCGAGTGAACCGAGAATCAAGATAGCGCTCGCTTGGCCACACTGCCACTCGTTGCCCATTTTGAAGGTCCGGCGAGGCTCTGCTAACAAGAAGGAGCGTATCCCTACCTGAGGAGATGCGCTTCTGCAGGGGAGGTGCCAAGTGGCGAATTACGTGGAGCAAGGCGAAATCTATTTCTTCTACCGGCCCAAGGTCAACGCGGAGAAGGTTGAAAGCCTGGATGACGTGCAACGATTTCACGTGGTGCTGGCGCCGGACGACCGGCAGACGGTCAGATTGTTCCTGGTGGGCAAGAAGCGACTGCCCGAGATCATCGAGGGCAAGCCGAAGTCCACCGCCCGGGAATGGATGATGAACGACCTGACAGGCAAGCCGAAGGAGATCGGCAAGGCGCTGGCACCGCTCGAATACGCGACCAAGACACGCGGCGAGCAGGAACAGGGCGAGGCGATTCCCGCCGGAGAGGGGCGCTATGCGATATTCGAGCGCGACAGCAGCTCGCGCCTGGCCTATCGCCTGACCCGCCCGGAAACGCCCGGCAAGGCGCAGCGTGAGCTCGGCATCCTGGCCGAGGGAAGCTACATCATATCGGTGCGCAACCCGGCCATCGATGTCCCCGGCTTTCCCGACGCCAAACCGAGTTTTCCCAAAGAGTTGGAAAAGAAGTTCGCTGACAAGCGCTGGATCGACATCGATGATGCCAGGCTGCTCGACTACGAAAAGGCCCAACTACTGATGATCGGCGCGCATGACGATCTGAACGAGGAAGGCGTCGAGATCGGCGGCAAGGCGAACCTGTTCAAGACCCTGGGGCTGAACGAGCGGGAATGGCCCACCGAGGCACTGAAATCCGGGAAGCTTGCCGAGCCGCAAATGCAGGCGGAAACCCTCGAGCCCAAGCGCGACCGCTCCAAGGGCGGCGAGCGCGGCGGCAAGGCGGCCCGCAAGACGGCTTCGGCGGCCGGCATTGCCCAGGCGCTCAAGGGCGTGGAGTTTCCCTGCGGCAGAAAGGCGCTGCTCGCACAAGCCAAGGCCAACGATGCGTCAAACGAGATTATCGACGTGCTGAACGAATTCCCCGAACGCGAATTCGAGACCATGGCCGACGTTCAGAAAGCCGTGGGGGAGATACGCTGATGGCTCAGTTCGTTTGCGAGATCTGCTCGGGCAATTCAGAAACCCTCTCTATCGCAGCATGGCGCACGTGTTCCAGGAGCTGGCCAGGGTAAGCTGATACTGCTTGCTTTCCGCACAAGTGTTAGGCTGGGTCTAAATGCGTTTAAAACGGAATTGACCGATCGCTCCGATGAGCAAGCGATTCCTAGCTGCCAGAACAGACCCACTACCTTGCAAAAATCTAGCTCTCCACTCTTATCACGGGGAAGTCTCCCGTTCGGGCGCCCCCATCGGCTCGCGATGGCGACGCTGGTCCCACGTACTTATGCCTTTTGCCAAATTTTCGGGACCACGCTATGGCTGGCTCTGGAAGAAGGTCATGGCTGGTCGCTGATCTTGCCGGGCCTGCTCCTGCTGCTGTGGCCTGCGGTGGCCTTAGGCCATACGGCCCTGGCGAAGGATTCGAAGCAAGCCGAGTTCAACAATCTCTACATGGATTGCCTGCTGTTCGGCATCTGGTCCGCACTGTTGGATTACTACGCCCTGGCGACCCTCCTGATTGGACTTGCTTGCCTCATGAACAACGTGGCCGTGGGTGGCCTTCGACGGCTGGCGCTCTCGGCTTCCCTTTTCATCGGCGGTGCCTTGGGCTGGGGCGCCCTGACGGGTTTCGACCCCCGCCCCTACGTCAGCGTTGGACTGGATATCTACCAAAGCATCGGCGCGGTGATCTACTTCCTTGCCATGGCCTATGTCATGTACGGTCAAAACCGCCAGATAGGCCGCAGTATGGGCGAGATCAAATTCAGGAACCGGGTCTTTCACGCCTTGCTCGAGCTCGGTGTCGTCGCCAATCGCGCCTCGAACATCCATACCCTGCTGGACGACTCCCTGAAACACCTGCATGCCGACTTCCCCGAGTACGGGTTCGCCGTGTTTCTTCAGGAGCGGCAGCGCCCTGAGGTGACGCGCTACGCGGCCGTTGCCGGGCTTCGCCTCGGTGCCGAGGACGAGCGACGCCTGGCCAGCCTGCTGGCCAAGCTTCACGAACGCCCTGAAAACACGATCAAACTTCGGAAGAAGGCCGAGGGCGAACAGCTCTATGCCACCCCCATGGCAGGACGCTTGAGCATGTACGATGGATGGCTAATCGTGCGAGCCCCAAGACTGGATGCTGCATTGGAGCGAATGCTCACGCTTTTCGTCGATCAGTTGGCGGCGGCTACCGAAAACAAGCTGCTGCACCTGGCGCTGAAAGAGACGGCTGAGCGCGACGGGCTGACCGGGCTCTACAATCGCGGCTTCCTTGAATCAGCCCTCCAGCTGAGCATCCAGGGCAAGAGCCAGTCACCGAGCCTGGACTTCGCCGTGCTGATGATGGATGTCGACGGGCTTAAGGAAGTGAATGACCGGCACGGTCACGTAGCTGGCGATCAGCTCATCACCTCAGTGGCCGAGCGTTTGCAAATGCACTGCCGGGCTAGCGATATCCTGGCACGCTACGGCGGCGATGAGTTCGTCGTGCTGTTCCCCTCCGCGGACCTGTCGGCAGCGAATCGCCTGGCCGACCTCATCCGGACGCACATCGAGGGTCAGCGCTGCCTCATCACCGCCGCCAACGGGGCACAGGTGACACTCGAGCTACGCGTCAGCCTCGGCGGCGCCAGCTCGACCGACGTTCCGGCCCAGGAAGTACTGGCACTGGCCGACGAACGCATGTACGACGACAAGAGCCAGCGGCGTAAACAACGAGCCATCGGCTAGCCGGGACGTCGAGCGCTCAATACGCCCTGACCTTGAACGCCAGGTCATAGTTGTTGAGCAGCGGAGGCATCGGTTTGCTACTGAGCAGTCGAGTCGGAGGGTCGAGCTGATACTCGCGCCCCTTCAGCAACTTGGCCAGCATGAGGCTGGTCACCAGCAGCACCACGCGCCTCCCCGGGCAGATACCCGGGCCGCCACTGAATGGCATCATCGGCCAATTGCCCGCCTCGCCCGGCTGCAGCCAGAGATCGGGGTCGAACAGATTGGCATTGCTCAGGTAGCGGTCGTCACGGTGAAAGTACGGCGCCAGCATGAGCAGTGAGGTCCCCGCCGGCATCATGCCGCTTTCCCACTCCGTGGCTTCGGTGCTCTGGCGCAGCACCAGGGGTGTGGTGGGCCATAAACGCAGCGATTCGAGCACGCAGGCGCGGAGGTAGTCCAGCGTTGGGGCTGGCGTTTCCGCGTTACCGGCCACCTCGTCCTGGGCTCGCTCGGCGTGGTTGGGGTGCGCGGCCAGAAGGGCCAGGGTGCGAAAGGTCGCCATGCCCGCCGGATCGAAGGCGAACAGGTACTGCGGGACCTGTTGTTCCGGCTGGATGACATCATTCAGCGACATGCGACCAATCTCGCCGGCCAGGCTGCCCGCCTCACCGCGCCGCAGGTAGGTGCAGAGCCGCTCGTGGAAGGCATCCCGCAGGCGATCGTGCCCCGGGTGGAAGAAAGCCCAGTTACCGGCGGAACGCAGCTTGGTCAGCATATCGGAGAGGGCGTGGTCGTCGCGGGCGGTATCGCCCAGCACGACCCGGCGCACCACCCGGCTCCAGGTCATGTTGAACGTTTCCCAGTCGAGTTTGCCACCGTGGCGATCGACGTGATGCAGCAACTCGCTGGCCTCCTGCTCCACGACGTTGGCAAAACGCGCGCCCAACCCGTGTACCGGGCATTCAGTCTGCAATACTTCTTCATGGAAGCGGCGGCGCTCGGCGCGTTCGGCGCCGTGGGAAACCAGTGCCATTTCGGGCTCGAAATGTTCCAGCGCCTTCTGCTTCGCCCACTGGGCGGTCGCGAACGGCTCGGGTGTCTCGTTCAGCACACGATTGGCGTGGTCGGGATCGAGTACCAGCGCCATGGGCTTGCTTTGGGGCGTGCTCAACATCAATGGGCCGGGGCCGTACTTCTCGTTGAGCTTCTGCAGGCGACGGATAGCCCGCTTGTCGAGGCCGAGCTTCTCCGCCATGGCCACTACCTTGGGTCGACGAACGATCACCCCCTTGGCAATGTTGGGGGCAAGGACATCTCCCACTACCGCCAGGGTTTCGCCTACCGTTGCGGCGGGCAATACGCCATGAACCGAATCCTTAGTCATCTCGCGCTCCTTTGATTGCCTTTCCTGAGGCAGTCTAGTCGCGTGAGTGCCCATAAGGCGTTGTTTCACCAAAATCTACAAGATTGAATACGAATGTAAGCAAGCTCTGCCCCGGGCCGGCTTGCCGCTGAGAGCGCTCGACATCAGCCGGCACTTGGCGAAGAGGCAGCGACAACCGCGACTTGCCGGATACCGATCCATAAAAAAAGAGCCGCATGAAGCGGCTCAAATGGAGTATCGGTTAGTGCTAGAACTCGCTCCAGTCGTCTTCGGCTGCCTTGTGCTGGCGGGTGCCGACAGGCTTGGGGTCGGTCAGGTGGACCAACTGATGTCTTTCGGTCTTTTTCTCCTGCCTGTCGGCTCGTTCCTGGCGCGGCGCTGAAGCAGGGCGATCTTCTTTCTTGGCTAATGCCGGAGCGGCCCGCTCGTCAATGCGGAAGGTGGCAATCAGGGCAGCCAGGCGGCTAGCCTGATCTTCCAGGGAGGCGGCGGCGGCGCTGGTCTGTTGTACGAGCGAAGCGTTCTGCTGGGTGACCGAGTCCATCTCGGTCAGCGCAGTGTTGATCTGCTCGATACCGCTATTCTGCTCCCGAGTGGCAGTGGATATCTCCGCCATCAGCGCGCTGACCTGGCGGATCGAATCGACGGTCTCGTTGATGGTTTGGCCGCTGCGCTCGGCCTGCTCGGCACCGCTGCTGATGCGTGCCGTGGTGTCTTCGATCAGACCGCGGATCTCCTTGGCCGATTCCGCACTCCGGCTGGCCAGGGAGCGAACTTCACTGGCCACCACGGCGAAACCGCGGCCCTGCTCTCCGGCCCGTGCCGCCTCTACCGAGGCATTGAGCGCCAGAATGTTGGTCTGGAAGGCGATGGAGTCGATCACGCCGATGATGTCATTGATGCGCTTGGCGCTCTCGGCGATCTCGCGCATCAGCTTCACGGTGCGTTCCACTTCCTGGCCGCCAGCCTCGGCGTTCTGCGAAGCGGAAGCGGATAGGCGGTCGGCTTCGATGGCCGTGTCGGTGTTCTTGCTGACGGTAGACGCCATCTCCTCCATGCTGGAGGCGGTTTCCTGCAGAGCCGAAGCCTGCTGTTCGGTACGCGAGGAGAGGTCCTGGCTGCCCGAGGCAATTTCGCCGGCACCGGTGAACACGTTATCACTGCTGTCACGCAGCGAGACCACCAGTGCCTTGAGCTTCTCCTGCATGCGCCCGAGCGCGCTGTAGAGCTGGCCGATCTCGTTGCGGCCACGATCCTCGATGCGAGCAGTCAGGTCGCCGTCGGCGATGCGCTCGAAGTGATCGATTGCCTCGCGCAGCGGGTTAACCACCACGCGCAACAGGGCCAGGCGAATCAGGAAGGCCGCCACGAGTGCCACGATCAGCAGCGTGACGGCAATGATTGCCACGCGACGATCCAGCGTCTCGACCATTTCGATGTCGTCCATGGCGCGCTGCTCGATATAGTCTATGAAGGCTTCCATGACCTGATCGAGCTCCGCGCCCAGCTCGGCCAACTGTTCCTGGCTACGCTGGACTTGGAAGGGTGCGGCGTCCAGCAGCGGCACCAGCCCCTCGTTGACAAGCGCCTCGTAGGCCTCGGTGATAGCCAGGACGTGTGGCGTACGCGTGTCGGCCGAATCGAGAGGTACCTCACGAAACTCGGCGAAGCGTTGCTGCGCCGTTTCGATTGCCGCTGCGGCCAGCTGCTGGTTTTCCCGGCCTTTGTCCGGGTTGCCCTGGGTACTCAGGCTGGCATAGCGGTCGAGGAAGGTCTGCGCACGCAGTACGTTCACCTGCGCCCGGTTGGCCATGTCGGCCAGCTTCATGTTGGTTTCCGCCAGTTCGTGCAGGGCGGCCTCGCCTTTGGCATTGGAGTAGAACCCCAGCCCACTGATCAAGCCGATCATCAGCACCAATACTGCGAGTGCCGCTGTCAGGCTCCACTTGATGGATACGTTTTTCATCGTTGCCCCTTGCATGGTGCGATCTGGTTCTTTTGGTTTTTTTTTTGCTTTCTCTTCTTCATCGGCAGGACGGGTCGCCAATTGAGGGTAGGAGACCCAAAAAGTTAGACTTTTGGCGACGACGTGGGACACACCCCGGGAGAGGCTTTGCCGCGCTTGACGCGACCCGCCAGGAGACCCCAGCCAAGCTGAGCTCACTACCCTCCCAACCCGAGCACGGCCACGTTCATAGACGCTATGCTGTGTGAAGCGAAAAGGAACTCCGATCCAAGCAAAGGGATGAGCCCATGGGAGAAAGGATGCAGGCCTCACGAGACACGGAATCGGATGAGTCCACTACGGAGCCGCATAGCCTGGTCGAACTGATGCAAGCCATCGAGTCCATCGATACCCCCTCGGGGCGGATTCGCTTCGACGAGGTACTCGACGCCATCGGCCGGCGCGCCTTCGGTCCGCTGCTGCTGCTGGCTGGGCTCGTCACCCTGATGCCCATCGTCAGCGGCATCCCCGGCGTGCCGACCCTGATGGCCCTGTTCACGCTCCTGGTCTGCGCACAGCTACTGATCGGCCGGCGCACCTTCTGGTTGCCCGCCTGGCTGCGCAACCGCACGCTACCCAGCGACAAGGTCCACAAGGGGCTCAAGTGGATGTACAAGCCGGCCCAATGGATCGACCGGTTGCTGCACCGACGCATCTCGTTCATGACCGGCAAGCGGGGCATTCGCCTGACCGCACTGGCGTGCTTCGTGCTGGCGCTGGCCATGCCGCCCATGGAACTGATACCGCTGACGGTCAACATCGCCGGCGTGGCCCTGACGTTGTTCGGCCTGTCGATCATGGCGCGCGATGGGCTGCTGTCGATCCTCGCCTTCCTCATTACCGGCACGAGCCTGTTCGTCATTTTTTACAACCTGCTGTAGGAGGGGCCCATGCTCGCTCTCGAACGCCTGCAATCGGCCCAGCGCCTCATCGCCGATGCCCTCTTGCCTACTCCCTTGCACCTTGACCATGGCCTGTCGGACCGGCTTGGCCGGCGCGTATGGCTCAAGGGGGAGTTGCTTCAGCGCACCGGGTCGTTCAAGCCCCGCGGCGGCCTGCACTGGGTGCGTACCGCCAGCCGCGAGGAACTGGCCGGTGGTCTGGGGGCGGTCTCGGCGGGCAACCACGCCCTGGGGCTTGCCTGGGCGGCAGGCCAGGCCGGCGTGCCGGTGACGATCGTGATGCCCGACAACGCCAGCCCGTTCAAGGTGGAAGGCAGCCGTGAACTGGGCGCCGAGGTGATCCTCCACGGTGACATCAATGCCGCCTGGGAGCTGATGCATCGGCTGGTGCAAGAGCGCGGTCTGACCCTGGTGCATCCCTACGATGACGAGCGCATCATTGCCGGCCAGGGCACGGTGGGCCTCGAGATTCTCGAGCAGGCGCCGGAGGCCTCGGCCATCATTTGCCCGGTGGGCGGTGGCGGGCTGATCGCCGGCATCGGCTCGGCCGCAGCGGCTCTGCGCCCGGAACTGACACTGATCGGGGTAGAGCCCAGCGGGGCCGCGAGCATGGCCCACGCCTGGGCGCAGGGCGGGCCCTCACGGCTGGAGAGTGTGGAAACCTGCGCCAAGAGCCTGGGAGCCGCCATTGTCGGCGAGCATACGTATCCGATGTGCCGCGCAACGACACGAGCCTTGGTGCAGGTCGACGACGAGGCGATCGCCCGCGCCATGCACCATCTGATCTACCAGGCCAAGCTGGTGGCCGAGCCAGGGGCCGCGGTGGGCGTGGCTGCCCTGCTGGAAGACGCCGTTGCGATTCCGCCCGAAGGCGATGTGGTGGTGGTAATCACCGGTGGCAACATAAGCCGGGAGGAGCTGGAACCGTACCTCTAATTCCAGCGTCCGCCCCGCCCATCAGGCCAGAATGAAGTAGACACAGGCGGCAGTGAGCCCGCCCATCGTCCCGTTGAAAATGCGCCAGGCACGTGGGGTATCGAGCCACTGACCGATGGCCACGCCGAAGCCGGCCCACAGGGCAATGCAGGGCAAGCCCACCAGCTCGGCGAAGGCGGACAACAGCAGCGCATTCACTACCGGGTCCCCGGCCTCGGGCAAAAAGCCCGCCATTAACGCTAGGCCCATGACCCAAGCCTTGGGGTTGGCGAACTGGAACGCCGCTGCCTGCCAGAAACTCAACGGCTTGCCCTCGCCACGCAGGCGCAGGTCAGGTGGCGGCGCGGTGGCGATATTCCACGCCAGGTAGAGGAGGTAGGCGCTGCCGAGCACGCGCAAGGTCATCTGCACGGCCGGGTAACGCTCGAAGATCAATCCCAGCCCCAGGGCAATACCGGCGAACAACAGGAAGCAGCCGCCCAGGATGCCGAAGATATGAGGCAGCGTCCTCATGAAGCCGTAGTTGGCCCCTGATGCCGTGAGCATCACGTTGTTGGGGCCGGGCGTGATGGTCATCGAGATCATGTAGAGGGCCGCCGGCCCGAGGAACGCCAGTGCTTCCATGTTATTGAGCCCATACAATTATGCAATTTGATTGGCTAGTGCATGCAATTGTCAGCATAATGAGTCTGGATACGCCGTCAAAGGTTTTATTGTCACCATGACAATGTGGGCTCCTCAGCTTCCGGACGAAGGTGTGCGCTACCGCGCCATCGCCGAATCCATTGCCCTGGCCATTCAGGCCGGCGAACTTTCCGCCGGGCAGAAGCTGCCACCCCAGCGCCAACTGGCCGACCGCCTCGGGGTCACGGTGGGGACCGTGACCCGTGCCTATGCCGAAGCCGAGCGCCGGGGATGGGTCATGGCCCGTGTGGGCAGCGGGACTTTCGTGCGCGGCAAGGAAACGCCTTCGGGTCAGGATTTCCTGGCCAGCCGCCCCGTCGAGGATGGCATCATTGACCTCAGCCTGAGCCTGCCGCCGCCGCATCCGATGCGCGCCGCCAGCCTCGGGCGCGTGCTGCACGAGATAGCCGAGCAGACCGCTATCCTGCAGCGCGCCGTGGAGTACCAGCCGGATCGCGGCGTACCCGCCCACCGCGAGCAATTGGCCGCATGGATGACCCGCCTGGGCATGCCAGCCGACCCCGAGTCGCTGATTGTCACTCAGGGCGGGCAACACGGGATCAACCTGGCGCTGCAGACGCTGACGCGGCCAGGCGAGCGTATCGCCGCCGACGTGCTCACCTACCCGGGCTTGATCACCGCCGCCAGCCAGGCGCATCTCAAGCTGCAGGGCGTGCCGATGGACGATCAAGGCATGGACATGGACGCCCTGGCCCGGCTCTGCTCACAACATACGCCGCGGCTGGTCTACGTCACCCCGGACCAGAACAACCCCACCGGTACGCCGATGAGCGAAGCCCGGCGCGAAGGCCTGGTGGCCCTGGCGCGCCGTCACGACTTCTGGATCGTCGAGGATGGCGTACAGTACCTCCCCGAGGCGGAGCGCGGCACGCCGATCTATCGCCTGGCACCGGAGCGTACGCTATTCATCTTCAGCACCGCCAAGGTGCTGGCCGGTGGCTTGCGCATCGGCACCCTGCTGGCTCCACCGGCCCTGCGCGAACGGCTGGGCACGGCGCTTCGCGCCCAGAGCTGGATGGTGCCGCCCTTGATGGTCGAGGCGGTATGCCGCTGGGTGACGAGCGAAGAGAGCGATGCCCTGCTCGCCTGGCTGATCGAGGAACTGGGCGAGCGTCAGCGCATGGCCCGGGAGCGGCTGGCCGGCTACGCCGTCAGCGGCCGCCGATACGGCAACAACCTGTGGCTGCCGCTTCCCGAAGGGTTGCGCAGTGCCGTCTTCGTGGAGGCCCTGGCGCAGCGTGGAATTCGGGTAAGCAGCGCCGAGCCGTTCTGCGTCGGCAGCGAACCCGCGCCACAGGCCTTGCGGCTCTGCCTCAGCGCCGCGTCCTCGCGGCAAGCGCTGGCCCAGGCGCTCGATACGCTGGCCGAGCTGCTCGCCGCCCCTCCCGCCGCGCCATGGCAGACGCTGTAGCACAGGCCATGACTCATCCCGACAGGCGCAACCGCAACCCGCGAAAGCGGCGCCGGTACTGGCTGGGTGTCAGCCCCACACGGCGGCAGAACAGGCGACGGAAGAAGCTGGGGTCGGCATAGCCGAGCTGCTCGGCGATCGCTTCGACGGGCTCGTCATCCTGCTCCAGCAGCTGCTTGGCCTCCTCCAACCGCAAGGTATGCACGTAGTCCATTGGCGTCATGCCGGTGGCCGACTTGAAGCGACGCTTGAAAGAGCGCTCGTTCAATCCGCTGACCTTCACCATGCCGGCTACCGGCGAGTGGCTATCGTAGTGCTGGGCAACCCACACCTGGCAACGCGCGATACAAGCATCCTCGACCTGGCGCGAGCTGCTCAGCACGGCATAGGGTTGCTGCCCGTCCCGGTGCCAGTCGATGAGGTGAACGCGGGCCAGGCGCATGGCTTCGTCGATATCCAACAGCCGAGCCACCAGATAAAGCGTCAGGTCGAACCAGCTGGTGCCGCCTCCGGCCATGATCAAGCGCTGCCCTTCCCCACTGGCGACAAGAATACGGTCGGGGTGGACTTGCACACGGCGGTAGCGCCGCGCCAAGGCGTCACAGTAAGCCCAGTGGGTGGTCGCCTCGTGGCCATCCAGCATGCCGGCTTCGGCCATCAGCATGGCGCCGGTGCAGGCCGCCGCCAGCAACGCCCCGTCTGAATGACAGGCTTTCAACCAGGCGATCTCCGGCCCGTAGCGCCCCGCCAGGGGTTCCTCGGGCGCGATGAACAGATCCGGAATGCAGGCCACGGCTGGCGGAGGGCATTCCGCCAGGTTGGTGTCGGGCTGGATCCAGGCGCCGTTGGGGGCACGGAACCCTTCACCGCTGCGCGAGACGATCAGCGGCCGCAACAGGGGTTCCCCCATCCGCCCATGGATCAGGAAGTTCCAATCCCGCCCGGCGGAACCGAAGAGATCATACATGCCGTACAGCGTCGAGGCGGTCGCCTCAGGGGTGGCCAACAGCGCCATGGTCAACGGAGGAGAAGCGTCGATTCCGCTCATGACAGAAAACTCCCGATCCTGTCGCATTGCTCTTGCGAAGTGTCGAGCCGCCGGTCGTAACCTGGCTCATGCCGTTGTAACCCGCAACGGAGACGACAAGAGATACAACGACGGAGAACGACCATGTGTGATGTACCTACTCTCGACACCAAGGCAGCTGACACCGACGCCAATAGCATGACCGAAGCTTTTGAGGAACGGCTGGTCAAGGCGCTCAACGAAAGCGGCTTGATGCTGCTGCTCTCCCTCGGTCATCGCACCGGCCTGCTGGCGGCCATGGCCGGTGCGGCACCGGAAACCAGTACGGCCCTGGCCTCCCGCGCCGGCCTCGACGAGCGTTACGTTCGCGAATGGCTGGGCGGCATGGTCGCTGGCGGCGTGGTCGAGACCGATCCGCACGCCGGTACCTACTGGTTGCCGGAGGCCCATGCTCTGCTGCTGACGGACCAGGGCCCGGCCAACCTGGCCGTCTACTCGCAATTCGTCGCCCTTCTGGGCAGTGTAGAGGACGATGTGGTGCGCTGCTTTCACGAAGGCGGCGGCGTCCCCTACTCACGCTATCCGCGCTTTCATGAAGTCATGGCCAGCGACAGTGGCCAAACGGTCCTGCCGGCCCTGTTCGACGCTATCCTGCCGCTGGCGGAAGGCCTGACCGAACGTCTCGAGAGCGGCATTCAGGTGCTCGACTGCGCTTGCGGCCGAGGCCGTGCGCTGATGGCCATGGCCGAGCGCTACCCGGCCAGCCGCTTCGTCGGCTACGACCTCTCGGAGGAAGCCATCGACTGGGCGCGGCGGGAAACCGGCAAGGCCGGCTTGAAGAACCTGACGTTCGAAGTGCGCGATCTGAGTGATTTCGACGTCACCGCCGAGCCCGATGCCTTCGATCTGGTCACGACCTTCGACGGCATTCACGATCAGGCCCGGCCACGCCGTCTGCTGAGGGGCATTCACCGCACCCTGGCGCCGGACGGCGTCTACCTGGTGCAGGATATCCACGCATCCAGCCATCACCATCTCGACCGGGAGCATCCGCTGGGCACCATGCTTTACGCGGTGTCGGTGAGCCACTGCATGACGGTGTCCCTGGCCCAGGGTGGCGAAGGGTTGGGTACGATGTGGGGCCGCGAACGAGCGCTGGCCTACCTGGAGGAGGCGGGATTCCGCGATATCGAAGTTCATCAGCTGGAACACGACTTCCAGAACGACTACTTCGTCTGCCGTCCCTGAGCCGTTCGCGAGCGCGTTCGGTGACGGTGCATGTGGCTTGCGCCACGGTGGTGAGACGTCACAATGAATGGGACGACAACCCACCGAGGCCGAGCCACATGCATCGCTTCCTCAACGATCCGACGCTTGCCATTCCGGTCTTCCCCGGTAGCCATATCGTGCTGGATGATAACTACATTTTCGTTTCCGGGCTGACCGTCACCGATATTCAGGGCGGCGATGCCGTGCTCGGCGACATCGCCGAAGAAACCCGCTGGGTCATGCGTCGGCTGTCACGCATGCTGGAGTATGCCGGCGCCTCGATAGCCGACGTGGTGCGCGTGGACATCCACCTGACCAACCTGGACACCATTCACACCATGGATGCCGCCTACGCGGAATTCTTCGAGAACCACAGCTACCCGGCACGCACCTGCACCGAATCGCCGCGCCTGAGTGGCGGCGCCAATGTCGAGATCACGCTGATGGCCCGGCAGCCGGACACGCCAGCTATCGACAGTAAGGCACAGCACGACGAATCGCACGGCAACTAGCGCCACCATCCCTCTCCGCTCTCGACAGCCTACCAGGCTTCGAACATACTATGCCCGCCCTGCGGATAGGAATGATATGCAAGAGCTTTCTCACTATTGACCTGGAGCAAGGCACTGCGTGAAACCAAGCGTACCATTGACGAGCAGGCCCGGCGCCCTGGTCCTGCGATCGAAACCCACGCATCTGCCCGGCCAGCCTCGATTCACGACGACACCCTCAGAAGAGTGACGCAAGAGTGACAACCATGCCCCACCCCGTCCTGAAAGTCCTTTCCTGCGCGGCTATGGCGCTTGCCTGTACTGCCGTGCAGGCCGAACAGATCACCGTGACCGATATCGCCGGGCGCGAGGTCACTCTCGAAGTTCCCGTCAAGCGAATGATTCTCGGCGAGGGCCGCCAGGTCTACCTGCTTGGCGCTCTACAGCCGGAAGCGCCCTTCGCCGGCGTGGTGGGCTGGCGCGAGGACTTCTCGCAGGCCGATCCGGACAGCTATGCACGCTACGCCGCCAAATTCCCCGAGCTCGAAGCGCTTCCTACCTTCGGTGGCTTCAAGGATGGCACCTTCGACGTGGAGCAGGCGGCCTCTCTCACCCCCGATGTGATCCTGATGAACCTGGAAGCCAGGGCAGCCACCGAGGATGCCGCTTATGACGAGAAGCTCGCCGAGCTCGGTATTCCCATCGTCTACGTGGACTTCCGCGAAGATCCGCTCCGGCATACCATCCCCTCCATGCGACTCCTGGGTCAGCTGCTTGGGGAGGAAGAGGACGCCGAGGCCTTCGTCGAGTTCTCCGAGGCCCAGATGGCCCGCGTCACGCAAGTGATCGAATCCGGGATCGAGGACGACGAACGCCCGCGGGTCTTCGTTGACCGTGCCGGCGGCTACTCCGACGATTGCTGCATGAGCTTCGGCCCCGGCAACTTCGGGGAGTACGTCGAGCTGGCCGGAGGCGCAAACATCGCCAGAGACATCATTCCGACGACCTTCGGCACGCTGAATCCCGAGCAGATCATTGCCGCCAATCCGGAGCATGTCGTCGTGACCGGCGGTAACTGGGAGGCCTACGTGCCCGGCGGTGCCTGGGTCGGCGTGGGCCCGGGGGCCGACCTTGACAGTGCACGCGCCAAGCTCGCGGCACTGACAGATCGTACGGCCATGACCGGCATCGATGCCGTCGAGAACGATGACGTCCATGCCATCTGGCATCAGTTCTACAACAATCCCTACTATTTCGTCGCTGTGCAGCAGTTGGCCAAATGGTTCCATCCGGAGCTGTTCGCCGACCTGGACCCCGAGGCCACGATGAAGGAACTGCACGAGCGCTTCCTGCCCGTGGATTACGAACCCGGCTACTGGGTCTCCCTGGATGAGCATTGAGATCGCCCAGACAGGTTCGGCTGCCGAGGGGCGCGGTTTCTACCGCGCCCTCGTGCTGCGTCGTCAGCTCATTCTCGCCGCGCTTGTTGCCGCTCTTTTCCTGAGCCTATGCGTGGACCTGGCCCTCGGGCCGGCCCGTTTCACCCTCGCCGAGGTGGTCAATGCCCTGCTGGCACCCAATGCCGTGAGCCAGCAGATACGCGTCATCGTGTGGGAAATCCGCATGCCGGTGGCGCTGATGGCGTTGGTGGTCGGTGCCAGTCTGTCGATCGCCGGCGCGCAGATGCAGACCATCCTGAGCAACCCGTTGGCCAGCCCCTTCACCCTGGGCATTTCGGCCGGTGCCAGCTTCGGCGCCGCCCTGGCATTGGCTTTCGGCGTCACGATCATACCCGCCGCTGTAGAATACGTGGTGCCGATAAATGCCTTCATCATGGCCATGGTGACGGCCTTCATGATCCATGCGATGAGCCTGAGGCGTGGCGTCACGATCGAAACCATCGTGCTGCTGGGCATCGCCATGGTGTTCATCTTCAATTCGCTGATGGCGCTGATCCAGTTCTTTTCCAGCCAGCAGGCCGTGGCGGCCGTGGTGTTCTGGACCATGGGCAGCCTGACCAAGGCCACCTGGCCCAAGTTCTGGATCTCCCTCGGCGTGCTGGTCGTGGTGCTGCCACTGCTCGCCCGCCACGGCTGGGCGCTGACCGCCATGCGCCTGGGCGATACCAAGGCCGAGAGCATGGGCGTCAATCCGCGCGCCTTGCGCCTGGAGGTGCTGGTGCTGGTCTCGTTGCTGGCGGCCGTTGCCGTGGCGTTCGTCGGGACCATCGGCTTCATCGGCCTGGTCGGGCCGCATATTGCCCGTATGCTGGTGGGTGAGGACCAGCGCTTCTTCCTGCCGGGCTCGGCCCTGTGCGGCGCTCTGATACTCTCCATCGGTTCGGTGATATCGAAGGTCATCCTGCCGGGTACCGTCATTCCCATCGGCATCATCACCTCGCTGGTCGGCATCCCCTTCTTCCTGTTCCTG
Source organism: Billgrantia hypersalina (assembly GCF_052584175.1). Lineage (NCBI taxonomy): Bacteria > Pseudomonadati > Pseudomonadota > Gammaproteobacteria > Oceanospirillales > Halomonadaceae > Billgrantia > Billgrantia hypersalina. Next base: position 155,928 of record NZ_JBMIQI010000003.1, read on the forward strand.
ATCCTCAATCACAAGAAGGCCTCATGGTAACGCTACAGCTCGACCGCCTGTCGGCTCGCTACGGCCGCCGCCAGATTCTGGAGGAAATCTCCACGCCGCCCTTCGAAGGTGGCCGGGTGGTGGCGCTGCTCGGCCCCAACGCCGCCGGCAAATCCACGCTTTTTCGGCGCATATTCGGTTTGCTCAAGGGCGACGGCGAAGCTCGCATCACGGGCGCTTCCTCGACGCGGCCCGTCGCCTACATGCCACAGGACACCGGCGTCAACGCCGTTCTGACAGTGTACGAATCGGTACTGCTGGCACGCATGCAGGGTCGCGCCCTGAAGGTACGGCCGGAAGATCTGGCGAAAGTCGACCAGGCCCTGGGTGAGCTGGGTATCGTGGCGCTGGGCGAGCGCGACATCGGCGACATCAGCGGCGGCCAGCGACAGCTCGTCAGCGCGGCCCAGGCTCTGGTGCAGGAACCGGAGATACTGCTGCTCGACGAACCCACCTCGGCGCTGGACCTCAACCGCCAGATCAGCCTGCTGGCCATTCTGCGCCGCCTCGCCCGGGAGCGCGGGATGCTGGTCATGGTGGCCCTGCACGACCTCGGGCATGCGTTGCGCTTCACCGATGAAGCGATGGTGCTGGAGAACGGACGGCTAATCGCCTGCGGCACGACAGCCGATGTGGTAACGCCCGAGCTTTTGCGCCGCGTCTACCGCGTCGCAGCGCGCATCGAACCCTGCTCCAAGGGCCTGCCCCAGCTCATTGTCGAAGAGAGCGTCTGAGCCCGCGCCCCTCCAGCGCCGCCAGACCGGCGCCCCCCAGGATGAGGGGCAACGCCAGCAGGAATCCGCTGGCCAGCGGCAGGCCGAACAGCAGCAGGTCAGCGAGTATCGGCCAGATCAGCGCGAGATATTCGAACGGCGCAAGGCGCGACGCCTCCGCATAGCGCAGTGCCAGGGTCATGGCGATATGTGCCGCCCCACCGAACAGACCGGAAAGCACCAACAGCCCCAGCTGATTTGGCGTGAGCGCCGCCCAGCCCATGGGCAGTGTGGCCAACCCCACCAGGGTCGATAGCAGCACGAAGTACAGGGCTATCGACCCTGCGCTTTCCGTGCGCGAGATACGCCTGACCGTCAGCAGTGCCCCTGCCGAGAGCAGTGCCGCCAACAACCCGAGTGCATAGCCCGCCGCGTGGCCCCCTCCCGCGTTCGAGCCAAGCGCAGGGAGCACCAGCACGGCCACGCCGGCCAGGGCCAATACCAATGCGCCCGCGCGTTGGAAAGTGAGAGGCTCGCCCAGCAGGACGACGCCACCGCAAGCCATCAGCACCGGCGTCAATTGCATCAGCAAGGTGGCTTCGGCCACCGGTAGCAGGGCCAGCGAGGCAAAGGAGGCGAACATCGCCGCGGCCCCCAGCCCCGAGCGCAGCAGATGCCCGGCGGGACGCCGCGTGGCCAGACCGGCAGGAAACTCGCGTCGCAGCCACATGAACAGCACGATGGGCAGTAGCGCAAAGGCCGAACGGAAGAAGACGATTTGCCCCAATGGCGCCGACGTCCCTACCGCCTTGATGCTCACCATCATGCCGGTGAAGAGAACGCCAGACAGAAGCCTGAGCAGAATGCCGGCCATGGGCCGGTCCGCCGTTGTCGCCATGAATTCCGCTACCAGTGGTTCCGTGGGTGTGCCAGGCGAGAGAGTCTACCTCATAGCGTCATGCCAGGCTCAATGGTGTAGCCCATGTCGATCACCCGCTGGCCAGGATCACCCCCTTGGATGCGTCGCAGCAGCTCGGTGGCAGCGCGCTTGCCGATCGCTTGTCGCGGCGTGACCACACTGGCCAACCGCGGCGTCATCACCTGGCTTACGTCGTGGCCGTGGAAGCCGGCGATAGCCAGTTGTCCAGGCACTTCGACGCCACGCCGCAGACAGGCGAAATAGGCCCCCACCGCGACGTCGTCATTGGTGCAGAACAGGCCATCGGTGTCGGGGTGCTCCTCGAGGGTTTCATTGAGCAGCGCGGCCCCTACGGAGTAGGAGGAGCGCTGGCTACGCTGCTTGGTGAGGGGCTTGAGGCCGTGCTCTTCCATCGCCTGCCGATAGCCCTGCTCGCGCTGCAAAGTGCGCGAGTCGAGGCGCACGGCCAGATAGACGATTCGGCGCCGGCCGCGGCGGATCATGGCACTGACCATGTCGTAGGCGGCGCGAACGTTGTCGAAACCGATCGACTGGTGCAGCGGCGGGGTCAGCGAATCCATGATCTCCACGGTGGGGATGCCCGCGGTCTCGAGCATGCGGCAGGTTCGCGCGGTGTGGTGACTGTCGGAGAGGATCACACCGTCGACATTGTACGAAAGCAGCGAGGCCAGGCTGCGCTCCTCCAGCTCCTGGCTATAGCCGTAATGGGAGAGCATCAGGTGGTAGCCCAGCGGCTCGGTGACTTCTTCAATGCCTACCAGTACGTCGGCAAAGACCTGGTTGGTCAGTGACGGCACCAGTACCCCGATGGAATGACTGGTCGCGCGTGACAGCAGGTCGGGGGCCCGATTGGGAATGTAGCCGACCTGCTCCGCCACGCGGAAGATACGTTCCCGCAACCCTTCCGATACGGTCGAGGGGTCGCGAAGGCAGCGACTCACGGTCATTTTCGTCGCCCCGACCCGGTCGGCAATGTCCTGGAGTGTCGGTCGTTTCTTCTTCACGGTGTCCCATTGGCAGCTGGTGGTTCCGGCACGTGCCGATGGCACTCGCCAGGATGAAAAGCCTCGAACCAGGTCTGCCGTACAGCGCATTGGCAGCGATCAGTCACCTCATCGGTGACACTCGGGCATAGCCTGCAGAAAGGTTTCCACGATGGCTTCGGGCGCGGCGGCGATATTGCACGACACGGCCTCTTGTTCGTCGGGTGCCTCCAGGTCGTGGAGTTGGCTGTCGAGCATCGCCTCGCCGCGGAAGAAATGCTCTTCTCGTGCCGCCAGGCGTTGGCGTAGCTGCTCGCGTTCTCCCTCCAGGAACAGGAACAGCAGCTCGGGATCGCCACGCCGCAGGAGATCTCGATAGCGCCGTTTGAGTGCCGAGCAGGCAAGCACCAGCGAAGCATTGCGCCGACGATGGTCGCCGATCAGCCCCGCCAGCGTTTCCAGCCACTCGCGGCGGTCGTCATCATCGAGCGGAATGCCGTTGGCCATCTTGTCGATGCTGGCCGGCGAATGGTAATCGTCGCCATCGATGAAAGCGACCCCGAGGCGGCTGGCCAGCAACTCGCCGATGCACGACTTGCCCGACCCCGACACCCCCATCACCACGATGCGGTAAGTGCCATCCTTCACGAGACCTCCGGTTATCAGTTACCGCGAACGGCGGCCATGTCAGGCAGCCAAGTCACGAGGCCGGGGAAAGCGATCAACACCACCAGCACCACCAACAACGCGGCGTAATAGGGCAGCATGGCCCTGACCAGTTGCTCCATGGTGACCCGGCCGACGCCGCAGCCGACATAGAGACAGGTGCCTACTGGTGGGGTGAGTAGTCCGATGCCCAGGACGAAGGCCATCAGCACGCCGAAATAGACCGGGTCGACCCCGACCGAGGTAACGATCGGCGTCAGCATGGGCGCCATGATCACCATCGCCGGCGTAAGGTCCATCACGAAGCCCACCAGCAGCAGCAGGCCGGCCACGATCATCAGCAGCCAGAACGGCTCCTGGGTGATCGCCTGCACCTGGCGCACCAGGGTCTGCGGCACCATGTTGATGGTCAAAAACCAGGCAATGACGGTGGCAAAGGCCAGCAGCAGCAGCACCATGCCGGTCAAACGCGCAGTGCGGATGAGCATGCCCCACAGCTCGCGGGGGTGGAACTCGCGGTAGAACACGAGCGAGATGAACAGTGAGTAGAGCAGCGCCGCCACCGCCGCCTCGGTCGCGGTGAACACACCGCCGAGGATGCCGCCGATCACAATGACCGGCAGCACCAGCGCCAGCCACGCTGCCTTGAAGGCCTGCCATAGGCGGCCGAGGTCGAAGCGGCGTGTCTGTCCGGCATGTTCGATGCTGGCCATGATGAAGGTGGTCACCATCAGCGCGAAGCCGATCATCAGACCCGGCACGATGCCGGCGATGAACAAGCGGCTGATCGAAGTCTCGGTGACGATACCGAACAGGATCAGCGGAATGGAGGGCGGAATGATGATGCCGATGACCGAGGAGACGGTATTGATTGCCGTGGCATGCGGAGCGGAATAGCCCTGCTGTTTCATCGACGGAATCATCATCGCACCGGTGGCGGCGGTGTCGGCTACCGCCGAGCCGCTGATGCCGCCAAAGAACATCGAACCGGTGATGGCTACCTGGCCGAGGCCCCCTCTCACGAAGCCGACCAGTGCCCCGGCAAGCTCCATCAGGCGACGGGCGATACCGCCGCTGCTCATTACCTCCCCCACCAGGATGAAGAACGGGATGGCCAGCAGCGGGAAATTGTTGACGCCGCGAATCGATTGCTCGATCAGGATCGACAGGGGAATGTCGGAGAGTACCGCCATGACCACGGCGGCCACGCCGAGACCAAAGGCGATGGGAAGCCCTATGATGATGGAAGCGAACAGGATACCAAGGAAGATCCACAGCATGGCTCAGTCTCCTGCCGTGCGGTTGCCGAGCGCCGGATCGCGTATCAGGCGCACGCATTGCCAGGCCCGCCACAGCGATACTGCCACGATGAATAGCGAGCAGATCACCAGCGAGACGTTGATCAGATTCCAGGGCACGCCGAGGATGGCAGTGCGTCCGGTAGAACGGGACATCACGAGGTAGCCGCCCCACACCATGATGCTCATCAGCGTGGTGATGACGAGGTGCTGCAACAGGTACAGCAGGTAGGCGGCCCGCGGCTTGAGGCGGCGCACCAGGAAGTCCACCGCGATATGCTCGTAGCGAGCAAATGCCGCTGCGGCACCCACGAAAATCAACCAGATGAACAGCATGCGCGCCAACTCATCGGCCCAGGGTAGCGAGCGGTTGAGCAGAGAGCGACCAATCACATTGGCCGACACCGAAACGATCAGCGCCACCAGAATCGCTGCGATCAGGTGCTCCATGATATGAGTCAACCAACGGAAGACGGCCGGACCGCGATGCTCTTCGGTATCGAGTTCGAGCGGTCTGCGCCGGGGGTCGTCCAGATAGGCGCCGGGGTCGGCGGGTGGTTGAGAGGGCGAGGTCATGCAGCGCTCCGTGAGGGCAGGGGTAACCCCCTGCCCTGCCAGTCAGACGGATGGAAAAATTACTGGTTGGACTCGACGATTTCCTGAATCTCAGCGATCAGGTCTTCACCGATTCTCGGACCCCACTCGTCGTAGACCGGCTGCACAGCTTCCTGGAAGGCGGCAATCTGCTCATCGTTGAGCCGGGTAATCTCCATGCCGCGCTCTTCGAGCTGCTCGCGCGACCAGTCGTCGTACTCGGTGGCCAATTGGATCTCGTACTCGGCGGATTGACGCGCCGCTTCCTGCACCAGCTCCTGATACTCGGGATCCATGCGCTCCCAGGTACGCTCGGAGATCATCAGGATGAACGGCGTGTAGACGTGACGTGTCTCGGAGCCGTAATCCTGCACTTCGTAGAAGTTGGAGGTCAGGATGGTGCTCCAGGGATTCTCCTGGCCGTCCACCACGCCCTGCTCCATGGCCGAGAACAGCTCGCCGAAGGCCATCGGTGTGGGGTTGGCGCCGAGCGTCTCCCAGATCGACAGGTGGACCGGGTTCTCCATGGTACGAATGGTCAAACCACTCACATCGAGACCGGCCACATCCTCGGGCGTCTCGACCGGGCGCGCACTGTTGGAAAGCTGACGATAACCGTTCTCGGAGAAAGCCAGGGCCTTGATGCCGCTGCCTTCGAAACCGTCGAGCATTCGCTGTGCGGTATCGCTCTGCATGACGGCCACGGCCGCATCGCGAGTCGGCAGCAGGAACGGCAGGTCGAATACCGCCAGCTCCTCCACATAGGTGGTCGCCGGGGACGAGGAGGGATAAGTCATGTCCAGCGAACCGGTCTGCAGCATCTCCATCATCTGCACATCGTCACCCAACTGGCTGTTGGGGAAGATATCGACACTGATGCGACCTTCACTGCGCTCGTCAAGGATGTCGGCGAAGTACTGCACGGAGAGATACTGCGGCGAACTTTCGGCCAGGCCAATGCCCATGCGCAGGGTAAGGCTGCCGTGGTCGCCTACCGTGTCGCCCTCGATAGCGGGTGGATCGGAAAGCTCGGGGCTCTGGGCATAAGCAACGCTCAGGGACAGGGTAGCAGCACCGGCTAACGTGAGGGTGTTGCGCCAGAAAATGGTCATGGCTGACTCCAGTCGATTATCGTTGTGAGTTGGCACATCATGGCGTCGCCCCGCCGCATAACGGTTTCGGGGCGTCGAATGTCCGCGGTTGTTACCGGTAACATCCGATGCCTTGAAGGCTAGACAGTCACCCAGGTACTGTCAACGACAATCCCGCCTTTGCCGTCATAGACGTTGGTAGCAAGCCTTCAGCTCACCCCTCGAATAACCCAGACTCCCTCACGGCACGTCCCACCGCCGCCAGCATTTGCTCGTTCCGGGCCAGGTTGAGTACGCCACGCACGCAAGCCACGATGACCAGGCGCCGGGCATCGCTGCCCTGCCCCTGCGAGGCGATGCCGGCATCACAGGCCCGCCGATGCTGGGTACCGGTCTTGTGGACCAGGCGAATATCGCGGCCCAAGCCGGCCTTGAGCCGGCGATCGCCGCTGCTGGTGCGCGCCATGACCGCCAAGAGGTCGGCGGTGGCCTGTGGTCCCAGCGCCCTGCCCTGGGCCAGCTCGGCGAGCATTTCGCCGAAGGCGTCGAGCCGTCCGCTGTTGAGGCCGGAGGCGTAGTAGAGACGAAAGGCTTCGTCGATGCTGGGTAGCAACAGCTCCTGCGGCGCCAGATCGAGGCGCTGGCGCAGCCACGCCATGCGCGCGGCTTCACCGCTTCGCTTGCGCAGTTCGATGAAGTCCAGCCCGCTCAGGTCGAAGGCGTCCGGGTGCAGATGGGAATAAGCGTGTCGGCGAACGTCGACCAGGCTCGTGATCGGCCCCAGTCCGCCGGTCAACGTGAGCTGCCGCGCCCGGTCATTGACGCTAGCCAGCCCCAGGTGGCGCATCAACATGTCGCTCGCCGTGTTGTCACTGACCACCAGCATCGACTCGAGCAGTTGGCCTAGCGGCAAGGCGCTACCCGGCGCCTGCCAGTTGGTGGAGCCCGCACCGTCGACATAGTCGCTGCGAACCAGCGTCAGCCGCTCCTGCAGCGACATCTCGCCGTGTTCTACCCGGCTCATCAGCTCGACGGCAACGGGTACCTTGACCAGCGAGGCCAGGTACCAGGTTTCATCGTCGCGCCAGCCCAGGCGAGCTCCCGTTTCGAGATCCTGCACATGAACCCCCAGCTCACCGGAGAAACCGGCTTCAAGCAGCGCCAGCCTCGCCTCCAGGCGCTCGGCCCAGGGCGGCTTTATCGAGGCTTCAACCTGCTCCGCCCAGCCGGGCTGGGCCACGGCCAGGGAGGGCAGCGCCAAGGCCAACAACAAGACTGATCGCAAGAGACTTCGCATCTTCATCGACTCCGCTCCCGGAACCAGCGCATCAGGGCGATCCACCCTGCCGTGAGGAGAATCAGTGCCAGGCCGATCCCCAGCACCTGCGGATAGCTGTACACCTGCCAGGCGCCGAGCAGCAAGCGCAGGATCAGGAAAATGGCCACGATATGAAAGATGAACGCGCGCAGGGCATCGCTGCCGATTACCGTGATGGGCCTGAGCCAGGTCGCCGCGCGCCGGCCGCCCAGCAAGCACAACGCCAGGATCATAAGCGCGCCACCGGTGCTGAACAGCATGAAAGGCACCTCGGGGGGATGCTTGCCGACATTCCAGGCCACGGCCATCAGGGCGTCGTACCACTCAGGCAGTGCCACGACGACGAAACCGGCAAGCAAGGCCACCCCCAGCCCGGCCAGGCACGCCACAAGGCGACGACGTGTGCCAGGCTCGCCGTACCAGCGCAGGATCGCCTCGCCGATCAGCAGGCCCACCATCACCAGGGGCAGTCGCGCCAGCTGCCCCCAGGTGTAGTGGTCGGCGTCCTCGACCAGCAGTGCCTTGAGGATCTCGTTGTCCCAGAAGTGAAAATGACGCTCGAGCGCAACCGAGAGCACACCTACCGCCACCGGGGCCAGCAGGCGTGACCATAGCGGCATGCGGCGCCACAGCGGCAGCACCCAGGGCAGCCACAACAGCGCCAGGGCATAAAACCCGAGGATCTCTACCCAGATGGCGAAGCGCCGGTAAAGCAGCGCATCGATGATGTCCTGCGGGGTGAAGAGCGGCAGCATCTCGATGACGGTCAGCGCCTTGTACCAGAACATCACTTCAAGCCCCCGCAACATCAGCCTCTGTCGACGCCGGGTCCAGTCGGGCGTGCCGACCTTGGGCAGGAAGGCCACCGCCAGGGCGATGCCGAACACCAGGATGAACAGCGAGGAGGAGAACTTGGTGATGAGATGAACGGGCACCATGCCCCACTCGGGCACGTCGCGAATGCCCAGCAACCCGCTGACCGCGTGGCTCAGGATCATCAAGGCAATGGCCACGCCTCGGGCCAGGTCGATGGCTTCCACCCTCGCCGGCAGCGACGGCAACTGGGGCCGCTGGGTGAGCATGGTCATGGGCGGTTCCCTCGCGATATGATCCGCTTCCCCCGCCACCTTCCTGGGCCGGCCCTCACGGTGTCCGGCCTTACTCGGGGCGAAACCCGTACGCATGCTGACTTTCCCCTAGCGTCGAGCCAGGGCCTCGAGCGCGGCAGCCAATCCCTGGGTCAGCCTGGCCATGGTAGCGTAATCGAGCCGGTCGTGAGTGTCGCTGGGGCCGTGATAGTCCGGATTGCGGAAATTGGCGGTGTCCGTGAGCATCATGGCAGGAAAGTCATTTTCCCAGAAGGCCCAGTGGTCGGAACGGCGTATGTCGCCGAGTTGAGGTGGCGCCGCCAGCCCCTCGGAAGGAACCTGTGCATGACGCCGGAACGAACCGAGGGTTTGCCGGACCAGGCGTCGCGACTCCAGGTTGCCGACGAAGGCAACGAAATCGCCCGTGTTAGGGTAGAAGCGGTCCAGCGGGAAGGGGTAGGCCTGGCTGCCGGGCTCGGTACGATAGTAACCGAGCATCTCTAGCGAGAGCATGCCCATTACGTTCCACCCTTCGGCTCTCGCTCGCCGCGCATATCGCAGGCTGCCCATGGCATCGCTACCGAAGAACGGCATCTCTTCGTTGACGAACGCCACCAGGCGTAACGAACGGTCGAGTTCGGCCTGCTGCAGGAGACGCGCCAGCTCGATCAGTACGGCAACACCAGAAGCATTGTCGTCGGCGCCAGGGCTGTCACGAACCGTATCGTAGTGCGCGCCCACCACGAGTATCTCCTCCGCAAGCTGCCCGCCAGGCAGGATCACCTCGATATTGTGGAACGTTCGGCTTCCGGTCGGCACGGCCTGGCGTCGAGGCTCATGCCCGATTTCCTGCAGGGCCTGTACGATGTAGCGTTCGGCTGCCTCCAACGCCTCGGATCGCCAGTAGTGGCGCTCGCCTATCTGCTCCGACAAGGCTCGGACATGGCCGTGGAGCCGCTCCCGCAGCATCTCGCCATCGGCTTCCAGCGGCGGTGGATCGCCGCGAAACGAGGTACCCGGCATGTGCAGCATCAGCCCGTATCCTCCCGCCAGTGTCACCAAGGCAACGAGCAGGATGGCCGCCAGCCCTGCCCCCAGCAGCAAGTGCCTGCGCGTCATCGTCGACCGTTTCCCATGTTTCCCCCTTCCCTGGAGTCTCTGTGCCGTCACTGCTCAAGATAGGTGGCCGGCTCACCGCAGGAAAGCGAGATCGCGGGAATTGAACCGCTGACCACGGTCCGTGCTGCCACGCACCCCGGTTTCGCCCTAGGGGCCTTGGCACGACAGATCGCTTCATCGTCACCGCAGAAGATCAAGTCTTTCTCGCTCGAATCAACAGATTCCGAGGCGTCAGCTGAGGCGCACAGAACGTGCCGACCTCCACGCGGAAGCCGGCCTCTTCCATGCGCGCCATGCGATCCATCGTCAGCCATACCTCCAACGGGCGGCGGAATACATGGCGCACCAGCTCCAGACGTTTCACCTCGGCAAGCCGCTGCCAACCGGCGCGCTCGAAAGGGGCCGGATCGAGCGAGCTGGGCAGCACCAGTCCCTTTCGCTCCGCTGCCCAGCGGCAGAAATCGTCGAAGCGTTCGGGAAGTTGGCCATAGGCGAGACTGGGAACCGGTAGGTAGCTGTCCTCCCCGCGCAGTTCCCGTTGCAGTTCATCGAACCCCAGGCGCCAGGCATTCGCCAGCTCGCGGCGGCGGCGCACCCCACGTGGCGCCGTGACGGTTTCCTGCACAGCCAGCGTCAGGTCGTTGCGTTCGAGTTTCAGCTGATATGCATGGCAGAGCTGGCGCCCCCGCTGCGACACGGGACGGTATTCGGCTTCCCGGGTACGGTGATAGCAGCAGGGCGCCACGGTCACGGCGCTGCCCGACGCCGCCGCCAGGTCGAGCAACCGCAGATGCAGGTCACCGCAGGCATGCAGCGCGATGACATGGGTATTGGAAGTCAGGAATCGGCCGGCATCGCCCCCCATCACGTCCTGCTGGAAAAGTGTGACTGCCGCCTGCTGCTCCGCCGCCAGGCGCTCCCCCTCCCGACACAGCGATGCCTGCCACTCCAGCGCATTGACGGCATTGCCGCGGCTGCGGGCAAGCGCCCGGGCGAGATGGCCCTTGCCGGCACACCATTCAAGCAGGCTCTCCTCCGGCGTTGCCGGTAGATGCCGAACGAAAGCCTCGATCTGTTGCCACTTGCGCCCGCCCACATGCCGCCCCCAGGCTTGAGGCAACGTCACGGCCTCGGCTTCGAGCGGTGCCAGGTGCGCCAGCTCGGCCAGCTCGCCGACCGGCAGCCAGTCACCAAGCGGCGAATCTTGCCAGGGGTCGGCCTGCAGGCGGGCCACCTGGGCATCGCTCAGGCCGAGCAGCAGGTCGGCAAGCTCGGGGGAGGCATCACGCCATGGCACGCGCCGGTACATGAACGGCGCCGGTCGCCAGTAAGGCTGCCATGCGGCGAGAAGCGACGTCAGGCGGGAAAAACGCGGCTCAGTATTCGATGCGGGATGCCTGCGCATCGAATCCCACCGATATTCCGATGCCCTCTTCCAGGGTGGGCGGTTCATCCAGTGACTGCTGCAGCGCCAGTATGCCCTCGACCCGGCCCGCCACGTGGGCCTGGCTGCCTTCCACCTCGAAGGTCTCCAGGTTCAGGCGCACATCGGCATTTTCTGAGGTGAAGACGGGTGGCATGCTCGCCGCACCGATGGGATGCAGGAGATCGAAGTGGATGACTTCGCCTTCCACCAGTGTGATGCTGAGCGAAAGCGAGTCGCGAAACTGTCCCATCTCCGGCTCGGCGAAACCGATGAGGTCGATCACCACCCGCTCGCCGGTATCGGTGAAGGTGGCATTGGCGTCGTTACCTTGCCGCAGGATGACCCATTCGCGCTCGTCCCCGTTCAAAAGCCCCGACATGGTGCCGATGGTTTCAGGCTCCTCCGGCGGGTTGGCCATGGCCGGTAGCGCCAGCATTAGCCCCAGCGGCCATGACAACCGCATTGCTTTGCCCCACATGATCCCCCCTTCCGTCGCTACGCCCCGCGAGAGCCGCTTCGGCCGCCATTCTCCCGGGCGCTCGACTAGCAGACAAGCCCTCTACGCTCGTGCCACTCCGCCAGGCTCTCCTCCGGGTAGTGGTCGAAACGCTGATCGTCGGGCCTGATGTCAGGCTCCACCCAGTTGGCCTTGCTGTCCAGCAGAAGATGAACCCGCTCCGGCGGCACCGGCAGCGGCGTGTCGATGGCCGAAGCGAAAGGATGCACCAGCTCCGGCCAACGAGGGTCGTAGACCCACAAGGCACTGCCGCAACGCGAGCAAAAATGCCGCTCGCCGGGGCTCGCCTCCCCGTCAATGACGGCATGGTAGAGGGAGACATTCGATTCGCCCTCGACCCGCAGGGTGGCATAATCCCCGCCCAGGTTGATGGCATAGCCTCCGCCTCCTGCGGTCTTGCGACAAATTGAGCAATAGCAGCGCTGGTAGGGATAGGGATGCGCCGACTCGAGCTCGAACGTCACCGAGCCGCAGTGGCAGGAACCTTGTAGTCGCACGATGACCTCCTTAGTGACGCTCTGGCATTGAAGCTTTTGCTAAGCGTAGCCGCTCGGCCAAGGCATGGGGATGGCAGCGCCGCCTGACACCCTCACTGGACCAGGTGCGGACTTAGCCACTGGCGCAGTTGCGGGCCCTGCAGCAACCCCGACTGACGCGCGATTTCACGCCCTCGGCGAAAGACCATCAGGGTGGGAATGCTGCGAATGTTGAAGCGCCCCGCCAGCGCCGGCTCCGCTTCGGTATCCAGCTTGGCGAAGCGCATGCGCGGCTCCAGTTCCCGGGCGGCCTCGGCGAAGATGGGCGCCATCATCTTGCATGGCCCACACCAGCTGGCCCAGAAGTCGACCACGACCGGCAGTTCGCTGCGCTCGACCAGGGCATGGTAGTTGGCCGAAGTGAGCTCGACGGGTTCACCGGTGAATAGCGGCTGCCGGCATTTACCGCACCGGGGGGCTTCACCGAGACGGGTCGCCTGGACCCGATTCATGCCGCTGCAACTTGGGCAGCCCAGGATAAGGCTGTCGTCCATGTGGCTTGCTCCGTACTCGAGGGGATTCATGGCTAGGATGGCGCGGCTCAAGGTTGCCGGCAAGCCGGGCGGCGGCTCAGTCGTTACGTCGCAGGCCGGCCGGTGGTATGGTCTTGGCAGTCAATGCCGAAGGACAACACGATGATCGACTTCTGGACCTGGAGTACTCCCAACGGGCGCAAGGTTTCCATCCTGCTCGAGGAACTCGGCCTGCCCTATCGCACCCACGCGGTGGACATTACCCAGGGCGAGCAGTTCGAGCCGGCATTCCTCGAGGTCAGCCCCAATAACAAGATCCCCGCCATTCGCGACAACGACACAGGCACGGCGCTGATGGAGTCGGGTGCGATTCTTGTCTACCTGGCCGAGAAAACCGGTCGGTTCCTGCCTGCCGAGCCGGAAAGACGCTATCGCACCCTGGAGTGGCTGATGTGGCAGATGGGCGGCCTGGGTCCCATGCTCGGCCAGGCTCACCACTTCCTGCAGTTCAATGCCGGCAAGGCACCCTATGCCGAGGAGCGTTTCCACGGCGAAGCCCAGCGTCTTTATCGCGTGCTGGAGACCCGACTGGCCGCCAACACCTACTTGGCCGGAGACGAGTACACCATAGCCGACATGGCCTGTTGGCCCTGGGTATCGCGCTACGAGTGGCAGCGCATCGATCTCGCCGACTATCCCGGCGTAAAGCGCTGGTATACCGAAATCGCTGCCCGCCCGGCAGTGCAGCGCGGCTACCACATGCCGAAGCGGGTCAACGAGATTCCCCTGCCATGAGTCGTCGTTCACCGACAGGCGCAGCGACGCGCAGCATTCTGGTCACCGGCTGCTCGAGCGGCATCGGTCATGCTGCAGCGCAGGCCCTGGCGAAACGCGGCTGGCGGGTTTTCGCTACCGCGCGCCGCCAGGAGGAGGTCGAGCGACTCGAACGAGAGGGATTGGAAGCCCTCCCCCTGGAGCTGGCTTCGAGCGATTCCATCGTCTCCTGCGTCGAAGGCGTATTGTCGGCAACAGGCGGACGGCTCGACGCCCTGTTCAACAATGCCGCCTACGGCCAGCCGGGGGCGGTGGAGGATCTCTCCCGGGAGGTACTGCGCGCCCAGCTGGAAGCCAACCTGCTCGGCACTCACGAGCTCACCGCCAGGATCATTCCGGTCATGCGAGCCCAGGGAAGCGGGCGCATCGTACAGAACAGCTCAGTGCTGGGGTTCGCCGCCCTGCCCTATCGCGGCGCCTATGTCTGTTCCAAGTTCGCCCTGGAGGGCCTGACCGATACCCTGCGCCAGGAGCTGTACGGCAGCGGCATCCATGTCAGCCTGATCGAGCCAGGCCCCATCGCCAGCCGCTTCCGGGAGAACGCCTACCGCGCTTTCAAGGCCAATATCGACACGGCTAACAGCTACCATCGCGAGACCTACCGCGCGGTGGAAGCCCGGCTGGCGGGCAACAAGGGGTCCTCCGGCGGTCCCTTCACCCTGGGCCCAGACGCCGTGGTCGATAGGCTGATACACGCCTTGGAGAGCCGGCGACCCAAGGCGCGCTATGCTGTTACCCTGCCCACCCATCTATTCGGCTTGCTCAAGCGCTTGCTCTCCTCGCGAGGCATGGACCGGGTGCTGTTGGCATCGACACGTGACGAACGCAAAGGAGCCTGATTTGGGTCGACTCATCTCACTGGTTTTCATTGCCGCCCTGGCCTATGGCGGTCTCTATCTCTACTACGGTCATGTCGTCAGGCAAACCATCGACGAGCAGCTCGAGGCGCGAGGGCTCACTGCACTGGAAATCGAAGGCATCGCGTACGGCCCGTTGGCACCGGTCAGCCGGCAGGCGACGATCCAGGCCGATGTCAGCTACCGCGGCGCCGATGCCACGGTGTCTATTCGCCTCCAGGGTCACCCGCTGTTCTCCGACGAAGTCCGCATGGAACTCGACGGCTTGCAGGCCCTGCGATTAAGGTTCGGCGTGGGCGGGTAAGAGACGAGGAGAGTTCCATGAACCATGCTTATGTGGTCGGTCAGGTGACCGTCAACGATCCCGAGCGCTGGCTCGAATACGTCGAGCGTCTACCCGAGACGCTCATCGGCTGGGGCGGAGAGGTGGTCATGCGCGGACAGCGCACGACCACGCTGGCCGGGCAGCCAGGCCGCCATCCCAACGTCGTGGTGCTGCGGTTTCCCGACATGCATGCGGTGGAGCAATGGTATGCCTCGCCTGACTACCAGGCGCTGATTCCGCTGCGTGATGCGGCCGCGCAAGTCGAGCTGGCCGCTTACGAAGGCTAGCGTTCGGCGCTGCGGGACTCACGTGCTATGCTGCGCCACTTTACTCGGCGCGGGCCGATACGCGGCTCGACCCACGACATGACAGGAGCACGGTATGGCCAGTGCAACAGCGCGGCATATTCTGGTAGACGACGAAGCGAAGTGTGAGGCCCTCAAGGCCGAGATCGAAGGCGGACGCGACTTCGCCGAAGTGGCCCGCGAGCACTCCACCTGCCCCTCCGGCCGCCAGGGCGGCGACCTGGGCAGCTTCGGCCCTGGCCAGATGGTGCGTGAATTCGACCAGGTGGTGTTCTCCGGCGAACTCAACAAGGTTCACGGCCCGGTGAAGACACAGTTCGGTTATCATCTGCTGGAAATCACCAGCCGCAGCTGATGCCAGGTCGGCCGGGGCCTTCTTGCCTGGTCCCCTCCCAAAGCCGCCGTGTTTTCACGGCGGCTTTGCGTTTCACGGCCTGCACGTCCGCCTTGGCTTGATCACAGCCAGGCCTGCTACCTTAATGCATTCAAGCGAGCAACAAGGAGTTTGCAGTGGCAAGGATGCAACCGGAGCAGGACGCTCATTTTCGCGACAGAGTCCCCGATCCGCCCAAGGGGAAAGGCCGCATCAAGTGGTACGGCCCCGGCCTGCTGTGGATGCTCTCCGCCGTGGGTACCGGCTCGATCCTCTTCACTCCGCGGGTAGCCTCCGCCTACGAGTACCAGTTGCTGTGGGTGTTGCTTATCGTCGTGCTGTTCATGTGGGTCATGATCCGCGAAATGGCCCGCTATTCCATTGTCACCGGCCAGACCATGCTGGAGGGCATGCACACCCTCAAGGGGCCAAGTAACTGGGCCGTGTGGGTGATCTTCATACCACAACTCCTGGCGGCGGCGATCGGCATCGCCGGGCTCGCTGCCGTCGTCGGCAGTGCCATCGGCGAGTTCCTGCCGGGCGCCAACACGCTGTATGCCATGGCAATGATAGTGGCCTCCACCCTGTTTACCGCCACCGGACGCTACTCGCTGATCGAGACCTTCAGCCGCGTGATGGCCCTGGCGCTGATGCTCATGGCGATCGTCACGGCAGTGATCGTCTTCCCCGGGCTGGCGCCCATCGCCGAAGGGCTGACCTTCAACTGGCCGGACGACCCCGACCTCTACATTATCCTGCCTTGGGTGGGCACCATTCTTGCCGGCTCCATGGGCATCGTCTGGTTCGGCTACTGGACCGCCACCCGGGGCTTCGGCGGCGGCCTGCAAGGGCACGAGCCGGACGACGAGGTGCCCGAGGATTCACGCAAGGAAATGGGCAGGACCGGCGTCAAGCCTGCCGAGACGCGAACTGCTCATGCCAAGGAATGGATCCGTACCATGAGCGTGACTGCGGCGCTCGGTGTCGTCGGGGGGCTGGTGGTGATCTTCTCGTTCCTGGTGCTCGGCGCCGAGCTGCTGGCCCCCGAGGGAATCATGCCGGAAGGCCCGGAAGTGGCCGTGGACCTGACCCGCATCTTCTCGGACGTTTGGGGCGAGGTCGGCCGCTATGTGCTGCTGGCTGCGATCGTGATCGCCCTGGGCGGCAGCATCCTGGCCAACCAGGACGGCTGGGGACGCAGCTTTGCCGACATGACCCTGATCGTCACTCGCACCCGCCGTGAAGCCGGGAACGGAGGGCTGCTGCTGAAGAGCCTGGATGCCCTCGACCGGCATTTACCGTGGCCCATGTACGAGCGTCGCTGGCTCAAGCGCACCTATATCGTCAGCGTGACTGGCATCGTGCCACTGCTCATCCTGCTGGCTTTCAGCGATCCGGTGCAGGTGATGTCCGTTTCAGGCATCATTGCGGCAGCCCATACGCCCTTCATCGCCCTGGCCGCGCTCTACGTCAACCGCACGCGCCTGCCAAAGGCGCTCCGGCCGGGGCTCGCAGCGACCGCGACGATGGCCATCGCCGGCGTCTTCTATCTCGGCTTCGCCGTCCTCTATCTGCTGAACATGGCGGGCCTGCTGAATGGCTGAGCGCCAGGCCGTGCCGGCGTCGGGCATCTCGCCGCATTCGGCGTCAGCGTTGCCACGCGTTAGGATAGGGGCAATCATCTAGCTCTTTGCCAACAGGGACGCCGCATGACGCTCTCAGCCAACCCCGCGCCGTTGACCATGCCGGAAACGGGGAGTACCGCCGGTGGCGAGGCCGGCACGCCGATGATCCATGTCGAAAGGCTTTCGAAGACCTATGGAGACGGCTTCCAGGCGCTCAAGGAGGTCGACCTGACCATTCGCCGCGGCGAGATCTTTGCCCTGCTTGGCCCCAATGGAGCAGGCAAGACCACGCTGATCAGCGTGATCTGCGGGCTGGTCAATGCCAGCAGCGGCAGCGTCAAGGTGGATGGCTTCGACAATGTGACCCAATATCGCGAGGCTCGCGAGCGTATCGGACTGGTGCCCCAGGAGCTCACCAACGAGGCCTTTACCACGGTATGGGATACGGTGAGCTTCAGCCGCGGGTTGTTCGGCAAGCCCAAGGACCCGGCGCATATCGAGAACGTGTTGCGCGCCTTGACCCTATGGGGCAAGCGTGACAACCGCCTACTGGAACTCTCGGGTGGCATGAAGCGGCGAGTGCTGATTGCCAAGGCACTTTCACACAAGCCGCAGGTATTGTTTCTCGACGAACCCACGGCCGGTGTCGACGTGGAACTCAGGCGCGAAATGTGGGAGGTGGTACGCGGCCTGCGCGACCAGGGCGTGACCATCATCCTCACCACCCATTACATTGAGGAAGCCGAGGAGATGGCCGACCGCATCGGCGTGATCCGCCGCGGCGAGCTGGTCCTGGTGGAGGAGAAGACCGCGCTGATGGAGCAACTGGGACGCAAGGAACTGACGCTGCATCTCGCTTCCCCGCTGGAAACCGTGCCTGCCGCCCTGGCCGGCCACGATCTTGTGCTGGCTGAAGAGGGTCAGGCGCTGATCTATACCTACGACGTCACCCGCCTCGACGAGGGTACCGGCATCGCCGGACTGCTGGCCGACCTCGAGGCCACCGGCATTCGTGTCAAGGACCTGCACACCCGGCAGAGTTCGCTGGAGGAAATCTTCGTCAACCTGGTCAGGGAGAACGCATGAACCTGCAGTCGGTCAAGACCATCTACCTGGCCGAGATGGCTCGCAGCCTGCGCACCGTGCTGCAAAGCATCGTCTCGCCGGTGGTGTCCACCTCGCTCTATTTCGTGGTGTTCGGTGCCGCTATCGGCTCGCGCATCAGCGAAGTGGATGGCGTGAGCTACGGCGCCTTCATCGTGCCTGGGCTGATCATGCTGATGCTGCTGACCCAGAGTGTCTCGACCGCTTCGTTCGGCATTTTCTTCCCGCGTTTCTCGGGCACCATCTACGAGATCCTTTCGGCGCCGATCTCCTACTTCGAGGTCGTGCTGGGGTACGTCGGTGCGGCGGCCACCAAGTCGGTCATCCTGGGGTTGATCGTGCTCGGCACGGCACGCCTGTTCGTGCCCTTCTCGATCCAGCATCCGCTGATCATGCTGCTGTTCCTGATCCTGACCGCGCTGACCTTCAGCCTGCTCGGCTTCATCATCGGTATCTGGGCCGACGGCTTCGAGAAGCTGCAGCTGGTACCGCTACTGATCGTCACACCGCTGACTTTTCTCGGTGGTACCTTCTACTCCATCGACATGCTGCCGCCCTTCTGGCAGGCCGTCACCCTGCTCAATCCGGTGGTCTACCTGGTCAGCGGTTTTCGCTGGAGCTTCTACGGCACGGGCGACGTCAGCATCTGGGCCAGCCTGGGCATCATCACGCTGTTCCTCGGCGTGGCCCTGGCGGTGATAAGCGGGATCTTCCGCACCGGCTACCGCCTCAAGCCCTGAGCGCAAGGCCGGGGCGCCGGCTCGGCCGGTTCACATCGTTTAGCGTATGGGCACAGTCGCGACTGGCGCATATTGAGTTTCTTGGCCATGCTTCGGAATGGTTACGCGTTTGCTACATAATGCACACGAATAGGCATACGTATTACCCTGCAGGCACCGTCTGGATGAGCAGGTAACTAGAACTCAAAACACAAGCATGCGTGCGCCCAGGCGCGCCTTCGACTCATCTCATGGGAACGACAAAGATGGCAGGGAAGAACGAGGCTACGGAGGGGGCTTCGCTCGATTGGTGCGACGAGTTCCGGGATTCGGCGCTGGAAGCGCTGTATCGACGCACGATGCAGCGGCAGGACGCTCAGCAGCTTTGCCATGCGCTATGGCTCATCGCTGCCATTTTTCTGCTCTTCATCGTGGTGGACTACTTGCTGCTCGGCGCCGGCGCCCTGTTCCTCGCCCTGGCGGTCATTCGAGCCACCGTCGCCCTATGCTGCCTGATCCTGGCTCGCTTCATCGCCGTTCGCCCGGCCCAGGCTCACCGACCGCTGCCCCTTAACCTTATATACTGGGTCGCCATCACCGGCCTGCTGCTGACGATTCTTCTCCCCCCGGGAAGCATTGGCCTGCATATCTCCAGCGTCGTGGTGGCCTGCCTCACCATCTATCTGCTCGTCCCCAATCGTTTGCCCTGGATCCTTCTCTGGAATACCTACCTGTGCTGCGGCTTCATCATGGGGGCCCTAATGTGGAAACCACTCCCCGCCGGCCTGCTCGCCAGCAGTGTGCTGATACTGGCCTTCGCCAACCTGATGGGCTGGCTGACCCTGGGCCGCATCAACCGCCTGCAGCGCAAGCAGTTCGCCCTGCTGGTGGAGGAGCGAGAGATCAACCGCAGGCTGCAGAGCGAGATCGACGAACGCCAGATGCTCGAAGCCCGACTGCGCCACATGGCCAGTACCGATCCGCTGACCGGCATTCCCAACCGGCGCCACTTCTTCGAACTGGCGGAGCGCGAGTTCAACCGGGCCCATCGAGAAGCGACGCCGCTTGCAATCTGCATGGTCGATATCGATCTGTTCAAGACGCTCAACGACCATCACGGTCATGCGGTGGGAGACCTCGTCCTGACGACCGTTGCCTCCTGCTGTGCCTCGGTGCTGCGCGAGACGGACATCATCGGCCGCTATGGCGGCGAGGAGTTCGTCCTCGCCCTGCCCCAGGCCGATCTCGAAACCGCCACCACCATCGCCGAGCGCCTGCGCCACAAGGTCAGCACACTACAACTGCCCATGCTGGACGCAGGGCAGCGTCTCTCGGTCACGGTGGGTATCAGCCAGGTGACCGCCGGCGAATCGAGCCTGGAGCCGGCGCTCCAGCGGGCCGATGCCGCGCTCTACTCCGGCAAGTCGCGCGGTCGTAACTGCGTGGTCGTGGCCGGAGAGGCCCCATCCGCTATCGCGGTGCAAGCGTGACCCCCCGGCTGCTTGAACTCGGCTGCGGGCCCGGTATGATTCGCCTTCCTGCCCAAGGCCCACCCAGCGCTGTTACAGCGCCCATCACGGCGGAGATGGCATGCCGATACTGCACTGCATCGTACACGACATCGACAAGGCCGGAAGCGAACAACCCGCCAAGCTGCGACCGGCCAATGCGGAGTTGGCGCCCACAGCGCTTCTGGAAGATCTGCTGGCCGGCTTCCACGATGCCTACCACGCCAAGACCAAGGCCTGGGGTCACTTTATTGACGCAAGCACGGACGAATCAGGCTCGGCAACACCCTTCACCAGCCTGTTGGCCGGCTACCTGGAAGGTAGCAGCCACTTCGTCGATTTAAGTCGCACCGTCGCGGAGAGACTGCTGCCCCTGGTCGATGCCCACCTTTCCGCTTCGGGCCACCTGCTGTGCATCGATTATCGCCAGGGCGAAACCCATTACCTGAGCCTGGCATTGATGCACCAGCGGGACGGCTTTGGTGTCGACGCTTCCCTGCAGGTGGTGCCTTCGTCACAGCTCAACCTGTCGCGCATGAGCCTGGGCCTGCGCATCAACCTTACCCAGTGGCGCGATGGCGCCGCGTCGCGGCATTACCTTTCGTGGATACACGATCGCGGCGGCAGGAAGGTCTCGGAGGACCTGGCCGCCCTGCTGGGCGCCACCGAAGGCATCGATGCCACGGGCGAGACCCGCACCCTTCTCAAGGCGTTCAGCGATTATGTGGAGCATGCGGACATGCCAGAGGAGCAGAGTCGGGAAAAGACCGAAACGCTGATGGACTACGCCAGCGAGCAGGCCAGCCGCGGCGAGCCGATCACCCTGGAAGCACTCTCCGAATTGCTCGACGAGCAGCAGCCCAAAGCCTTCTACGACCACATCCGCAACGCCGATTACGGCCTCTCGCCGGAGATTCCGCCGGACAAGCGCACCCTCAGGCAGTTTCGCCGATTCACCGGGCGTGCCAGCGGCGTGTCGATCAGCTTCGATTCCCATCTGCTCGGCTCCAGCATCGAGTACGACGAGAACCAGGACCGGCTGATCATCAAGCAGGTCCCCAAGCAGTTGAAGGAGCAGCTCAAGCAGCGCAAGCCGTGATGATGACGTTGCGCTACTCGATGCCGTGGGCCGCCTCCGCATTGGCCAGCCATTCGCGCAGCACCTGCTGGCCTCGCTGCTTCAGACTCGTGCCATAGCGCAAAGCCTGCTCGCGAAGTTCGACCGGGTCGACCTCTGCTATCGCCAGCTCGGCGGCATGGCCGATCAGCCAGGGCTCGATCCTGGCCGGATCCACCTCGAGGTGGAACTGCAGCCCCAGCACCTGGTCGCCCACGGCGAAGGCCTGATGGGAACAGGCATGGCTGTAGGCGAGCCGTGTGGCACCGGGAGGCGTCTCGAACATGTCGCCGTGCCAGTGCAGGACCACATCGGGGTTGCCGATATGGCGCAGCGGCCCTTCCTGGCCCTCGCGGGTCAGGCAGACATCGGCAAACCCGATCTCCCGCTCGGGCATGGGAAAGACTCTTCCCCCCATCGCACGCGCAATCAGCTGCGCTCCCAGGCAGATGCCGAGCAGCGGACGTCCCGTATCCAGCCGATGGCGAATGGTATCCAGTTCTGCGCCGAGGAAGGGGTAGAGCGCATCGTCATTGGCACCTAACGGCGCCCCCAGGACCACCATCAGCTCGGGGCTATCGACATCCAGCGCCTCGAGGGCATCCGGTCCCAGCAGGCCCGGGTCGAGATAGCGGATGCGATAGCCGAACTCCTCGAGAATCGGCTCGAAGATACCCAGATCCTCAAAGGCGACGTGGCGAATGGCAACGGCACTCTTCATGCTAAGAAGCTCCTTTTCCTCTCCTGGCAGTATGGCCTCAAGCGAAACCCCCTCGCAGCATAGTCAATGGAGCCTGGCGCGAGGTCAAAAGTCGCGTTTGCCGTACCGGCATAAACCCGACTAGCTTGAGTGTGCAGCACGCAATGCCGTCTATGGATTGGAAAGGGAGCCTTGGCCATGCAAGACAAGGAAGCGGCAGCCCAAGGGAAACCGCTGGTGATCATTACGGGAGCGTCGGGCGGTGTCGGCACGGCGTTGACCCAGAGCCTGAAGGAGGATTACCGCATCCTCGCCCTGGACAGGGGCGAAGCGGAAGAGGCGGACGAGAGCTACACCTTCGACCTGACAGATGTGGATTCGATCAAGAAGGCGTTCGACGAAATTGCCGAGCGGCATGGCAGGAACATCGCCGCGCTCGTGCATCTCGCCGCCTACTTCGACTTTACCGGTGAGGCGTCGCCGCTTTACGAAAAGGTCAACGAGCAGGGCACGAAGAACCTGCTCGAAGCGCTGGAAGCCTTGAACGTCGAGCGCTTCATCTATTCCAGCACCATGCTGGTCCATGAGCCCCAGGTGCCGGGCCACAGGATCACGGAAGACACGCCGCTCGCCCCCACCTGGCCCTATCCCCAGTCGAAGGCCAAGACCGAAGCGGTCATCCGCGAAAATGCCACCATGCCCTATACGCTGCTTCGGCTGGCCGGCATGTACGACGAGAAGACCAGCGTACCCACGCTGTCGCACCAGATCGCACGCATCTACGAGCATACCTTCAAGAGCCATTTCTATTCGGGCAACACCAATGCCGGCCAGGCCTGCGTGCACAAGGAAGACATGATCGACGCCTTCCGCCGCACCATCGACCGCCGCCGTGAGCTGCCCGAGCACAACGAAATCCTGATCGGCGAGGAGCATGCCGTCAGCTATGAAGCCTTGCAGAACCGTCTGGGCGAGCTGATTCACGGCAAGAAGCAGTGGAAGACGGTAGTGATGCCCAAGCCGCTGGCCAAGACCGGCGCGCTGCTCGAGGAGAAGAGCGAGCCGCTGGTGCCGGACGACTTCGACAAGGGCGAGAAACCCTTCATCAGGCCTTTCATGATCGACATGGCAGACGATCACTACGAGCTCGACATCAGTCGCGCCCGGGAGCAGCTGGGCTGGGAGCCTCGTCACGAGGTATTCGACACGCTCGAGGCCATGGTCGACAATCTGCTCGCCGACCCCCACGGCTGGTACGAGGCCAACGGCATCACGCCCCCCGATTGGGTCGAGGAGGCTGAGGAGAAGGGTGTCAATCCGGAGCGCGTACTGGAGGATTACCAGGCCCGCACCAAGCAAGAGCACCACCGTTTCCTGTGGGCGCACTTCTTCAATATCGGCCTGGGGGCCTGGCTGGTAACTTCCCCCGCCACGCTCGGCTACGGTGGTGGCATGGCCTATAGCGACATGGCCGCCGGGCTGCTATTGGCGCTGTTCGGTGCGCTATCGCTGTCGCTGAAGATGAGCTGGGCACGCTGGGCATGCGCGGCCATCGGGCTGTGGGTGCTGTTCGCCCCGCTGGTGTTCTGGAGCGATAGTGCAGCGGCCTACCTCAATGGGACGATCGTCGGTACCCTGGCCATCGGCTTCTCGGCCCTGGTGCGTCCGACACCGGGCCTGTCCCCCGCAGCGGCGATGACCGGCCCCACCACGCCGCCCGGCTGGAACAACAACCCCTCGAGCTGGTTCCAGCGCATGCCGATCATCATTCTGGCGTGTGTCGGTTTCTTCGTCTCGCGCTACCTCGCCGCCTACCAGCTCGGCCACATCGATGCGGTGTGGGATCCGTTCTTCGACGGCACGCGCGGCGGGCTCAACGGCACCGAGGACATCATCACCTCGTCGGCCTCCGAAGCGTGGCCGGTACCCGATGCCGGCCTTGGCGGCATCGTCTACATGCTGGAGATCCTGCTCGGCTTCATCGGCGCGACCAACCGCTGGCGCACCATGCCCTGGATCGTCGCCTCCTTCGGCGTGCTGATCGTGCCGCTGGGCGTGGTCTCGGTGACCTTCATCATCATCCAGCCGATCCTGATCGGCACCTGGTGCACCCTGTGCTTGATCCAGGCCGGCGCGATGCTGCTGCAGATCGCCTACGCCTTCAACGAATTCGTCGCCACGGGTGAGTTCCTGAAGCGGCGTCACAAGGCCGGCGCGCCCGTACTCAAGATCTTCTTTACCGGCGACACCGACGAAGGCCCCAACGAGCCGACGGAAGAGGACTTCCAGCGAAAGCCGGCCGCCATCATGGGCGATGCGCTCGGCACCGGCGTCAGCCTGCCGTGGAACCTGGCCCTGTGTATCGTGATCGGTGCCTGGCTGATGCTGACCCGCGTCACCTTCGGCACCGAGGCCACCCTGGCCAACTGGGACCACCTGGTCGGCTCGCTGATCATCACCGTGGGTGTGGTGTCCATGGCCGAATCGGCCCGGCCGGTGCGCTGGCTGCTGATCCCGCTCGCCGCCATGCTGTTCTTCACCCCGTTCCTGCATGGCGCCGACATGGCCGCAACGGTCAACAGCCTGCTTTGCGGCGCTGTCGTCATTGCGCTGAGCCTGCGCCGCGGGCCGATCCGCGGCGAGTACGGCCGTTGGAGCCGTCTATTGCATTGACCCCCTGCCCGGAATGTCTTTGCCGAGGCATTCCGGGCGCCTTCATGCCCACCCCTCACCCTGGTATCGTGACGCCATCCTCCACGAGCGAAAGCCTCACATGACCTCACGCCCCGACCCCCGGATCCTGCTGCGCCTGCTGGCGTTGCTGGCCCCCTATCGCATCCGGTTGGCCATCGCCGCCCTGGCGCTGCTGGTGGCCTCCTCCAGCGTGCTGCTGCTGGGCCAAGGGCTGCGCCTGGTGATCGACCAGGGCTTTCTCGCCGAGAACGCTTCCCGCCTCAACCAGACCCTGGTATTGATGCTAGGCGTGGTCAGTCTGCTGGCCGGCGCCTCGGCGCTACGCTACTACCTCGTGAGCTGGATCGGCGAGCGGCTGGCGGCGGATCTGCGGCGCAAGGTCTTCGACCACCTGCTCGAGCTGGAACCGGCCTTTTTCGAGAGCGCCGCCCACCGCGACCGCGGGCCCGCCGAGATCGCCTCACGCCTGACCACCGACACCAGCGTGCTGCAGACGCTGTTCGGCTCATCGATTTCGCTGGCGCTGCGCAACCTGGTCATGCTGCTGGGTGCGGTGGCACTGATGCTAGTGACCCAGCCCTGGCTTTCGGCGCTGGTATTGATCGGCATACCCGCCACGGTGATGCCTATCTTGTGGTTCGGTCGCCGGGTGCGCCGCCTCTCACGCCACAGCCAGGACCGGGTGGCCGAGCTCGGTCGCTACGCCAACGAGACCCTGGACGGCATTCGCACCGTACAGGCCTTCACCCATGAAGCCATCGACCGCCACGATTATGGCGAACGTGTCGAGCAGGCCTTCTCCGTTGCCGTAACTCGCACTCGCCAGCGCGCCTGGCTGACGGGTGCGGCCATGCTGGCGGTGTTCGCCGCGGTGGGCCTGATGCTGTGGCAAGGCGGCCAGGCGGTCCTGGCTGGCGAAATGAGCGCGGGAGAGCTATCCGCCTTTCTCTTCTATGCCGTGCTGGCGGCGGGTGCGGTTGCAACCCTCGCCGAGGTGGCCGGCGACGTGCAGCGTGCCGCTGGCGCCGCCGAACGACTGCTCGAGCTGCTCGACGCCGAGCCGGGCATTCGCCCACCGGCAACGCCGACGCCGCTGCCCTCGCCGCTGCGTGGCGAAATACGCTTGGAGAACGTGAGCTTTGCCTACCCGGGGCGCGAGATACCCGCCCTCGATTCGCTCGAGCTATGGATTCGGCCCGGCGAACGCGTCGCCCTGGTGGGCCCCTCGGGCGCCGGCAAGAGTACCCTGCTCGGGCTGCTGTTGCGCTTCCACGACCCCGACCGGGGGCACCTGACGCTGGACGGTATCGACCTGCGCGAACTCGATTCGCGCCAGTTGCGTGCCGGCATGGGCCTGGTGGCTCAGGAGCCGGTGTTGTTCACCGGTACGGTGGCCGACAACCTGCGCTACGGCAAGCCTGATGCCACGCTGGACGAACTCCGCGATGCCGCTCGCGACGCCAACGCCCTGGGCTTCGTCGAGGCCCTGCCCCGCGGCTTCGACACTTCGCTCGGTCCCGGCGGCGTGCAGCTTTCCGGCGGCCAACGTCAGCGCCTGGCCATCGCCCGGGCCCTGCTCAAGAATCCCCGTGTGCTGCTACTCGACGAGGCCACCAGTGCGCTCGATGCCGAGAGCGAGCGGCTGGTACAGCAGGCCCTGGACCGACTGATGGCGGGACGCACCAGCCTGGTGATCGCCCATCGCCTGGCCACCGTGACCGCCGCCGATCGCCTGCTGGTATTCGACGAGGGAAGGCTGGTGGCCGCCGGCCGCCACGCCGAGCTGCTCGAACGGAGCCCGCTCTACCGCCACTTGGCGGAGCTGCAGTTCGGCCGGCACAGGGCGGAAGCGTGAACAGGCGCAGCCAGGAGGCTTACAGGGTATTGCGTAGACCAAGTTCGTACGGATGCGGATCGAGATAGGTCTGACGGCGTATGTAGTCCGAGCCGTGGCGCTTCACATAATGATTCAGCAGCCGCAGCGGCACGGCAAGAGGCACATGGCCGAGGCGGTACTCCTCCACCGCCTGTAGCAGGTCCTGTTTGACCTCGCTGTCTACCGTCCGCTTCAGGTAGCCCAGCACATGCATCAGCGCATTGGTGTGGGACTTTCGCGTCGCCGGGCGCGACAGGGCGGCCATGAAGCGCTGCAGGTAGTGCTGCTTTACCTCGCCAAGCGACAACCCATGGGCCTCGCTGCCGAGGTAGCGGCCCAGTTCCCGGTAGGCCTCCACGTGGTGTGCCATCAGCAGGTACTTCTGGCGGCTATGAAACTGGATCAGGGCATGGAAACCCTGCGCTTCCTCGACGTGGCGCTTCCAGTCGTCGAACGCGAACACGCGGGTGATGAAGTTCTCGCGCAGCACGGCATCGTTCAGGCGCGCTTCCTCCTCCAGTGGCAGCTCGGGAAAGTGCTCGCGCAAGACCCGTACGAAGAGCCCCGAGTCCGTGTGGCTGGGCATGCCGTTGTCGTGGTAGACCTTGACCCGCTCGAGTCCGCAGCTCGGTGAGCCCTTCATCAGGATGAAGCCGCGCAGATGCCGGTGTCGAGCGACGAACGTCTCGCCGACCTCACGCAGCCGCTCGGTGACGTCGAGACTCGGGTCGACCGTGCCCTTCACCCGCGACGCCTCGCCGGGGGAACCGACCAGGCGGATCGGCGCTCGCGGCACGCCGAGGCCCGCCTCGAGCTCGGGGCAGAACGGTTCGAAGGCAAAGCACTCCTGCAGCACTTCCAGGCAGTAGCGGGAGCGCTTGTGGCCGCCGTTGTAGCGCACCGGCTCGCCCATCAGGCAGGCACTGATGCCCACCGGAACCGGTGGCGAGGACGATATGGTTTCAACCAAGGCAAAGCTCCCTATACGCGCTGCCTCATCGTCGCCTCTCTGCCGCTCCCGGGCAAGCCTGCGCGAATCTTACGAAGTCGCCCTTTCGGTTTCTTCGACTCGCTTGCTGGGCGCCGGGAGCGATTTGGCCAGGGCCTCGGTCGATACCGACGCGTGTATGGCGCCCGTATCTGCGGCTTGCGCTGCCGTCTGTTCTTCGCCCAACACGAAGGTATTGATCAGTCGCGTCAGTTTCTCCGCCTGGCGACGCATGGCTTCAGCGGTCTCGGTATTGTGGCCGACCATGGCCGCATTCTGCTGTGTCATGGCATCCATCTGGCTGACCGCCGTATTGACTTCGTGGATGCCGAGGCTCTGCTCCCGCGAGCCGGCACTGATCTCGGCAATGACGTCGTTCACCTGGGCAATACTGGCAAAGATCTCCTGCATGGTAAGACCCGCCTGATGAACGATGTCGGAGCCCTGCCGGGTGCGTGTCATCGATTCATCGATCAATACTTTGATTTCGCGGGCGGCATCGGCCGAACGCTGTGCCAGAGAGCGCACCTCCTGGGCCACCACGGCAAAGCCTCGCCCATGCTCGCCAGCCCTGGCAGCCTCGACGGAGGCGTTCAGTGCCAGGATATTGGTCTGAAAGGCGATGCCGTCGATGAGCGAGACAATGTCGCCGATCTGGGACGACGATGCATTGATCTGCTTCATCGTCTCCTCGACCCGCTGCATCGATTCCTTGCCCTGCCTGGCCACTTCACCGCTGCTGCGCACCAGTTGGTCAGCCTGTTGGGTATGCTCGGCGTTGTTCTGCACCGTGGAGGTGATCTGCTCCATGGCCGACGAGGTCTGTTGCAGGCTGGCGGCCGCTTGATCGGTTCGCGACGCCAGCTCGTCGCTGCTCCGGGCAATGTTCAAGGAAGCCGTATAAACCCCTTCAGCGCTCTCCTTCACTTCGCGCAGTGTCCCCTGAACGCGGGAGAGGAAGCCATTGAATTGACGCGCCAGCTCGCCAATCTCATCGCTGCTGGTAACTGTCAGGCGTCGTGTCAGGTCACCGCGCCCCTCGGCCACGCCTTGGGCGATCTCGTTCATGTCGCTGGCGGTGCGGCGTATCTGGCGCACCGTGCGGCGGGTGATCCAGATCGAGAAGAAGGTAATACTCAGGTTGATGACCGACGCAATGAACCAGAGCCGAACCAGGGTCTCGACCAGGTTCTGTCGTGCAGTCTGCTCGATCATGGCCATGGCGGCATCCACACCCGTGGCGTATACGCCGGCGCCGATCACCCAATTCCACTCGGGTATGGGCACGACATAGGAATACTTGGGTTCCACCTCGCCGGTCGCCGGGTTGGGCCATGCGTACTCATAGGACCCGCCCCCGTTACGTGCGATGTCGATCATGTCACGTATCAAGAATTTACCGTCAGTATCCTGGGCGCCCAGCATGCTGCGTCCCTCTTGCTCGGGCACCGCCGGCTGGACCAGCATGGTACCCTCGAAATCGAAGACGAAGACGTAGTTATCCTCCTCGAAACGCAGGTCACGCAGCAGCTCCAGGGCTACCTGCCGGGTCACCTCGGTGCCATCGTCATTCCCTGCCACGCTCTCGACCAGGGTCTTGGCCATGCCGACGATGCTCTCGACCCCGTGGCGCCTGGATTCAAGCATCAACTCACGCTGTTGCTCCAGTTGGGTACGGTTGGCGTCGATTCGCTCAAGCCCTTCAAGAACCAGTAAGCATGAAGAGGAGATAATCAGTGGAACCAGGACGAGCAGCAGAATCTTGTTCTGCAAATTGGGTGCCAGCCGCCGCTTGAGACTGGCAAGTCTGCCTACCTTGCATGAGTACGTTTTCATGACATAGCCGTTTTCGCTGTGAGTGGACAATTGTTGGAATTGTTTCGCAGTCGTTAAGCCAGCCATGAAGCCCCAAGCCTGCCTGCCGCGCCAGAGGCCGTAAGACTATCGATTGTCGTCTTCTCCCGACTTGTTGATCTGCATCAACCTATCGCGTCCACAGCGCGCTCCAGTCCCAGCCATCCTTGCGTATGTAGGCCAGCCACATGCGCTGGCTCTCCCGTTGAACGAGGTGCTCGCGAAGCGCCTCGGCAGATAGGTCGAGGGCTCGAGTAGCAGGCAGCCATGCAATATCGATCTCGGGCGTGTGCGAGGCGGGATGAACGAAGTCATGTCTCAGCACTGACAGGAAACTCTCTAGCGCATGGAGGGTCGCTTGTAGCTTGAAGCGTACCGAAGGGGGCAACGAGGTACTGCCATGGCAGACGATGACAATCGCCTGGTAGAGCCGAAACAGGGCGACCGGCAGGGCTCGCTCAGCGTGCCCCTGGTGGTAGTAGTGCAAGATCGGATAGGCGAGGTGCTGCTGACCCACGCTGATAATGGTCGATTTCAGGTCGTCGGCTTGATCGCCCAACTCGCTGAAATCGCCCTCTCCAGCCAGCTTTTCCACGATATCGGCCGGTGTCACGCCAAGGGCGTGAATCGAGACCGCTAGCTGGCGCTTTTCCACCACGGCAGACATGACCGACAGGATATAGGTCACAGCAAGCGTCAGCAGGAAGAAGCCGTTTGCCGCTGCCAGCACCGCCAGAACCTGCCACTTTCCCATGCCGGGCACGAAGTCGCCATAGCCCAGCGTGGTGATGGTGTAGCCGATGAAATAGAACCGCTCCAGAGGAGCAGCGTAGGTACCCGAGTCAGGATGAAACACTGCCGTTTCGTGGCTGTTGAAGACCAGCCACCACCCCAGCCAGACCAGACCCACCCATATCGTTATCAAGCCGACGGTGATCCAGGGGCCGACGGCCCGCAGCAGGCCGTTAAGCGAAAGCCGCCTGTGCGCTTGCAGCGCCATGAGCCAAGTGAACCGCCCCAGCCAGCCGGTCAAAGGACCCGATCCCGACGCTGCCAGCGTCGTCCGGACAGCATCGTAAATTACCAGCCCCACCAGAAAAAAACCGCTTAGCGCAATGAACGTCGACATGCCGCTTCCCTTGCCTCTCGAATGGATTGCTGTCGTTACCCTAGACCATGGAAAGGTGCTTCAACCCGTCATGTTCGCCCCTTCGTCAAGAAAGTCTCTATCCGTAAAGCGAACTGCCGCTGTGAGCTATCTTCGGTTAGAAATGCCAACTTTTCTTTTCAATGGGAAACCCGTTTTGCCTTGATGCCTATCTATGACGTTCCTACGTTTAACCGTGATGGCAGACGCCAGCAGTGCCGGAAAGCCGGTAAACGGAAGTACGATTTCGCTTGTGTAGTTCTACAGGCAAACGAGGAAGGAGTTCTGACATGGCACAGCGCAACGAGAATCCAGGTAACTTTGCCAACGATCCGAAGAAGGCCTCTGAAGCTGGCCAGAAAGGTGGCCAGCACAGCGGTGGCAATTTTGCCAATGATCCGCAGAAGGCCTCCGAAGCCGGCCAGAAAGGCGGCCAGGAGAGTGGTGGCAACTTTGCCAACGATCCGCAGCGTGCCTCTGAGGCCGGCCACAAGGGCGGCCAGATGAGCGGTGGCAATTTTGCCAACGATCCGCAGCGCGCCTCCGAGGCCGGCCACAAGGGCGGCCAGGAAAGCGGTGGCAATTTCGCCAACGATCCGCAGCGCGCCTCCGAGGCCGGCCAGAAAGGCGGCCAGGAAAGCGGTGGCAACTTCGCCAACGATCCGCAGCGTGCTTCCGATGCCGGCCAGAAAGGCGGCCAGCACAGCGGCGGTAACTTCGCCAATGATCCGCAGAAGGCCTCCGAGGCCGGCCGCAAGGGCGGCAAGAACCAAGGCCGTTAACGACGGGGCCAAGTCCGCTCGTGGCTCAGGGAAGAGGATGGGGACAGGCGTTCCCCCGAGCGGTACCGAACACGGAAGAAAGCCAGATCGGCTGCCGGGGCTCGCCCCCGGCAGTTTTTTTCGGTTCAGGCCTGCGTCAACGCACGCTCGGCATCCGCCTCACCCTGTTCCGCCAAGTACGCTAGTCGGTCCGGCGCCCAGTCGGTCAACCATAGCGAAGCGTTTTCATCACGATGCGGCTCACGGCGAATGCGCGTCAGACGCAGCGTCGGGTAGAGGTGCTTCACCTCTTCTGCTTCGTCGTCACTGCGAGCCCCGAGGAAAAGCCGCCGAAAATGATCGAGGCTCTCATCGAGGCCGTTAGGCGTGCCCGGCGTGCGCTTGAATAGTTCTGCCGTAATGGCATGCCACTGCTGACCCGGCGCTTCCCGCTCGAGGCGTGCAAGTGCGGGCTGTAGGAGTCCTCGGTGCCAGACATCGCCGTCCCAAAACGCACGACCGTCGTGCCAGCCCGGCTTGAACATTAGCGGGATCGCGCTGCTGGCTCCGATCATGCTGGGTACGATGGGCTGCTCGCCGCTGTCGAACCAGACCGGTGCCGCCGCTTCGATATCGATGGCTCGTAGCATGAGGCGCGGCCCATCCTCCGTACTCGTCGCGTAGCTTTCGGCGTAGCGTGCCACGGTGTCGACCAGGCCCTTGTTACTGTAACCCGCGATGGCGGGATAATAGCGCAAGCCGGCGAGGAACCCGCCGGGAACGGCGGAAAAAACGCGGGGATTGCCAAAGGCCAGCCCGGTGAGGGTGGCACTGAAACGCACGCTCTTGTGGTCGAACCAAGGGACGAAAGGCACGGAAGGCTGCGAAACCTCATGCCAGAATCGTTCCAGCTTCTCGAGTCCGGCATCCGCATCGTCATGATGCGCTGCGATGAGATACCCGTTCACTGCGCCGATCGAAGCGCCAACCACGACCATTCGGCGCCGCGCCTCGGCATCGAGTTGGCGCACCAGGGCCCGGTACACGCCATACTGGTAGGCGCCCAGCGCCCCACCTCCATTGAGCACAAGCAGAATCCGTTCCTGCATACCACCTCCCTGCGATTCGCAGCCGTAACAGTTTCCCTGTGCAAGAGTAGCGCAGGGGACCTCCATGCACGACTAATGTCGAGTTGTGGTCCTGATGCCTAACGCACAACCTAGCGAAAATAAAAAAGACCCCCCGAAGGGGGTCAGGTGGAGCACGCCAGCTCACATCGGTATATCGCCTGCGGTGGCTCGGCCGGGGCGACGTTGCCGAGGAAGGAGACAAGTCAACCTTCCTGCAGCGTTGTTCCGTCAGTGGTTACACTCACAAAGAACAATGCGAGTACTGCGCCAATAAATATAGAAAATCTTTTAAAACAATAGCCTGCAAGAAAAATAGCCACGCAGGCTTTGTCTGTATGCGCCCGATGCCCTTGCCTTGCACCAGCGAGGCCCACGTCAGGAGCTCCATGCCGCATTTCGATGCATGGCTATAGCAGCTCTCGCGACACATCCATCACGCGACCATCGACCGTTCGTTGCACCTTGTCCTCGATCTCGCTACACAGCGACTCCACCCTGTGCCGCTCGTTTGCGGCCACTACGAAGCTCCACTCACTCGACTCCAACCGGTCGTGATCGGCGCTCTCGCACACCGCTACCGACGGGTTTCGCCCAAAGCGTTCGTGCATGCCGCGCATGCGTTGCCGCTTCTCCTTCAACGACGTGCAGCCAGGCAGTGAAACCTTTAGTAACAATATGGCGATATGCATACGGTTCTCTCGTATGTGAACGGACTGCCGCCTTCATCACGCACCGATTTATACGCTATCACACCCGATGGTGTCTGGGTGTAAAGCCCATTGGGCATGGGCTTCCCGGCCCATGCCAAACTGGCATGGGAAAGCTTCATCGAGGCCGTACCGCAACGCAGCAAGCCGTGATATATAGGCGCTGAGTTCTTCCGCTCCCTTCCTCAGGAAACTACTCCATGCCCTTCGGCTGCCCACTCTCCGCCAGGCCCCGGAACCCCCGTGGCCTGGCAACGCTATTGCTCGTTGCCGTGCTTGCTCTTGCCAGTCCTTTGGCGCACGCCGCCACCGGGCCGCTCGTGCTGACTAACTCTGTGGTCGGTTTCATCGCCGTTGCGCTGTTCGTCCTTGCTTATGCCCTGGTAATGGCAGAAGAGAAGATTCACATGCGCAAATCGAAGCCGGTACTGGTGGCCGCCGGCCTCATCTGGTTCCTGATCGGCTGGGTCTACGTGCAGGCCGGTATGCCGAACGAAGCCGAGCACGCCTTCCGCGAGACATTGCTCGAGTTCGCTGAGCTGATGTTGTTCCTGCTGGTGGCGATGACCTACATCAATGCCATGGAAGAGCGCCGCGTGTTCGATGCACTTCGCGCCTGGATGGTGCGCCGGGGCTTCAGCTACCGTCAGCTGTTCTGGCTCACCGGTGGGCTGGCCTTTGTGATTTCGCCGGTGGCCGACAACCTGACTACCGCCATGTTGATGTGCGCCGTGGTCATCAAGGTGGCCGAAGGCGACAAGCGCTTCATCAACCTGGCTTGTATCAACATCGTGGTAGCCGCCAACGCCGGCGGTGCCTTCAGTCCGTTCGGCGACATCACCACGCTGATGGTCTGGCAGGCAGGCATACTCAAGTTCTATGAGTTCTTTGCCTTGTTGGTGCCTTCGCTGGTCAACTTCCTGGTGCCGGCAGTCGCCATGAGCCTGTTCATCGGCAACCGTACGCCGGAGGGAATCGAGGAGGAAGTGGATCTCAAGCGCGGCGCGCGGCGCATCATTCTCCTGTTCCTGCTCACGGTGGGCACCGCCGTGGCTTGCCACACTCTGCTGCACCTGCCGCCTGTGCTGGGCATGATGACCGGCCTTGGCTACCTGCAGTTCTTCGGATTCTACCTGCGTCGTACCCTACCCCGCTCACTGGAACGCAAGCGTGAGCGCTACACACAAACAGGCGACGAACGTCGGCTGGCCCAGCTCGGCAGCGTGGTTCCGTTCGACGTGTTCAATCGTGTGGCACGAGCCGAGTGGGACACCCTGCTGTTTTTCTACGGCGTGGTGATGTGTGTCGGTGGCCTGGGCTTCCTCGGTTACCTGAGTCTGGTTTCCGAGCTGCTCTACGGCTGGAACCCGACCTGGGCCAACGTCGCGCTGGGCCTGGTATCTGCCGTGGTGGATAACATTCCGGTGATGTTCGCCGTATTGACCATGCAGCCGGAAATGTCCCATGGCGACTGGCTCCTGATCACGCTCACGGCAGGCGTCGGGGGCAGCTTGCTTTCCATCGGCTCTGCTGCCGGTGTCGCGCTGATGGGCCAGGCTCGGGGCTACTACACCTTCGCCGGGCACCTGCGCTGGGCTCCGGTAATCGCCCTGGGCTACGTCGCCAGTATCCTGGCCCACCTATGGCTCAATGCCGCTAGCTTCC
Organism: Billgrantia hypersalina; assembly: GCF_052584175.1. Classification (NCBI taxonomy): domain Bacteria; kingdom Pseudomonadati; phylum Pseudomonadota; class Gammaproteobacteria; order Oceanospirillales; family Halomonadaceae; genus Billgrantia; species Billgrantia hypersalina. The sequence goes on from NZ_JBMIQI010000003.1 coordinate 191,018, forward strand.
ACGTGTTCAACTGATCGGGCATAGCTCGAGCCCGGCGCCAGCGATGGTGCCGGGCAGCGTACCTTCCCCACTGCCGGTGTATTCACGATTGTCCGGCACATGGAATATCGGCAACCCGGCAAATGGCCATTCTCCTTGCATTCCGCACCGGCTGGTGCGCCGAGCGCATCGCCTGTCTCGGCATAAGCGGGCAACGCGGGGCTCCGCCAGGCTTGGCTGTGCACGCCGCGCACGACTATGTTGAAAGAGCCTGTTGAACAGGTGCAACGACTCAATGGAGGAGTCTCATGAAAGAGCCGAACAGCGTATCCGCCCTAGACGTGGTCGACATCCTCACTCTGGACCATCGCGAGATGGAGGACTTGCTCGACCGGATCGAGCGCTCTCCCGATGCCACCGAACGCCGCGACCTGACCGACACGCTCATAGCCGAGGTCATGCGTCATGCGGTCGCCGAGGAAATGTACGTCTATCCGACCATGGAGAAGCGCATCCCCCAGGGTGCCGAGGAAGCCGAGCATGACAAGGATGAGCACGACGAGATCGTGCAGGTGATGAAACAGCTGGAAGACCTGGACGCCGCCGAACCGGCTTTCATGGATCGGGTTTACAAGCTCGACAAATTGCTGCGCCACCACGCCAAGGACGAGGAAGCCGATCAGTTTCCCAAGTTGCGTGAACGTATTCCCGGTGAGGAACTCGTCGAGCTTGGCAAGAAGGTCGAGAACGCCAAGAAGCTGGCCCCGACCCGCCCTCATCCCAGCGCGCCCCATTCGGAATTGTTCCACAAGACCGTAGGGCCTGGCGTGGGCATGGTCGACCGCTTGCGTGACAAGCTCAGCGGCCGCATGACAGGCTGATAGCATTATCTTCGCTTCACCCAGGTGCCGGTTACGTCAAGGCGCCTGGGGTTTCTTCGCTAACCGACGCCATGCGCGTTCGGCCGCTTACTGATCAAATCGCGCCTTGCGTCCCTGCCGAACGTCGCCTGCTCGAGCGCAACGCCCGAACTGCTAGAGTGGACGTTGGGTAACGTACGGAAGCCATGCTCAGCCAGGAGGAGCTCATGACGAACGGCACGACCACGCCCGATGGAGGGGACGCACTCGCTCTGCTCGCGCGCTGGGGCTACGCGGCTCGAGGTATTGTCTATCTGTTGGTGGGAGGTCTGGCCGCTCTGGCGGCCCTGGGGCAAGGCGGCGAAACCACGGATAGCCGTGGCGCGCTTGAACGTCTGATGAATGCCCCGTGGGGCAACGTATTGCTCGGCGCCATCAGCGTGGGCCTCGTGGGGTATGCCATCTGGCGCTGCATTCAATCGATAAAGGATGTCGACCATCACGGCAACGACGCCAAGGGCTTGGCCATTCGGACAGGCCTGCTGGTCAGTGCGGGCACGCATGTGCTGCTGGCGTTCTTTGCCGCCAGCCTGATCGTTACCTTGGGCGGTAGTTCCGGCGACTCCGACGGCGGCTCGGAGAGCCTGGCCGGCTGGCTGATGCAGCAACCCTACGGGCGTTGGCTGGTGGGTGCCGTTGGCGTGGCCATCATCGGCGCGGGGGTTGCGCATGGTATCAAGGGCTGGAAGACGAAATTCCACCGCTACTTCGACATGCCGCCAAGCACCCAGCACTGGGCCTACCCCGTGTGTCGCTTCGGGCTGGTGATCCGCGGGCTGGTGTTCCTGATCATCGGCGCGTTCTTCTTGCTCGCCGCTTATCAGTTGGATCCCGACGAGGCGGGAGGACTGACCGAAGTCTTCAGTACGCTGCGTAGCCAGGCCTTCGGTCGCTGGTTGCTGGCCTTCGTCGCCCTGGGGCTGCTCGCATTCGGGCTCTATAGCGTGCTGGAAGCCGTGTATCGGCGCGTGGACGCGCCGGGTTAGGATTCCGCCCGGCCGGGCTACAAGGTGGCGCCACCGGTTTCGAGTGGCGCGGGCGGCAGAGTTGTGGCGGCATCCCTCCTTCACGCACTCTAGGCGCTAACTTGCTGCCCTCTCACGGAGACACCTCATGACGCAACCTCGCCTCGGCTTCATCGGCATCGGCCTGATGGGCGACCCCATGACGCGCCGCCTACTGGCTGCCGGCTTCAGTGTGACCGTATGGAACCGCACCGCGGACAAAGCCGAGCCGCTGCGCGAGGCGGGCGCCCAGGTCGCAGATACCATTGGCGCGCTGGTGGAACATGTGGACGTGGTCATGCTGTGCCTGGCCAACACGGACGTGGTGGAGAGCGTGGTGTTCGGCGAAGGTGGCGTGGCGGCGCATGGCCGCGCGGGTCAACGACTGGTGGATCTATCCAGCAGCGATCCGGCCGCAACCCGTGACTTTTCCCGGCGCCTGGTGCAGGCCTGCAGCATGCGTTGGGTCGACGCACCGGTGTCCGGCGGCGTGGCGGGGGCCGCGGCAGGTAGCCTCGCCATCATGTGCAGCGGTGAACCGGAGGATGTCGAAGCCGTACGCCCTCTGCTCGCCCCGCTCTCGGCACGCATGACGCACATGGGCCCGGTGGGCGCGGGCCAGGTCACCAAGGTATGCAACCAGATGATCGTCGGCTGCCAGACGGCTGTCATTGCCGAGATGGTGGCCCTGGCCGAGGCCAGCGGGGTGGATGCCAGCCGCCTGACCGAGGCGTTGGCCGGCGGCTTCGCCGACTCCAAGCCGTTCCAGATCCTCACACCGCGCATGGCGGCAAGTGAGTACGTCAACCCGTCCTGGCACCTGCGCACGCTGCTCAAGGATCTCGACATGGCGATCGCCCAGAGCCAGCGCGCCGGCACTGCAACGCCCATGAGCGGCTTGGCGGCGCAGTTGATGCGCGCCCACGCCGGCCACGGTCACGCCGAGCATGACCCGGCGACGCTGGTGGAGGCCTACCGTTCGCACAGGTGACAGGCAGGAAGTGACAGGAGACTCGATATGGATGAAGCCCAAGTGACCTACATCACCGGCGGCGCCCAAGGCATCGGCCTGGGCATGGCGGACTATTTTCTTGCCCGAGGTTACCGCGTGGCACTGACGGACATCGACGCCGAGGCCGTCGACGAGTGCCGCGAACGCCTGGGCCAGCCCGAACGGCTGCTGGCCATGGTGTCGGATGCGAGTGACGAAGCCCAGGTGGCCGAGAGCCTGAAGCGTACGGTGGCGCACTTCGGTCGGCTCGACGGCGCCATCCACAATGCGGGGCTTGCCGACCCTTTCCAGGCGTCGGTGGAAACGCTTCCGCTCGCGACCTGGCAGGCGTATCTCGACACGAATCTCACCGGTGGCTTTCTCTGCGCCAAGCACGCCGCGCCTCACCTGCGTCGGACGCACGGTAGCCTCGTCCTGATGGGCTCGACCCGTGCCCTCCAGTCGGAACCGCACACCGAAGCCTACGCCGCCAGCAAGGGAGGCATCGCAGCGCTCGCCCATGCGCTGGCGGTAAGCCTGGGGCCGGATATCCGCGTCAACGCGATCAGCCCCGGCTGGATCGAAGTGGGCGACTGGCAGAAGCGGGCACGTCAGCAGCCGGTGGAGCACCGTGCCATCGACCGCGACCAGCATCCGGCGGGACGTGTGGGCAGGCCCGAAGACATTGCCGCCATGGCCGCCTACCTGCTCTCCGACGAGTCGGGTTTCGTCACGGGGCAGAACTTCGTGGTGGATGGCGGCATGACCAGGAGAATGATTTATGCGGAGTGAGCCAGGGCTCGCTTCATTTGTCCCCTGCTTCACCCTTCCGTACACTTGTTTGACTCCCCGTTGCTAACCGCCGAGGCACGACCATGGCTTTCGATTCGACCTCTACCTATGTGGCCACCGAGGCCTTGAAGCAGGCAGTGAACGCCGCCGTTACCCTGGAACGACCGTTGCTGATCAAGGGCGAGCCGGGCACCGGCAAGACGCTGCTGGCCGAAGAACTGGCGGCCTCGCTCAACACGCGGCTGATCACCTGGCACATCAAGTCCAGCACCAAGGCGGCCCAGGGCCTGTACGAGTATGATGCGGTAAGCCGTCTGCGGGACTCCCAGCTCGGCGTCGAAGGCGTGGAGAACGTTGCCAACTACATCAGGCCCGGCAAGCTGTGGGAGGCCTTTACCGCCGACGAGCGCGTGGTGCTGCTGATCGACGAAATCGACAAGGCCGACATCGAGTTTCCCAACGACCTGCTCCAGGAGCTGGATCGCATGGAATTCCACGTCTACGAGACGGGGGAAACCATCACCGCCCGCCACCGACCCATTATCGTGATCACCTCGAACAACGAGAAAGAGCTGCCCGACGCCTTCCTGCGCCGCTGCTTCTTCCACTACATCGAGTTTCCCGACCGCGAAACCATGCAGGCGATCGTCGACGTGCACTTCCCCGACATCGCGCCGAAGCTGGTCAGCCAGGCACTGGAAGTGTTCTTCGACTTGCGCCAGGCGCCGGGGCTGAAGAAGAAGCCTTCCACCTCGGAGCTGGTTGACTGGCTCAAGCTCCTGATGAGCGACGAGCTGGCCCGTGAGGCGCTCTACCACCGCGACCCGGTGAAGGCCATCCCGCCGCTGGCGGGCGCACTGGTGAAAAATGAGCAGGACACCCAACTGCTCGAACGGCTGGCCTTCATGATGCGTCGCCAAGGCAACCAGAGGCGCTGAGCCATGTTCATCGGTCTGTTCGAGACCCTGAAGCGCGCCGGCGTGCCGGTGTCGCTGCGCGAACTGCTTGACCTGCACGCCGTGGTCGAGCGCGGCGTGGTGTTCGCCGACATGGAGGCGTTCTACCAGGTAGCACGCACCGTGCTGGTCAAGGACGAGCGTCACTTCGACCGCTTCGACCGCGCCTTCGCCGCCTGGTTCGACGGCCTCGAGAACCTCGATGCCGCCATCGAGGCACTGATTCCCGACGACTGGCTGCGCCATGAATTCGAGAAGCAGCTCTCCGAAGAGGAAAAAGCGCAGATCGAGTCGTTGGGCGGGCTCGAGAAACTGATCGAGACCTTCAAGAAGCGTCTTGAGGAGCAGAAGGAGCGCCACGCCGGCGGCAACAAGTGGATCGGCACCGGCGGTACCAGCCCTTACGGCGCCTACGGCTACAACCCGGAAGGTATCCGTATCGGCCAGGAGGGGTCTCGCCACCGGCGGGCCATCAAGGTGTGGGACGAGCGCCGCTTCCGCGACTACGACGACTCACTCGAGCTGGGCACCCGCAACATCAAGATGGCGCTCCGCCGGCTACGCAAGTTCGCCCGCCAGGGCGCGGCGGAGGAATTGGACCTCGACGCCACCATTCGCGACACCGCCCGCGACGCTGGCCTGCTCAACGTGCGCATGCGCCCGGAGCGCCACAATACGGTGAAGGTGTTGCTGTTTCTCGATGTGGGCGGCTCCATGGACGATCACATCCGCGTCTGCGAAGAGCTGTTCTCCGCCGCCCGCTCGGAGTTCAAGCACTTGGAGCACTACTACTTCCACAATTGCCTGTACGAGGGCGTCTGGCGCAACAATTATCGCCGCACCAGCGAGCGAATCCCCACCATGGACGTGCTGCATACGTACGGCAACGACTACCAAGTGGTGATTGTCGGCGACGCCGCCATGTCACCTTACGAAGTGACCCACCCCGGCGGCAGCGTCGAGCACTTCAACGACGAGGCCGGCGCGGTATGGCTCAAGCGACTGGTCGACAAGTTCCCACGCCTGGCCTGGCTCAATCCCATGCCGCCGCGCGCCTGGGAATACACTCATTCTACTCAGCTGATTCGGCAACTGATCGACGACAGGATGTATCCGATGACGATGGAAGGGCTGGAAACCGCCATGCGTGAACTGGCGCGTTGAGGTTCTTGCCCCTCTTCGGACTGCTCCCTATACTGTATATCAATACAGTTTATTGATGACGGGCATCTCGTTCGTCTGGTGCGGGATAAGCCCGATAGCGGAGTGATCTGCTATAGCCTTTTTTGGTTATTAACTTGAAAAATAACCCTTAAGGGCTATCATTTTCTCATCATTTCACGCAGAACAAACTTATGGTGCAGCGCATTGCCGTCCTCACGGGCGATCTTGTCGATTCCCGCAAGGCCAGCGACCCGAAGCGGCTCTTCCAGGTGCTCGACAGTGCCATCGAGGCGATCACCGAGCGCTACGATGGCCAGGGGGAGAGATACCGTGGCGATGGCTTTCAAATCGCCCTGCCCGACCCGACGGCAGCCCTGCCCGCTGCGGTGCTGTTACGTGCGGCGTTGATTCGCCATTCGGAGAAGCAGCAGCGCTGGGACGCGCGAATCGCTGTCGCTATCGGCGAGGATCGCTGGCAGCCCGAACAGCGCGTCACGGAAGCCAGCGGTGAGGTATTCGTGCGCTCGGGGCAGACCCTGGACGCCATGAGCGATGGCGCTGCCCACCTCTGCCTAAGCCTGAGTGGGGATATCGAGAGTGAGTGCCTGGCACTGTTGACCCGCTTCGTCGACGATCTGATCGACGGCTGGTCGCGCTACGCCGCCGAGGTCGTCTACCTGAGCCTGTGGCACGAGGAATCCCAGCAGGCGCTCGCCAGGCGGCTCGGCATCAGCCAGCCCAGCGTGCACAAGCGGCTACGCGCAGCTCGCTGGTCCCTGCTGGACGATTACCTCGGCCATCTCCGCCACCGTTTCAAGGACGACCCACGATGAACGCAGACCTCTCGCTGTTGCTGGGGTTGGTGCTGGTACATCTTCTCGGCGACTTCGCCTTGCAGCCGAGACGCTGGGTCGAGGCCCGCTACTTGCGCAAGGTGCGCTCGCCCCAACTCTACAAGCACGCGGCAGTACACGGTGGTCTGGCCTTGGCCGTCCTGGGCGCAGCCACCCTCACCCACGCGCATGGCGCTTCCTGGTCCATGGTGGCGGGAGGAGCGGTTGCCGTCGGTGTGAGCCATAACCTGATCGACCTTGGCAAAGCCTATCTGCCACCGGACAGGTTACGCTGGTTCATGCTCGACCAAACGCTTCACCTGCTGGTGCTGTTGGGTGTCTGGTTGGCCTGGCTTGGCAGCTGGCAACCGTTACTTGCCTTCTGGCAGTGGTTGTTCACCCCCCCGGTACTCGGCATCCTGGTCGCGTACCTTATCGTCACGCGTCCGTTGTCGATCGTCATCGCCCTGATCATTCGCCGCTGGAGCGCGGAAATCGACAATCCAGGCACGCTCATCGCCGCCGGGGCGCGCATCGGGATGGCAGAACGCGTGCTGGTAATGACCTTGGTGCTGCTCGACCAGTTGACCGCCATCGGTTTCCTGCTTGCGGCCAAGTCGGTGCTGCGCTTCGGTGAACTCCGCGGCGCTCAGGACCGCAAGCTGACCGAATATGTCCTCATGGGCACCCTGCTCAGTGTCTCGACCGCCATGGTGCTCGGCCTGTTGATACGGCTCGTGGTGGAGGGCTGAACATGCGACAGCACCGGGCCATAGTGCAGGGCATGGCGATGATGGTCAGCGTCTGGCTGGCCGGCTGCACCACGCCGGCCCATCTCGAGCGGCGCAACGGCTACGTGGTGGATCGCACGCATGTTTCACCGTCGCATACCAGCCGGATCCGGCACCTGGTGATGCACTATACCGATGTCGACGAGGCCGAATCGCTGGCAGCGCTCACCGGGCCTCATGTCAGCGCCCACTACGTGCTGCCATTGCCGGCACAGGATCACCGAGGGCAACCGCTGGTGTACCAACTGGTCGCCGAGGAGCGCCGCGCCTGGCATGCCGGTGCCAGCGCCTGGAAAGGCCGCACCAATATCAACGACACGTCGATCGGCATCGAGATCGTCAACACCGGGCCCGACCGCCCCTACGCCGAGGTGGAGCGACAACTGGATCGCAGCCCCGAGGCCACCAAGGAAATCGATTGGGCACCCTACCCCAAGGAGCAGATCGATGCGCTGATCGCCTTGGCGGGAGATATCATCGAGCGCCACGACATCCACCCCACCGACGTGGTGGCGCATTCGGACGTCGCACCGACGCGCAAGGTCGACCCCGGCGCGCAGTTCCCCTGGCGTGAACTTCATGAGGCGGGCATTGGCGTGTGGCCCGACGACGCCGATACCGCACGCTGGCAGGCACGCTTCGAAACCACGCCACCCCCGCTTGCCACCTTGCAGGAAGCACTCAGGGCCTGGGGCTATTCGCTCGACGTCAGCGGAGAGCTTGACGGGGAGACTCGCGCAGTGCTGCGTGCCTTCCAGATGCGTTTTCGCCCCGCCGATCACCGTGGACGGCCTGACGCCGAGACCGCCGCCCTGCTCTGGGCCCTGTTGGAGAAATATCGCCCCCTCGAACTGGAACGGCTCGAGGGGGCGATAGCCTAACCGCGCGAGCCATCTACATCGTGGCCAGGCGCTCCTGGTCATTCGTTCCCGCCATGCGCACCAGGGCCAGGGCTTCGTCGAGGCTTTCCACCTCTTCGACCCGCACCAGTTCGCTATCCAGGCTGACCGTTTTGCCGCTCTTCTCGGAGAGCAGCCGCTCGAGCGTCTGGATGTCCATGGTTTCATCCATCTGCAGGATATCGACGCTGGCGCTATCCTGGGTACCGGGCAGGTAGATGGTGCCGTTGGAGAAGTCCACGGCATAGGCGATGACCCCCGGGACGATGAAGAACAGCAGACCCACGCCGTTGGCAATGGCTACCACGGGATCGATGCGCCCACTCATCTGACCCTTGCGCTCGGGGTGGAAGACGGTACCGCAGCCCACCAGGGCGGTGATGGTTGCGCCAAGCACCAGGCTAGCCAGGGCACGACGGAATCGAGTCCTCATGGGAGGGATGCTCCGTAGCAGATCGGTGTATCGACGCCAGGCGATTGCCGCCTCAGGCGCCGCAAGCGAGAATGGCGGCAGAGTACCACAGCACCAACTAATACGATCGTTTACATCTTTCACGGAGGGGTCATGAGCGAAATCGCACTGCACACCTGCCAGGGCAGCGCCATCGCACCGAGGCTGGAGGCGCTGGCGCACCTGCGCATCTCGGTGTTCCGTGATTTCCCCTATCTCTACGACGGGAACTTCGAATACGAGGCCAACTACCTGCGCCGCTATGCCGAGTGCCCGCAAAGCCTGTTCGTGCTGGCCGAGGATGGCGACGCCCTGGTGGGTGCCGCCACCGGCATGCCGCTGGCCGAGGACGTGGAGGAGTTTCGCGCCCCCTTCGAACAGGCCGGCTTCGATATCGACAGCGTGTTCTACTATGGCGAATCCGTGCTGCTGCCGCGCTACCGCGGCCGCGGCGTCGGCAAGGCGTTTCTCGCCGAGCGCGAGCGTCACGCGGCCAGCCAAGGCTTTTCTACCGTCGCGTTCTGCGCCGTGGAGCGCCCCGACGACCATCCACTGAAACCGGAAGGCTACGTGCCGCTGCACGGTTTCTGGCGCTCGCGGGGCTACGAGCGCCATCCGGCGCTTGCCACCACCTTCCGCTGGAAGGACATCGGCGAGCCGGAGGAGACCGACAAGCCGATGGTGTTCTGGCTGAAGTCGTTGGGATGAGACCCTATCGACGGAACAGCCTCGGGGCCATACCAGGTTGAGCAACGCTTTTGCCGCCGTAGACCGTTGGCCGTACAATGCTCCGAACGCCGCCCGCCGCGGCACGTCGACTCATGTCAGCCCATGCTGGAAGGAAATGCCGGACCCATGCGCGCCACTCAACTGTTGATCGCCACCCTCAAGGAAACGCCCGCCGACGCCGAGGTCATCAGCCACCAGCTGATGCTGCGCGCCGGCATGATCCGTCGTCTCACCTCGGGCCTGTACACCTGGCTGCCGGTCGGCCTGCGTACCCTGCGCAAGGTGGAGCGGATCGTGCGCGAGGAGATGGATCGCGCCGGGGCCCAGGAGGTGCTGATGCCGGCGGTGCAGCCCGCCGAGCTGTGGCAGGAGTCCGGCCGCTGGGAGCAGTACGGGCCCGAGCTTCTGCGCCTGAAGGATCGTCATGAGCGCGACTACTGCGTCGGCCCCACCCACGAGGAGGTGATCACCGACCTGATGCGCCGCGAGCTTTCCAGCTACAAGCAGTTGCCGGCCAACTTCTACCAGATCCAGACCAAGTTCCGCGACGAGATACGCCCCCGCTTCGGTGTAATGCGCTCGCGTGAGTTCATCATGAAGGACGCCTACTCCTTCCACCTCGATCAGGACTCCCTCAAGGAGACCTATCAGGCGATGTACGACGCCTATATGCGAATCTTTACCCGCTTGGGCCTGGGCTTCCGCCCGGTACTGGCCGACAACGGCGCCATCGGCGGCACCGGCTCCCACGAATTCCACGTACTGGCCGATTCTGGCGAAGACGCCATCGTGTTCTCCACCGAGTCGGACTACGCTGCCAACATCGAGAAGGCCGAGGCATTGCCTGCGCTGCTCGGCAGCAGTTCCGAGCGCGCCGCCCCCAGCGAGGAGCTGCGCCTGGTCGATACGCCGAATGCCAAGACCATCGCCACCCTGGTGGAACAGCATGGCTTGCCCATCGAGAAGACCATCAAGACGCTGATGGTGCGCGCCACCGAGGGCGGCCTGATTGCTCTGCTGGTGCGTGGCGATCACGAACTCAACGAAATCAAGGCCGAGAACCTGCCTGAAGTGGCCGCACCGCTGTGCATGGCCACGGAAGAGGAGATCCGTGCCGCAGTAGGCGCCGGCCCCGGCTCGCTGGGACCCGTGAATCTCGACATGCCGATCATCATCGACCGCAGCGTGGCGCTAATGAGCGACTTCGGCGCCGGTGCCAATGTGGACGGTAAGCACTACTTCGGCATCAACTGGGAGCGCGACGTGGCGCTGCCCAAGGTGGCCGACCTACGTAACGTGGTCGAGGGCGACCCCTCGCCGGACGGTAAGGGGTCACTCGCCATCAAGCGCGGCATCGAGGTCGGGCACGTGTTCCAGCTGGGCAAGAAGTACTCCGAGGCGATGAATGCCACGGTGCTCGATGACAATGGCAAGGCAGCCCACCCCTGGATGGGCTGCTACGGCATCGGCGTGACCCGCGTGGTGGCCGCCGCCATCGAACAGAACCACGACGAGGCCGGCATCATCTGGCCCAACGCCATCGCTCCCTTCCAGGTCGCCCTGGTGCCGATGAATGCGCACAAGTCGCAGCGCGTGCGCGAGGAGTCCGAGCGACTCTACCAGGCGCTCACCGCGGCGGGCATCGATGTGCTGCTTGACGACCGCGACCTGCGTCCCGGCGTGAAATTCGCCGACCAGGAGCTGATTGGCATTCCCCATCGGCTGGTGGTCGGCGACCGCGGACTGGACAACGGCGAACTGGAGTACAAGGGGCGGCGTGACAGTGAAGCGACCATGGTGCCGGCCGAGAGCATCGTCGAGTTCCTGCGCGAACGAGTCGGCGCCTGAGCGACGGCTGGCCGCGGCGCTACTGGTCGCGGCCAGCCTGCTCGGCGCATTTCCGGCTGCTGGCGAGGCACTCGGTGAAGTTCGCGACAGCGCGGAAGCGGGTTTCGTCGACGCCCTTCCCGTTGCCTTGCCTACTTCGCCTGCCCGGCGTGTGCGGGTGGAACCCGACGTCCCGCCTTCGCTGCGCCAGACCCTCGATACCCTGGTCAGCACCCCGCCCCCTCCGGACCAGGTGTGGGCGGCCCGCCAGTGGATGAACCAGATGGAACCCAGGCTCGCGCGCTTCGTTCACGATGAGGCCCTGCGCGGCGAGATGCTCACCCGCATCTACCATGAGGCACGCCTGGCCGGATTGGCTCCCGAGATCATCCTGTCGGTCATTCAGGTGGAGAGCGCCTTCCAACCCGATGCCGTATCGTCGGCCGGCGCCGTGGGGCTGATGCAGATCATGCCGTTCTGGATCCGTGAGCTGGGACGCAGTGCCGACGACCTGATGGAACCGTGGCTCAACCTGCGCTATGGCTGCACCATCCTCGCGCACTATCTGGCCGTTGAGCGCGGCGATCTCACCCGTGCACTGGCGCGTTACAACGGCAGCCTGGGCCAGACCGGGTATCCTGAGCGAGTTATGCGCGCCTGGAACGAAAACTGGTGGTTCGCGCGCTGAGGCGGGATGAGCGTACCCCAAAAAAATGCCGGCCCAATTGGGCCGGCTACTGGGGGGAAAACTCCCCCCTCCCCTGACGACTTGCTCAACAGGCTGGCTCAGTGCTTGCCCTTGCGACGGTGGTCGCGAATCACGAAGCCGATCCAACCTGCCATGAAAGCGACCATCATCGCGACGGTTACCAGCCCGAAAACTACTGCGTCATCCCAGTACATGGTGGTTTCTCCCCGTCACCCGATGTGATGAGTCCACTCTAGCCGCTTGTTCGCAATGGAAAACTGACCTGCATCAAATTTCGCCTCGGACGCCTGGAATGCCGCGCAGCGAATTGATGCAGGTCAGTTTTTTCAGGGGATACGAGCGCTTCGGACGGGGTCAGGGCACCTTGCGGTCCTCGACCTGGGACGGTTCGACGCTGGCGGGGAGCGGATGGCCCTTGGCCAGTTCGGCGCGATTCGCCTCGCGCACGTCGAGCACTTGCAGTGCGTAGTTCAGGGTGTACCCGGCCAAGGGATGGTTGGTGTCGATCACCACCGATGCATCGCCCACCTCGAGCACCGTGACGATCTGGGGACCGTCGTCGCCGGGGGTCTGGAAACGCATGCCGGGCGCCAGATCATCCTGGGGGAAGGCACCGCGACCGACTTCCTGAATCAGGTCGTCGTTGCGCTCCCCATAGGCTTCATGCGGCGCCAGCGTTACGCTCAATCTGTCGCCGGTTTCGTGGCCCGTCAGGGCCCGCTCGAGGCCGGCCATGATGTTGGCATGACCATGCAGGTATTCGAGAGGCTTGGCGCGCGCCCGCGAGTCGTCGAGCACGTGGTCCTGCGCGTCGGTGAGCACGTAGTGCAAGGTCACGACCCGCTGCGGGGCGATGTTCATGGCGGTCTCCTTGTGTCGATTGGCGAGCCGGCGTCACGTCTGCGGGCGCAGACTGGCGACGGGCATCTCCAGCTGTTGCTGCCGGTTGAGCAGGTTGAGCAGCACGATCGCCCGTTCGTCGCCCTTGTGGCTGGCAAACACCGCCTGCAAGTCCTTGAACGGCCCCTCGGTGATCTCCACCTTCTCGCCGGCGCGAAAATAGACGTTGGCCACACTCGTTTCACCCTGCGCACCGTGCTCGCGCAGCATGGCGATCAACTCGTCATCGACCGGCAAGGGGCGATTGCCGAAGGTAACGATCCTGAGCACGCCACGCGTAGAGCGAATCGGCCGCCAGTTGCTGGCGACGCGATCGAGCCGAATGAACAGATAATGAGGAAACAACGGCTCGTCCAGCCATACCAGCTTGCCGCCACGTTTCTTCTGAACCTGCAGAATGGGATGGAACAGTTCGTAGCCCTGGTTGGCCAGATGCTCCGCAGCGCGGAAGGATTCGCCCCCCTTGCACTGAACGACGTACCAGCGCGGCAGGCTATCGTTCTCGTCATCGATCGGCTGACGTTCGCTGTGGCTCATGATGACCTCCTTATCGGGGCATATCCTGCTGGCATCGCTGCCGGGGCTCTGCAACAATCGTGCGGCCGGACGATGGGTCCTCCTGGACCGCCAGCCCCGCCGAGCGGTGGCCATTCTACCACCGTTGCCGGCATCGGGCCGCCCCCCGGCCAACGACCATCGAGGAGTTTCGTGACGCATGACCATCCCTACCGCTCAGCGCAGTTGGGGAGCTTCCCTGGCCATTTATCTGCGAGCCCCCGTGATTACCATGCTATTTCTGGGCTTCTCGGCCGGCTTGCCTTTTCTGTTGGTGTTCTCGACCCTCTCGGCCTGGCTGCGGAGCGACGGCGTCCAGGTCGCCGCCATCGGCTTCTTTTCCTGGATCGGTATGCTCTATTCGATCAAGTTCTTCTGGGCACCGGTGGTGGACCGCCTGGCTCTGCCGGGGCTGACCCGCGCTTTTGGCCAGCGACGCGGCTGGATGCTGGTGGCCCAGGCCATGATAATCGGCGGCCTGGTGGGTCTGGCTAGCCTCGAGCCACAGCAGAACCTGACACTGGTGGCCGCCTTCGCCTTGCTGGTGGCCTTCGGCTCGGCCACCCAGGACATCGCCATCGACGCCTTCCGCATCGAGTCGGCGCCGGATGACATGCAGGCGGCCATGGCCTCGACCTATATCATCGGCTATCGCGGCGGGCTGCTGGCTGCCGGTGCCGGCGCGCTCTACGTGGCTTCCTGGCTCTCCTGGCAGGCTGCCTACCTGACCATGGCGCTGTTGGTCGGCGTAGGCGTGATCACGGTACTGCTGCGTCCCGAACCCAAGCGTCTCTCCCTGACCACGCAGCTGATCCACGAACCCCGCGTGCGAGCCTTCATCCGGGCCAGCCGCGGCAAGCCGCGTTTGCTGCGACGCCTGGGCGCGTGGCTGATCGGTGCGGTGGTCTGTCCCTTCACCGATTTCATCAGCCGCCATCGGCTCAAGGCGCTATGGCTGCTGGTGTTCGTGGCCGTTTTTCGCATCAGTGACCTGGCCATGGCCTCGATGGCCAATCCCCTCTACATCGACCTGGGCTTCTCGCTGGCCACCATAGCCAATGTCACCAATGTCTTCGGCATCGCCATGAGCATCGGCGGCGGCATTCTCGGCGGACTGCTGGTGGCACGCTACGGCATCGGCCCGATCCTGGTGCTGGGCGCGGCGGCCGCCACCTTGACCAACCTGCTGTTCGCGGCGTTGGCGCTGGCCGGCCAGAGCCTGCCGATGCTGGTAATGGCCATCGTCGGCGACAATCTGGCGAACGGCTTGGCCAGTGCGGTCTTCATCGCCTTCCTGTCGAGCCTGACCTCGCGTGCCTATACCGCGACCCAGTACGCATTGTTCTCGTCATTGATGACGCTCCCGGGCAAGTTCCTGAGCGGCTTCGGCGGCCTGGTGGTGGAGGCGCAGGGCTATGCGGCTTTTTTCATCATTGCCACGGCGCTTGGGCTGCCGGCCATTGCGCTGGCCATCTGGATCAGTCGCGACAAGGAACTGGTACCGCAGCCGACACCCAGGACGACCTGACGAGCCAGGTCAGGCATCGATCTGTTCCTGCAGCCAGGCCAAGGCCCCCGGAGTGGCTCGCCACTGGTCGCGCATGAGGGTGCGATACTGCCATGCCTCGGCGCGTGTGCCCGGCTCGGCGACGCTGTCCGGCCCCAGCTGCACGGGACGGGGCTGTTCGGCGCATAGCATGGGCAGTGCATGCGGATTGTGTCGACGCACCTCGCGCAGCGCTTCGTTGGCTTCGTCGATGCGTTCCAGACGAAACAGCGCCAGCGCCCTGCCCATGAGCAGGCCGAGCACCGGCGTATCGTCGCGCCGGGTTTCAGTCACGGCCAAGGCATCGTGGTCGCGCCCTTCACGCAGGAGCTGGTCGAGCACCAGTTCCTGCAGGCCCAGGCTGTCCTGATCGTCGAGCGACAGCAGTCGTTCGGCCAGCCGTCGCGAGCGCTCCCGGGCGCCCCGCTCCATGCCCACCACCAGCGCCAGGCCGGTACGCAGCAGCACGGCATTGTCGGCGCTGTCCCACAGGAAGGGTCCCTCGCCTTCGCCGCGGATGCGTTCGAGCCAGCGTTCGAGACGATCGGCCAAAGGCTCGAACAGGCTCGGCGACATCCACGGCAGGCTGCCGAATCGGCTCGTCAGCGCCAGAGTGAGCGACTGCACCACGCGCGGCGAATCGAGCCATTCGGGATGCGCGCAAAGTTCGCGCAGCCAGTCGCCGGCCTGAGTCCAGGGGTCGCCCTTGAGGCCCAGCGCACTTTCGTCATCCACCTCCACCTGGAAGACTTTCTGCCAGGCGGCGGATAGCGTGTCCTCGCGGGCACTGCTGTGATACTCCAGTTCGCCGTCTTGCGTGCAGCTCACGCGCAAGCCTGGCGCAGTGGGAAGTTGCGCCAGCAGAGCCTGCAGCGAGGCCAGCGGCTCCGCCAGGTCCTCCTCGGCATTGAGCAGCTGGTCGGCCAGGGTGGCGCCGGGATTCTCCGCAAGTTCCGCCAGGAACTGTAACTGGTCGGGCTCCAGCTCGCCCTTGCGGGCCAGGCGACGGAACCAGAAGCGGGCCCGCTCCGCAGCTTCCTTCTCATGACCTTCGTGCAGGAGCAGCATGGCCTCGATATAGGCCAGGGTCGGCGAGTCGGGCAGCGCCTGCTGGGCACGGACGAAGGCGGCCCTGGCACTGTCCAGGTCGTCGCTGTCCAGGTGCATCAGGCATAGCCGTTCAAGCGCCACGCCGCGCAGGAACAGCGGGCCGCGGTCGAGCACCTCGTCAAGGAGTTCGGCCCGCTTGCGGGTAAAGCCGCGCTCCTGGTAGATATCGATCAGCAGCTCGAAGGCGGGTTCGGCCTGGGTCGGCAGGCGCGACCAGTCGGCACGCTGGAACAGCGACTCGAGAATCTGCTGCGCACGGCCGCGCTGACCTGTCTCGGCGGCGATCAGACCGGCCTCGAGCAACGCCTGGGCCGGGGCATTGCCGCTCTCGAGAGCGGCCTTGAGCGTGGGGCCCTTCCAATCGCGCAGCGAGAGCATCCACATCAAATGGTCGGGTACTTCGGCGGGCATCGCGACAGCGCCGCAGCAGTGCTTGGTCTTGCGCCCCGAGTCACACCAGCAGAGTTCGTTGCGGCCGGGACGTGCCAGGGATTCGCAGGTAAAGCCGGCACGCTCCAGCGGGGTCTGGCTCCATAGGATGGGGGCCAGGGCCTGAGCCATGGCGAGGTCGCCACCCATCAGCTCGGCACCCTCTTCACGGGCCCAGGCCATGAACGCGGGGTAGCGCTCCTCTTCACGGATGGCTGCCAAGGCACCCGAAGCAAAGCCCAGCAGCTGTTCGACCCATACTGCCAGCATCGACTCTCTCCGCCAGTTCAAAAGGCGCATATAGTAACAGGGAAGCGTGGCTTGGTGTTGTGCGCAAGGCGCGAATGCCTGAGCGCTATTACCTGCGCGCCCAGGCCAGCAGTGGGCGCGTTCGAGCGTGCATGTCGAGGCGCGCCCCCAGTCGAACCAGGTTCCAGTAGTGTCCGTTCAGAGTGCGCGAAAGCAGCAGTACGTCTGCCGGTGGTTGCAGGCGGTCCATCGCTGCCCACACCTTGGGCGTGAGGTCGCGCAGGCGTCGGTGGACCCGTATGTCGGAGAAATCCTGCGCTCCGGGCTCGAACAGCGGTGCCACCGCTTCGGCGGCTTCGCGATACAGCGCCAGCGGCGCCCCCTGCCCCTGTCGCCCGCCCAGCCGCTGCAGGGCGTCGTCCATGGCCATGGGATCTCCCGCCAGGGTAGCGTCGAGCAGTTGCAGCATGGACTTGAGGTGCGCTTCGGGTACCTCGATCACCGCACCCAGATCGTAAATGACCAGCCTTCCTTCATCGTCGACGGCAAAATTGCCGGCGTGGGGGTCGGCGTGCAACTCGCCATAAGTGAAGAGCTCCTCGGTGAGCCAGTCCGCGAGGCTGGTGGCCACACGCTGGCGCAAGGTATCGTCCGCCCCCTCGAGGTCACGCAGCGGCGTGCCAGGCAGATAGCGCATGGCCAGCACCCGCGGCCCAGAGAGCGCCGGCAGCGGTTCGGGTATCGCCAGCCCCTTCAGGTGCGCATAACGCTGGCGGTAGCGTTCCAGCGCGCCGGCCTCGGCCTGATAGTCCAGTTCGTTGCGCAGGCTCGCCGCGAGCTCCTCGAATAGCGCATCCAGGCGCGCCTGGGGGACCTTGAGCCAGCGTCCAAGGCGCAAGATACTCCTGAGCTGGGCAAGATCGTCCTCCAGCACCTCGGCAAGGCCTGGGTATTGCACCTTGAGCACCAGGGTTTCGCCGTCGTGGGACACTGCGCGGTGCACCTGGCCCATGGAGGCGCTGGCAAAAGGACGTGGCTCGATCTCACGGAAATGAGCCTCCAGCGTACCGTACTGCGCTAACAGGGTCCGGCGTATCCCTTCCCAGGGCATCGGCTCGGCCTGTCGCTGCAGGCGCGCCAGCTCGTCGGCAAGGTCAGGCGGAAGCAGGTCGTCCCACTGGGCCATGATCTGGGCCAGCTTCATGGCCGGGCCCTTGAGTTCGGAGAGGCCCTCGAACAGGACTTCGCCCAGCGCGCGCCAGTCGGTCTCACCGCCCAGCCGATTGCGCAGCAGGGATCCCCCGGTTCGGGCCCCGAGACCCAGCAGGCGCCGCGTTCTTCCTCGCTCCCGCATGATGCGATTCCCTCTCTCTGCGTTCCCGCTACGATACGGCAAACATACCGCTCATGCAGGTTTCACGTCTGGTCTTGCCGGCCCTTTACTGTAAGAATATCCATAAACGAATCTCACGAGGCCGGATGACGCCATGCGCCTTATCATTGCCGAAAAACCCAGCCTTGCCCGGGCCATCGCCGATGCCCTCCCCGGCGGCATACGCCGCGAGGATGGCGCCCTGTATGCCGGCGATACCGTCGTCACCTGGTGCCTGGGCCATTTGCTGGAGCAGGCCCCGCCCGATGCCTACGATGCCGCCTACAAGCAGTGGCGGCTGGACCACCTGCCGATCCTGCCGGCACGCTGGCAGCTGACCCCGCGGCCCAAGGCCCGCGGTCAGCTCGCCGTGATCCGCAAGCTGCTCAAGCAGGCCCGCGAGGTGGTCCATGCCGGTGACCCGGATCGCGAGGGACAATTGCTCGTCCAAGAGGTCATCGAGCATCTGGGCTGGAAAGGCCCGGTGGCGCGCCTGCTGGTCAGCGACCTCAACCGACCGGCAGTGCAGCGTGCCCTGGCGCGGCTGGAAGACAATGCCCGTTACCAGCCGCTCTACCGCGCCGCCGAATCTCGCTCGCGCGCCGACTGGCTGTACGGCATCAACCTGACGCGTGCCTGGACCCTGACCGGGCGTCAAGCCGGCCAAGACGGCGTGCTCTCGGTGGGCCGGGTGCAAACGCCGGTACTCGGCCTGGTGGTGCGCCGCGACGCCGAGATACGCGACTTCCGTCCCTACCCCTTTTTCGTTCTATGGGCCGACCTGGCAGTCGCCAGCGGCAGGCTACGGGCCTGGTGGCAGCCCGGCGAGGGCTACCGGCTCGACGATCAAGGGCGGCTGCTGGAGCGCTCCGCAGCAGACGCATTGGCCAAGCGCCTACCCGGCGCCGAGGGCAAGCTGACCTCACTGGAGACCCGCCAGAAGCGTCAGCCCGCCCCCCTGCCCTATTCGCTCTCGGCGCTGCAGGTGGATGCCGCGCGACGCTTCGGGCTTTCTGCCCAGGCGGTGCTGGACATCTGCCAGCGGCTCTACGAACGTCACAAGTTGATCACGTATCCGCGCTCGGATTGTCGCTACCTGCCGGAGGAGCACTTGGCCCAGGCGCCCGCCACCCTGGCAAGCGCCTGCGGCAAGGACGAGACGCTGCGCGACTGGCTGGCCGGCGCCGACTTTACCCTGCATTCCAAGGCGTGGGATGACAAGAAAGTGGGAGCCCACCACGCCTTGGCTCCTACCGGCAAGCCGGCCGAGCTCGAGCGACTGGAGCGCGCCGAAGCCGATGTGTTCCGCCTGATCGCACGCAATGTGCTGGCACAATTCTATCCGCCGCTGATCGCCCGCGAGGTCAAGGCGGAATTCACGCTCCTGGAGGAGCGTTTCCGCGCCAGCGGCCAGGCGCGGCTGCAACCCGGCTGGAAGCCGCTGTTCACCACCCGCGACGAAGCCCCGCCGCTACCGCCGCTCACGGAGGGCGAAAAATGCCGGGCGGAAGCCTGCGATGTCGAGGCACGCGAGACACGCCCGCCGGAGCCCTTCACCGACGCCAGCCTGATCAAGGCGATGATGAACATCGCTCGCTACGTGGAGGATCCCGAGGTCAAGCGTACCCTGCGCGAGCATGATGGGCTGGGAACCGAGGCGACCCGCGCCGGCATCATCGAAACACTGATCGAGCGCGGCTACCTGGTACGGCAAAAGAAGACGCTACGTGCCACCCGCCTGGGCAGCGGCCTGATCGCCTCGCTGCCCGAAGCCGCTTCCCGGCCGGAACGTACGGCGCTGTGGGAGCAGCGCCTGACGGCCATCGCCGAGCAGGGCGATGATCCGGCACCGTTCCTCGCCGCCCTGGTGGAAGACCTGCGCGGCCTGCTGGGCAGCGCCGACGCTGGCCGCCTGCGTCAGGCCATGGCCATGGCCGAGGGAGAAACCGCAGCAGCCGTATCGAAGCGACGCGGAACGGGCGACAAACGTCGACGCAGCCGAGCCGCTCCGGCCCGGACACGCCGCAGGACACGCAGCAGTGCCTGACCCCATGACGTTGGCCTTCGGATGCCGGGTATCGGTATGCTGGCCGTGATCGTCAATCAGGGCATGACATGAACGACACGACCCACCTGATCGTCGGCCCCGGCGCGCTGGGCCGGCTACTGGCCATGCACCTGGCCGATAGTATGCCCGTCGTGCTGGCCGGACGACGGGCGTTGCCACGCGAACAGACCCTGACCATACCGGAAGGGGGGCGCCAAACCCGCCATCTCACCACCGCCGAGGTCCGCTTACTGCCATCGGCAACGCCGGCCTTTCTGCACCTCACCACCAAGGCCTACGATGCCATGGCCGCCCATGCTGCCGTCATGGCCCGGCTAGCCGGCACGCCGACGCTGGTGCTGTGGCAGAACGGCTACCAGGTGCAGCCGGAACTCACCCGGCTTCATCCGGGACCCGTGCTGTGCGCCTCCACCACCGAGGGGGCGTGGCTGGCCGGCGATGGCAGCGTGACCCACGCCGGTCGCGGCATCACTTTCGTGGGCGATCTTGGCAATCGCCATGTCACGCTTTGTCGCGAGCTCGCCGCGCTGCTCTCCGAGTCGGGCCTTGCCGCCGAAGCGGTCGAGGACATCGAGACTCGGCTCTGGCACAAATTGGCCGTCAACGCGGCGATCAATCCGCTGACGGCCCTTTTTCGCATCCGTAACGGCCAACTCCGCGATCTCCCCTTCCGCCCGATGGTGGACCGTATCGTCGACGAGGTGGCGACGGTCATGGCGGCCGAAGGCGTCCCGCCCCCCTCGGCGGGTTGGCATGGTCTGGTATGGCAGGTTATCGCGGGAACGGCAAACAATCGCGCTTCAATGCTGCAGGATGTCATCGCAGGCAGGCCCATCGAACGTGTCGCCATTCTCGGCCCCCTGCTCGGTGCCGCCCGGCGGCATCGTCTCCTTGTTCCCCAACTGGCCGAGCTCGACGAAACCCTGTCGCAGTTGGCCCGCCACAAGCGTTGACGGCTCTGCCTGGCGATGTCCCAACCGGCCTGCTAATCTCTGGTAATGGTTCGCAATGCTCAACATTGAGCCTGGTATCGCTGCGTCTCGCCTACCAGGCAACGACGTCATACGAACCTTAAAAAATCACGTTGTCGAGACGCATCGCACAGGGAAAATGGGCAGGGGACATGAACACGTGTTTCAGCACTGCCATCACCTTGGCCGCCGGCCTGACGCTATCGCCATTTTCCGCCATGGCGGAAGAGAGCCTTCCCTTGGAAGACGATCGGCCGACAGCCTATACCGAGGCCTCACACGATCTGCTGGCCGCCGTGAGCCTGACACGCCTCGATACCCCCTCCTACGCTGACAGAACCAGCGACTTGATGTATCTCGACAATGGCCTCGTCCTGGAAGGCGGCGAATTCGAGACGCCCGATGGCTATACCTCCGGCTTTCGTTTGACCGCTGGCTTCTCACCGGTGAGCCTGCCGCATCTGGACCTCGGTGCCGAGTTCACCTACCGAGAAAGCGACGAGGTCCCGACCCGCCACGACGAGCAAGCCTTGCTGGTCAATACCACGACACTGGGCGGCAGCCTGCTGGCCGGCATTCGCCTCGGCCGATTTGGCGTCTACGCGAAGTCGGGCTTTGCCGAATGGGAAGGCGACCCGGTCACACAGAGCGAGTCGCTGTACCAGGCTGCGACGGGAACCGCGAGAATTCAGGGCTTCGGCGCGCGCCTGCAGCACGACAGGCTAGTGAGCCAACTCGAGTTCGAGGAAATCGACGCGCCGAGCATGTCGCACCTGAATCTCGTCACTGCCTCGCTCCATTTCACCTTCTAGTCTGCCGTGTTACGGCCCCTCTTTGGCGTGACGAGACATAGAACGTTTCGATTGGCCGGCACCAACTTGTCATAGCTGGATGTTCTTACGCATCATGGCCTATAGTGAACTGGCGGGTCGCGCATTGTCGTGACCTCCTCCCTTGAACCTGTTCCTGGAGTCACGAAGATGAGTCTCAGAATCGGCGATACCGCGCCCGATTTCACGGCGCAAACCACCCAAGGTACGCTGAACTTCCATGAATGGATCGGCGACAGCTGGTGCATCCTCTTCTCGCATCCCAAGGACTTCACGCCGGTGTGCACCACCGAGCTGGGTTACATGGCCAAGCTCAAGCCGGAATTCGACAAGCGCAATACCAAGATCATCGGCCTCTCGGTGGATCCGGTCGACAACCATGCCGCCTGGTCCAAGGACATCGAGGAGACCCAGGGCACCGCACCCAACTATCCGATGATCGGCGACGACAAGCTCGAGGTCGCAAAGCTCTACGACATGCTTCCCGCCGAGGAGCCGGGCAGCGCCGAGGGACGCACGCCCGCGGACAACGCCACGGTACGTTCGGTGTTCATCATCGGGCCGGACAAGAAAGTCAAGGCCATGCTGGTCTACCCCATGACCTCGGGGCGCGACTTCAATGAGGTCTTGCGCCTGCTCGACTCGATCCAGCTCAATGCCAAGCACACCGTGGCCACGCCGGTGAACTGGCGCCCGGGCGAGGACGTGATCATCCCACCCGCGGTCAGCGACGAGGAAGCCAAGAAGAAGTACCCGGAGGGTTTCACCACGCTCAAGCCCTACCTGCGTACGGTGAAGCAGCCGCAGTAAGCGTCATACGCGCTCACGTGACAAGACCGCCCCGGCTTATCGCCGGGGCGGTCTTGTCTGGGAGTCGCCACACGAAAAGTCTGCTTCTGTTTTTTAGCCCGTGTTGCGCAGCCCTGCGGCGATCCCCGCCATGGTCACCATCAGGGCGCGCGAAAGCTCGCCACTGATGGCGCCGTCGGCGTCGCGATTACGTTGCAGGAGTTCAGCCTGCAGGCCATGCAACGGGTCGATGTAGGGGTTACGAACCTCGATGGCCTGACGGATCAGCGGCGTCTGCTCCAGCAGCTGCGGCTGGTCGAGAATCGTCAGCACGACCGATTGCAGCCGGGTGAAGCGTTGGCGCAGCTCGGCCCCCAGCTCCTTGAGGGCAGGCTCGTCGATCAGGCGCTGCTCGTAGTAGGAGGCAATGCCCACGTCAGCCTTGGCCAACAGCATCTCCAGCATATCGAGGTAGGTACCGAAGAAGGGCCAGCGGTCACGCATCTCGCGCAGCACCTCGAGGCCGCCCTCCTCTTCGATCCGCGTGGAGAACGCTTCGCCGCTGCCCAGCCAGGCCGGCAGCATCAAGCGGATCTGGGTCCAGGCGAAAATCCAGGGAATGGCGCGCAGCGTCTCGACACCGCCGTCCTGGCGTCGCTTGGTCGGGCGCGAGCCCAGCGGCAGATGCCCCAGCACGCCCTCAGGCGTCACCGCACGGAAATAGGGCACGAAATCGGGATCCTCGCGCACGACTCCGACATAGGCACGGTGGGCGATCCCGGCCAGGCGATCCATCTCCTCACGCCAATGGGGCTCGGGGGCTGGCGGTGGCAGCAGGGTGGCCTCGAGTACCGCACAGGCGTAAATCTCCATCGAGCGCAGGGCGATATCGGGCTGGCCGAACTTGAAGCGGATCATCTCCCCCTGCTCGGTGACGCGCAGACTCCCGTTCACCGAGCCCGGCGGCTGCGACAGGATGGCTGCGTAAGCAGGTCCGCCGCCACGACCGACGGCGCCACCCCGTCCATGGAACAGGGTCAGGTCGACACCGTGATGACGACAGACCTCCACCAGGCGTTCCTGGGCGCGATACTGCGCCCAGGCCGCTGCCAGCTGGCCGGCATCCTTGGCCGAATCGGAATAGCCGATCATCACTTCCTGGCGTTCACCGGCCAGCGCCCGATAGCCCGGAAGGGCCAACAGGCGATCGATTACGTCGCCGGCGCGGTTGAGATCGTCGAGGGTTTCGAACAGCGGGGCGATGGGCAGCGAGACGGCGCCGCCCACCTCTTTCATCAGCAGCGCGACCGTGAGCACGTCGGAGGGCTGTGCCGCCATGGAGATGATGTAGGTCCCGAGTGCCTCGGCCTGCTCGCTGGCGATGACCGCAAAGGTATCTAGCACCTCGCGGGTCTCGGCCGAACACTCCCAGCGGCGCGGAATCAGCGGCCGGCGCGACTCGAGCTCGGCAAGCAGAAAGGCCTGTCGCTGCTCCTCGCTCCATTCGCGATAGTGACCGAGTTCGAGGGCATCGGTGAGCTCCTCCATGACCATGGCATGGCGACTCGCCTCCTGGCGGATGTCGAGCTTGGTCAGGGTCACGCCGAATAC
This sequence comes from Billgrantia hypersalina, assembly GCF_052584175.1. NCBI lineage: Bacteria > Pseudomonadati > Pseudomonadota > Gammaproteobacteria > Oceanospirillales > Halomonadaceae > Billgrantia > Billgrantia hypersalina. Next base: position 215,493 of record NZ_JBMIQI010000003.1, read on the forward strand.
CGCGACCCGGCGCAGGGTGTCGAGCAACGCACCGTTGGCAATGGTGTCGAGGCCGACGTCGCACAGCGAACGGTAGCAGGTGAGAAGCGGCGCGTAGAGCTGATCGCTGCTTTCGATGATCGGCCCCCCTTCGTAGCTTCTTCCGTCGAGCTGGGCCTTGGCCCAGTCACGGGTGGCCTCGACCCGCTGCACCAGGCGTTTGAGCAATTCCCGATAGGGTTCGGCAACGTTGCCCACCTCGGCCCGCAATGCGCTGTTGCACTTCCACATCGAGAGTTCGGCCTTGAGCTGCTCAAGGTCGCGCAGGTAGAGGTCCGCTGCCATCCACCGACCCAGCAGCAGCACCTCGCGGGTTACCTTGAACGTCACATTGGGATTGCCGTCGCGATCGCCCCCCATCCATGAGGCAAACACGATCGGCGCGGCATCCAGCGGCAGGCGCTCGCCGGCGGATTCCAGCAGCAAGCTGTCGAGGTCGCGATGGAAGGCCGGCACCGCCTGCCACAGCGAGTTCTCGATCACGGCGAAGCCCCATTTGGCTTCATCTATCGGTGTCGGGCGCTCGTGTCGAATTTCGTCGGTGTGCCAGGCCTGGCTGATCAGCTCCTCGAGGCGACCTCGGGCGCGGCTCGCCCGCTCGGGGTAGTCAAGCGACGATTCGATGACCGTGAGGCATTCGTCGATGGCGTCGTACTTCTGGATCAAGGTGCGCCGGATGACTTCGGTGGGATGCGCGGTCAGCACCAGTTCGACGCGCATGCCGGCCAGGCTCTCGACCAGCTTGCGCGGCGCGTGCCCGGCGTGACGGGCCCGTTCCAGCAGCTCGGAGAGCACCGGCTGCGACCCGGGCTTGTAGTCCTCGACGCGCCGAAAACGCGCACGGTAGTGCTGTTCGGCGATGTTGGCCAGATTGAGGAACTGGTTGAAAGCACGCGTTACCGGCAACAGGTCGCGGTCGGGTAGTTTGCGCAGGTATTCGATCAGCTCACGGCTGCTCTGCCCCTCTCCCTGTCGGCCGCTCTTGGCCAGGCCGCGGATGGTCTCGATGCGGTCGACGAACCCCTTGCCCAGGTCATCGGCAATGGTGCGGCCGAGGCTGTCGCCGAGGATGCGTACGTTATCGCGTAGGGATTCGTGCAGATCGCCACTCATGGCCGATCTCCTCCTGATATCGATTCGGAATGTCCCGCTGGCGTCTCGGTCGCGGCCTCGAGCCGCTTGGCCTGCTGCCAAAAGGCTTCCATGGTGTCGAGGTCGACGTCACGGGTCGTCATGCCGCGCTCGGCCAGCGACACCTCGACATGACGGAAGCGACGTTCGAACTTGGCGTTGGTCTCGCGCAGGCACTGCTCTGGGTCGGCCTTGAGCGTGCGCGCCAGGTTGGTGACGGCGAACAGCAGGTCGCCCACTTCGGCAGCGGCGTGGTCGCGATCGTTCTCTGCCAGCGCCTGCTCGACCTCGTCCAGCTCTTCGCGGATCTTGGCAATCACCCCCGTGGTATCGGGCCAGTCGAAGCCCACCCGGGCGGCGCGCCTGGAGAGCTTGGCCGCCCGGGAGAGCGCCGGCAAGGTGCGTGGCACATCATCGAGCACCGAGGTGCCGGTCGGCTCGGCGGCACGCTCCGCCCGCTCCTCGGCCTTGAGCGATTCCCAGCGGCTGTTGACCTGATGCGTCTCGACCTGCTCGGCACTGACGCCGGGCGGGCGACGCGAGCCAAGGGTGCCGTCGGGAAACACATGCGGATGCCGGCGCACCATCTTGGCGGTCAGGGTGTCCACCACGTCGTGAAAGTCGAAGCGCCCCTCCTCACGTGCAAACTGGCTGTAGTAGACCACCTGGAACAGCAGGTCGCCGAGTTCGCCGGGCAGCTCGCCGAAGGCGCGACGCTCGATGGCGTCGGCGACTTCGTAGGCCTCTTCCAGGGTGTGCGGCACGATACTGTCCCAATCCTGCTTGAGATCCCACGGGCAGCCCTGCCCGGGATCGCGCAGCACTGCCATCAGCATGAGCAGGTCGTCGATGCCGTAGCGGGTCTCGCTCATGTGCCGCTCCCCTTGCGTTTCATCCCCTTGGCTCCCGTTCGCAGGCGCTGGACCTCGATCACGTTAGACAGTTGCTGGATGCGTGAAAAGAGCCTGCCCAGCGTCTCCAGCCCATCGACTTCCACGGTAATGCGCATCCGTGCGATACCGTCGCTGGTATCGGTCAGGGTATTGACCGACAACACGTTGACCTTTTCATTACCGAGAATGCCGGTTACGTCGCGCAGCAGTCCGGAGCGATCCCAGGCCTGAATCTCGATATCCACCGGGTACTGGGTGCGGGCGCGCTGGCCCCACTCCACCTCGATCACGCGCTGTGGCTCGTCGATGCGCAGCTGCAGGATGTTGGGGCAATCCTGGCGATGCACCGTGACGCCACGCCCCTGAGTGATGAAACCGACGATCGGCTCACCAGGCACCGGGTGGCAGCAGTTGGCCATGCTGGTCTTGAGATTGCCAACACCCAGCACGGTAATGTCGCTTGCCGTGCCCTTCCCCTGATCGCGCCGCGGCTTCGCCAGCAGGCGATCGAGCTGCTCCTGATCGTCGGTCTCGCCGAACAGTTGCTGGGCCTGATGGAGCACCTGGCCGATTCGCAGGTCGCCCGCTCCCAGCGCGGCGTACATGTCGTCGGGACTCTGGTAGTTGACCTTGTGCGCCAAGGTGTCGAGGTCCATGTCCTCCACATCGAGGCGCCGCATCTCGCGCTCGAACAGCGACCTGCCCTCCTCGACGTTCTGCTCGCGAGCCTGGTGCTTGAACCACGACTGGATCTTGGCCCGTGCCCTCGAGGTGCGCACGTAGCCGAGGCTGGGATTGAGCCAGTCGCGGCTGGGCCCGCCCTTGCTGGCCGTGAGGATCTCGACCTGCTGGCCAGTCTTGAGCTTGTAGGTGAGCGGCACGATGCGACCGTCGACCTTGGCCCCACGACAGCGGTGGCCGACTTCGGTATGCACCCGGTAGGCGAAATCGATAGGCGTGGCGATGCGCGGCAGATCGATGACATGGCCATCCGGCGTGAAGACGTAGATACGATCCGGCGCCACGTCGCTGGAGAGCCCTTCGCGCAGATCGCCGAAGTCCCCCACCTCGTCCTGCCACTCGAGCACTTGGCGCAGCCAGGCGATCTTCTCTTCGTAGCTGGAGCTCTTGGCACTGGTGTCGTGACCCTTGTAGCGCCAATGGGCGCAGACGCCCAGCTCGGCCTCGTCGTGCATGGCGAAGGTGCGGATCTGAATCTCGAGGACCTTGTTCTCCGGTCCCAGCACGGCGGTGTGAAGCGACTGGTAGCCGTTCTTCTTGGGGTTGGCGATATAGTCGTCGAATTCATTGGGGACGTGGTGCCAGCGCGAGTGGACCAGCCCCAGCACGGTGTAGCAGTCGGTCACCTCGGGTACCAGGATGCGTACCGCACGCACGTCGTTGACCTGGGAAAAATCGATGCGCTTGCGCTTCATCTTGCGCCAGATGGAATAGATGTGCTTGGCGCGGCCGTTGACCTCGTACTGAGTGATGCCCTGGGCTTCGAGCATGCCCTTGAGCACCTCCACCACGTCGTGGATGTAGCGGTCGCGGTCGAGACGCTTCTCGGCCAACTGGCGGGCGATCGCCTTGTAGTCGTCCTCGTGCAGATAGCGGAAGGAGAGATCCTCGAGCTCCCACTTGACCTGGCCGATACCCAGGCGATGGGCCAGCGGTGCGTAGATGTCGAATACTTCGCGGGCGACCTGCAGACGCTTCTCCCGGGGAGCGTCCTTGACCTGTCGCAGGGCACAGGTGCGCTCGGCGATCTTGATCAGTGCCACGCGCACGTCGTCGATCATGGTGACCAGCATCTTGCGCAGATTGTCCTGCTGATCGTGCTGCACCAGGCCCTGACTGGGAATCTGTGCGTTACTGATGGCCGCCATCTGCAACACGCCCTCGATCAGGTGCGCCACTTCCTTGCCGAAGCGGCGGGCAACGGCCTCTATCGAGATAAGCCCTTCGCGTACGGCACGGTAGAGCACCGCTGCCTCGAGGGCCGTCTGGTCGAGCTTGAGCAGGGCCAGGATATCCGCCATCTCAAGGCCCATGCGGTAGGTAGTGTCCTTGGGCAGCCAGGCCTTGTGGGGGCGATCGGCCTCCAGCGAGAGACGCTTGGTGAGCTCGCAGGCCTCGCGCATCTCGCCGGGATCGCGCAACTTGACGTCTTCCTGCAGCCGCTCCAGCCAGTGACCGATATCGACGTCGCCACTATCGGTCAAAGGCTGGTCGTCTCGGACTTTCACCATCTTTCTAGACTCCTTGCGATGACGGCGGTACCGCACCGTGTTCGAGCAGCAGCAGGGACTCCAGGTGCGAGGTGTGCGCGAACATGTCGGCCACCGCCGCCTGGACGATGCGATATCCCCCATGCACGAGTCGTGCCGCATCGCGCGCCAGCGTGGCAGGATCGCAGGCAATGTAGACCAGCCGTGAGACGGGACGTTCGACCAGCGCACGACAGGCGGCATCGGCACCGTCGCGGGGCGGATCGAGCACCACCGCATCGGGCGTCCGGCTCGCCAGCAACTGCACCACGGCCTCACGATCGCTGAGGTCGGCCTGCTGCGCCTCGATGTCGAGCGCATTGGCCCTGGCATTGTCCTCGAGACGCGCCACCATGGCGGGGTTGCCTTCCACCGCCGTGACCCGTGCCCCGTCGGCTGCCAGCGGCAGGCTGAAATTGCCGATACCGGCGAATAGGTCCAGAACGCGCCACCCCTCGACCGGCGACAGCCACTCCCGTACCGTTGCCACCAGCAACCGATTGATCTCTTCGTTGACCTGCACGAAGTCGCCCGGCACGAAGCCGAGCGCGATCGCACGGCCCCTCACCGGCAGCCGATAGCTGAGCGTCGGTGCCTCTCCCAGCCATTCGAGGATCGGTTCCTCGCGTCCCAGCAGGCGCGCCACGGCCACACCGCTGGCTTGGCCGAACCTTTGCCAGCGCTGCAGGTCGGCGCGGTTCTCGCGCAGTTGGCGCACCACCACCGCGGGGGCCTCATCGGAGGCGATCAGTTCCAGATGGCCCACCAGGCGCGGCGCCTCCAGCTCGGCCAGCAGCGCCTCGAGCGGCCCGATCAGTGCCGATAGCTCGGGAACGAGCACGACACAGGCCTGCAGGTCCACCAGCCGGTTCGCATGGCGTGCGCGAAAGCCGAGATGAACGCCCCCTTGCGCGTCCACCTTGACGCCCAGTCGTGCACGGCGACGATAGCCGAGCGGCTCTCCCGCCAGCAGCCCAGGCGGCTCGTCCAGCTCGATGCCCTCTCTCGCCAGCAGGTCGGCAAGCACCGTGCGCTTGTGTTCGCGCTGGGCCTGAATGGAGAAATGCTGCAGATCGCAACCGCCGCATTGGCCATAGTGAATGCAGGGCGGCTCGACCCGCTCGGCCGACGGCTCGAGCAGTTCTCGAACATGGGCTTCGTCGAAGCGTTTGCGGGTACGGTGCACGGCCACTTCGGCCCGTTCCCCCGGCAGCGCTCCGTCAATGAACAGGGCCTTTCCGCTGCCAGTGCGGGCCACGCCCCTGCCGTCGTGAGCCAGGCGCTCGACGACGATGGTCGTGTCTTCGGCCTGAGGCAGCGCAGTGGGGGATTCGACGGGACGCTTGTGCAGCCCTGAGCCGCCGGAGCGCTGGCGCGCCGGGCGTCGCTTGCCAAGCATTGCCACCTCAGGCCTCCGGGGCGAACAGCCCAGTCGAGAGATAGCGATCGCCCCGGTCGCAGACGATGAACACGATCACCGCGTTCTCGACCTCCTCGGCAACGCGCAGTGCGCCGGCCAGGGCCCCCCCGGACGACACGCCGGCGAGGATGCCTTCTTCGCGCGCCAGGCGACGCATGTGCTCCTCGGCTTCGTGCTGGCCGATATCGATGACGCGATCGACGCGTGTGGCATCGAAGATGCTGGGCAAATACTCTTTCGGCCAGCGGCGTATGCCGGCAATGCTGGCGCCGTCTTCCGGCTGCAGGCCCACGATCTGGACTTTCGGGTTTCGCTCCTTGAGGTACGCCGACACCCCCATGATGGTGCCCGTGGTACCCATGGAGCTGATGAAGTGCGTGACCGTGCCACCGGTCTGCTCCCAGATCTCCGGGCCGGTACCGCGATAATGCGCCAGCGGATTGTCGGGGTTGGCAAACTGGTCGAGCCGCTTGCCCTCGCCACGGGCGATCATCGTGTCAGCCAGGTCGCGGGCTTCTTCCATGCCGCCCTCCTTGCTTACCGTCACCAGCCTGGCCCCGTAGGCGGCCATCGCCTGCTTGCGCTCGCTGGAGGCGTTTTCCGGCATGATCAGGACCATGCGGTAGCCCTTGATGGCGGCGGCCATGGCCAATGCAATACCGGTATTGCCCGAAGTGGCCTCGATCAGAGAATCCCCCGGGGTAATATCGCCGCGGGCCTCGGCCTGCTCCAGCATCGACAGTGCCGGGCGATCCTTGACCGAACCGGCCGGGTTGTGGCCCTCCAACTTGGCCAGCAAGGTATTGTTGCGGCCCGCCGCGATACGCTTCAGCCGCACCAGCGGCGTATGCCCGACGACGTCCTCGATGGTGGGAAACTGCATGTAACCGTCCTTAGGGTAACGTCTTTTACTTAGTATATCCGCGGCGCCATTCACTGGACAGGCATGCTCCGCCAATGTGGCATACTGACAGGATGGCTCGTGACCAAGGAATGCCGATGTCGCTCGGAAATCGCCTGACACTCTGGATATTGTGTCTGCCCCTGCTGGTGTTATTGCTCGTGGCGGTCGTGACCTTGCACCAGGATACCGAATGGCGCAAGTCGGCCCTGCGGGACCGCGTGGTCACTGCCGCCGAACAGCAGGCGCCGGAGATGGCCCAAGCGATGTACGAAGGCGCCCAGCCACGATTGGATGGCATGGCCAGGCGCCTGCTCGACATCGAGGAGGCACGTGGCGTCGGCGTCTACACCGACCAGGGCATGATCCAGCTGGAGCTCGGCCGCAACCGTGCCCAAGTGGCCACTTCACCGCCTCAAGAGGCGTATCTGGACACCAACGGCGACCTGTGGCGCCTTTTGATGCCCCTGGAGCCGGCCGACGCCGAAGGCACGATGACCACCCAAGCCTGGCTCGAGCTCGATATCGACAGCCGCGCGCTTACCCTTGACTACTATCGACGCCTCGCCATCGCAGGACTCGGCCTGCTGATCCTTGGCCTGCTGCTGTTCGTGATCGCCTCGGCGCTAGGCCGCCGAGTGGATACCAGCCTGAACAGTGCTGCCGAAGCGCTACGGCGGCTACGCAGCGGTGAGTTCGACACCCCAATGGTGGAAGAAGGCGCGCCGGAACTGCGCCGCCTGGCCCGGCAGGTAAATGCCCTCGGCGACGAGCTGCAGCAATCCCGCGACAACATGCAGCGCCAGATCGAGCAGACGACCGCCGAGCTGGAAGAGACGATGGAAACCATCGAGATCAAGAACATCGAGCTCGACCTGGCACACCGCAGGGCGCTGGAAGCCAACCGCATCAAGTCCGAATTCCTGGCCAGCATGAGCCACGAGATCCGTACTCCGCTTAACGGCATCGTCGGCTTTTGCCGGCTGCTGGGGCGCTCCCGCCTGGAACCCCGCCAACGCGAGTGGCTCGACCAGGTTCACGTCGCCTGCGATAACCTGCTCGCCCTGGTCAACGACGTACTCGACTTCTCGCGGATGGAGGCCGGCCGGCTCGAGCTGGACCGCGCCGAGCTGGACATGGTGTCGTTGGTCGACGAGGCGCTGGGCCTGCAGGCACCACTGGCCCACCAGAAGGGGCTGGAGCTGCTGGGCCTCGTTTACGACGATGTGCCCTCACCGCTGCGCGGCGATCCGCTGCGCATACGGCAGGTGTTGACCAACCTGATCCACAATGCCCTCAAGTTCACCGAGCAGGGCGAAGTCATCGTGCGCGTGATGGTCGAGGAACAGCGCGACCCGGGCCACGTGCTGTTGCGCGTCAGTATCAGCGATACCGGCATCGGCCTCACGCCCCAGGAACAACACACCCTGTTCCAAGCCTTCCGCCAGGCTGCGGCCAGCCACTCTCGCCAGTATGGGGGGTCCGGGCTGGGCCTGGCCATCAGCCGCCAGCTTGTCGAACAGATGGGCGGGCAAATCACCGTGGAGAGCGAACCCTCACGCGGCTCTAACTTCTCCTTCACGCTGCCGTTGGACGTCGTCGGTAACGGCGAAACCGCCCCCGACACCATCCTCGACGGCGACAGGGTCGCGCTCTACGAACCGCATGCTCCGACCCGACATGCGCTGAAACACCTGCTGACGCTCTGGGGCGGGCAGGTGGAGGAGGTGCACCATCCTGACCTGGCACCTCCCTACCCTGCCTTGATGGTCGCGGCCCTACCTACCGAGCTTGACGAAACACTGCTGGAAGAGTGGCGAGTACGGCTCCAGGCCAGCCCCTGTCCGATACTGCTACTGGTCAACGTGCCCCCGCTCGAGATGCCCGACCTCAAGCCGCCCCACGGCTGCGAAATACTGAGTAAACCCGCCTCCCGGCAGGCCCTGGCCGATGCCCTGCGTCGCTGCAGCGCGGCCAAGCGGCTGCCGGCACGCGAGCCGCGCAGCCGTCATCCGGCGCGGGTGCTGGTGGTGGACGACAATACCATCAATCGGCGCCTGCTCAGGGAGCTGCTGAAACGCCCCGGCCTGGAGCTGGCGGAAGCGAAAAGCGGCGAGGAAGCCCTCGCACTGGCCGAAGGCGAAACTTTTCAGTTGGTACTGATGGATATTCGCATGCCGGGCATGGACGGCATCGAAACCACCCAGGCGTTGCGAAGGCTGGGGGAGCACTGGGCACGCTGCCCGATCATTGCGGTCACCGCCCATGCCCATGACAGCGAGCGTCAGCGTCTCCAGGAAGCGGGTCTGCAGGAAGTCCTGGTCAAGCCGGTGGATTCCAATCGGCTCGAGGCCGTCCTGCATCGCCATCTCGGCCTGGTATCGTCGCCTTCCGCACCGGCCCTGCCCCCGCCCAGCGACACGAGCGTGGCGAGCGACTTGGCAGTGGTCGACATGGACCTGGGCGCACGCCTGGCGAACGGCAACGTCAGTCTTGCGCACGAGCTGCTGGATGAACTGGTCCATTCATTGCCGGCGACCCTCAACGAGTTGCACGCTGCGCTTTCCACGGGCGATTCGGAGGCGCTGCTGGATGCCGTACACGCCCTCAACGGCGCCTGCCGCTATTGCGGGGCCCCCGAACTCGCCTTGGTGGCGGAAACGCTGGAAACGCGGTTGCGCTCGCGTGGGTTGGAGGACGTCGATTCGCTGATAAACGACCTGTTCCAGGCTATTGAACGACTACGGGACTGGCATGCCCAGGATCACGAATCGCCGCTTTCGTGCACGACCAGCGCCAGCAGCAGTTCGGCCTCGTCGCCCGACGATGGGTGAAAGGGCTCCAATGCCAGCCGCGGCGCGCCAAGGCAGCCGCGCCCCCGGGCGAGATCGAAGCCGCGGATCTCATTCGTGATCGTGGTCGTGGTCGTGGTCGTGGTCCTCCAGTGAAGCCACGAAGCCCGCCTCCTGACCGGCGATAATCAGCCGCTTCATGTCGGCCACGGCCTCCTTGAGACCAACGAACAGCGCCCGAGCGATGATGGCATGGCCGATATTGAGTTCGTGCAATCCCGGTATCGCGGCAATCGCCTCGACATTATGGTAGTGCAGGCCATGCCCGGCATTGACCGTAAGCCCGAGTTCCAGCGCCATTTCGGCCGCCGCGCTCAGGCGGACATGCTCCTCGATTGCCGCCTGGCCGCGGCATTCGGCATAGGCGCCGGTATGAAGCTCGATCACTGGCGCACCGGCACGCTTCGCCGCCTCGATCTGTGCCGGCTCGGGGTCGATGAACAGCGACACCTCACAGCCCGCTGCTGCCAGGCGGCGACAGGCGCTGGCGATCGCATCGAAGCCAGCAACCACATCCAGGCCACCCTCGGTGGTCAGTTCCTCGCGCTTTTCCGGCACCAGGCAGACATGCGCCGGACGAACCTCCTCGGCCAGTGCCAGCATCGCCTCGGTGACCGCCATCTCCAGGTTCATGCGCGTGTTGAGCACCTCGGCAAGGATGCGCACGTCGCGCGCCTGGATATGCCGACGATCCTCACGCAAATGCACGGTAATACCGTCGGCGCCTGCCTCCTCGGCCAGCAGTGCCGCCTGGACCGGATCGGGATAGCGGGTGCCGCGGGCCTGGCGCAGCGTGGCAATGTGATCGATGTTGACGCCAAGCAGAATGCGCGGGGGATGCATGGGGGTCTCCAGCTGCAGGTCGGGTAAAGCCATCAGTGTGAGGGTGAACGGCGCCGCTCGGCAAGTTGCCGCATCAGCTCGCGTGAACGCAGCGGACGTGAACCGAGCAAGGGGGCAAGGGCCGCACGCGCAATCGCCTTGGCCGGCCCCGCCAGTCCTGGCGCTGCCCAGTCGCCGCCGGCCAGCAGGCGCAAGGTCCGGCCATCGAGGCCTGGTTCGCCAGGTACGAAGGCACGCGAGGCCGTATCGAAACGGTAGCGAGACTGTGGATCGAGTTCGCCGCCCTCCGGTGTGGTATAGCGCGGCGCGGCATCCAGCGTATCGAGCAGAGAAAATTCCAGCTGTCGGAGCGCCACGGCACGGCCTTGGGGTCGCGGCAGCGCCTCGAGCAGGGCCGTATAGAACGCGAACACCTCCGCTGCCGGCAACTCGACGGGCAGCGTACGTGTCAGCAGTTCGTTGGCGTAGAGACCACAGAGCAATCCTTCCCCGACCAGCAGCGCCGTGGCACCTCGGCTTTCCATCAAGCGCAGACGCTTCAGTTCTCCCTCCCCCACCCAGGTGACGTGCAGCGGCGCGAAGGGCTGCAACCGGCCCCGGGAACGCGAGCCCGGGCGCTGCACCCCCTGGGCGACCGCACGCACGCGGCCATGCTGAAGGGTCAGCAGCTCGACCAGCGCACTGGTCTCTCGGTAGGGACGCTTATGGAGGAGAAAGGCCGGCTGTGGCTGCATGATGGGACACTTGTAAGAGAGGGGTGACGTCAGTCGAGATCATAGCCCAGACTCTTTAGCGCCCTTTCGTCATCCGACCAGCCACGCTTCACCTTGACCCACAGGTTCAACATGACCTTGGCGTCCAGCGCACGCTCCATGTCGAGCCGTGCCTCGCGGCCGATGCTCTTGATACGCTCGCCCTTGTCGCCGATGAGGATTTTCTTCTGCCCGGCACGTTCCACCAGGATCAGGGCACTGATGTGGACGATCTTGCCCTCGTCGCGGTACTCCTCGACCTCCACCGTCACCTGATAGGGCAATTCGTCGCCGAGCTGGCGCATGATCTTCTCGCGTACCAGTTCGGCTGCCAGGAAGCGCTGGCTCCGGTCGGTAATCTGGTCGTCGGGAAAATGGTGGATGCCCTCGGGCAGGCGGCTGGCCACTTCCGCCTCGAGCTCCGGCACGTTGGTGCCGTGCTTGGCCGAAATGGGAATGATGGCGGCGAATTCGCGCCGAGCACCGACCTCTGCCAGCCAGGGCAGCAGCGTGCTCTTGTCCTCGAGCCGGTCGACCTTGTTGACGGCCAGTATCACCGGTGCCTCGACGTGCTCGAGGCGCGTTAATACCACCTGATCCTCGTCGGTCCAGCGCGTGCGGTCGACGATGAAGACCACGCAATCCACGTCGCGCAGTGCCTGCGTTGCCGCCTGGTTCATGAAGCGATTGATCGCCTTGTTGCGATCGCGTCCCAGTATATGGATACCCGGCGTGTCAACGTAGATGAACTGCGCCTCGCCTTCGGTCTTGATGCCCATGACCTGATGTCGCGTCGTCTGGGGCCGCCGCGAGGTAATCGAGATCTTTTGACCGAGAATGCGGTTCATCAGGGTCGACTTGCCGACATTGGGGCGACCGACGATGGCCACGAAGCCACAGGTCTCGCTCATGATTTCTGCCCTTTGCGATTTTCCAGCTGAAGCAGCGCGAGCTCGGCCGCCTGCTGTTCAGCATGGCGACGGCTCGATCCGGTGCCCAAGGTATGAGAATCGAGCAGCTCGATATGACACTCGACGGTGAAGGTCTGGTCATGGGCTTCGCCTTCGACCGATACCACCTCGTAACGCGGCAGCGGCGATTGACGCGACTGCAGAAACTCCTGCAGGCGCGTCTTGGGATCCTTCTGAGTATCCTGCAGGTCGATCGACTCCAGACGCTCGGCGTACCAGGCCAGCACCCGGGCTCGCGCCACATCCATGCCGGCATCCAGATATATCGCCCCGAGTACGGCTTCGACCGCGTCGGCCAGGATCGAGTCGCGCCGGTGCCCGCCGCTCTTCATCTCGCCGGACCCCAGCCGCAGACACTCGCCGAAAGCCATTTCACGGGCCAGCTCGGCCAGGGTCTGGCCACGCACCAGGCGTGCGCGCAGGCGCGAAAGCTGCCCTTCACGTGCCTGCGGGAAACGCTCGTAGAGGGCCTCGGCGATGATGAAGTTGACGATGGAATCGCCGAGGAACTCCAGGCGTTCGTTGTTCTGGCCACCGTAACTTCGGTGTGTCATGGCCAGTTCCAGCAGCGAGTCATCGCGGAAGGAGTAGCCGATACGGCGACTGAAAGAAGAGAGGGATTTGCTCACGTATTTCCTGTTATTTCCGTTCCATCAATGGATGCGGCGAATCTGGGTGAAGCTCGGCAGGCCGCCATCCCAGTGCATCCACACGGCGAACGCTCGGCCAACGACGTTTTCCTCGGGCACGAAGCCCCAGTAGCGGCTGTCGTTGGAGTGATCGCGGTTATCTCCCATGGTGAAGTAATGCCCATCGGGCACGACGATCTCGCGCACGCGGGGACCCGGGTCACGGGGGTTATTGTAGATTTGATGGCTGGAGTCGCCCAGTTGCTCCTCCATCAGCCATTCGCCAGGCGCCGTGGGAGGCGCCTCGTCCAGCAATCGCTTGGGCACCGGCTCGCCGTTGACGAAGAGCTGCTTGTCCTCGTAGCGAACCGTATCGCCCGGCAGCCCCACGACGCGCTTGATGAAGTTCACCGAGGGTTCGCTGGGGAAGCGGAACACCATCACATCGCCACGCTGGGGCTCTCCGACTTCGACGAAGCGGGTATGCGTCACCGGCAGGCGCAAGCCGTAGGCGTACTTGTTGACCAGAATGAAATCGCCTACCTCCAGGGTCGGGCGCATGGACCCGGAGGGGATCTGGAATGGCTCGACCAGGAAGCTGCGCAGTAGCAGTACTACCAGCAATACCGGGAAGAACGAACGTGCGTAGTCGACCGGCCAGGGATCCTTCATGGCTCGCTCGCGGGCGGCTTCGTCCAACCCTTCGGTCGTGCCTACCTCGGCTTCTGCCAGCTTGCGGCGACGTGCGGGACGCCACCAGACGATATCGAGCAGCCAGATCAGGCCGGTGATGGCGACGGCCACCACCAACAGCAGAGAGAAATCCATAATGTCGCCGGTCCTAGTCGTTCACCTTGAGCACGGCCAGGAAGGCGTCCTGGGGAATCTCCACCCGACCTACCTGCTTCATGCGTTTCTTGCCCGCCTTCTGTTTCTCGAGCAGCTTTTTCTTTCGCGTCACGTCGCCACCATAGCATTTGGCGGTAACGTTCTTGCGCAGCGCCTTGACAGTGGAACGCGCCACCACCTGGCCGCCGATGGCAGCCTGGATTGCCACGTCGAACATCTGGCGAGGGATCAGTTCCTTCATCTTCTCGACCAGGATACGTCCGCGGGAATGCGCATGGTCACGGTGTATGATCACCGCCAAGGCATCGACCCGATCGCCATTGATCAACACGTCCAGACGCACCAGCTTGGCGGCTTCGAAACGCTCGAAGTTGTAGTCCAGCGAGGCATACCCCTTGGAAATCGACTTCAGCCTATCGAAGAAGTCCATCACCACCTCGGACATGGGCAACTCGTAGGTGAGCTGGATCTGGTTGCCGAGGAACTGCATGTCGAGCTGGTTGCCGCGACGGTTCTCGCACTCCATGATCACATTGCCCACGTACTCCTGCGGTACCAGGATGCTGGCGCGCACGATCGGCTCGCGCATCTCTTCCACGTCGGCCATGTCCGGCAGCTTGGAGGGGTTGGAGACGTACTTCACCTCGCCATTCTTCATCGCCAGCTCGTATACCACGGTGGGGGCCGTGGTGAGCAGGTCCAGATCGTACTCGCGTTCGAGGCGTTCCTGGATGATCTCCATGTGCAGGGTGCCGAGGAAGCCGACGCGAAAACCGAAGCCGAGGGCGTCGGAATTTTCAGGCTCGTACTCCAGCGAGGCGTCGTTGAGCGCCAGCTTCTCGAGTGCGTCGCGAAAGTCCTCGTAGTCGTCGGCGCTGACCGGGAACATGCCGGCGTAGACCTGCGGCTTGACCTTCTGGAAACCGGGCAGGCGCGGCACGTCAGGTGTCTTGGCATGGGTAATGGTGTCCCCCACCGGGGCACCCTGAATGTCCTTGATGCCGGCCACCACGAAGCCCACTTCACCGGCGCGCAGTATATTGGTCTCCTTGCGCAGCGGTGTGAAAATCCCCACTTCGTTGGCCTGCCAATCACGGCCCGTGGACTTGATGCGGATCTTCTCGCCCTTCTTGAGGGTGCCGTCGAAGAGACGCACCAGCGACACCACGCCAAGGTAATTGTCGAACCAGGAATCGATGATCAACGCCTGCAACGGCGCCTCCGGGTCTCCCTTGGGTGGCGGTATGTCGCGCACCAGGCGCTCGAGCAGGGCATCGATGCCGAGCCCGCTCTTGGCCGAGACCTGGCAGGCGTCGGTGGCATCCAGTCCGATGATCTCCTCGATCTCGTGGGCCACCTTGTCCGGATCGGCCTGGGGCAAGTCCATCTTGTTGAGGACCGGCAGCACCTCGAGCCCCTGCTCGATGGCGGTATAGCAGTTGGCCACCGATTGAGCTTCGACGCCCTGGGCGGCATCGACCACCAACAGCGCGCCTTCGCAAGCATAGAGCGAGCGCGAGACCTCGTAGGAAAAGTCGACGTGGCCGGGGGTATCGATGAAGTTGAGCTGGTAGGTATTGCCGTCATGAGCCTGGTAATCCAGTGTCACCGACTGGGCCTTGATCGTGATGCCACGCTCGCGCTCGAGATCCATCGAATCGAGCACCTGCTCTTTCAGTTCGCGCTCGGTCAGGCCACCGCAGTTTTGAATCAGCCGATCTGCCAGGGTCGACTTGCCGTGGTCGATGTGGGCGATGATCGAAAAATTGCGTATGTGCTTCAGTTTGCTTGCTTCGTTGCTCATCTAGCCCAGTCCGGTGTTCGACACGAGCGCGGCAGCGGCGTTATCGATCGGCGCCCGTTCACGTCAAATGAATTCGATGGCTGGTATTGTACCGGCATGGCCGTGGGTTGGACAGCACAGCGACATGAGGCTGCAAACGAAGACACCCCCCACCGAGGGTAGGAGGTGCCTTGTCACTCGACTGCTGCCGTTCTGGTCAGCTGCGCCCGAGGCGTAGCGCCACGAACAACGAACGGCCTTCGCGATACAGGCGCATGGGTACGGCACGATCCGTGGGCAGCGACTCGACCAGTTCCCGCAGTTGGCTGGCGGTCTCGACCGCATGGTGGTCGATACTGACGATCACGTCGCCCGGGCGAATACCGGCTTCGGCCGCCGCCCCGCGGGGGTCGAGTTCACGCACCATCACGCCGCTGTCGATACCGAGCCGCTGGCGCTCGGCTTCATCGAGTTCGGCCACGGCGATACCCAGGCGCGCCTGGGCGTCCGACTCACCGGAGCGCGCCTGCTGGGGCTCTTCGCTGTCGGGCCAATCGCCGATGGTCACGGAAATCTCCTGGCGTTCGCCATCGCGCATGATGGTCAGTTCGGCGTCGTCGCCGGGCGTGACCCTGCCGATGAGCCGTGGCAGGTTGCGCGAACGCTCGACCTCCTCGCCGTCGACCTCGAGGACGATATCACCCGCCTGCAGGCCAGCGCGGGCAGCAGGCCCTTCGGGATCGAGATCGGCAATCAAGGCGCCACTGGCACTCTCCATGCCGAACGACTCGGCCAAATCGCGCGAGACGGGCTGGATCATCACGCCGAGCCAGCCGCGCCTCACACGGCCGTCGTCACGCAGCTGGCTGGCCACGTCCATGGCCACGTTGATGGGAATGGCGAATGACACCCCCATGAAGCCACCGCTGCGAGTGAAGATCTGGGCATTGATGCCCACCACTTCCCCATCGAGGTTGAACAGGGGACCGCCCGAGTTGCCTGGATTGATGGCAACATCGGTCTGTATGAAGGGCACGTAGGCATCGCGCGGCAGGGTGCGATTGATGGCGCTGATGATGCCGGCGGTTACCGAGTGGTCGAAGCCGAACGGAGAGCCGATGGCGGCCACCCACTCACCCACGCGAAGCTCGTCGGAGTCGCCCATCCGCAGCGTGGGCAGATCCGACGCTTCCACCTTGAGCAGCGCCACATCGGTCTGTGTATCGGCGCCGATCAGTTCGGCCTCGAGTTCGCGACGGTCATTGAGGCGCACGAGGATTTCGTCGGCCCCCTCCACCACATGCGCATTGGTCATGATGTAGCCGTCTTCGCTGATGACGAAACCGGACCCCAGCGATTGGCGTTCCTGGCCTCTCCCGGGGCCGCCCCCACCGGGAGGCGCCGGGAAGCGGTCGCCGAAGAAATGGCGGAAGATATCGGGAATTTCCTGACCGCCGCCGAAACCTTCGAAGGCCTGCGAGCGATCCGGCATGGCGTGTGTGGTGGAGATATTGACCACCCCGGGGGCGGCTTGCTCGACCAGCTCGGTGAAATCCGGCAGATCGCGGGCAAAGGCAGACTGCCACGACAGCAGCGCGGCCAACAGCAACGCCCAGAGGGAGAACTGTCGCGTCAAAGGCATCATAAGAGCTCCTGCATCAGCTTGTAGTTCGTCAGCGTAATTTGGGGGCGAGTTCGCAATTTCAAGCCGCCGCACATCAGCCCTGCGGCCGAAACGACCGACTCGCGGCTCGGCGACGCCTGGCGTTCATTCGGCTATTCCTTCGCCTCGGGTGTCTCCCGCCAGGTGAAGCTCTCCGCCACCTGGGCAAGCACCCTGGGAGGAAGCTCTCCCATTGCCACCACCTGCATGGGCCGGCCTTCCGCCACCACGTGACGCACCACCGCCAGCGAGATACCCAGGCGATGCAGGCCGGGTATCAAACGCTCGCGCCCTTCCTCGATGGGCTCGACGAAAAGGCTGAGTGTCGAGAGGCCATCGCTGTAGAGGCGATGCCCGACGTCCTGGCCGTGCTGTTCGGTATGGGTGTCGACCGGCTGGTCAAGAAAGCCGTTGGGCAGCCAACCCGGTCGCCACGCCTGCGGTGGCGGCTCGCGACTGGCATCGAGCCGAACTCCGCCTTCGTGCAGCCGCAGAGGTTGGAGTTCGGTCAGCTGAAACGTCTCGACCACTCGTCCGCGGTCGTCGATCAGCTCGCGCTTGAGCGGCAACGCGGTCTGCTCATCGAGCCATAGACGATGTCCGAAGCGCATGCCATCGAGCGGCTCGATATCCAGCCTGACCGCACTACGGTTGGCGATACGTTCATCGTTACCCATCGAAAGCCGATAATACTGCTCGATATGCCGCGCGACGCCTGCCGGGGAGGCAGGCACATCGCCCCCGCCACCACTGGACCACCCCATGCGGCCGATTTGGCCGCGGCGTTCGAAGAATATCTGGGGGCCATCGAGAAAGCGTGCCATCTCACGCTCGGTGCCATCCTGGATATCGCGAGAAAGCGCCAGGGTACGTACGCCATCGATACCGATACGCACTGCACGCGCCTGGAAGACATGACAGTGGCCGGACCATAGGCTGCGCTCAAACCAGTCCCGCGGCGTTTCGGGCTGCTCCCACTGGGCCAATTGACCGCAGTCGAATCGCTCGGCTTCCGACGGCTCCGCCGTCGTCTCGGCGAATACCGGGGAGAGCTGAGCCAGCCATACGACGCTGCCGAGTGCAGCCAGGCGCCTTGCGATACGCCTGCCTGCCATCAACGCTGCCCCAGTGTCTCGTTACCCGAAGCGCGCAGGAGCGGCAACCAGACATCGCCGCTCAGGTAGGTGGCACCTTCGGAATGACGGTCGAGATAGGACTGCAGCAGTCGCGCCTGCTCCTGATCGGAACTGCGTGACTGGCTGGGATTGGGCGTCATGAAGAGCGGGTTGTCGATGCCGGCACCCACCGGCATCAGACCGGACTGGTTGCCCGAAGAAGCCGGTGAAAAGAGCGGCATGCCCACCGGCGTTGCCTGTCCGCCGGCACTGCGCTGTTGCGCCTGGCTCGCGGGGGCATTCGCCGCGCCATCGGCCAGCTGGGCTTCGCCGCCCGAGCGAGTGAAATCGGTACCGTTGTAGAACTGTACCCCCGTGATCACCATGAGGGTGACGGCGGCGGCAATTCCTGCGCTACGGGCGAAGGGGATAGAGCGGCGCGGTGCGACACGAGGCTCATCCACCAGTGGTGCCGGCTCGGCTTCCAGCCTGGCCATGATGCCGGCCGAGAGGTCCATGCTGACATCGACGTCATGATCCCGCCGCAACAGGCTACGCATCAGATGATAGCGTCGCCAGGCGTCAGCCGCGTCCGGTTCCTCCTCGAGTGCTTTCAGCACCCGACGCAGCTCGAGATCATCACCTTCGTTGTCCATCAGGGCAGAAAGCGACTCCCGTGCATTCTGACTCATTCCTCACACCCCCACATTGGCAAGGCACCCTGCCTTGCTAACAATGATTCCCGGCATTCCCGACCGCACCCAACCGGAATGCCGGCAGCCCATAGATGACCCCTGTGTCGCAGCGGTCAATGCTTCAGACGCCATCGACGCGAGACAGTTCATCGCCGAAGCGAAAACTTGTCGAAAACTTCACTCCATTACCGACTCCCGCGTCCGCGAGGTGGTGACCAGCGGCTGGATATGCTGGTCCACCGCTTCCCGGGCGCGGAAGATTCGCGAACGCACCGTACCCACCGGGCATTGCATGATATGCGCAATATCCTCGTAGGAAAGGCCGTCGAGTTCGCGCAGGGTAATCGCCGTACGCAGGTCGTCGGGCAGGTTCTCGATAGCCTCGAACACAGCCGCTTCGAGCTGGTCCCTGGCCAAGGCGGACTCGGGCGTCTCGATGTCGGAAAGCCGACCGCTATGATCGAGGATCTCGGCATCGACGATATCCATGTCGCTGCCGGGTGGCCGCCTGCCCTTGGAAACCAGGTGATTCTTTGCGGTGTTGATGGCGATGCGGTACATCCAGGTATAGAAGGCGCTCTCGGAGCGGAACTTACCCAGCGCCCGATAGGCCTTGATAAAGGCTTCCTGTGCCACGTCCTGAACCTCGGCATGGTCCTGAACGTAGCGCCCTATGAGTCCGATGATCTTGTGCTGGTACTTCTTGACCAACAGGTCGAAGGCACGCGTATCGCCCTTCTGCGCCCGCTCCACGAGCTGCTGATCGGTTTCCCGGTTGCCCATTCACACCCTCCCCGTCAGGGCGACGCCCCGAAGCGGGATGAGAGAAAAAAGCGTCGTTGGATAATCTGCCTGCATGGTATCAACCTGGAGCCCGTTGGCCTTTGAATGTCCCTGGACGTTCTCATCCATTTCGACAAGTGTTCCCGTTTCTTGGCCGCGCATCAAGCCGGCCGCCACGCTGCCGGCGCTGTGACAAGCCTGGCAGCGCCGGGTTCCGTTACGATTGCCGATTTTTCCCCCGGCGGGTGTATAGTAGTTCATCCTCTAGCCTTCAACGCATCACGACACAGGTAGCAACATGTCAGATCAGCAGGTCAGCAACCTCAACGTTCTATCCCAGGACGTCCTGATCACTCCCGAGGCCCTGAAGAACGAGATCCCCCTGAGCGAAGACGCCGAAAAGACGGTGATCGAGGGCCGCCGGACGATCCAGAACATACTCGATGGCAGCGATCCCCGCCTGCTGGTCGTGATTGGCCCCTGCTCGATCCATGACGTCGATGCCGCCCTGGACTATGCCCGCCGCCTGCGACGCCTGGCCGACGAAGTCAAGGAGAGCCTGTATGTCGTGATGCGCGTCTACTTCGAGAAGCCCCGCACCACGGTTGGCTGGAAGGGATTGATCAACGATCCGCACCTCAACGGCTCGTTCGAGATCGAGGAAGGCTTGCACATCGCGCGCAAGCTGCTGGTGGAACTCTCCGAGCTCGGCCTGCCGCTGGCCACCGAAGCGCTCGATCCGATCTCTCCCCAGTACCTGCAGGACTGCATTAGCTGGTCGGCGATCGGCGCCCGGACCACCGAATCCCAGACCCATCGCGAAATGTCTTCGGGCCTTTCGAGCCCGGTCGGCTTCAAGAACGGCACCGACGGCAGCCTCGACGTGGCCATCAATGCCCTGCAGTCGGTATCGCACCCGCACAACTTCCTTGGCATCAACCAGAGCGGCCAGGTCGCCATCATCCGCACCCGCGGCAATGCCTATGCCCACGTGGTGCTGCGCGGCGGCAACGGCAAGCCCAACTACGACAGTGTCAGCGTGGCATTGGCCGAGCAGGAGCTAAGGAAGGCCGGTATCAAGCCCAACATCATGATCGATTGCTCGCATGCCAACTCGAACAAGGACCCGGCGCTGCAGCCGCTGGTGATGGACAACGTCACCAACCAGATCCTCGAGGGCAACCGCTCGATCATGGGCCTAATGGTCGAATCCAATCTCGGTTGGGGCAGCCAGAAGATCCTCGACGATCATAGCCGGATGCAGTACGGCGTTTCGGTCACCGACGCCTGCATCGACTGGCCCACCACCGAGGAAACCATGACTCGGATGGCACAGAAACTTCGCACGGTATTGGCCGAGCGTCGCCAAGGCTGACACCGGTCGCTCGAGCAAAGGCCCGCATCGATGCGGGCCTTTTTGCTTGCGTCACACGAACCCTAGACGCCGTCTATCTCGCGGCGGAACGGCGGCAAGGCATCAAGCAGCGCCTGGCCGTAGCGCCGGGTGAGAACGCGGCGGTCGAGCAGTGTGATGCGTCCCTGGTCGGCCTCCTTGCGGATCAGCCGCCCACAGGCCTGCACCAGTTTGATCGAAGCGTCGGGGACGCTGATGCGCATGAAGGGATTGCCGCCCCGACTCTCGATCCACTCGGCCAGCGTCGCGCCGACTGGGTCGTCGGGTACGGCAAACGGTAGCCGCGTAATCACTACGTGGGTCAGATAGTCCCCCGGCAGGTCGATGCCTTCGGCGAAGCTCGCCAGGCCGAAGATCACGCTGCCCTCCCCGGCATCCACCCGCGCCCGATGGCGCTCGATCAGCTCGCGCTTGGGCAGGCGGTCCTGGGCCAGTACCCGATCGCGCCATTTTACCGGTAGCGCCTTCTCCACCGCTCTCAACTGGGCACGGGACGAAAACAGCATCAGTACCGCCTCTTGCTCGCCAAGCCCGCCGACGAACTCGACGATGGCCTGCTCGTGCGCGTCACGGTCACCGGGGTCGACGGCCTGGCGTGGCACGCTGAGCACGGCGCGGGAGTAGTCGAAGGGACTCGGCAGTCGCTGGTAGCGGTAACGGTTGGCCAGCCCGGCGCGCTCCTGCAAGCGCTCGAAGCGACCCAGCGCGGTGAGAGTGGCCGACGTCACCACGGCACCGAAGCAACTGCCCCATAGGGTTCTGGCCAGGGTCGGCGCTGCCGAGACAGGGCTCGCCGAGAAGGTCAGCTCGGGGTCGGCACCGAAGCGCTCGAGCGTCAGCCAGCGTGCCCGAGGCGGCTCGCCCTCGATATCTGATTCGGCGTAGGCCTCCCACAGGCCATGCGCCTCCAGCGCCCTGCCATGCAGCAACGCCAGCAATGGCAGCCATGCCTCGGCCTGCTCGCGCGGAAGCCCGGTGTGCTTGTCGGGGTCTAGGCTCTCGCGCAGGATATCGCTCATGGTTTCGAGCGTGCGCGAGAGTTCGGCGAAGCCCACCAGAAGGCCACCGGCATGGTCGCGCAGGGCCTCGGGCACTCGGCCCATCTCAAAGCGGTACTGGTGGCTCTCCTCGCCTTCTTCCAGCCCGTGCTGTCGTCCGGCCAATTGGTGGCCCAGGGAGAAGGCCTCGCCCAGGCGGGGCTCCACCGCCGCGATGGTTTCCGGCAGACCGGCCAGCAGCCGCGCCAGGGTCGGCTGGATCGCCAGCGCCTGGTTGAGCTCGGTGAGCGACTTCTTCAAGTTGCCCAGCCAGCGTAGCGTGCCGTTTACCCCCACGCGGTGAGCGAAATGGTTTAGCGCCTTGTCCGGCAGGTGGTGGCCTTCGTCGAAAACGTAGATGCAATCGCCGGGAGGCGGCAACACCACGCCGCCCCCCAGTGACAGGTCGGCCAGCACCAGGTCGTGGTTGGCCACGATGATGTCGGCGCTCTCGAGGTCGCGGCGGGCCCGAAAGAAGGCGCAGGCGGCGAAGTGGCCGCAGCGGCGATTGGTGCACTGGCGATGGTCGATGGTCAGGCGCCGCCAGTCGCTATCCTCGATCGATTCCCGCCAGCTTTCGCGGTCCCCTTCCCAGCGGCCGCTGCCGTAGGCGTCGGCCATTTCCTGCACCAGCGCAAGGAAATGGTCGCCGGCCCCCTGCGCCAGGCTCTGCTCGAACAACGACAGGGTGGGATTGTCCTCGACGCCATCAAGCGCCTGTTCCAGTCGGGTCAGACAGACGTAGCGTCCGCGCCCCTTGGCCAGGGCGTAATCGAAATCGAGGCCGCTGTGCGCCTTGAGAGTGGGCAGATCCTGCAGCAACACCTGCTCCTGCAGCGCGATAGTGGCCGTGGCGATAACGAGTCGCTTGCCCTTGGCCTTGGCCACGGGCAGCGCCGCCAGCAGGTAGGCCAGGGTCTTGCCGGTGCCGGTACCCGCCTCGAGGATACAGACATGCTCGTCGGAAAGACGCCGGCCAGCGTCGTCGGCCTCGATGGCGCCGAGCGTGCGGGCGATCTCGGCGATCATCAGCCGCTGGCCGTAGCGTGGCGTCAGGCCCTGGGCCTCCAGCACGCGGCGGTAGGCGGCCTGTATCTCGCCCTTGAGGGCCTCGTCCAGCATGGCCTCACTCTCTAGAAAACTTGAGGGGAATGGCGTGAGCGTACCGGCCCGGCAACCGACTGGGGAGCACTTGGCGGTGACTTCGGCGCCGTCGACAGGTTTACGAGGAGGCGCTGTAAACCCTTCCCTGGGCGCTACTTTTGCCTTCCATGGCAAAAGACCTCCTCTTCAACCTGTCCCCGGCGCCTTCGTGCGATGAGCCAACTCGAGGTTACAGGAGCCCCTCAGGCGGATGCTCGCAGGGCAGTTTATCCTGAATGTAGCGCTCGATCTCGGGCAGCGAGAAAGCATCTTCCTCGCCGACGAAGCTGATCGACACCCCGGCGGCACCGGCGCGGCCGGTACGCCCGATGCGGTGAACGTAGTCCTCCGGATCCTCGGGCAGGGTGTAGTTGATCACGTGGCTGACATCCTCGATGTGAATGCCACGACCAGCCACGTCGGTGGCCACCAGCACCTGCACCTCGCCCTCGCGGAAGCGCTCGAGCGTCTTGATGCGCTGATTCTGCGGCACGTCGCCCGAGAGCAACGCCACGTTGATGTCGGCCTTCTTCAGCAGCCCCTCGAGCTTGCGCACCAGGTCACGCCGGTTGCCGAACACCATCACCCGATCGAAGCTCTCCTGCTTGAGCAGGTTGACCAGCAGGCGTGGCTTGTCCTCGTCGCTGACCAGGTAGACGCGCTGATCGATGTTGGCCTTGTTGTCGACCGTCACCTCGATCTCGACGTGGGCCGGCTGGTGGGTCCACTGGCTGGCCAGGTTGAGAATGTCGTGGGAGAAGGTGGCCGAGAACAGGAAGGTCTGGCGCTCCTCCTTATTGGGCGTATGGCGGATGATGCGCTTGACATCGGGAATGAAGCCCATCGACAGCATGCGGTCGGCCTCGTCGAGCACCAGGATCTCGACCTGGGTCAGATCCACGTCGCGCTTCTCGTGGAAGTCGAGCAGGCGCCCCGGTGTCGCCACCAGGATATCGAGCTTCTTGCCCAGGTTCTCGCGCTGCTTCTGGTAATCCATGCCGCCGACCACGCTGGCCACGTTGAGGTCGGTGAAGCGCGCGAGTGCCTTGGCGTCCTTCTCGATCTGCAGGGCCAGTTCACGGGTCGGCGCCACGATCAAGGCACGCGGCGCACCGGGCTTCTGGCCATCCGGCGTCTCTTCCTCGAGGAAGTAGGCCAGGATGGAGATCAGAAAGGCGGCAGTCTTTCCGGTACCTGTCTGGGCCTTGCCGACCACGTCGCCACCCAGCAAGGTGTGCGTCAGTGCCTCGGCCTGGATCGGCGTGCAGTACTCGAAACCCAGGGCATGGATGGCACGCATCAGCGGCAGGGGCAGGTCGAAGTCGTGAAAGCGCCACTTGCCCGCCACGGCAGGCACCTGAAACTGGCGCAGATCCCAGTTCGACTGGCGGCGGCGCGGCTTGCGACGACGACGCTTGGGCTTGCGGTTTTCGGCCGGGGCTGTGGTCTGTTCCGACTCGCTCATAGGCTATGTATCTTGTCCGTAGCAATGAATGAAGGAAACGCTGCGCTTCAACTCGCTCGCCGACTCGATCAGCGTTTCCTGAACTTTGTACAGCCGCATATTGTACCAGCCTATGGCGTCGAGGGCGCGCCTCTTGCATCGGACTGGTAGAATGGCGCTTCTGCTGCCACTCGACACCCACGGAGCCAGGCCCGATGACACGCCGCAAGAAGACACGCTCGCTGGCCGACAAGGTGACCATCCGCACCGGCAAGCGCAAGGACTACAAGAAGTGGCGCCATGAGAATCCCGATCAGGTGACCTCGTCGCGCCGTTTCACCCAGAAGAAGCGCCAGCAGCGCAAGCTACAGGCAGCGCGCAAGCTGGCCCGCCAGGAACAGGGTGCCGACATTGCCATCCATCCTGAGCGCAACGCCTCTGACAACGACCCAGCGAACAGCGAGGAGCGCGAAGAGTGATACGCCTGGTCTCGTTCAACATCAATGGATTGCGTGCCCGGATGCACCAACTCGAAGCCTTGATTGCCAGCCATCGACCACTGCTGATCGGCCTGCAGGAAACCAAGGTCCATGACGACGAGTTTCCCCGCGATGCGGTCGAGGCCATGGGTTACCACGTCCACTACCACGGCCAGAAGGGTCATTACGGCGTCGCCCTGATGTGTCACAAGGCACTTTGCCCCAGTGGACCGGAAGAAGTCTTCTTCGGCCTGCCAGGCGACGGCGAGGCATCCCAGCGGCGCCTGATCGGGGCACGGCTGCGTACCGCCGACGGCGAGACGTTGACCGTATGGAACGGCTACTTTCCGCAGGGCGAGAACGTCGAGCACCCTACCAAGTTCCCCAACAAGCGCGAGTTTTATGCCCAGCTGACCCAACTGCTGCGCGAACGACACCGGCCGGACGAACGGCTGGTCGTCATGGGCGATTTCAATATCTCGCCCGAAGACATCGATATCGGTATTGGCGAGGCCAACCGCAAGCGCTGGCTGCGCGAAGGCAAGACGAGTTTCCAGCCAATCGAACGGGAGTGGCTGGGCACGCTCAAGTCATGGGGGCTCAGCGACAGCTACCGGGTGCGCTATCCCGACGCTGACGACCGGTTCAGCTGGTTCGACTATCGCTCACGCGGTTTCGAGCGTGAACCCAGGCGCGGCCTGCGCATCGACTACATGCTGGTGACGGCGCCGCTGGCCGAGCGCGTGCGCGACGCCGGTATCGATTACGACCTGCGCGGCATGGAGCGACCCTCGGACCACGCTCCGGTGTGGACCGAGTTCGACTTGTGACGTCCTAGCGGGTCGAGAGCCAACTCTCGTCGATTTCGACACCTCGCGCCTGGGCTTGCTGCATGGCCGCCTGAGCCAGCTCCAGCCGGCCCCAGGCGTGGGCCAGCAGCCCCAGGCGCCGCCAATCGCTGCCCTCTTCGCTTCGCCGGGCCACGTCACGCCACGCATCCAGTGCGCGTTCGCGCTCGCGAGCCTCTTCCCAGGCGCGGGCCAGCAGGCGACGGTTGTCCAGGGTATCGGGCAATGCCTCGTCGGCCAGCGCCGCTTCGAGGTACTCCGCCGCCCTTGCCGGGGTGCCGGCGGCCAGGTGCAAGTCGATACGCTGGCGCAGATCCTTTTCCCCCTCCAGCACACCCAGCCGCCAGCCGGCTTCCCAGATCGCTGCGGCCCGCGACGCATCGCCGAGCCCATGGGCCAGCGCAGCGGCCCGCCGCCATGCGGCGGGCTCAGCCTGGGGAGTCAGCGAGGCCTCGAGGCTCGCCAGGGCCTGCTCGCCACGCCCCGCGCGCTGGTAAACGGCGGCTGCCAGTGCCTGCCGGTGCTCATTCGGATCGGAGTCGTCGGCCAGGGCGCGTTCCACCCAGCTCGCAGCTTCTTCCCAACGCTCCAGCTCAGCCAGAGCGCGGGCCAGGCGCCACCGGTCGTCGGTATTGCCATCATGCCGTTCGTGCCAGTCGAGCCACAGTGCTACCGCCTCTTCGGCCTGCCCTGCCGCCATGCGCATCCTGGCCTCCTCGCGCAGCCAGCGGTCGCGTTGACGCTGCGGCGCCTCTTGAACCTGACGGGCGCGGCGCAAATGCTCCGCGGCCTCCTCGCGACGCCCCGCCCCGGCCTCGGCCCCCGCCGCCAGCTGGCGGTAGAGCGCGCCGGCCCAACGGTCGGCGGCATTTCCGCCTTCGAAGCGGCGAGCCTGCGCGCGGGCTCGCTCGCCTACGCTGTCGTACTCGCCCTGCTGAAGCTGTGTCTGCAGCCGCTCGAGGTCGGCGATGATATCGCCTGGCAACGCCGGCGCATCGGCCAGCGCCACGGCGGGTAGCAACCACGCCAGACAGGCAATCAAGCGAATCACGGCACGAATCGGCATGCGTTACCTCAGCTGGAATTCGAGACGTTGGCGGGCCCGGCGCACGCCTTCGGCCGGCTCGAACTGCCAGCGCGCCACGGCCTGTTCTGCGGCCGAATCGAACACGTTGCGCGGTTGCGATTCGATCACGCGAATGGACGAGCGATCGACGCTGCCATCGGGGCGAATCAGGAACTGCAGCTCCACATGCCCTTCGAGACCACGACGCTGGGCGCGTGATGGATATTCCGGCGGTACACGGCTGGTCGGTGCGATCTCTCCGACATCGACCGGTCCCTGCTCGGCAGGAGCCGCCTGCTCGGGCTCCGATCCGGGCGCCACGCTCGCTGTCGTTGTTTGCGACGGACTCGGCTCGGGCGCAGGTGACGGTTCCGGGGCTGGCTCGGGTTCTGGCTCCGGAGCAGGTTCGGGTTCGGGGACGGGCTCAGGTTCGGGCTGAACTTCACTGAGCTCGGGGAGGCTCGAGTCGAGTTCCGGCGACTCGACCGGCTCAGGCGGCAGCTCCGGTTCCGGCATGGCGACCTCGCTCTCCAACGGCGGCAGCGGCTCGGGGCGAGGCGGCGGAGACGCTTCGGCTTGGGGTGGCGGCGGCTCGACATCAGGTTCCGCCACCTCCTCCTCCACAATGTCGGGCGCCTCGACCATGCTCATCATCATGCTGGCATCGAGCACGTCGAATTCCTCCTCCGGCGGCGTCACCAACAGCGCCAGGAGCCAGAACAGCAACAGCGCCAGCGCCACCCCGCCCAGCAACGAGAACGGAACGCGCGTCACGGCCGGCTCCGGCTTGCAGCGACTGCCACCTGCTCTACTCCCGCCTCGCGGATGCGGTCCATGACCTCGATGAGCAGGCCGGTGGTGGAGTCGCGATCGGCCTGGATCACGACCGAGCCGTCGTCACTGACCAGCCCGGCCACCTCGCTTCCGACGCGGTGCAGGTCCACCGCACGTCCGTCGACCCAGACCGCGCCCTCGGGCGTGATCGCGACCATCACCTGGGCATCGGGCCGCGGCGAGGCGGCACTCGACTCGGGCCGATCGATCTCCACCCCGCTCTCCTTGATGAAGCTGGTGGTGACGATGAAAAAAATCAACATGATGAAAACGACGTCAAGCATCGGCGTCAGGTTGACTTCACTGGCTTCGCCGTCGTCGGCGCCAAGGCGGCGTCTACGCATCGGTATCCTCCACGGCGCGGGCCAGGCGGTCATGCAGCCGCTGGTCCTCACGCCGAATAATTTGCTCAAGCCGGCTGGTGAACAGTAGCCCCACCACCGCCACCGCCATGCCGGCCAGGGTGGGCAGGGTGGCCCGGGCCACACCATCGGCCATGGCCCGGGCCTGGCTGGTATCGGTCATGGCCAGGCTGTCGAAGACGGCGATCATGCCGGTCACGGTACCCAGCAGGCCGAGCAGCGGGCACAGCGCCACCAGCAGCCTGAGCCACGGCAGCGGTCGACGCAGCCGCCCGATCAGGTCTCGCGTCCAGGCTTCACGCAGCGTGAGCGCACTCCAGCTCATATGGTCCTGACGCGCCGCCCAGCGCTCGATCAACGCACGCCTCGCCCGGCGATAGGTAATGCGGAAATACCACACCCGCTCCAGAGCCAGGCTGAACAGCAGCATCGCCACCAGGACGATCACGACCAGAACGGAGCCGCCGGCCTCGACCAGGCGCTCCAGCGGCTCAAGCCAGAGCGGGATCACGGTGCGCGCTTCCGGTTACGCTATCGGGCCCATGCGGACGCTGCTCGAGCTGCTCGGCCAAGGCAGCGCTGGCCTGCCCCTCGACCAGGCCTGCCAGGTGCCGGCTGCGGCCTGCCAGAGCGGTATGGGCGAACAGCAGCGGCACGGCAGTGATAAGGCCAAGCACCGTCGTCACCAGCGCCTGACTGATACCACCGGCCATCAACTGCGGATCGCCGGTTCCAAAGACGGTGATGGCCTGAAAGGTCACGATCATCCCGGTCACGGTGCCCAGCAGCCCCAGCAGCGGCGCCACCGCCGCCAGCAGCTTGACGATGGGCTGGCCGCGCTCGAGGCGCGGCAGCTCGGCCAGCACCGCCTCGTCGAGCCGGGCCTCCAGCGCTTCCGGGACCGGGTCGTCCCGCAGCGCACGGAAGCGCTGCAGCACACGACCCAGTGGGTTGTCGTCGCGCAACGTGTCGAGATTGCCCAGCTGGCGGCGCATGGCCAGGCTCACTTTCAGCAGGTAGGTATACTGCAGCAACGCTACCAGCAGGCCGACGGCACCCAAGCCGACCACCACGTAGCCCACTGCACCGCCCTGGTGGAAGCGCTCGACCAGGCTGGGCCGCTGCGCCAGGGCCGCCATCACCTCGCCCCGTGTCGGGTCCAGCGACAGCTCGCGCGATTCGCCGGCGTGAAAGGCCGCCAGGCTTTCAGCCACTTCGGGCGGCGTGCGATCGACCACCGATAGCGCCTCGTCGTCGGCGCCACGGCGCAACAGGTGGCTGTCAGTAAAAGCGGCGAAGTCGCCCAGGCGCACGATCTCGCGGGGAGCGATTTCCCCACTGGCGTCGGCCACTGGCGCTTCGAAGCGGACCACGTGGCCGGTATCGGCGGTCAGCGCGATCAGGCGGTCGGCGAACGCTTCCAGTTGTTCAAGTTCGAGCACCTCGGCGGAATCGAGGCGTGGCGGCAACTCGGCTCCCCCCACGACCAGCCAGCTATCGGCCAGGCTGTCACGCAGCTCGCCGCTGTGCTGCTTCAGCGAGGCCAGGATCGCCTCGAGGTCGTCGCCCTGTTCGTCCTGACGCGCTTCGAGCGCATCGGCTCGCTCGGCCTGCTCGCGTGCCCTCTCCTGCAGCTCCGCGTGGTGCGCCTCGGCCTCGGCGTGGGCAGCTCGCGCCTCTTCCAGGGCTGCCTCGAGCGCCTCGCGATCCTCGACCAGCTCGGCCAGGCGCGCGCGATCGCGGCTTTCCGCAGCTTCACGCTCGGCACGCAGGCTTTCGAGCGGGTCCGATTGGGCTTGGGCCAGGCCAGCGCTCAACCAGAACACTGCCAGCAGGCCCGCGGCGAAACGTATCGACTTCATGTCTCGTCCTCCACCGACTCGAGCGGCTGCGACAACGGCACGCTGAGCAGTTCCGGTGCGCGGCGATCGCGCGCGATACGCAGGCCGTTACGCACCTCGCGCCGCTGCTCCTCGTCGAGCGCGGCCCAGCTGCCGGCCTCGGCCTGCCATACCCGCCCGGCGCGACCGTCCGGCGTGAGGTAGTAGAAGCCCACACGCCCCAATCGCAGGTAGTCCACCTCGCGGCGCGACTCACCTTCGCCGAGGTAACCCCGCCAGGCATCGACTTCTCGCCCGTACTCCAGCTCGGCGCGCCAGGCTTCGACGATTCGCTCCCAGCGTTCGACGGAAGACAGCTCGCCGGCCTGTGAGCGCAGGCTGGCAACCCGTGCCAGGCGCTCCTCGCGCAGGAAGGGCATGTCGTTCTCGACCCACTGCTCGAGGCGCTCGAGCATCCGCTCCTGCAGCTCGGGCAGGGCGTCGCGTGTCTCTTCCAGGGTATCCAGGGCTTGCTCACGCCGGCTCAGGGACTCGGCCTGGCGCTGAACCCGCGGGGCGAGCTCGGCATTCTCACGCGCCAGACGCCGTTCGGCGCGCTCCAGCTCGCGCAGCTCCTCGAGCATGGCCCGCGACTCGTCATCGGCTTCGTCGATGCGCGCCTGAAGTTCAGCCTGACTGCGTTGGGCTTGCCTGGCTTCCTCGCGAACGTCGGGGTCGGCACCGGCCGAGGCAACGAGCCCCAGCCAGAGCAGACACATGAGGCAGGGGTGGCGAAACGATCTCACTGGCTAACTCCGAGACGTGGATGGCAAACGGTCGCCTTGGGTTGGGCGGCGTCAGATGATGCCACTAATGATAATTGTTATCAATCCAGTTAGCCACACCCCACCTTCTGGCCCTCCTGGTTTGCGCTGCTGCCAAAGCGACTTAGGAAATGCGTAAAGAAATGTGCTTTTTTCTTGCTAAAGCGAAACGAAACGAAACGGTATATTCAGCCTGTCCTGCTCAATAGAACGACTCCAGGGACGACAAGGGGCAACTGACTGCCCGGCCATGCTACGAGCCCACATCGCGCTGGCATGTGCTCCTCTTCTTTCGCAGCCGACATACCCTCCGCCCCTTCGGGCGGCCTGCTTTCCCTATTCAGGCAGTAGCTCATGCGTCCCTATATCGATGCCTCTCTCAGCAGCCAATGGAATGGCGGCTTCGTGATGGAGATATTCATCTCCAACCAGGGAACACAACCGATCGTCGACTATAAGGTCGACTTCACGCTGGACGGCACCATTACCGATATCTGGGATGGGATGGTCGAGGGCCACAGCGGCAACCTTTATTCCATTGTCGATGACGACATTGGCAACGACATCGCCCCGGGCGAGACCGTCAGGTTCAAGTTCAAGGTGCTCAGCGAGAGCGGCCAGCTTCCCACCGGCCTGACGGTCAATGGTGTCAGCCCCGACTACTCCCCAGAAGCCCAAGCGTTGCTTGCACCCGAGACCTCAGAGATTGCAGAAACCGTCGAGTTCATCGAGACGACTCTCGCCGAGCCCAGCTCACTCGCCTTGGGCGAAACTCTCATCGGGCCGGACATCACCGCCGTCGAACTTCAGGCGCTGATCGACAGCGAACCGGCAGGCAGCATTCTACGCCTGGCAGCGGGCGACTATCACTTCGATAACATGATCACGGTCAGTCGCTCGGATATCGCCATCGTCGGCGCGGGGCGCGGCGAGACGCGCATCACCTTCACCGATGAAGCCCTTGCCTCCGGCGACAAGCACGGCTTCCTGGTGGAGAGCACGGCGACCCGGTTTGCCGGTTATCTTCAGCAAGATGCAGCGATGGGGGTCAATACCTTGTCGCTCAAGGCCGACCATGGCCTGCAAGCAGGCGACACCGTGCGCATCTGGCAAGACAATACCCAGGAGTACTTCGACGAGATCGGCGACACCTCCTGGCAGAAGCTCAATGCCCCGCTGCGGACCAGCATGGCCACGGTGGTCTCGGTTGAAGGTGGCAAGGTAACACTGGACCGGGGCGTTCATTTCGATTTCGACGGAGGGGAAACCAAGGTTCAGCGTTTCGACGCGCTGGAGAACGTGACCCTGCAAGGCTTTACGGTACAGTTCGAGCTGGGCTCGCCCGATAAGGCCGCATTCAGCAACACCCTCTCGGACCTGACCGAGTACCAGGCAATCAAGCTCAACGGCACCGTCAACGCACAGGTCAAGGACATCGAGGTACTCGACGGGCCGTCTACCGCCTTTGAGTTCGCCCTCTCCCTCGACCTTAACGCCAACTCTCTCGGCGTTCATGGGGCCTTCAACAAGGGGACGGGAGGTAATGGCTACGCCTTCGAATTGCGGGAGAGCTACGACGGGACCTTGAGCCACCTCGAGGACTCGGGCATGCGCCATAGCGTACTGTTCGCCTCATGGCGCTCCTCGGTGGGCAACGACGTTCATGTCCTTTCCACCGACCGGGACATCAACTTTCACGGTGGCCAGGACCACGGCAATACCGTGCATGTCGAACAATCGATTCGCGACGCCGACGCAGACGGCATGTCGACGGTGGTGTGGTACAACGACGGCGGCAAGACCTTCGGCGCCATCACCGAGGCCGGTGCCAACCAGATTACCTTCGATTTTGTGGTCGGTTCGCGCCGCAACGACATCATCCAGGGCACTGACAACGGGGTGTACCTGGATGGCGCCCTGGGCCACGACACGCTGCTCGGCGGTGCCGGTGACGACATCCTGCGTGGCGGGATGGGTGAAGACATCCTCGACGGCGGTGCCGGCTTCGACATCGCCCATATGGAACAGACCTATAGTGCCTACAAGATTCGCTTCGACGACGATGGCAGTGTCTTCCTTGATGGCGCGAGCGATGACAACACGCTGTTCAATATCGAACGGGCGCTGTTTGTCGATGGCACCGTTCTCGATATTGCCACGCGTACGGTTTCACTGGGCAGCGCTCCGGTAGTGCCCACCGTAGAGGAGATCCTTGCCTCGCCTGAGCAGGAAACGGTCGGCAGTGAACCGGCGGCTGAGGAAGCTGCCGCTGACGAGCCGCTTTCCACAGAGGAAGCCGGAGGAGAGGAGCCCGTGGAGGCGGCACCCGAGTCGAGCACGATCGAGCCCATCGCAACGCCCGTAGATGAAGAAGCGGATATCCCGAGCGACACTCCGGCACCCGACGCCGCCGAGTTCGATGTCGAACTGGCCGTGGTCAATCGCTGGGCGGGAGGCTACGTCATGCGGGTCGAAATTACCAACCATTCCGCTAGCGACGTCACCAACCCCGAGATTGCCTTCACCCTGCCGGCAGAGATCGCCCAGTTCTATGGTGCCACGCTGCTGTCCCGGTCGGACGAACAGTATCAGGTCAGCTACGACGGCAGCGATGTACTCAAGGCCGGCGGGGTCATGCGCTTCTCCTTCAAGGCGTACGCGCCTACGAGTGAAGCACCGACCTCACTTGCCTTGAACGGAACCGAACTTGCATTCGATCCGGCGGCGCTGATAGCAGGAGAGACCGCCGATGCCGAGCTCATCGCTGCGCTGGCCCCCGCTCCCACGGCGGCGGACTTCCTCGAAATCAGCAGCAACATCACAAAATCCTGGTCGAACGGCTACATGACCGAGGTCTTCGTGACCAATACATCGGACGTGGTCATCAATCAGCCCTCGGTGAACTTCAGCCTGCCCGACACAATCGTCGAACTGTGGAACGGCTCGGTCACGGTCAGCGAGTCGGGCTATACCGTGGACGCGGCCAACGGTGGCACGGTACTGGAACCGGGCGAGGTGTGGCGCTTCTCTTACAAGGTTCAAGGAAGCGAACAGGCACTTCCTACGGACGTGATTGCCTCGGGCGATCTGGTTGGCGAGCCGACCCGCGCCGACAGAGGACTGATCGGCACCGACGCCGACGAGGCCATCGTCGGAACGGCGGAAGCCGATTCGCTCTATGGCGGCCTTGGCAGTGACAGCCTGACCGGCGGGGAAGGTAGCGATCGCTTCGTCTATCTCTCGACCTTCGAATCCACGGCTTTCGACAGCGACATCATCGTCGATTTCGACCGCAGCGAAGGCGACCTGATCGATCTCTCGCACATCGATGCCGACCTCATCGGCGAAGGCGATCAGGGATTCGCCTGGGTGAGCAATGCCGCCTTCAGTGGCACGGCTGGAGAATTGCGTAGCGAAGGCTCTCTGGTGCAAGGCGACGTCAACGGCGACGGCGTCGTCGACCTGCAGATCGCCGTCCTCGGCGTGGACAGCCTGCGCGCCGAGGACTTCCTGCTCTAGCGGACGCTACGTCGTGACTACCGCGCCCGGCCAAGTGCCGGGCGTTTTCGTGCCGGCCGTCGCCTGCCAGCGGTTTCGTCATCGTCACGCCACGGAAAAGGTTTCTTCGCCAAGATAACAATGCAAATCCCTCTCATTGGCATCCGACTCGTTCTATGCTAGCTTCCGGACGAGCCTGCATGGGAAATCAACTGTGCCAATGACCGACTCGCGCCTTCTCCCTCCCCGTGCGCATACGGCGAGCGATCTCGTCGCCTACGGCGAACGCTACGGCATCGATTATCGCTTCCCTACCCAGCGTCGTGCGGCAGATCAGGTACCGGTACTGCACGGGCGCATCCAGGAGCTCGAGCCCGGTGCCGGCATGCAGTTGGTCGCCTCGGACATCGAAGTGCTGCAGCGCTACGATTCCCGTTCTTGTCGCCCCGCCCCGCTCTCGATCATCGTCATGCTCGAAGGACGTGCCGACGTCGCCCTAGGGGACAAGCGCCTCGATTTCACCTCTGGCATAGCCCTGAGCGTTAGCTTGAACGAGCGTGAAGGCCTGCAAGCCATGCAACCCCCTAACCAGCGTATACGCGCCCTGACCTTGGCACTGGAAGCGCCACGCCTTGCCGAGGCCAGCGGCGGCAGGCACTTGCCAAGTACGAGCTTGCATGCTTGGGCACTGCCTACCGGCATGCAGCAAATGCTTGAACAGGCTCTGGACTCCCCGCTGGTCGGCGTGGCATCGCGCCTGCAGTGGGAGGGAATTGCACTGCAGCTGTTGGCTCATGGCCTGCCGCCGGAACCCGACATGCCAAGCGTGCGGTTCACCCCAGGGGAATGGCAGCGGCTGGAGCGCGTCCGCGAGCGGCTGCAGTCTTGCCCGGCTGAACCGCATCGCCTGGCGGCGCTGGCTGAACTGGCCGCCATGAGCCCCGCCACCCTGCGGCGCAAATTCCAGACGGCGTACGGTTGCAGCGTCTTCGATTACCTGCGCGAAAGGCGCCTTGAAATCGCCCGGCAGATGCTGCTTCAGGGTCATGGGGTCGAGCGCGCATCGCAGAGCGCGGGCTATCGGCATGCCAATAACTTCACCGCGGCCTTTCGCCAGCGTTACGGCTACTCGCCAAGTTCCCTGCATCGTCCCACTTGAGCATTGCGCAGAGCCCATTGAGCAGCCTGCATAGGACAACAGCCCTCATAAAAGGAACAATTCTCATTACCTGATGAGACAATTTCCGCAGAGGAACCGTCATGCCGACACCCCACCCACTGACACTGAGCATCGCGCTCGTGTCCACCCTTGCCGTGACTAGCGCCCAGGCTCAGCAGTCACAGGAGGCGAATGACGCCACGCTGGAAACCCTGACCGTTACCGGCCAGGCCGCGACCAAGACCGAGACGCCGTTCAATGAAACGCCCCAGGCCACCTCCACCGTCGAGCATGAGGAGTGGGAGGAGCGTGGCGCTCGTACGGTGCAGCGCGCTCTGGATTATAGTCCTGGCGTATTCACCAACCAGATCGGCGCTTCCAATCGCTTCGACTATCTGGTACTGCGCGGCTTTTCCGATGGCAGTCTGAGCAATACCTTCCTCGACGGCCTCAAACTAATGGGCGATACCAACTCGCACAGCTCGATGAGCGTCAATCCGTGGTTTCTCGACAGCATCGAGGTGGTGAGAGGCCCCGCCTCGGTGCTGTATGGCCAGGCGTCGCCGGGCGGCGTGGTCGCCCTCACGAGCAAGCGACCGCAGTTCCAGCAGGGAGGCGAACTGCGCCTCACCGCGGGCAATAACAGCCAGCGCAGTGCCGCCTTCGACCTGACGGGACCACTGGGCGAGCAACAGCGCGTGGCCTACCGACTGGTCGGCCTGGCCCGGGCGGCCGATACCCAGTTCGGCCCCGTCGAGGAGGAGCGCTACGCCATCGCGCCCTCGCTGACCTGGGACGTGACGGACGCTACCAGCCTGACACTCAAGGCCTACCTGCAACAGGACCCCGAAGGAGGCTATCACGCCGGCCTGCCCTATGAAGGCACCGTGGTAGATCGCAGCGGCCGGCGCATATCGAACAATTTCTTCGAAGGCGAAGACGACTATGACAAGTACGAACGCACACAGCGCATGCTGGGCTACGAACTGGAGCACAGCTTCAGCGAGGCTTGGACGGGGCGCCAGCGCCTCAACTATCTCAACTCCGATGTTGTGCTCAATCAGGTCTACGCCTACGGCTGGGCATCGGACAGCGAGCTGATCCGCTATTACTCCGGCGCCGACGAGTCGCTGGAGGCCTGGACCCTGGACAACCAGCTCGAGGCCAACCTGTCCGGCGGCTTCGTCGACCATACCGTGTTGGTCGGGACCGACTACCAGCGGCGCGACAACCGGGTGTCATGGCCCTCCAGCATGCTCCCCGATATCGATGCCTTCGATCCTCAGTACGGCGCCGAGCCGCTCGCTTTCTACCCGCCGACGCGCGAGGATCACGAGCTGCGCCAGACCGGCGTCTATGTTCAGGACCAGATGGCCCTCGGCAGATGGCGCCTGACCCTCGGCGGACGCTATGACTGGGTCGACATCACCAACACCAACCTGGACAGCGGCGATACCAGCGAGCTAGACGACACCCAATTCAGTGGGCGAGCCGGGCTGCTCTACCTGTTCGACAATGGCATTGCGCCGTACCTCAGCTACTCGACCGCCTTTACTCCGACGAGCTTCGTCGATGCGGAGGGCGACTTGCTGCCGCCGATGGAGGGCCGGCAACTCGAAACCGGCCTGAAGTACCAGCCGGCGGTCACTCAGGATCGCTACAGCGTGGCGCTGTTCCAGATCAACCAAGAGAACGTGGCCACCAAGGAGCAGCCCACCGACCCTTACCGTGCGGTGGGTGAGATCGAATCCCAGGGCCTGGAATTCGAAGCCTACACCCAATTGAGCGACAACCTGCGGCTGCAGGCGGCCTACAGCTATACTGATATCACCTACAAGCGCAGCGACGACGGCAACGAAGGCAACCGCGCCATCTACGCCCCGCGCCACCTGGCCAGCTTGTGGAGCAACTATGCCTTCGACAAGGGCGCGCTCGCCGGCCTCGATGTCGGGCTCGGCGTGCGTCACTACGCCGGCATCCAGGCCGATCGGGCCAACACCGCTGAGGTGCCGGTATACACCCTCGTCGACGCCACCCTGGGCTACGACCTCGGCAGACTCGGCCTCGACGGCATGAGTGCGCGCCTCAACGTCACCAACCTCACCGACGAAGAGTACGTCGCCTCGTGCAACTCGCTCGAGTTCTGCTACTTCGGCGCCGAGCGCGGCGTCCTGGGCAGCATCAACTACGCCTTTTGATTTCCTCCCTTCATATGCAAAAGCAACTCTGCCGGCAGCCGGACGGCAGCGTCTCGGCCCTGGCGCCACTTTGCCATTACGCCTCGTTGACTCGCCGAAGCGAAGCCTCTAGCATATTAATGATAAGAACTATCATTTGCATTAAAATTACACAGCAAAGGGATCACCATGCCTTCGTCACCCATTTTCTGGCGCCGTTGCGGCTCGGCGGCTCTTGTGTCGCTGACCGGAGCCAGCTTCGCCGCGCTTGCTCAGACCGTCACGAACGACCTCGTCGAGCTCGAGACCGTCGAAGTCGTCTCGGATGCCATCGTCACTCCCGAATATCTCGCACTGGAGCGTGAACCCAACGTCGGTAAGATGGACATTGCCATCCAGGAGCAGCCCTATTCGGTTTCGATCGTCGACGAGGCATTCATTCGCGATTCGGGCGCCAAGTCGATCCAGGACGCGCTGCTCTACACCTCAGGCGTTCATGCCGGCAACTTCGGCTTCGACACTCGCATCGACAGTGCCAAGGTGCGTGGCGTGGATGCGGCACGCTATCTGGATGGACTGCGCCAGAATTACGGTTGGTACAACAGTGTGCGCTCCAATGTTTACGCTTTGGAGAGCATCGAGGTACTGAAGGGACCGTCTTCGATGCTCTATGGCCAGGGTGACCTGGGCGGCATCGTCAATGCCGTCTCCAAGCTTCCCCGGGAAGAGCGCAGCGGGGAGATCTGGGCCCAGTACGGCACCTTCGACCGCAAGCAGCTAGCCCTGGACCTCACCGGCCCGCTGGACGAGCGCGGCGAGTTTCTCTACCGCCTCGTTGCCCTGGGGCGCGACAGCGATACACAGGTGGATCACGTCGCAGACGACGGCTACCTGCTGGCCCCCTCCTTTACCTGGCGCCCCAGCGAGAGCACGGATATCACGCTGCTGTTGAATCGCCAGGAGAACAAGGGGCAGGTATCGGCCCAGTTCCTTCCTCAAGCCGGTACGCTGGATCCAGGCTCTAGAGGACACATCGGTTCCGAGCGCTTCGTCGGTGAACCGGGCTGGGATCGTTACGACCGCGAAAAGACCGAGGCGACCCTGTTCCTTGATCATCGCTTTACCGATGATTGGTCCCTGTCCGCTACGGCGCGCTATACTCGCTCCGACGCTGAAACCCGCGAACACTGGATCGACATTCCCAGCGTGCCGGATGCCAACGGCGAGGTATCAAGAACCATTTATACCGTCGACAGGAGCACACGAATCCTCAACCTGGACGCTCGGCTGAATGGACAACTCGATCTCGGCGTTACCCGCCACCATCTACTGCTGGGCCTGGATCGGCAAGATGCGCGCTGGGAGGAGGACAACTATTTCTACGGCTACGGACTGGGCGGCAGCTTCAACCTCTACGAGCCCCGGTACGGCAACCTCAACACGGACGTGATCACGCCGTCGGACAGACCCGACAACGAGATCGAGCAAACAGGCCTCTACCTGGCCGATCACATCGAGGTGGGCCCGGTCGTAATTTCCGCCGGCCTACGCCACGACTGGGCGGAAAACCGCAGCCTGGCGGTCGACGGGCCGGCTACCGAGAGCCGCGAGGAAGCCACGACCGGCCGGATCGGCCTGATGTATCGCTTCGACAACGGCCTTTCACCCTATGCGAGCTACGCCGAGTCGTTCGACATGAACCTAGGCACCGACGGAACGCCCGCGGCGAATGCGCTCAAGCCGACCACCGGCGATCAACAGGAGATCGGCTTCAAGTATCTCTCTGCCGACAAGTCGCTGGGTATCACCGCCGCCTATTTCGACATCACCCAGCAGAACCGCGTCAGCGATGGTCAGACCCCCGGAGGCGCCGAACAGACCGGCGCGGTCATTGACGGCTGGGAGCTTCAAGCCAACAAGCGCTGGGACAGCTTCGAGACCCAACTGGCCTACACCGACCTGAACGCACGCGATGACGCCACCGGCGAGCGCTTGTCCAGCGTGGCGGAGCGCCAGGCATCCTGGTGGAATCGCTTATATGTCGGCAGCAACTGGCGCATCGGTGCTGGGGTGCGCTACGTCGGCGACAGCGTCGGTGCAGCAGGCGCGCCCCTGGTCCCCTCGGTGACGCTCTACGACGCTATGGTAGGTTATACCCTGGGCAACTGGGACTTCTCGGTGGATGCCAAGAACCTCGCCGACGAGGAGCACATCGCCTGGTGCCGGTCCGAAGGGGCCGACTGCGGCTATGGCGACCGCCGCAGCGTCACCGCCAACGTGAGATACCAGTTCTGATTCGCCATGCGAAATGCATTCATGGCACTGCACCGTGAGGTGGCGTATCTTGGCCGCTTCACGGTTTCTTTCCTTTTTAGACCTAGTAAATACATGACCTCCCTGCTTTTCCGACTTATCTCACTGACCGGCGCCCTCGGCTGGCTATGGTTGGTAGCCACGCCGGTCACGGCCGGCAACGAAGGCGGCCTGGCCACCCTAGACTGGACCCTGGCCGAAACTCTGGTCGCCCTGGACGCTCCCCCCGATGCCGTTGCCCAGGTTGAGGATTACCACAGCTGGGTCGGCAAGCCTCGCCTGCCGGGAGAGGTCGCGGATATCGGGCTTCGCGCGCAACCCAACGTCGAACTGCTCGCCCACCTCGATCCTTCACGCATCATCATCACGCCCATGTTCAGCCATCTGTCGCCTCGCTTGCGCCGCATTGCGCCAGTTGAAAGCAATGCGCTCTATACGCCGGAGAGCGATACCTGGGAGGCCATACTCGAGCTGACACGTGCGCTGGGCCAGGCGCACGGTCGAATCGAGGAAGCCGAAGCGCTGATTGCAGCGACCGAGGCGCGCTTCGAGGAACTACGCCAGGCGCTGCCGAAAGAGCTACCTCCCCTGCTCCTCGTGCAATTCATGGACGAGCGACACGTGCGGGTCTTCGGCGAGAACGGTCTTTTCCAGACGGTGATGGACCGCCTTGAGCTGGAAAACGCCTGGCAGGAGGAAACCAACTACTGGGGTTTTGCCCTGGTGGGTATCGAAAGGTTATTCGAGCTGGAGGCGCGCCTGGTGGTGGTGGAACCTTATCCCGTGGGCGTCGAGGAAAAGCTGGCCGGCAGTGCCCTCTGGCAGCATCACCCCAGTGTGCGCGACGACACCTTGATCACGCTGCCCCCGGTCTGGAGTTTTGGCGCCCTGCCCTCGGCACAGCGCTTTGCCGAGCTTCTTGTCGCCGCGCTCGAATCGTCGGAGGAGACCTGAGCGCCTCCTCACCGTGCGGCGTCGCCCTCCCTTACAACCGACGCAGCCCCCACATGAAGTAGGCACCGCCAATTAGCGAAGCCACCAGGCCGGCTGGAATTTCGTAGGGAAAAATAACCTGGCGACCCACCCAATCGGCTAGCACCATCAGCAACATACCGACCAGCGCAGCCCCGAGCAAATGCTCTTTCGCCCGTGACAGACCAAGCAGCCTGGCCATGTGGGGCGCCAGCAGCCCGACGAAGGAGAGCGGCCCGACCATCAGGGTGGCACAGGCCGTCAGCAAGGCCACCAGCAGGAGCAATGAGAGTCGAGCCCGATTCAGCTCCACTCCCAGTGCTTGCGTGGTTGCTGGACCCAGCGGCAGGATGTCGAGCCAGCGCGAGAGCGGCAGTGTAAAGAGTGCCAGCAGTGCCGCCAGTGTGCCCACCATCAGCGCACTCCCTAGGTCGACATAGTAGGTCGAGCCCGCCAGCCAGGCGATGACCTGCTGGCCTCGCGGATCGCCACCCGCCAGTATCACACTGCGTACCGCGTCGAACAGCGCACCGATTGCCACCCCGCTGAGTAACAGGCGTTCGGGTGCGAAGCCACTGCGACGGTTGAGCCCTATCAGGACCAACAGAGTGACAACGGCGCCCAGGGTACCGACCGTGATCAGCATCCCTCCGCTGGGTGCAGGTATCAGGTAGATCCCAAGGATCAGCGCAATGGCGCAGCCGCCGCTTATCCCCAGCACCTCGGGGCTAGCCATCGGATTAGCGGAGAGACGCTGGAGCAGCGTACCGGCCACGGCAAGCATCAGGCCACTGGCCGCCGCCGCCAGAACCCGTGGCAGCCGCCATTGCATGACACCCCAGTCGACCGGTGATAGCCAGTACCAGCCGTTCACGCCCTGCCCCAGCATCAGCCCCAGCACGATCGCCAGCAGTAATGCCATGCCGAGGCAAGCGGCGAGACGCGCCGGTGCAGGGTGCCGGATTGCCGGCACCGCGTTCGGTTGGGGCGCCCGGTTGCCCTGAAGCCTCAAGCGGGGAATCAACCACAGCAGCAGTGGCGCTCCCAGCGCACCAGTCACCGCACCGGTGGGAATCAAGGTAGGCAGCATGCCGGTGAAGCTTTGAAGCAGCAGGTCGGTGGTGGCCAACAGCACCGCGCCGAGAAGGGTGCCCCACAGCAGCCGCTCACCGAGGCGCCGCGCCCCGGCCAGCCGCACGATATTGGGGGCGGCCAGCCCGATGAAGCCGATGACGCCGACCACGCTGACGATACTGCCGGTAAGGAAGACAGCGAGCCCCATTCCGGCAAAACGCAGGTACATGAGCGATATCCCCAGGCTTTTGG
The DNA here is from genome assembly GCF_052584175.1 of Billgrantia hypersalina. Taxonomy (NCBI): domain Bacteria; kingdom Pseudomonadati; phylum Pseudomonadota; class Gammaproteobacteria; order Oceanospirillales; family Halomonadaceae; genus Billgrantia; species Billgrantia hypersalina. The sequence continues at coordinate 257,798 of NZ_JBMIQI010000003.1, forward strand.
CGCTGGCATCGTCCAGCTCCAGCACCGCCAATGGACGCAGCAGGAACCAGGCCGCTACGGCTCCCATGGCCAGCCGGGGCCATAGCGTCGTCACACCTTCCCAACCATTCTGGGCGAGCGAACCGGCGCCCCAGATCAGCAAGCCCGACAGCGTCTCGTGATTGAACAGCAACAGGGCCGTGCCCAACGCGCCGAGATAGAGGTTGACGACGAGCCCCGCCAACACCACCACTATGGGGGCGAGCCCACGGCGCCAGGCAAGGGCGAAGACCAGCCCCATCGCCAGGCCCCCGCCGGCTAGCGCCACCCACTCACGCCCTACGGCCAGCAGGCCAGGCGCCAGCAAGGTTGCCGCCAGCAGGGCCAGGTTGGCCCCCGAGGCCACGCCCAGGGTAGTGGGCGATGCCAGCGGGTTACGCAACACCTGCTGCATCAGCACGCCGGCCAGGGCCAGGCCACCACCCGCCAACAGCGCTATCGTCAACCTGGGCCACCAGGCGTAGTAGAGCAGCAGTTCACCCACCCCCTGCAGCGAAGGCGCGACCAGCACCTTCAACCCCAGCTCCCATCCTCCCTGCTCCTGCAACCCCAGCCAGAACAGCAGCAGCAGGGGCAGGCTCAATAGCAGGCAGGCGCGCCCCGGTGAAAAAGCCAGCGTATTCCCTCTCATCCCCACGGCTCCTGGCGATTACCTGCGGTTCGCACTTGTCCTCTTGGCTGCGCTCTATGGTCGGTCATGCTCTCGGCTCTTCTCGCGTAACGTTTTACTCGCCCGATCTTAACTGAAATCGATTCTCAATTGAATTTCGAACCTAGCGTCATTGACAGGTGGGCTCGACAGGCACAAAATAAGAATAAGTCTCATTGATGTTCAATGGTAACTTCATGAATGCGGAACGCTCCCAACTGTACTATTCATGCGTGTTTCTGCATGTCTCCTTCCAGGCCGTTCACGCTTCGGTGGCACGCTCCACCAGCGCCGACAATACGCCGTGCTGGCTGGATGCCTCGATGTTGCAGATGCTCCTCGGCGAGCTGCAGCGCTGCCGCTGGGAAGCCGCCCCGTTCAAGAATGTCTGCCAGTCGCTGGACACGGCGCTCTACCACTGCAGCCTGCTCATGGCACAGTGCCCCGCCGCTCTCAATCGACAGCTCTGCCAGCATCATCTCGAAGCCGTCATCGCACCCCTGAAGGAAACCACGGCACTACTGGCGAACAATGGCAAAGACATTTCGTCCCATCATGTCTCCTCACCCGCTCGTCGCCTGCGGACCTGGCTGGGCTTGTAAACCGCAACCATGTTGCGATGGTAGATAATTGCAACGATTCTCGTTTACCCTATGGGAAACGTCACGTCGTACAGGAACCCGCATGTTCGAGGTCAGGGGCGCCACCTTCGAAATCAATGGCAAACTTCTGCTCAAGCCCGTCGAGCATCGCTTCGAGGAAGGCAAGGTCTACGGCCTGATTGGCCACAACGGCTCGGGCAAATCGACCCTGGTCAAGCTGCTTGCCCAGCAGCAGCCGACAAGTAATGGCGAGATTCTGTTGGATGACCGCCCGCTGGGCGACTGGGGGCAGCGCGAGTTCGCCCGCCGGGTCGCCTACCTGCCTCAGCACCTCCCCAGCGCCGAGAACCTGACCGGCCGCGAGCTGATCGGATTCGGCCGCTATCCCTGGCATGGCCTGCTGGGGCGACATACGCCGAAGGACAAGACGGCTGTGGAACGCGCCATGGAACTCAGCCACACCGAAGCCTTTGCCGATCGCCTGGTGGATACCCTCTCCGGCGGGGAGCGCCAGCGCGTCTGGCTGGCCATGCTCTTGGCACAGGAGAGCCGCTTCCTGCTGCTGGACGAACCGCTGGCGGCGCTGGATATCGCCCACCAGATGGAAGTGCTGGCATTGATCCGCAAGCTTTGCGACGAGCTTCGGTTGTGCGTCATCATCGTGCTGCATGACATCAACATGGCGTCACGCTACTGCGACGAGCTGCTCGCGCTGCACAGCGGTCGGGTATTGGCCCATGGCACTCCCGAACAGATCATGACCCGCGATAAGCTGGAAGCTATCTACGGCCTGCCCATGCAGGTAATGCCCCACCCCAACGGAGAGCACCGGATCGCCGTGGCGTGCTGAAGAACGGCTCTACCCGACGTAACGTAGCCACGCCGGTTAGAGCCTTGGCTTTGATGATCTACCAGCGATAGCTAAGGCTGCCGATCACGCTGCGTGACTCGCCGTAGTAGCACCAGTAATTACAAGATGCGACATAGGTTTCATCGGTGAGATTGTTGACGTTAAGCTGCAGTCTCCAACTGTCATCCAAATCGTATCTTACCATCGCATCTAACATAGTATAATCAGGGACCGTGAGCTCACCATCCACGCTGCTCCCGACATGCCGAACGCCACCTCCTAACTGGAGGCCGCTCAATGTTCCCTGCGTGTAGGCGTAATCTATCCAGGTAGAGGCTTGATGACGCGGAATTCCTGATAGCCTCTGGTCAGTTTCGGTATTACGAGCATCCGTATAGGTATATGCAGCTGTTAAGCGTAGTGGCTCGCTGAGCTGAACGCTACCCTCCACTTCGAACCCTTGTGAACGGCTTCCCGGTACCTGAGCCTGAGTGCCATTGGGCCTCGTCCACAAGCTATTGCTCTCTTTGAGATCGAAGATGGCAGCCGTCATATAGCCATCCCATCCCTCCGGGGCGAATTTCATTCCTAATTCCCATTGTTCTCCCTCGCTGGGCTGATGCAATTCGCCATCTTCACCTGTAAAAGTGGGCGGACTGAAAGATTCCGCATAGCTGAGATAAGGATTCCAGCCACCCTCACCCAGATACATAATGCCTCCAGACAGGGTTAGGTGGTTATCATCGGAATATTGTGCAGTTTTCTCTCCATTTGCCGCACGCGAATCGTTACGAGTCTCCGCTTGGTCGTAGCGTGCACCACCTAGTAGCACCCAGCGGTCGGCCAGACGCAACTGATTTTGCGCATAAATACCCGTCTGCTGTTTTTCGATCTCGCGCCGGGTGCGCTCAGCATAATCTACAACTGTGAAGTTTCCGTACTCCGGGGCGAAGGCATCTACGATACCGAAAGAACCATAATCATCGAACTCCCAGCCTTGCAATTTTAAGTCTTGATAGTCGACGCCAAGTAAAAGAGTGTTCTCGAAGCCGTCCCCGTACCAGCTGCCAATCATCCTGTTATCCATCGTCCAACTATTGATCTCTCCATCTCGATGGACATGTCCTTGAGATATACTTCGGTTATCTTCAAGCATTTGCGATGCATAGCTACTATGAAGCAGAAGGTCCAGTTCACTGTAACGTAAGTTCTGTTCAAAGCGCCAAGTGTCACTGAACCAACGCTCCAACTCATAGCCCAATGAACTTTGGGTGCGCTCGTTGGTGTCGTACTCAGGCTGGCTGAGATTGGTCTGGCGATCTATCTTACCGAAAGGCGTATCGCTAAGGGTGCCGACACTTGGCTTGAAAGGGTTGACGGGTACGGCGTCATCCTTCTGCATACTGGCAAGTATCGTCAAGCTAGTATCGTCGGAGAAATCTACTTCCAAACTGGGGGCAAAGTAATAACGTTCATTGGTGGTGTGATCAAGGTCACCTTCTCGCTCTTTCCAAGTGCCTACGAGCCGATACCTCACATCGCCTGAGTCGGTAAGCGGTCCCGAACTATCAACACCAACATGACGATGGTCCCGATTGCCCAGCTGTAGATCGAAACGCCCCTGAGGCTCGGCTGTGGGACGCTTGCTAACGGCATTGATCAGTCCTCCTGGAGGCGCCTCACCATAAAGTATCGACGAGGGACCCTTAAAGATTTCTACTCTCTCCAGCCCGTAGGTTTCCGGCACCCAGTGGTAGTACCCCTCCCGATAAATACGTAGACCATCTTGGTAAGTAGAGTGGTCCAGTCCACGCACTTCGAACCAGTCGGTATCGTTATCAGCTCCATAATGGCCGGACAAGACTCCTGCTCGGTACCGGAAAGTCTCATCGAGCTGCTGGACGTTACGCCGCTCCAGCTCCTGCTGGTCTACGCTCGAAACTGGTCGCGGCGTTTCCACAAGTGGCGTGTCGACCTTCAGTGCCGTGCCGACGACGACTACCGTATCCATCTGCTCCGACTCCGCCTGGGCAATGGCGAGCAGCGGTGTTGCCGCGAGGGCACCGGTAACCATGAGGCCCAAGGCATGACGGATGGATTGAGTTAGCGGGTGGGCAAGGGGAACAAAGCAAGAGCGTGACATGGCGTGTCTCTGTCGGGTTGGGATGACGACGGATGCGGGCGTACCTGCACGAGACACATGATAATACGTATCGTTAACGACTTAAAACTGAATCGTTTCCATTCTTATGACCTGCATCACGGAGCCGGTTGACAACGAAATCGCCGCGACCAAGGGTCGCGGCGATGGATGGCTGCTGCGATGTGGTTCAAGCCATCAGGAAGTGGCCTGCTGGTAGCGGCGCTCCACGTCTTCCCAATTGACCACGTTGAAAAACGCATTCACGTAATCGGGGCGCTTGTTCTGATACTTCAGGTAATAGGCGTGCTCCCACACATCCAGACCCAGCACGGGCGTATTGCCGTGCATGTGCGGGCTGTCCTGGTTCAGGGTGTTCTCCACCACGAGCTTCTTCTGGGGAGTCACGCTCAGCCAGGCCCAACCGCTACCGAAGCGCCCCAAGGCCGCCTTGGTAAAGGCCTCCTTGAAGGCATCGAAGCCACCCAGTTCGCTGTCGATGGCCTGAGCCACCTTGCCCTGGGGCTGGCCACCGCCGTTCGGGGCCATCATCTGCCAGAACTTGGAGTGGTTGGAGTGGCCGCCGCCATTATTGATCACTTCCTGCCGCTTGGCCTCGGGTACGCGTTCGATGCTGGCCAGCAGCTCGTCCACCGGCACGTCTTCCAGCCCGGTGCCTTCCAGCGCAGCGTTGAGCTTGTCGACGTAAGTCTTGTGGTGCCGAGAGTGGTGAATCTCCATGGTCATCGCATCGATGTGCGGTTCGAGCGCATCGTAGGCGTAGGGAAGTTCGGGCAGTTTATGCGGCATTTTCGCTCCTCCATGAAAGCAAGGGAATACTGGGGAATAGTCCCCATGACTGCGTCCACCTAGCATGGCAAAAAGTCGCACCACATGCTAATAGCGAATGTGCTGACTTGATATAGCTAAAGCTAATGAAAGCCCCTCACGGGGACTGCAATGAAGAAAGCCGACCTGGGGTCGGCTTTCGTCCACGCCAATTTGCACTTACAGTTTCTGCTCCAGCTCCGGCAGGATCTCGAACAGATCCCCCACCAGGCCGTAGTCGGCGACCTGGAAGATCGGCGCCTCCTCGTCCTTGTTGATCGCCACGATCACCTTGGAGTCCTTCATCCCCGCCAGGTGCTGGATGGCACCGGAAATGCCCACGGCGATGTAGAGCTCCGGCGCGACGATCTTGCCGGTCTGCCCCACCTGCATGTCGTTGGGTACGAAGCCGGCATCCACCGCGGCGCGCGAGGCGCCGATGGCCGCCCCCAGCTTGTCGGCAATGCCCTCGAGCAGCTTGAAGTTCTCGCCGCTGCCCATGCCGCGCCCGCCGGAGACGACCACCTTGGCACCGGCCAGCTCGGGCCGGTCGCTCTGGGCGAGCTCCTGCTTGATAAAGGTGGACTGGGCGTTCTCCACCACGACATCGACGTTCTCGATGCTGGCACCGCCCCCTTCGCCC
>NZ_JBMIQI010000004.1:0-240351 GCF_052584175.1 Billgrantia hypersalina
GTCGGAGTGATCCGGCTTGACGCGGATCTTGACGTTGTAGTCGATGACGCGTTTGACCGCGACGAGTACTTTCATGGTGTCCTCGCTTGGTTCGATGGAAGAAACTTCTGGTTTTGAAGTCGCCAAGTCCCGGCACTTGCAGGAAAGATCAGCGACTACCTTGAACCGGCCAGCAGTAACAATCCCCTCTCTAGCCCGGCGCCAGGTTGTGAAACATAGCCATCGTAGGGGTGTCCTGAGTCGTTTATTATGCCTATCATGTAGAATATCGAGAAGCAAACGACCGTTTTATTTTCTTTCGACGTTGGTGTCATCATTTCCGACGACGAAGCCGAGGGGAGAGCAACCGGATGACAGAGCAAGTAGAACGCGATTCGATGGAGTTCGACGTAATCGTCGTCGGTGCCGGCCCATCAGGGCTGACGGCGGCCTGCCGGCTCATGCAGCAAGCTCAAGAGGCAGGTCAGGAGCTTTCCGTCTGCGTCGTGGAGAAAGGTTCCGAGGTCGGGGCTCATATCCTCTCGGGTGCGGTCTTCGAGCCACGTGCGCTCCAGGAACTCTTTCCCGACTGGGAGGAGCGTGGTGCACCGTTGACCACGCCCGCCACGAGCGACGAAGTCTACCTGCTCAAGGATGCCGAAAAGGCCCAGAAACTGCCCAATGCACTCGTGCCAAAGAGCATGCACAACACTGGCGGCGACATGAAGCGCTACGTCATCAGTGCCGGCAACCTGTGCCGCTGGCTGGCCGAGCAGGCCGAGGAACTCGGCGTCGAAGTCTTCCCCGGCTTCGCCGCCCAGGAAGTGATCCACGACGAGGATGGCACCGTTCGCGGCATCCTCATCGGTGACATGGGCGTGGCCGCCGACGGTACGCCCAAGGACAGCTACATGCCGGGCATGGAACTGCGCGCCAAGTACACCCTGTTTGCCGAGGGGGCCCGTGGCCACCTGGGCAAGGGGCTGATCTCGCGCTTCAAGCTCGACGCTGGCAAAGACCCCCAGCACTACGGCATCGGCCTCAAGGAGCTGTGGGACATCCCGGCGGAGAAGCACGAGCCGGGGTTGGTACTGCACGGTTCGGGCTGGCCGCTGCCCATGGACACCCATGGCGGCTGGTTCCTCTACCATGCCGAGAACCATCAGGTGGTAGTTGGCCTGATCGTTGACCTTGCCTACCAGAACCCTTGGCTCTCGCCCTTCGACGAGTTCCAGCGCATGAAGCATCACCCGGTGCTGGCCAGACATCTCGAGGGTGGCAAGCGCGTGGCCTACGGGGCACGCGCCATCGCCAAGGGCGGCCTAAACTGCCTGCCGAAGATGACCTTCCCCGGCGGCCTGCTGATCGGCTGCGACGCCGGCACGCTGAACTTCGCCAAGATCAAGGGCCTGCATACGGCGATGAAGTCCGGCCTGGTCGCGGCCGAGACGGTCTTCGAGGCGATCGCCGGCGGCGACGAGGGCGGTCGCGACCTCACGGCGTTCAGCGAGAAATGGGAGCGGAGCTGGGCCTACGCCGAGCTCAAGGAGACCGCCAGCTTCGGCCCCGCGATCCACAAGTACGGCACCGTAGGCGGCGGCGCCTACAACTTCGCCAACCAGTTGCTGGGCGGCAAGTTGCCCAACCTGCACGACACCACGCCGGACCACGCGGCCCTCAAGCCGGCCAACGAATTCGAGAAGATCGACTACCCGAAGCCAGACGGAAAGCTCTCCTTCGACAAGCTCTCCTCCGTGTTCTTATCGAACACCAACCACGAGGAGGACCAGCCCTGCCACCTGCGGCTGGAGGATCCGGCACTTCCGATTCGCGAGAACCTGCCGAAGTACGCCGAGCCGGCCCAGCGCTACTGCCCGGCCGGGGTCTACGAAGTGGTCGAGGACGATGACGGCAAGCCGCGCTTCCAGATCAACTTCCAGAACTGCGTGCACTGCAAGACCTGCGACATCAAGGATCCCGCGCAGAACATCCAATGGGTGGCGCCGGAGGGCGGTGGCGGACCCAATTACCCCAACATGTGAGGCAGAAGTTCGAAACCAGCGCTTGCATACGAAGGGCGTACCTTGCGGTACGCCCTTCTTCGTTAGTCATGGAACAGGGGTCAGGCCAGGGCATTGAGCAAAGCCTCAACCACGTAATGTTGCTGACCGGCTTCGAGATAAGGATGCATCGGCAGGCTGAGGATCTCCTGACACACCGCCTCGGCGATAGGCAGGTGACACTCGGGGTCGGCAATCGCGGGCTGTCGATTGAGTGGCAACGGGTAATGAACGGCGCTCGGCACGCCGGCTTCGGACAGGCGCGAGCGCACGTCATCTCGCCGCTGCACTCGGATGCTGTACTGAGCATGAACGCTACGATTGCCCGGGGCGATACGCGGAATCATATGGAGGGCCCCCGCCTCGTCCAGCAGCCGGTCATAGTACTTGGCCACCTGCTGGCGCAGCGCCACCTCCTCGTCGAAGAGCTCGAGCTTTGCCAGCAGGATGGCGGCCTGGAGTGTATCCAGGCGGCTATTCATGCCAAGGCGGGTGTGATGATAGCGACGCGCCTCTCCGTGGCGTGCCACGAGGCGCACCGCTTCCGCGAGAGTGTCGTCGTCGGTGAATAGCGCACCACCATCACCATAGGCGCCCAGCGGCTTGCTGGGAAAAAAGCTGGTACAGGCAATGCGCGACAGGCCGCAGGAGCGTCGTCCATACCGGGTGGCCCCGAAGCTCTGGGCCGCATCCTCCACCACGACCAGGTCGTACCGGCGCGCCAGCTGCCCGAGTGCCTCCATGTCGGCACACTGGCCGAACATCGAAACCGGCATGATGGCGCGGGTTCGAGGCGTAAGCGCCGCCTCGACCCGGGCAGGATCGATCAGGTAGGTATCAGGATCGATATCGACGAAGATGGGCCGGGCACCGGCCAAGATGACGCTCTCTGCGCTGGCAATGAAAGTAAAACCAGGCAGGATCACTTCCTCCCCCGGGCCGATGTCGAGCGCCATCAGTGCGATCTGCAGTGCGTCGGTGCCGTTGGCGCAGCTGATGCAATGGGCAACGCCCGCATAGTCGGCCAGTCGGCGTTCCAGCTCGTCCACTTCAGGCCCCAGGACGTAGCGACCATGCGCCAGTACCGCCTGAATGGCGGTATCCAACTGTGGCTTGATACGGGCCTGCTGGGTGGCAAGGTCGATGTAATCCACGCGCTCTCCCTCAGCCCCGTCCGGAAATGGCAGCCGAGCGTATTGGCTCGAGGTTGTCCAGGTAGGGATGCGCCTCGCCTTCGCGGGGGGCTTCCGGACTTGCCTGGCCCAGTTGATGGACGGTTTCGAGGCAGTGGCGCACGGTTTCGATGCCAAATCCCCTGCCGGCAAAGATCTCGCGATAGCTGACGACATGCAGATCGGTAAAACCGCTGGAAAACTCGAACTCTTCGCCGTCACAGGTGATGCTGCGATAGGTCGAATGCTGGCGGCGCACACGTTCGGGCAGGTCCTCGGCATCGATGGAGAGGAACCAGCGGACCCGCGCCTTCTCATATTCGAGATAACCGGCTGCCTTGTGCTCGTCGTGGTAATGCAGCACGTGTTCCTTCAGCTCACCGAAGATCACGTGCAGCATGTCGAAAAAATGGATCCCGATCTCGGCCATGACACCGAACGACTTGCGCGGGTCCCCTTTCCAACTGGCCAGGTACCAGGGGCCTCGCGCCGTGATATAGGTCAGCTCGACGTCGTACTGGCCCTCTCGCCGCTCGGCCAGGACCTTGTCGCGCAACTCATGAATGGCAGGATGGTGGCGCAGCTGCATGATGCTGTAGACGCGACGGCCGGTTTCCTCTTCGATGCAACACAGTTCATCGAGCTGTGCCGGGGTCGATACCAGGGGCTTCTCGCAAATTACATCGCAACCGAGATGCAGGCCAGCGGAGATATGGGCGCTGTGCAGGTGGTTGGGGGAACAGACCACCAGGTAATCGATGGCCTTCTTTTTCTGCCGCCGGAGCCGCCAGGCGTACTCCATGAAATACTCGAACTCGGTGAAGAAGGCGCAATCGGTGGAGATGGAGTCGATGATGCCTACCGAATCGTTGATATCGTAGGCGGCCACCAGGGTATGTCCCGTATCCTTGATGGCTTGCATGTGACGAGGCGCGATATATCCGGCGGCTCCGATGAGCGCAAAGTTCATATCGTCGTTCCCCCCGGATTTCCTTTCCTGACGATTCCTTTTACCCAGCGGTTGACGCTACCTGTCGAGAACTGCGTACTACAATCCTAGCGTAATCAGGCGCGCGCCACCGGGCGTGATGGGTCTCGAATCCATTCGCTCCACGAACCTGGGTAGAGCCGAGGCAAGGGCATACCGGCAATGGCATAGGCCAAAATGTTATGGCAGGCGGTCACGCCGGAGCCGCAGTAGGATACGAGGGCCTCGCCACGGGGGAGTTCGGCCGCCAGGGCCAGCGGCGCCTTGAAACGCCCATCTTCGGCCAGGTTCATGCGACTGGGACGACACGTCGCACCGGGGATGTGGCCCGCAACCGGATCGATGGGTTCGGCCTCACCGCGAAAGCGCTCTTCGCTGCGGGCATCTACCTTGAGTTCCCGTCCCGAGAAGACCTCGTCGGCACTCATCAAGGCACTTTCCTCGTAGCATGGCTGCCAGCGGCTCGGCTCAGGCAGCGCCTCCTGGCCCAGCACCAGCTCACCGCCCGCCTCCTGCCATGCTCTCAAGCCACCGTCGAGCACCCGCACCTCGGGATGCCTCGCCCATACGGCGAGCATCCACCAGGCTCGCGCCGCGGCCAACTGCCCGCTCATATCATCCAGCACCACCAGCGGCACGCTGGGCGTGATACCGAATCGCTGCAACGTGGCCGTAAAGGCCTCGGTACTTGGCAGCGGGTGACGCCCCCTCTCGCCAGGTGCGGCGGCCAGATCACGATCAAGATCGAGATGCAGGCTACCGGGCACGTGCCCGGCCTCCCACAGGCGACGCCCGGCATCGCGGTCGCCCAGCCTCGCGCGGCAGTCAAGCACTTTTGGCGGCTGGTGTCCCTGCAGTGAGTCGGCCAGCTGCTTGGCCGTGGTCAATACCTGGCTCATGTGCGTTCTCCCTGAAGAGCTTCCGTCAGCCCCCTCTCGTTGGAGAGTAGTTCGATGGGAGCCCGGCAGGCCAACAGGCGACGTCGACCGGCCTGCTTGAAGTTGACCTCGATCACCGGATCCGCGGGGTCTCCCTCCACTACCACGACCTCACCCTCGCCGAAGACGGCATGGCGCAATCGCTGCCCTGGTTGGTAAGGCTGTGGCGTGTAGGCTCCCGCCGGCTCCCCGACCACTGGCGAGCGCTGGGTCAGAGTCAACCCGCCGGCCCCTACGGCACTGAGATAGCGTGCGACCAGAGTGGGTGAAGAAACCGCCAAGGGAGCGACTTCTTTACCTGGACTCGACAATCGAGTCGCCACTTGACGGCAATCCTCCCATGCCGTCTCGACGATGAAGCGGCTAGGACGGTGGTCACCACTGTCATGCAGCAACAACAGGCGCTCCCGCGCCCGGGTCACGGCGACGTAGAACAGACGCCGCTCCTCTTCCAGGCGCTCGGGCGAAAGCGGATTGTCGCGGCTGTAGTGAGGGAAATCCTCCTCGTTGACCCCTGCCACCACGACCAGCGGCCACTCCAGCCCCTTGGCACCATGTACGGTGGTGATCAGGAGCCCGTCGGCATGGTTCTCGACGGGGCGCTCCAGCAGTTCGATGAAGGCATCGATATCACTGGCCTCCCCGGCCTGCTCGATGAGTACGTCGAGCAGGCGCACGTCCTCCTCGCCCTTCTCGCGACGCGCAGCGGCACGCTTGAGGACCTTTTCTGCATCCAGCGACTCGACGATGTGGCCCAGCAGGCGCGCCGGGGCCCAGCCGCCGAGACGCGGCAGTTCGCACAGCAACGCCCAGCGCCGTTTCAGGTTGCGGCGCTGCATGGGCTTGAGGCCGACCAACAGAGGGTCATCGCGCTCAGGGTAGCGTTGCGTCTCTGCCAGGCGCTGCGCCAGGGCAACGAGACGCTCCCGGGCCACGAACGGCGTAGGCTGTTCGAGCAGCCGCAGCAGGTGCGCCGGATCGTTCAACAGGACGGGAGTACGCGCCAGGCGCAGGTAGCCGGCCAGCGCCTGCACCAGCGGCAGGCGAAAGACGAAGCGATCCTCCCGAGACAGACGGAACGGAAGGCCGGCCTGGAGCAGTTGCAGCTGCACCGGTACCGACAGCGCCCAGCTGCGCACCAGCAAGCAGGCTTCGCTCAACGCTCTTCCGGCCTGCCCCCAGCGCGCCAGGGTCGCCAGCAGCGCGGCGCTGCCCTGCTCGACAGCGATTTGGGTCCTCGGATTGCCGGGTGCCGCCAGGCACAGCTGGTCAGGGCCGCGCCGGTTGGCGGCGATGGCATGGTTGGCCAGCAACGCCAGCGAATGGCCATGACGAAACGTCAAGGAGAGCGGATAGTCGGTCGCCGCACCGAAGGTGGCGGTAAAATGCTCACGCATCGTGTCGGGATGCGCACCACGCCATTCGTAGATGCACTGGTTGGCGTCTCCCACTGCCATCACGTCGGCCTCGCGACCGGCGAGCAATGCCAACAGGCGCAACTGGGCCTGGTTGATGTCCTGGTACTCGTCGATAATCGCCTGATCGAGAAAGCCTTGGACCCGCCGCGACAGGTCGGGGTCGGCCTCCAGCGCACGCAAGGGGCGATAGAGCAGGTCCGAGTAGGTCATCAGGGCATGGTCGGCCAGCAGCGCCTCGAATCGCTCGAAGGTCTCGGCGAAGTGCTCGCTACCCTCATCGTCATCGAGGCGATCCAGCAAATCGGCGGCAGGCACCATCTCGGCCTTCACCAGACCGCAAAAGTGTGCCAGCGCTTCGAGCGTGTCGGCTTCAAGAGCCATCTCGCGCCGGTCGCCGTCCTCCAAGACGTCGAGTGTCGCCTGGCGCAGCAGGCGTTCCACCTGCCAGTCGGCGGCGATCAGCCGGCGTGGTGCCAGCGCACCCCAACGGGTGAGGCTTGCGGTCAGGCGATGCCCCAGGGAATGAAAGGTGCGCACGTCCGGCAGACGCTGCCCGGCCGGCGCCATCTCGACCAGCCGGCGCTGGAAGTCCTCGCGCGCCGAACGGTTGAACATCAATACCAGGATTCGATTTGCCGGTACGCCTCGCGCCAGCAGGTGCAGGACGCGAGCGACCAGGGTCGTCGTCTTACCGGCTCCCGCGACCGCCGCCACCCGTGCATGACCGACGCCATGCTCGACGACCGCTCGCTGCTCCTCGGTCAGCCTCACGTGGCCTCGGCGGGAAGCTCGCCCAGCGGTTGCCATACCCCCATGCTGGTCAGCCCGAGCGCCAGCGCGCCGCTCTCCGTCAAGCGCTGCTCGGCATGCTCCACCAGGCGGTAGTAGACGTTACGCCCCAGGCGGGCGGCAAGGCCGAAGCGGACCGGCACCTCCGGCACCTGGAGGTCATCGGGGGTGGCACTCAGCTGCAGGCGGTACTCGCCATCCAGCCGCACACGATCACCTACATGGGTCGTCAGCCACCAGTCCCCCGCCTGATCCTGCTCGGCATCGACCACGACGAAGGGACGATCGGCCACGCGGATGCGCTGCTTCTCCACCGGCGTGACCAGGTAGTAATGGCCATCCTCTTCACGGCGCAACAAGGTCGAGAGCAGCCTGACCAGTCGAGGTCGTGTCATTTCGCTGCCTTCGTGGAACCAGCGGCCGTCAGCGGCGATCTCGAGGTCCATCTCCCCCACCCGCTCTGGCTGCCAGCGATCCAGCGGGGGAATGGCGCCATCCGACTCGATGTGATTGAGCAGAGGATCCAGGTTCATGCTTGCACCTTCGATATGAATCTGTGCCGTACCGCTATACCAAGCCGGCCCGGGCAAGCACATCGCGGGTCTCGGCGGAAACTTCGGGTGCGGCATGGCGAAACAGCCGATAGAAGTTGGCAGTGGTCTGCATGGCAACTTCGTCGACGCTGATACCGCGCTCGCTGGCGATGCACTCGGCCACTTCCACCACCCAGGCCGGCTCGTTTGGCTTGCCGCGATACGGTACCGGGGCAAGATAGGGGCTGTCGGTCTCGATCAGCAGCCGGTCGAGCGGCACCCGCCGCGCCACCTCGCGCAGCGACTCGGCATTGCGGAAGGTGACGATGCCCGACAACGAGATGTAAAAGCCGTGACGCACCGCCTCCCGCGCCATCTCGAGATCCTCGGTAAAGCAATGCAGTACGCCTCCTATGGCCGGATCGCAGTGCTCACGAATCAACGCCAGAGTGTCTTCGCGCGCCTCACGGGTGTGCACGATCACGGGCAGTTCCAGCTCGGTGGCGGCCACCAGCTGGCACCGGAAGCGCTCGCACTGAACCTCCCGCGACGGCACCCGCTCGGGTGTCTTGTCAAGGTAATGGTAGTCCAGACCGCATTCGCCGATCGCCACGACGTCGAAACGTTCCGCCGTCTCCTTGATGGCTTCGACGTCGGGTTCGCGTTCGAGCAGATGCAGGGGATGCACCCCGGCAGAGATCGCCACGTCAGCGTGCTCGCGGCCGATTTCAGCCAGGGCCGGCACGTCATCGAGGGTCACCGCAATGGCGAGAAACTGACGCACGTCACGCGCCCGGGCCGCCTCCAGGGCGGCAGCGAGACTACCGTCGTGAGTCGTCGGGTCGAGGCGATCGAGATGACAATGGGAGTCGACGAACATGGGCGGCGGCGTCTTCCTCTGCAACGTTCAGGGGGAGGTGCAGAGTATACGAAAACGCCACTCCACGTCGACGTGGAGTGGCGTGCCCGCCGAGCTCGCCGGCTACAGAATGAGCAGCAACCAAGGCAGGCCAACCGCCAGCCAGACAAGCAGGAACAACAGGCCGAAGACAGCTCCAAGGCGCCACCACAGCGGACCAGGCAAGAAACCGCTGCCGTAGTAGACGGGGCTCGGCCCGGTGCCATAGGGCGTCAAGATACCCATGAAGCCCAGCGTCGGCAGCAGCAACAGCACGAACATGTGCATATCGATACCGGGGATACCCGAGGCGGCAGCGAGCATGACGGGTAGCAGCGCCGTGACGTGGGCGGTGACGCTGGCAAAGAAGTAGTGCAACAGGTAGAAGATCACCGTCAAGGCCAGCATCGCCACCAACGGGTCGAGGTGACTGATGCGTGCCCCGACCAGGTCACCGAACCAGCCAACGAAGCCCACCTGGCTGAGGCCGCCGGCTAGTGCCACCAGGGTGGCGAACCAGACGAAGGTATTCCAGGCCGCCTTGTTGTCGAGTATGTCGTTCCAGTTGACGATACCAAACAGCAGCATGGCACAGATCACGATCAATCCCACCAGCGATGCCGAGATAACATCGCCGGCAAAGATCCACAACAGCAGCGCGATGAGCACCAGCACGACGAGCAGCAGCTCGTTGCGTGTCAGGCGTCCCAGTGCCTTGAGCTCTCCTTCCGCCCAGTCGGACACCGCACTGCCCGACTTCACTTCCGGGGGGCAGAGCCAATAGCACAGCAAAGGTACGAGCAGCAGCAGCAGGATGCCGGCCGGTGCCACCGCCAGGAACCACTCGCCCCAGCCGATACGAATCCCGGTTGCGGTCTCTGTCAGAGCAATGGCCAGCAGGTTGGGAGCCAAGGCGGTGAGGAAGAGCGAACTGGTGACGCAAGTCGAGGCAATGGCCGTCCACATCAGGAAGCTGCCCATGCGCTTCATGCTGGGGTCGTTGGGTCGGGAGTCGTAGAGTGGAGGCAGGTTGCGCAGAACGGGATAGATCGTGCCCGCGCTTCGCGCAGTATTAGAGGGCGTGAACGGTGCCAGGATGCCGTCGGCGATCATCACTGCATAGCCCAGCGTCAAGGTGCGACGCCCCATGGTCTTTACCAACCACAGCGCAATGCGCCTACCAAGACCTGTCTTCTCATAGCCAAGGGCGAACATGAAAGCGCCGAAGATCAGCCAGACCACCGAATTGTTGAATCCCGAAACGGCCCAGGCAAAGGCACTGTTGGCTGCGTTGAAGCCAGGCACGGACAGCTGTTCTGGAGAATACAGTACCCAGGGAGCAAGGAGAGCCGCCACCGTTACCCCGATCAGGCCAATGACGGCGCCAGGCAGTGGCTCGAATATGAGCCCTACCACACAGCCCAGGAAAATGGCGAAGAAGTACCAGGCGTGCGGCGGCAGCCCCACGGGCACCGGCAAAAGCGCCACCAGCAGTGCAACCAGCAGTGGCGCCAGGGCTTTCCAGGAGAAGCGAGACATCCATTCGGACAACATGAGCCGACCCTTATTGTGGCTGATGTGGACAGGCTGAGGCATCGCCAACGGCGCGCCTGTTTAACAGGTTACGGGCGAAAGAAAACACACAACAGATAGGCCAAAGACTTTCAAACAGCTGAATGATATAGATCAAGAAAAGCATGCAAGCCCGCAGGCGCCCGATAGCTGACGCACAGAGCGAGTGCTAGTCTGCGAAGCGATAACGCGCCACGACGGCTACGCCGGCGCAAGGCCTGGAAACGGAGAGAGCATGCAGCAACGAGATTTCGATATCGTCATCGTGGGAGGCGGCGGCGCTGGCTTGCGTGCCGCCATCGCCGCTGCCGAACAGGCCAAGGCAGATGGCCGCCCGCAGCGCATCGCCTTGCTCTCCAAGGTCTATCCCATGCGCTCGCATACGGTGGCCGCCGAGGGTGGCGCAGCGGCCGTGACGAGCCCGGAGGACAGTCTGCAGGCCCACTTCGACGATACCGTTGCCGGCGGCGACTGGCTGGCCGAACAGGGCGTTGTCGATTACTTCGTTCGTCACGCCCACCGGGAACTGGTGCAGATGGAACACTGGGGGTGCCCGTGGAGCCGCCAGGCCGACGGCTCCATCCAGGTGCGGCGCTTCGGCGGCATGAAAACCGCTCGTACCTGGTTCGCCGCTGACAAGACCGGCTTTCATATGCTGCACACGCTGTTCCAGACCTCGATGAAATATACCGAGATCGAGCGCCTGGACGAGTACTTCGTGCTGGATCTCGCTGTCAGCGACGGCGCCGTAGTCGGCGTCGTCGCGCTGCAGGTCGCGACCGGCGAACTGGCCCTGCTGCGCACCAAGGCCGTGGTGCTGGCCACCGGCGGCGCCGGCCGGCTATTTCGCTTCAATACCAACGCCGGCATCGTCACCGGCGACGGCATGGCCCTCGCCTATCGCCACGGCGTGGCGCTGCGCGACATGGAATTCGTTCAGTACCACCCCACCGGCCTGCCGGGTTCCGGCATCCTGATCACCGAGGCCTGTCGTGGTGAAGGCGGCATCCTGCTCAACAAGGATGGCTATCGCTATTTGCAGGACTACGGGCTCGGCCCGGAAACGCCGCTCGGCCAACCGCAGAACAAGTACATGGAGCTGGGGCCTCGGGACAAGCTTTCCCAGGCATTCTGGCAGGAGCAGCAGGCGGGCCGTACCGGCACTTTTGCCGGCAGCGATGTGGTCTATCTGGACCTACGTCATCTGGGCGAGGCCGTGCTGCGCGAACGGCTGCCTTTTATCTGCGAGCTCGCCAGGTCCTACATCAATGTCGATCCCGTGCACGAGCCCATCCCCATCCGTCCGGCGGTGCATTACACCATGGGCGGTATCGAGACCGATGCACAGTGCGAAACCCGAGTGCAGGGACTGTATGCCGCTGGCGAGTGCGCCTCGGTCGGCCTGCATGGCGCCAACCGACTCGGCTCCAACTCGCTTACCGAACTGCTGGTCTTCGGTCGACTGGCAGGCGAACGAGCCAGCCGGCGCGCTGCAGCGCAGGCGTTCGCCGATCCAAGGTTGCTGGAAGAACAGGCGCAACGACAGCAGGCGGCGCTGGCCAGCCTGTGCGATACCAACGGCACGGAGGACTGGGTCGCCCTCAAGCGCGAACTGATCCAGACCATGGAGGCGGGTTGCGGCATTTATCGCACCACGGAGGGCATGCAGGCGGCTCTCGAAACCGTCCGGAAGCTACGAGCGCGCTATCGCCAGGTACGCGTGCATGACGCCAGCAAAATCTACAACACAGAATTGCTCGAATGCATCGAGCTGGGCTTCGGGCTGGACATCGCCGAAGCGACTTGCCTCGGCGCGCTGGAGCGACGCGAGTCCCGCGGTGCTCACCAGCGCCTCGATGACGGCATGCAGCAGCGCGACGACTCCCGTTTCCTGAAGCATAGCCAGGTTTACCACCGCGGCGACGCGCCGGCGGAGCTGAACTGGCAAGATGTCGACGTACGCTTCTCCGCCCCTGCCGTCCGTGCCTATGGCGAGGCCGGCCATACCCAAGCCGATGCCGACAAGGGAGCCCGCTCATGAATACCAAGGCGATCCGTATCAGGCGCCACTTGCCGGAGCAGGAAGAGGGTTCGTACTGGCAGGATTTCGAAGTGCCGGTCGACGAAAATACCTCGTTGCTGGATGCCCTGAATCACGTCAAGGAGATGCTGGACCGCACCTTGAGCTACCGCTGGTCGTGCCGCATGGCCATCTGCGGCTCCTGCGGCGTCATGGTCAATGGCATTCCCAAGCTGGGCTGCAAGACGTTCCTGCGTGACTACCCGGGTGAAATCCGCATCGAACCGCTGGCACATTTCCCGGTGCAACGCGACCTGGTGGTCGATATGGAAGTCTTTCTCGAGCATCTCGCCGCCGTTAAGCCTTACTTGATCGACAAGGCAGCGAACGGCGGCGAGACGCATCGTCAGACACCTGAGCAGCTGGCTCGCTACAAGCAGTTCTCCAATTGCATCAACTGCGGCCTGTGCTATTCGGCCTGCCCCCAGTTTGGGCTCAATCCCGAATTTCTGGGCCCTGCAGCCATCGCCCTCGCCCATCGCTATAACCTGGACAGCCGCGACCACGGCAAGCCCCAACGCATGGCTGAGCTCAATCGGCACGAAGGGGTCTGGAGCTGCACCTTCGTCGGCTTCTGCTCCGAGGTGTGTCCTAAACACGTGGACCCCGCAGCCGCGGTGAATCAAGGCAAGGTGGAAGCAGCCAAGCACACACTGATCGCGCTGTTCAAGGGATAGGGGGAAACATGCGCAAGCCGTCCGACACATTTCCGACGCTCAAGCGAACCTGGTGGCTCAAGCATCGTTACTTCTTAGCTTACATGCTGAGGGAAGCCACGGTGCTGCCGCTGGTGTTCTTTGTCGCCTGCCTGCTGGCGGGGATCATTGCCCTGCTGCGGGGAGACGCGCCCTGGCTGGGCTGGCTGGGCTTCATGGGCTCTCCGCCGGTACTGCTGCTCAACCTGCTGGCCCTGCTGGCGAGCCTGTACCATGCCTGGACCTTCTTTCAGCTCTTCCCTCGCGTCATGCCGTTGCGAATCGCGGGCCACGCCTTGCCCAGCCAGGCCATCGTGGCGGGCCAGTGGGCTGGCGTGGTGGTGGTCCTTCTGCTTTTCCTGTGGCTGTTCGTAGGAGCCCCTCGATGAAAAAGCCCGCTGCACGCCGCCAGGCCTATGACGAACCGCTGTGGTGGGGGCTGTTCAGCGCGGGCGGCGTCTGCTTCGCCGTCATCGCCCCTGCCGCTATTTTATTCCTCGCTCTGCTGGCTCCGCTCGGCATCATTTCGCTCGATGCCGAACGCGCCCGCGCGCTGTTGTTCGGCCTGCCAGGCATCCTGTTCGTCGGGGCAGTGGTCTGCTTGCCGCTGTTTCACGCCGCGCACCGCATCCGACATGGCTTGTTCGACCTGCGCTTGGGCCGCGACGGGCGCAACAAGTGGCTGACCTATGGCTGTGCTGCGGTATTGAGCGCCGCGGCGCTGGGCGCCGTTCTGTTGGGGATGGTGCGGTAGCGCTTCAACGCGCCTTGCATCGATTGCGCTAGAGCGTGTAGGTCTGCACACCCTTGTCCAGTTGCCCTGCCAGCTGAGTCTCGATGCGGTCGCGCACGCCCTGATCCTCGGGGCTGAAATGAATACCGATGCCCGGCACCCGGCGCCCTGCCACGCCATCGGGCGAGACCCAGACGACATGGCCGGTGACGGGCACCCGCTCGCTTTCGCCGGGCAGGGCCAGCAACAGGTAGACTTCCTGGCCCAGCTCGTAGCGCTCACGGGTAGGCACGAAGATACCGCCCCGCTCCAGCAGCGGCATATAGGCGGAGAGCAGCGTCTGCTCATCCTGAATCGTCAGCGACAGGGCCTTCTGCGGTGCCATTCGTTATCCTCCCTTTCACCCTGGCTTAGGAGCGGAGCAGGGTCGACCAGCGAACCAGCCAGGCCTCGATGACCAGCTGAGGGTTGGGATTGCCGCCAGCAGCCAGCAAGCGGCGCTGCTCGCGAGCGAAGTCCAGCAGCCGGAACCAGTCCTGTACCCGGGCGTTCTTCACAGCCTGGCGATAAAGCGGCAGCAGATCGGGATTGCGGACCTGCGCTGCCTCCCCGGAAAGCCCCAGACGAATGAGATCCTCGAGCCAGGCAATACCGTACCACAGGATCGACTCCAGCGACTGGCGGTCGAGACGGGCCGCCTCGGCCACGGGCTCGGCACCGCGCACCAAGGCATCGAACGTCTCGTGCAGTTGCTTGCGCAGCGTCCTCGACTCGGGCGTTGCCAGTTCGGCCGCCAGCAGCGGCAGCCCACCCGAGACCTGATACCAGAATGCGGCTTCGTCACGACTACCCAGCTGCTCGGTCAGCCACGCCAGGCTCTGCTCCGGTACCGGTAGCGGCAGGCTCCAGTGCTGGCAACGCGAGCGAATGGTGGCCAGCATGCGTGAGGGTACGTCTGCCAACAGCACGAACTGGGTACGCTCGCCCGGCTCTTCGAGGCTCTTGAGCAGCGCGTTGGCGGCGGCAATGTTCATCGCTTCGGCCGGCGACAGCACGATCACGCGGTGGCCGCCCTGCTGAGCCGTCTGGGCGACGAAGGCGTTGACCTCGCGGATGGGGTCGATACGAATCTGCCGCTTGCCCTCTTCCGGTGAAACACGCAGCAGGTCGGGATGATAGCCGGAGGCCAGCATGTGACACCCGTGACATTCCCCGCAGGCCACCTCACCCGGGGTGCGGCAAAGCAGGTAGCCAACCAGCGCCTCGGCGAAGCGCTGCTTGCCCACCCCATGGGGTCCGGAGAGCAGCAGGGCATGAGGCAAGCGAGCGCTGCGGTACAACGTCAGGAACTGCTGCCAAAGCGGCGCGTGCCACGGCAGAGGGCGTGCTGGCGTGGGCTCGCTCATAGCCATGGGCCGAGGCGCTCCTCAAGGCAGGCCGCAAGTCTTGACTGCACGGCGTCAAGCGATGCATCGGCATCGATGACGGCCATCCGTTGCGGCGCCGCTTCGGCCCGTGCCAGGTAAGCCCGACGCACGGCCTCGAAAAAGGCCGCGTGCTCCTGCTCGAATCTGTCACGTCCCTGCCCCCGCGCTTGCAGACGGCTCTGAAGGCGTCGTTGGGCCGCCTCGACCGGCATGTCGAGGAGCAACGTCAGGTCGGGCTCTAGCCCACGCTGTACGAAGCGCTCCAGCTCGCCGACACGCTCAGGATCGATGCCGCGGCCGCCGCCCTGGTAGGCGAAGGTGGCGTCGGTAAAACGATCGCAAAGCACCCAGGCGCCGCGCGCGAGTGCAGGCCGAATGCGCTGCGCCAAGTGCTGTGCCCGGGCGGCGAACACCAGCAGCAACTCAGCGTCGTCATCAAGGGGTTCGTCGGCCTCCGGTGAGAGCAGCAACTCACGGATGGCCTCGGCACGTGACGTACCGCCCGGTTCGCGAGTGAGCACCACCTCGACGCCCCGGGCTTGCAGCCAATGGGCCACCCATGACAGGTTGGTCGATTTGCCGACTCCTTCCCCCCCTTCCAGGGTGATGAAGCGTCCACGCTGTTGCATCGGGGCTCCTGTAGGTCCGGCCGCACACCGGCATGCGCTCAGTGGGTTGATCAGCGATTGCGGATATAACGATTCACGGCATTGTTATGTTCGCGCAAGTTGCGCGAGAAGTGGTGTGTTCCATCGCCTCGCGACACGAAATAGAGGGTATCGCCTGGCAGCGGATCAACAGCGGCCTCGAGGGAAGCACGCCCCGGCATGGCGATGGGCGTCGGCGGCAGGCCGTCGATCGTATAGGTATTGTATGGCGTCGATTCCTGCAAGTCTGCGCGGGAGATACGCCCCGCGTAACGCTCGCCCATGCCATAAATCACGGTAGGATCGGTCTGCAGGCGCATGCCGCGCTCCATACGCCGCTTGAACACGCCGGCAATTTCTCGACGCTCCTCGGGAGCTCCGGTTTCACGCTCGATCAGCGATGCCATGATAAGCGCCTCGTAGGGCGTATCGATCGGCAGGTCGTCACGGCGCTCTTCCCATACCTCTTCCAGTACCTGCTCCATGCGTGCCAGTGCCTGGCGCAGAATATCGAGGTCGCTCATGCCCTTGTGATAACGATAGGTATCAGGAAAGAACCACCCTTCGGGATGACGCCCCTCACGGTCCAGCAGCGCCATGATTTCTTCGTCACCAAGCCCCTGGGTCCGATTCTCCAGCTTGGGCGCCGTTTCGAGACGCGTGCGCATCTGACGGATAGTCCAACCCTCCGGTATGGTCAGTGGGTAGGTGACGACTTGGTCGCTGCCGAGCAATTCGATCAGCTCACGTCCGCTCATGCCCGGCTCGAGCATGTACTCGCCGGCCCGCAACCGCGGTACCGTGTCGGGCTCGATTCGCGTCAGCAGGCGGAACGCCCACTCATCCTCTAGCAGGCCGCGTTCTTCCAGGTCCGAGATCACGCGGTTGTAACCCGCACCGCGCGGCACTTCATAGAGCGTCTGCTCGTCCACGGCAATGGGAGCTTCGAGCCGACCCTGCCAATAGCGGTAGCCAGCGAAGCTCGCCACGCCTGCCACGATAACCAAGACCACCAACAACTTAAGCAAACGCAGCATGCGCCTTCCTCGTTACCAACTCTTCACTGCGGCGACGGTTCGCGCCGTTCGCTTCGCCCGGCCTGTTCGCAGCTCAATGTTCGACGACTGGGTAGCCCAGCAACTCATGGGCCTCGCTCTGCAGCACACGGTGAACGCCGCCCAGCGCCCAACTGCGCAGC
Source organism: Billgrantia hypersalina (assembly GCF_052584175.1). Lineage (NCBI taxonomy): Bacteria > Pseudomonadati > Pseudomonadota > Gammaproteobacteria > Oceanospirillales > Halomonadaceae > Billgrantia > Billgrantia hypersalina. The sequence continues at coordinate 17,128 of NZ_JBMIQI010000004.1, forward strand.
ATGGCACCGTCGGCTGCGTCCAGGCGAACGACGGGCCAGATCCCCTGGACAGAGTTGCCGAGCCACACCGCCTCGGCGTCGACCAGCGCTTCCGGCCTCATACTGACTTCCTGAATCTCCAGGCGTTCCATCAAGGCCGCCCGCAGCGTACCCGCCACGCCGGCGCCTTCCAGACTCGGCGTCTGCAGACGTCCCTGCCACTGCCAGAACAGATTCATACAAGTGGCTTCGACCAGGTGCCCCTGGCTGTCGCAGAGGATACCTTCGGCGATGTCGGTGTCGTTCCATTCGCTGCGTGCCAGCACATTCTCGAGCCGATTGAGATGCTTGAGCCCGGCCAGAAGAGGCTGGATACCCAGCTGTAACCGACAATGACGCACCCGAACTCCCGTCTCCCAGTGCGACTTCAGGGGTGCGAAATCGCCCACCTGCCATATCAGGCGCGGCACAGCCCGTGGGGGAGTCAGGTAGCCACGCCCTCCGCTGCCGCGCGTCAGGATGAGCTTGAGCACCTTGAGTCCTGGCCCGGCGAGTGCCGGCAGCCTGTCGAGTTCGTCTGCAAGAGGCATGGGCATGCCAAGCCGCTCGCATCCGCGCGACAGGCGGGCCACGTGCTCCTGCCAGAGCAGCGGCTTGCCGTCACGCACCAGGATGGTTTCGAACAACCCATCGCCATACGCCAGGCCACGGTCGTCGACCGGCAATTTATCCATCGGCGTCGAACCTTCCGCTTGGCTCAACGCAACCGGGAAAAGACCAGGGTACCGTTCGTCCCGCCGAAACCAAACGAGTTGGACAGCGCAACGTCGATCTTCATCTCGCGCGCTGCGTGCGGGACGTAATCCAGATCGCAGCCCTCCTGGGGATTGTCAAGGTTGATCGTTGGCGGCGCCACCTGGTCGCGAATCGCCAGGATGCAGAAGACCGCCTCGACGGCACCGGCAGCGCCCAGGAGGTGGCCGATCATCGACTTGGTGGAGCTCACCGCCACACTGCCGGCCGCCTCGCCCATGACTTTCTTCACGGCACGGGTCTCAGCCAGGTCGCCAGCGGGAGTCGAAGTCCCGTGCGCATTGATGTAATCCACCGATGCGGGGTCGATTTTCGCATCGCGGATCGCGTTGCGCATGGACAGTGCCGCCCCACTGCCATCTTCGGGGGGTGCGGTCATGTGGAAGGCATCGTCGCTCATGCCGAAGCCGGTCAGCTCGGCATAGATTCTGGCCCCGCGCGCCTTGGCATGCTCGTACTCTTCCAGCACCAGGATACCGGCCCCATCGGAGAGCACGAAGCCGTCGCGGTCACGGTCCCAGGGGCGGCTGGCCCCCTTGGGATCGTCGTTGCGTGTCGACAACGCCCGGGCGGCGGAGAAACCGCCCAGGCCCAGCGGCGTGGTCGCCATCTCGGCGCCACCGCAGATCATCACGTCGGCGTCGCCGTAGGCGATGGTACGGGCGCTATAACCGATGTTGTGCGTGCCGGTGGTACAGGCGGTGGTGATGGCAATGTTGGGGCCGCGGAAACCATGCTGGATGGCCAGGTTGCCGGAGATCATGTTGATGATCGATCCAGGAACGAAAAAGGGAGAAATACGGCGCGCACCGCCTTTATTGAGGGCATTGTGGTTGTGTTCGATCATCGGCAACCCGCCAATGCCCGACCCGATGGCAACTCCGATTCGCTCGGCATTCTCCTCCGTGCATTCGAGCCCTGCATCGCTGATGGCCTGGGCGCCCGCTGCCACCCCATACTGGATGAACAGGTCCATCTTGCGCGCATCCTTCGGGTTCAGGTAGGGGCTGATGTCGAAGTTCTTGACCGAGCCGCCGAAGCGCGTATTGAAGCTGGTGGCATCGAAATGTTCGATGAGAGCGATGCCGCTCCTGCCGGCAACAATATTCTCCCAACTCTCCTCGACGGTGTTGCCCACTGGCGTGACCAGCCCCAGCCCGGTCACCACAACTCTACGAGCCATCAGTATTCCTCCAGACAACCTTCATGGCACGACCCATCCGCAGGCCGTCATTGCGCGCATTATACCGGACATGCTCCATGCTTGGGCAGCGCGGCTGCGATACCAAGCAAAAAGCCGTCCTGGATCAGGACGGCTTTTCCGGGGCCTTGCGAAAGGCCCTCACCTCAGCAAGCGGTAACGACCGCGCCCTTACTGATGGGCGTTGACGTAATCGATGGCTTCCTGAACGGTGGTGATCTTCTCGGCTTCCTCATCGGGAATTTCGGTATCGAATTCCTCTTCGAGCGCCATGACCAGCTCGACGGTATCCAGGGAGTCGGCGCCCAGGTCCTCGGTGAAGGAGGAGCTATTCTGGATATCCTCTTCCTTGACGTTCAGGCGCTCGGCCACAACCTTCTTCACGCGCTCTTCGATGGTGCTCATTATACGTACTCCAGTCGTTCAAGTTAGCCGTTCAGATGACCAGCCGTTTGGTCCGCAAACTCAAGCTGCGGGTAGTTTATAGACGCCCCCTTGTCGGCGCAACCGCCGACCAGCGGGAGCTTCAACGCATGTTCATGCCACCGTTCACCTGCAGAGTTTCGCCGGTGACGTAGCCGGCGTTCTCACTCGCCAGGAAGCCGACGGCGGCAGCAATTTCCTCGGGTTCACCCAGGCGTGCCAGAGGGATCTGGGTCAGCAGCGCCTTGTGCTGTTCCTCGGGCAATGAGCGCGTCATGTCGGTGGCGATGAAGCCCGGCGCAACCGCATTGACCGTGATCGCCCGAGACGCCACCTCGCGCGCCAACGCACGGGTAAAGCCTTCCATGCCGGCCTTGGCGGCAGCATAGTTGGTCTGGCCGAGATTGCCCATGGTCGCTACCACGGAGCTGATGCTGACGATTCGTCCGAAACGCGCCTTGGTCATGCCGCGCAGGCACGCCTTGGTGACGCGATAGACCGACTTGAGATTGGTGTCGAGCACCGAGTCCCATTCGTCTTCCTTCATGCGCATCAGCAGATTGTCTCGCGTGATGCCGGCATTGTTGATCAGAATGGTAGGCGCCCCGAACTCCTCGGTAAGGGTTTTGATGAGCGCATCGACACTGGCCTGGTCGGTCACGTCGAGCGCCCTGCCGGCACCTTCGATACCGTTGGCACGCAGGTCCTCGTCGATCTTGGCCGCGCCGGATTCGGTGGTAGCCGTGCCGATCACCACGCGACCCTGACGCCCGAGCTCGTGGGCAATGGCCTGGCCGATGCCACGGCTTGCTCCGGTCACCAATGCGATTCTGCGTTCGCTGGTCATAACCTGTTCCCGCTCCGAATGCTGTTTGAAACTGGGGCTCGATGCCCCTCCTTGTCATTGTGCCGCCTTGCGCTGCCTGGCCCGCTCTATCGGTTCGGCTTTATTGGCCAACCGCTTCACGTGCCAGACCCAGTGCTGCTTCGAGGCTGTCGGGGTCGTTGACCGCCAGCCCCTTGCTGCCCTTGGCGATGCGCTTTCCTAGCCCGGTGAGCACCTTGCCCGGCCCGCACTCGATGAAGACCGTGGCCCCGCCTGCCACCATCGCTTCGACACATGATGTCCACCGCACCGGCTGATAGAGCTGCTCGACGAGGCGCGTGCGCAGGGTCTCGACATCGGCATGAGCCTGGGCGTCCACATTCTGGTAAACGGTATAGCGGGGCGGACGCATGTCGAGATCGGCCATGGCCGCCTTGAGCCGCTCTGCGGCCGGACGCATCAGGGCACAGTGCGAGGGCACGGAAACCGGCAGCGACATGGCACGCTTGGCGCCCGCCTCCTGACACAGGGCAATGGCGCGCTCGACAGCCGCCTTGTCACCGGCGATCACTACCTGGCCAGGCGCATTGTAGTTCACCGCTGCCACCACCTCGTTCTGCGCTGCCTCGGCACAGGCCGTTTCCACAACGGCATCGTCCAGACCGAGTATGGCCGCCATGGCACCCTGCCCGACCGGCACCGCCTCCTGCATCGCCTCGCCACGCAGTCGTACCAGCCTCACGCCGTCAGCGAAGCCCATGACGCCAGCGCATACCATGGCGCTGTATTCCCCGAGGCTATGGCCCGCCATGGCGCCGGGACGCGGCCCCTCCAGCTCCTGCCAGACACGCCAGATCGCAACGCTGGCCGTCAGCAGCGCCGGCTGGGTACAGGCGGTGGCGTTGAGCGCCTCATCGGGTCCCTCCTGAACGACTTTCCACAAGTCATAGCCCAAGGCATCGGCGGCTTCCTCGAAAGTTGTCCGCACGACGCTATAGCGTTCCGCCAGCTCCCGCAGCATACCCACCTGCTGGGAGCCTTGCCCGGGAAAGACGAGGGCAAGGGGTTGAGTCATTTCGTTCACCATTACTCTTGTTGAGTGCTATCAGCGCCGGCCGCCAACTCCCGGGAGAGCCTGGCCGGCAAGCCCCGACTGACTTCCTGGGCGGCCCGCAACACAGCATAGGAAAAGCCAGTGGCATCGGCACTGCCGTGACTCTTGATCACGATGCCGTCGAGCCCCAACAGACTGGCGCCATTGTAGCGCACGGGATCGAGCTCGCTTTTCAACCGACGCAGCGCCGGCCTGGCCAGTGCGCCGACCATGCGGCTGCCCCAATGCGACTCGAAGGTCGCCTGGACACGATCGATCAACATCCGTGCCAGCCCCTCGCTGGCCTTGAGCACCGCATTGCCGACGAAACCATCGCAAACCACCACATCGGCGTAGCCGGCGAAGATACCGTCTCCCTCGACAAAGCCGATATAGTTCAGCGAACCCAATTCAGCCAGCAACGCATCCGCTTCACGTACCGTGTCGCTACCCTTGGTACCTTCGCTGCCCACATTGAGCAGCGCTACCCGCGGGCGTGCGAGGCCATCCACATGTCGCGCCATCACCTCGCCCATGCGGGCAAAGTCGACCAGCCGCCCGGCAGCGACATCAACATTGGCCCCCAGGTCGAGCAAGTAGCAGCGCCCATCCCCGCGCGTGGGAATGGCAGTACAGATCGCCGGACGCGGAATATCCGCCACCGTGCCCAAGGCACGTCGGGCCAGGGCCATCAATGCCCCGGTATTGCCGGCACTGACACCCGCCATGGCGCCTTGGTTGGCCACGTGTGCCAGCATCAATGCCATGCTCGTATCCCCGCCGCGCCGGAGCGCATCGGTGGGACGCTGGTCCTGCCGGATCTGGCCAGGCGCATGACGGACAGACAAATGCGAACCGGCCGCGGCGAGATGCCGCGGCAGGTTCTCGAGCTCGACAGACAGCTGATCGCCAGGGCCGAACAGATCGACTTCCAGCCCCGGCCATGCCTGTATGGCAACTGCCGCTCCGTGAACGGCAGCGCCGGGACCGGCGTCGCCGCCCATCGCGTCGATGGCAATCCGCACGTTCAGGTGCCGATGGTCACCGAAACGAGTCGACTCAGGCGTCGACGACCTTGCGGCCGCGGTAGAAGCCGTCCGGGGAGACGTGGTGGCGCAGGTGGGTAGTACCGGTTTCCTTGTCCTGGGACAGGGTCGGCGCGCTCAGCGCGTCGTGGCTGCGACGCATGCCGCGCTTGGAACGGGTCTTACGGTTCTGTTGAACTGCCATGGGTGTCACTCCGAAGTGAGACGATAAAACAATCAGGGTTTGTCCTTGAGGCGCCGCAGCACCTCGAAAGGACTCGCGGGAGTCGGCTCGTTGGTTACGGCCTCCTCGCCGCTGCTCAGCTGGTCGCGCGAGACGCGACAATGCGCCTCGTCGTGGTAAACCACCTGGGGCAGACTGAGGATCAGCTCATCCTCGACCACTTCCAGCAGGTTCAGCTGTTCGTTTTCCACTAGCACCGGCTCGTGGGTGCTCGGCAGCTCCGCCGCCAGCGTGTCGCTCGACACCATGCCCAGCAGGAATTCGCTTTCGACATGCTGCGCCATCGGCTCGAGGCAACGCCGACACGGCAGTTGCAACTCGGCTTCGAGACGGCCGCGTATCTCGCGACGTCCCTGGGCATCGATACCGAAATCGAACCATACCTGGCAGTCGCCCGTCTGTGCACCGACCTGCGCGGCCAGGCGCTCGAACCGGTCGAGCGCCATCAGGCCGGAGAGGCTTTCGGCGCGGGCCGCGAGCCGGTAGGGCTCGACCCTGTAGGGAAGTCGTGAGGTCAACATAGGCGCGCAATGATAGGCACTCGCCCTGTTCCTGTCAAAGTCGCTATCTCAGCAGGTTACAATACTTCAGTGTCCGAGTACTCCCCTCATGACTGCAGGAGCGTTCCATGCCTCGACTCGTTCTCGCTTCCGGCTCCCGCTGGCGCCGCCAACTCCTCGACCGGCTAGGCCTGCCTTACGCCTGGGAGAGCCCCGATATCGATGAAACACCACACTTCGGGGAGACACCGGAAGCGCTGGTGCATCGCCTCGCGCTGGCCAAGGCCAGCCAGGTTGCCAAGCACTACCCGAACCACTTGATCATCGGCTCCGACCAGGTTGCCGTCTTCGACGGCGAGGTACTCGGCAAGCCCGGCGACGATGCCCAGGCCCGAGCCCAGCTGGCTCGCTTTTCCGGACGCCGCGTGACCTTCCTCACCGGGCTGGCGCTAATCGATACCGACGCTGCGAGCCACCGGGTCTGCCATGAACGCTACGAGGTGGTCTTTCGCCGGCTCGCCGAGCAGGAGATTGCCCGCTACATCGAGCGCGAGCAGCCATTGGACTGCGCCGGCAGCTTTCGCATGGAGGGGCTGGGCATCACCCTGTTCTCGAAACTGGAGGGAGATGACCCTAACACCCTCATTGGCCTGCCGCTGATCCGACTGTGTGAAATGCTGCGCGAGGCAGGTCTCGACCCGTTGCAAACATAAGGTCGCTGCGCAACAGACGCCGCACGTCACCATGAGGACTCACGGGACGAGACGCAACCCCAAGGACGAAACGGTACCTGGCGGCTTCACACCTTCATGAGTTCTGTTCTGTTTTCAGGGATTGCCGCCTCATGCTGACGGCAATACTCCAGCCAGGGTTGCGCCGCCTTCGGCGGCCGCCTCGCCATGATCCGATCGAAAATGTCGAGAGCCTCTTCACCAGCATGGTAACCGTTGACGACGGTGGGAAAATGTCGATAGCACGACCTCAACATCAGCCCCGCCGGCGCCTTGGTCACCAGTAATTTTACGATGACGGATTCGTAGCCTAGGGCAGCGAGACAGGCAATGCGATGCTGCCCCGTTGAGAGGGCTATCAACCAGTCATTTTCGTTGACCAGGGCCACTCCTGCGATGGGATCACCATCAGCTTTGCTAAAGCCCCTGCTCTTTATCGACTCGTACAGCCTTACCAATCGGCGGTATTCGACAAAAAGCTTTCTTTCCTCCACGGGGCCAAACTGGCTTCCTCCGGCAAAGGCACCGAACCTAGCCCCTTGCTCCACATCCTCCTTCTCGTGGATGCTCTTTATATAGGTGCAATATTCATCAGGAGATTGCCATTCCCAAAGTGGCGGCGCGGAAAGCGCCGGCAACTCGTTGAACCTGGTGTAGCTAGGATCGTCCAGCCCCATCAACTCGCTTGCTGACGAAGGACGATACAGCTCATAGAAACGGCGCAAGCTACAGCCAATGCCAGGGACGAGGTTACCATTTTCATACTCCTCCAGCGCCTTGAGGAAGGGGTGTCCCCCTCCGGAGCCCAAGGAAAATGCACTGTAGCCAAACGTTACGATGCGCGTCAGGGGAACCCTCACCAAGCAAGGCTTTCCACGCGAGGCATAAACCGCTTCAATGGGGTGCCCTTCAGTTTCAGCAAGGTCGTATAATCGATTACCAACCACTCGCCTCACTTCGACTCCTGCCTTGCCCAGGACAGACCTGATTATTCTTTTAGTTTTCTTCATCCCACCCCTCCTGCGTCTATCGAAGATGCCGCCATACAGCGTTGAGCGAACTCAACCAAGCGACATGAATATAATTATTATAAAAGCTTGAACAGTATTTCTATCGACACTTCTCGATATACAATCAGGCGTGTTCAGCCATCTTCCGAAACGTCTTGTTTCTCCTCACGAGCTCTTCGTATGTACCGCTATCGATGATACGCCCCGAGTCCATAAGGTATATACGACGGCAGGATCTTACCGTTGCGAGACGGTGGGCGATCATTATAATCGTTTTCTTGACAGAGAAATCATGGATAGCATCCATAACCAGGCGCTCTGTGATACCATCAAGAGCACTCGTCGCCTCGTCCAGTATGAGAACTTCAGCATCGTCGTAGAGCGCCCGTGCAATGCCGATACGTTGCCGTTGACCGCCGGATAGCTGAACACCTCGCTCCCCCACACGTGTCTCCATACCATCGGGCAATCGGCTCACCAGTTCATCGAGATGGGCCATGTGAGCGGCGCGAGCAATCTTTGCATCGTCGATTTGCTCAGGAGGTAATCCGAAACCGATGTTTTCTCTAATGCTGGCGTCCGCTAGAAATATGCTTTGCGGAACGAAACCGACACTCTTCTGCCAAGCTCGGCAACGCTCCGCTGAAACAGGTACCCCATCAAGCGTAAGCCGACCTTGTTCGGGCTGGATCAAGCCCAGGAGCACATCGATGGCAGTGCTTTTACCGGAACCGGAGGCGCCCACCAGGCCTACCACACTATTGACCGGTATTGTCAGGTCGACTCTATCGAGGGCTGCCTCTTCTTTACCTGGATATCGGAAAGTCACCTCTTCCAGCCGTATGGCCTTTCGCGGCACCCATTTCGCCAGTTCCTCTGCCGGCTCCTTCTTGCATACCGCCTGGCTTGCCTCCAGGTCTTCGCTCAAGGCTTCAAATGAGGCGATATTGCCGCGGACCGTAGCCAACCCGCTGTAAATTTGCTGGAAGGCAGGTAACAACTTGAAACCCGCCATGGCATAAACCGAGAGGATCGGAAGTATGGCCCCGAGATCGCCTTGGTGGGTCAGCAGGAGATAAAGCACCAGCATTATAACTGCTCCAAAGGCAACAAGCTCCATGAAATATCGAGGAGAATGGCTAAGTGCCTTGGTAACGCCTTTCGCGCGCCCCAGTTCACGACTGGTTTTTTCAAATCGACGATTGAATTCAGCCTGGCGTGATAATAGAAGCGTATCCTTGATACCGCCAAACCCCTCATTCATCAGCTTGAAGCGCAAACGATTGGTTGAACTGATCAATCGATCGTTAGCCACCAATCTTCGCCTAACAATATGATACAAGCCCCAATATACCAGTCCAAACAATACCAACCCCGACATGGCCACCCAAGGATTGAAAAAAAATATGGCAACCACTATGAACAAGGCCATCACTAACTTGGCATTCATTTGCATAAGCGGAGTAAGAACGTTATCACTGATGCGGCGACACTCTTGAGCGAGCTTATTGGTTAGCTCGCTACTGCTTCCACCAGAATGAAAAAGCCAATCCTGCTGCATATAATGCTTGAAAAGTCGAGTACTGAGCTCAGCACCCACCTGCTGCGAATAAAGAGATAACTTCCATGTAGTGAAGATTGAAACTGTTGAAGCGAGGGCAAGCACACCCATTACACCGACCCCCAACCAGAATAAAAACGTTGTTGGGTCACCAGCACCTGACCAAACATAGACTGCCGACAGGACTCCCTCTCCTTCCAAATGGCTCGTGTCGCCCACCACCGCCATGAAAGGCCCAATGGCAGCAATACCGACGAGTTCTGCAAAGGCCATCAAGATGACAAGTATTTGCAGGCGCGCCAGTCGCCGCCGTTGCTCCAGGCTTAATAAAGAGTAAAGCCGCCCGATACTCGACAATAAGGAACCCATGGCGGCATTGCGAAGATAAGGCGCCACATACACCCCCGAATGATAAGTGTAGAAATGTAGCAAAACGTTAATATTGCATAATATGAGATATGTTTATGTGAATGAAAAGAGTGTTTTTCTCATCTCTCAGGTTGGGTTTTATCCGCTTGCGCGGGCAAACTTCAGGTACGCTATGTCAGGAGAACACCCACCTAACGAAACTGCCCGCCTCGTGGACACGCCTTCCTGTTGACTAATACAACGTAGGCAATAGCAACAGCCAGAGGGTCCTGCCCCCTGGCCAACGACAACTTTACAAGAGCGTCTACACGTTGCTATGAAGCGCGGCCTCGATCCGCTGGGCGATCAGGGCAACTGGTAGCGTACCGGCGAGCGGCTCGAGGGCACACCAACCCACTCCGCCGCCACACGACCGAACTGCCGACTCAGCCGCTCGAAGGGATCCAGCTGCGGCGTGTAGTCGTGCAGTCGTACATCGCCGAACAGATCGCGGCTCAGGGCATCGAGGCTGCTGATACCGTCGATCAGACCCAGTTCCAGCGCTTGCTCGCCGCTCCAGATCAGGCCGGTGAAGAGCTGCTCGTCTTCGACCAGACGCTCGCCGCGGCCGAGGCGCACGGCCTCAATGAACTGTCGATGGGTGGTATCCATGACCGTCTGCCAGAACTCGCGCTCTTCCGGCGCCACTTCCGAGAAAGGATCGAGGAAGCCCTTGTTCTCGCCGCTGACGTAGACGCGCCGTTCGATGCCGAGGCGATCAATCGCCTCCTCGAAACCGAAGCTGGCGAAGATCACGCCGATCGACCCCACCAGACTGGCCGGCGCTGCGATGATTTCGTCGGCTGCTGCGGCCATGTAATAGGCACCGCTGGCGCCGACATCCTCGATGACCGCGATGATGGGCTTGTCGCCCTCCTCGCGCAGTCGCAGGATCTCGTTGTAAACGCGCTGGGACTGCACCGGACTGCCTCCGGGGCTATCGATATGCAGCACCACGGCGGCGGCATTGGCCGCCTCCCAGGCGCGATTCAGCCCCTCGATGATGCGCTCGGCGCTGGCCGGCGACTCACTGTCTATCACGCCGCGCACCGTGACCACGCCCAGGTGCTGTCGCTCCGGCTCACGAGTCGGATCGCCGAACAGGCTATAAAAGGTGGCCGCCAACGCGGCCAGGATCAGGGCGGCAAAGAGGAAGCGGAAGAACAGCTTCCAGCGCCGCGAACGACGCTGCTCGACCAGCACCCCATTGATCCAGCGGTCGAGCATTTCCTGCTGCGCCAGATGCCGCCGTTCGCGCAGCGCTTCGGCACTCTCCGCCGAGGGCTCGGGCTTCTCGCGCTTCGGTCGGCGCGCCTCGCGGGCCTGCTCGGGCGTCAGTTCCGGCCCCTGGGTCCAACGGTCCTCATGCTCGCTTCCCTCTTCCCGCGTGTCGTCCTCTTGACGCTTGTCGTCGCTCATCGGCTCGTCTTCCCTCTCACCCGCTATTGATTCAGCCAGTCAAACAGCTCCGTCACCGCCTCGGCAGTATAGACAGGATGGCTCGCCGCCAGCCTTTCGGGAGCATGGACGCCCCAGGTCACCGCCACACGATCCATGCCCAGGGCACGCGCCATCTCCAGGTCATATTCGGTATCGCCCACCATCACCGCCTCTGCGACCGGCACGTCGAGCTCGATCAACAATTCCTCGAGCATCTGGGGGTGGGGCTTCGAGCGCGTCTCGTCGGCGGTACGGCTGGCGTGGAACCAGTCCGCACTGCCGGTTTCCCGAAAGATACGGTCCAGCCCACGCCGGCTCTTGCCGGTTGCCACCGCCAGGCGACGCGGCTGCAGTTCGCGGAGTCTCGCGACGCCGGCCTCGACACCGTCAAAGAACGACATGGGAGTGCTGTTGCCCTCGACGAAATGATGGGCGTAGCGGCTGCGCAGCAGCTCGAAGCGTTTAGCATCGATACCCGGGCAGAGCCGGTCGATGGCCTCGGGCAGTCCCAGCCCGATAATGTCGCGCACGGCAGCTTCCTCCAGATACCCCCAGCCGGCCTCGCGCGCCGCAGCCTGCATGCACGCCACGATACGGGCCACGGAATCCATCAGGGTCCCGTCCCAGTCGAATATCACCAGTCGGTAGCGCATTGCAGCTCCGGTCGAAGTATCGTGAAGAGGTAGGCTCAGCGGGCCTCACGGGCACGAGCGAGTACCGCCTCGAGCTCGTCGGGCAAAGGCGCACGAATCTGCACCGGCCGGCCGCTGCTCGGCTCGGGAAAGGTCAGCGCCTCGGCGTGCAGGAACAGGCGCGACAGGCCCAAAGCCTTCGCCAGTGATTCACCTTCTCGAGAGCCGTACTTGTCGTCGCCGAGCAGAGGATGACCGGCATGGGCGGCATGCACCCGGATCTGGTGGGTGCGTCCGGTGACCGGCTCGGCCTCGATCAGAGAAGCCCTGGGCAGTGCCTCGCGTACGGCGAAACGGGTGCGCGCCACCTTGCCCGCCGCATCCACGCGTACCCGGCGTTCGCCGTTGCCGGCGTCATAGCGGTCGAGCCGGGCGCTGACGAACTCCCGCCGTGTGGGCCAGCGTCCCGCCACCAGCGCCAGGTAGCGCTTGTCCATTTGGTGGTGCTTGAGCGCCTCGTTGAGCGCGAGCAGCGCCGGGCGTGACTTGGCCAGCAGGAGGCAGCCCGAGGTGTCGCGGTCGAGGCGATGCACCAGCTCGAGGAAATCGAGATCCTCGCGCACCTGGCGCAGCGCCTCGATGAGGCCGATCTTTACGCCGCTGCCGCCGTGCACGGGCAGCCCCGCCGGCTTGTTGAGCACCAGCCAGCCCGGCCCCTCCACCAGGACGCTGCCGGCCAGCAGGTTGCGCAGCCCCTCGCTGACCTGCCTGACCGCCTCGCGGGGGGCCAGCTTGAGCGGCGGTATACGCACCAAGTCGCCTACCTGCAGACGGTAGTCGGCCTTTACCCGCTTCTTGTTCACCCGCACCTCGCCTTTGCGCACAATGCGGTAGACCAGTGTTCGCGGCACCCCTTTCAGGCGTGTTATCAGGAAGTTGTCCACCCGCTGGCCCGACTGGCCTTCACCCACTTCCACCCACTGTACGTCGCGCCCCTCGGCCATGACACTCCTGCTGAAAAACTGTTGTGAGCCAGCATTCTAACGCACTCGAAGGCCCACTGCGCCAATTGCTGGCGAAAGCCAATACTGCTATATTGCCAGCTCGCTCGGATGGATCCCTTCGGTCCCATGGCGCCTGCACGTCAGACACGCAGGCCGGAGCGACGAAATCGGGCCGCGACGACCCCGAACATGGGTCCCGCCGCCGTCGAGTGAAAGAGTGACAAGTTAAGACAAGTAGTGACGCCACGCCCGGATCCCGGCTCGCCCAGCGAAGGCGAGCGGTGGCCACGGGAATCGTTCAACATCGTGCCGGTGGCCGGCGTTGGCGAATCGATGAATGCCAGGTGTCTGGCGGTGACCGCAGGGCCGGATGGGAGTAGCCCCACCGAGACATGTCCTGCCTCCGCCGCGTACTCAACATGATCATGTCGTGCTGGGCCCCCTTCGGGTGCCGGCACGATCGGGAGCCACTGTGCATCCGCGACATGCGCTGAGCACAAGCACGCAGCACCCAGAGGTTCGCCTTCTTCGATGCCCACCGGCGCGTCCAGATTGCGAGACAACATGAAACGGATGCTCATCAATGCGACCCAGCCGGAAGAGCTGCGCGTCGCGCTGGTCGATGGACAACGGCTGTACGACCTGGACATCGAATCCGGTGCCAGGGAACAAAAGAAAGCCAATATCTACCGCGGCAAGATCACCCGCGTCGAACCTTCTCTCGAAGCCGCCTTCGTCGACTTCGGTGCCGATCGCCACGGCTTCCTGCCTCTCAAGGAAATCTCCCGTGAATATTTTCTAAAAGAGGCTTCGGGACGTCCCAGCATCAAGGAAGTCCTCAAGGAAGGCCAGGAAGTCATCGTCCAGGTCGACAAGGAGGAGCGCGGCAACAAGGGTGCGGCGCTGACCACCTTCATCAGCCTGGCCGGCCGTTTTCTCGTACTGATGCCCAACAACCCGCGTGCCGGCGGGATCTCGCGTCGCATCGAGGGAGACGAGCGTACCCAGCTCAAGGAAGCCATGGGCCTGCTCACGGTGCCGGAAAAGATGGGTGTGATCGTGCGCACCGCCGGCATCGGTCGTAGCAGCGAAGAGTTGCAGTGGGACCTCGACTATCTGGTTCAAGTATGGGAGTCGATCACCGAAGAAGCCGGTAAGCGTCCCGCTCCCTTCCTGATCTACCGCGAATCGAACGTCATCATTCGCGCCATGCGCGATTACCTGCGCCAGGATATCGGCGAGGTACTGATCGACCACCCCGAGGTGCACCAAGAAGCACTGACCTTCATACGCCAGGTCATGCCTTCGTACCAGCAGAAGATCAAGCTCTACGCCGACGAAGTCCCGCTGTTCTCGCGCTTCCAGATCGAATCGCAGATCGAGACCGCCTACGAGCGGGAAGTGAAGCTGCCCTCCGGTGGGTCCATCGTCATCGACCACACCGAGGCACTGGTTTCGATCGACATCAACTCGGCACGCGCGACGCGCGGCAGCGACATCGAGGAAACTGCGCTGCAGACCAACCTCGAGGCAGCCGACGAGATCGCCCGCCAGCTGCGCCTGCGCGACATCGGTGGCTTGGTGGTCATCGACTTCATCGACATGAGCCCGGCGCGCAACCAGCGCGAAGTCGAGAATCGCATGCGCGATGCGCTCAAGCTGGATCGCGCGCGGGTTCAGATCGGCCGCATCTCCCGCTTCGGGCTGATGGAAATGTCGCGCCAGCGCCTGCGTCCATCGCTGGGCGAGACCAGTGGTGTCGTCTGCCCGCGCTGTAACGGTCAAGGCACCATTCGCGACGTGCGCTCGCTGTCGCTCTCGATCATGCGCCTGATCGAAGAAGAGGCCATGAAGGAGCGCAGCGCCCAGATCCGTGCCATCCTGCCGGTGCCGGTAGCCACCTACCTGCTCAACGAGAAGCGCGCGGTACTTGCCGACATCGAGAAGCGACAAGGCGTGCGCGTGCTGGTGCTGCCCAACCCCGACATGGATACGCCGCACTACGACGTGCAGCGACTTCGGGACGACCATGTCGAAGAGGAAGGCGACCAGGACAAGTCCAGTTTCGAGCTCTCGGTAGACACCGAGATTGGCAAGGAACCGGACATGAGCATCACCAAGCCGGTCATCCGCACCGAGGCGGCCGTCAAGACGGTGATACACAACGAGCCGGCACCGGCCTCCCTCCAGCAGGAGCCTGTGCCCCAGCCGCCGTCTCCTCCCGCTCCCGCCCCCGCCCCTGCCCCGGCCGCTGCCGGCGTGCTCGGCCGATTGTTCAAGGGGGTCAGCAGACTGCTCGGCGGTGCCGAAAGCGAGCCCCCGGCGCCAGCGGAACCGCGCAAGCCGACGACTCGCCCGCCACAGGCTCGCACCAGCGATGAAGATCGTGGCGAACGCAACGGTGGTCGCCAGCGTCGGCGTCCGCGCAGCGAGGCCCAGGAAGAAGGCCGCAGCCAACGCGGACAGTCTCGTCAGCAGTCCCAGCAGGAGAATAGCCGCTCCGACACGCGTCAGGACGCTCGTCAGGATGGTACAGGTAGCCGCAGCGAGAGCCGTGGCGGCCGCGGCCGCGGCCAGACACGTGCCGAGAAGCCACAAACCGCCGATGAAGGTCGACAGGGCAAGCCGCGCAGCCGAGATGAAGCTCCCCGTCGCCAGAAGGCCGAGCCTCAGGAGAAGCCTGCCGAGCAACAGGCAGCCGAACCGACCAAAGCCGATGATGGCAAGCCCAAGCGGACCCGCAACAATCCTCGTAACCGTTCGCGCCAGCACGCCATCAATCCCCAGGCCGAAACCGAGCAGAAGCGCCTACAGGCCGAGGCGGCCCAGCAGGAGGTAGAGGCCGGACCGGAACAGGCCGCGGCCGAGACAGCCAGGCCGAGTGAGACCAAGCAACCCGGTGCTGAGCAAGCCAAGGCCGACGCGCCCAAGACCGAGAAGAAGCCCGCCGAGCCGGTGGAGGCCCAGCAACCCGGTGCCGAGCCGCCGAAGCCGGAACAGGCCAAGGCCGACGCGCCCAAGACCGAGAAGAAGCCCGCCGAGCCGGTCGAGGCCCAGCAACCCGGTACCGAGCCGCCGAAGCCGGAACAGGCCAAGGCCGACGCGCCCAAGCCGGTGGAGAAGCCCGCCGAGCCGCCGAAGCCGGAACAGGCCAAGGCCGACGCGCCCAAGCCGGTGGAGAAGCCCGCCGAGCCGGTCGCCGAGCCGCCGAAGCCGGATCAGGCCAAGGCCGACGCGCCCAAGCCGGTGGAGAAGCCCGCCGAGCCGTCGAAGTCGGAAAAGGCCAAGGCCGACGCGCCCAAGCCGGTGGAGAAGCCCGCCGAGCCGTCGAAGTCGGAACAGGCCAAGGCCGACACGCCCAAGCCGGTGGAGAAGCCCACCGAGCCGGCCGAGGTCCAGCAACCCGGTGGCGAGCCGCCGCAGCCGGAACAGGCCAAGGCCGACGCACCCAAGCCGGTGGAGAAGCCTGCCGAGCCGGTCAAGGCCCAGCAACCCGGTGGCGAGCCGTCGCAGCCGGAACAGGCCAAGGCCGATGCGCCCAAGCCGTTGGAAGGAGCGACCGAAGAGACACCAGCCGCTGCACGGCGACGCCGTCGCGCGCACAACGACCCGCGTGAGATTCGTCGGCGCGAACAAGAGGCGCACAAAGGCAATCAGGGCTAGGCCCTATGCCGCAAGCAAAAGGCCCGCGCAATGCGCGGGCCTTTTCGTCCCTTCTGTATCGTTTATCGGATGAACCCAGCCTGCCTGGGCTCACGCTCCAGCACCACACCGAAGCGTGAGTGGACCTCCTCGGCCACACGGTCGGCGAAGGTCAGCAGCTCCCGGGCATCACCGCCACCGAAATGCACCAGTACCAGGGCCTGGCGGTCGTGAACGCCAAAGTGTCCCGAACGCCAACCTTTGAGCCCACAGCGGTCTATCAACCAACCGGCCGCCAGCTTGACTCTTCCGTCGGACAGTTCGAAATGCGGCATGTCGGGCCATGACGACAGCAATTCGGCGGCCTGCTCCCGATCGACGACAGGGTTCTTGAAGAAGCTTCCGGCATTGCCCAGTCTGGCCGGGTCGGGCAGCTTTTCGCGCCGAATGGCGCCGACCGCCTGGGCCACCTCGAGCGGACCCGGCCGCGCCCCTACCCGCTGGGCCAGGTCGCCGTAATTCAGCCGGGGCGAAGGCTGCGGCGAAAGGCGAAGGACAATGCCGGTAATGACTGCCTTGCCCGCCAACTCCCTTTTAAAGATGCTGTCTCGATAACCGAAGGCGCACTCCTCGGGCGTCAGCACCGCGCCATGTCCGCTCTCCGCGTTAAGCACGTGGACGGCCTCGATGACATCGCACAGCTCGACGCCGTAGGCGCCGATATTCTGAATCGGTGCAGCGCCACAGGAACCCGGTATCAACGCCAGGTTCTCGATGCCCCATAAGCCTCGACTGGCCAGTTCCATGACCAGCGAATGCCACTCGACACCCGCCCCGACATGGGCCAGTACGTCGCTACTGCGCCGTTCCAGCCACCAGTAACGCAGCGCTGGCTGCAACACGAGCCCCGGCAAACGCTCGGGCAGGATCAGATTGCTGCCCCCGCCCAACAGGGTCAGCGGCCAGCCACGCTCGGCCGACTGGCGCAGCAGCCGGCGCAGCGGGCCGAGCGCCTCCGGTGCGGCGAACCGTTCGGCACGGCACGGCAGCCCCAGGGTATTGGACGCCGCCAGATCATGGTCGATTCGTATGGCATCGCTCAAGGTCGCTGCCCCTCGAGCCGCCGGGCGATCTCCTCGACCAGTCCGCGAGAAGCGGACTCGATGAGATCCAGGACCTCCTCGAAGCCCCGCTCGCCGCCATAATAGGGGTCAGGTACGGCACGGTCATGGTGACCGGCAAAGTCGAGTAACAGGCCAATGTGAGCCCGGCAACCATCAGGGCACTGGGCCTCCAGCGCTGCCAGGTTGTCGTGATCCATGGCCAGCAGGTAGTCGAAACGCTGGAAATCCTCGGCTGACAGCTGGCGCGCGCGCAGTTCGCTCAGGTCGATGCCACGCTGGCGTGCGGCGGCGGCGGCACGCGAATCCGGTGTCTCGCCGACATGCCAGCCACCGATACCGCAAGAGTCGATCTCGACACGATGCGCCAGCCCTGCCACCTCCAGTTCACGTCGAAACACGCCTTCGGCGGTGGGTGAACGACAGATGTTGCCAAGACAGACGAATAGAACGCGCATCCTCCCTCCTTACGACTTGCCGTTCAGTAGTGACCTGACGCGCTCCAGATCCTCTTGCGTATCGACCCCGGCCGGATTGGGCTCAGCCGCCAGCGCCACCTGGATGGCATGGCCGTAGTGCAGTGCTCGAAGCTGCTCGAGTTGCTCCAGTTGCTCCAGTTGCGATGGCGCCCAGTTGCGGTATTCGGCAAGAAATCCGGCGCGGTAGGCATAGAGCCCGATGTGGCGCAGCCAGGCATCGGTTTCGAGCCACTCGGGGCGCGTGGCGAAGGTTGCACGGTCCCAGGGGATAGGGGCACGGGAAAAGTACAGGGCACGCCCGGAGAGTGAACGTACCACCTTGACCACGTTCGGGTTAAGCAACACCTCGACGTCGGCGATAGGCTCGGCCAGGGTAGCGATCGAGGCGCCGGGATCGTCGAGGAGACGCGTTGCGACCTGGTCGATCAATCGCGGCGGAATCAGCGGTTCATCACCTTGAACATTGACCAGCACGGCATCTTCGCCAAGCCCGAGCAGCTCGGCCACCTCGGCCAGCCGATCGGTGCCAGAGGGATGCTCGGCACGGGTCATTACCACCTCGGCACCCAGCGGCTGCAAGGCGTCGCGGATGCGCTCATCGTCGGTTGCGACCACCACGCGACTGGCACGACTCTCGCTCGCCCGTCGCCAGACATGCGCCACCATGGGCTCACCGGCAATGTCGAGCAGGGGTTTGCCCGGCAGGCGCGAGGAGCCGAAGCGTGCCGGAATGACCGCGATGAAGGCATTATCCCGCGCCATCATGTCTCTCCGGTACGCCCCGGCGAGGCCGGCAGTTTCTCGTCGACGTCCATACGGCGCGCCTCTTCCGGCAACATGACGGGAATGCCGTCGCGCACCGGATAGGCCAGTCCATCGAAGTGACAGCGCAGCTCCTGGGCTTCGCGATCGTACTTGAGCTTGCCCTTGCACAGCGGGCAGACCAGCATGGCCAGCAGTTCCTTGTCCATCGTTTCACCTCTATCGTCACGATCGTGTCGGGGCTGAGTCGAGCAAAGCTGGCTGATGCCTCGCCGCATATCATGCCCACCATCATCAGGTTATCGCAGCCCTGCCAGGCGTCTGTCCAGCCAGGCCACGAAGTCTGCAGGCGGCGCGGCTTCCACCTCCAGCACCCAGGCATTAACGAGTGCCAGGCCGTCGCACTTTTCGGCATCCTTGGACGTCATCACCAGCGGCAGGTCGTCGCCGAAATCCAGCTCCTCAGCCGAGAAACGATGGTGATCGGGAAAGGCGTGCGGCTGTGCCTCCACGCCCAAGGCCGCCAGGGTCGTGAAGAAGCGCCCAGGATTGCCGATCCCCGCCACGGCATGCACAGGCCCCGGGAAAGGCGGCGGTTCCAGGGGCCACGTCTCGCCATCTTTCAGGTTACGCCAACGCGCCGGTACCAGCTGAAAGGTCCAGGCACCCGCCGGCGGTGCAAAGGCCGGAGCCCCATTGATCAACACCGCATCCACCTCGGCCAGGCGTGACAGGGGTTCACGCAGCGGGCCAGCCGGAAGACAGCGCCGGTTGCCGAAGCCGCGACGGCCATCCACCACGACCAGCTCGAGGTCACGCCCCAGCGCCAGGTGCTGCAGGCCGTCATCACTGAGCAGGATGTCGCAGCCCTGCTCGAGCAGTGCCTGTGCGCCACGCGGGCGATCGGGATCGACCACGACCGGAAGCCCCGTCAGACGCGCCAGCATGCGCGGCTCGTCGCCGCTCTCGGTGCTGGGCGTCTCCGGGGTGACATGCAGCGGGTAGCCCTCGTGCCGCCCTGCCTTGCCTCCATAGCCACGCGACACGATGCCCGGCCGCCAGCCCCGCTTCGCGAGATAGCGGCCCAGCCACGCCACCAGCGGCGACTTGCCCGTGCCGCCCAAGGTCACGTTGCCGACCACAATGACCGGTACCGTCGCCCGCCAGATCTCACGACGCCCCTCACGATAAGCCGCAGCGCGACGCGCCACCGCCCACCGGTAGAGGGCCTCGAGAGGCCTGAACAACGCGAGCCAGGCCGCCCCGTCGTAGGCTGCGTGCAGCCAGCGCTCGCCCAGCCCCAGCTTCATGTCGCCGCGGTTTCCTGGAACTGAAGCCGGTGTAGCGCGGCGTAGGCGCCGTCGCTGGCCAGCAGCTCGGCATGGCTGCCCTGCTCGACGATCCGCCCCTGCTCCATCACCAGTATGCGGTCGGCCCGCTCGATGGTAGAGAGTCGATGCGCGATGACCAGCGTGGTACGGCCTCGGCAGACCACCTCGAGCGCCTGCTGAATATAGCGCTCCGACTCGGTATCCAGCGCAGAGGTCGCTTCATCGAGAATCAGCAGCGGTGCGTCCTTGAAGATCGCCCGGGCGATAGCCAGACGCTGGCGCTGGCCACCGGAGAGCATCACGCCGTTGTCACCAATGAGGGTGTCGTAGCCCTGCGGCAGGCGCTCGATGAATTCATGGGCATAGGCTGCCTTCGCCGCCGTCTCGATGGCAGCGCGGTCCGCTTCCGGCACGCCGTAGGCGATGTTGTCGGCCACGTTGGCGTTGAACAGGGTGACCTGCTGCGACACCAGTGCGATCTGGCGGCGCAGCGGTGCCAGGCGGTACTCGTCGATGGGGACGCCGTCGATCAGCACCTGGCCCGAGGTGGGGCGGTAGAAGCGCGGCAGGAGGCCGGCCAGGGTCGATTTGCCGCTTCCCGAGCGCCCCACGATGGCGATCATCTCGCCAGGCGCAATGGCGACATCGATGTCCTTGAGCACGTCGGGCTGGTCGTCGCCATAGCGGAAGCGGACGTTGCGCAGTTCGATTCGCCCCTCGAGCCGGCCCGGCTCACGGGTTCCCTCGTCGGGTTCGGTCGGTACCTGCATCAAGCCGAACAACTCGCCTGCCGCGGCAATGCCCTTCTGGATCTCGCTGTTGATCTCGGTGAGCTGTCTCACCGGCTTGGCCATCAGCGATGCGGCGGTGATGAAAGCGACGAACTCACCGGGCGTCATGTCGGCCAGCAGCGCCGGTGACATCGCCAGCCAAACCAGCACGGCCAGCGACACGGCGATCAACAGTTGAATGACCGGCGTGCTGATCGCCTTGGTCAAGGCTTCTTTCATCTTCTGCTGGCGGTTGTAATCGCTGGCTTGGGCGAAGCGCGCCTTTTCATAGGCTTCGGCGCCATGGGTACGTACGACGCGATACCCCGTGAGGGCCTCCGAGGCCACATGGGTCACGTCCCCCATGGAGTCCTGTATACGCAGTGAAATGCGGCGAAAGCGCTTGCTGGCATAGCTCACGACGCCCCCGATCAGAGGCGTCACTGCCAGGAACAACAGCGTCAGCATCCAGTTCGTCCACAGCAGGTAGCCCAGCAGGCCGAGCACGAACAACCCTTCTCGCAACAGAATGGTGATGGCGTTGGTCGCGGCCCCGGTGACCTGCTCCACATGGTAGGTCACCCGCGACACCAGGTGCCCGCTGGAATGGGAGTCGAAGAAACGCCCCGGCAAGTGCAGCATGTGGTTGAAAACGTTGCAGCGCAGCGCATGCACCACGTTGCGCGCCACGTTGCTCATGAAATAGGTGCCGAGGAAAGTCCCCAGCCCCCTGGCGGCAAACATGAACACCACGAACAGCGGCAGGAACAGGCGAAAGGCCGCATCCGGATCCTGTATGCCATCGATCAGCCGCTTCATCATTTCCGCCAGGGCGGTGCTCGATGCGGCATACAGCGCATAGCCGACGATAGCCAGGGCGAAGGAGATCCAGTGAGGCTTGACATACCCCAGCAGCTGCTTGTAGAGGGCCCAGCCCGAATATTGGGTCCGGTCTTGAGTCACGGTGTCTCCGCTTGCATGGAAGTTACCTGAGTTTCTCGTGTCGCGATGCGTACCTGGCGAATACCGAGTGCGCCTGCCTGGTCCAGTGCCCGCACCACGTCGGCGTGTACCGCTCGTGCATCGGCTTCGAGCACAAGGCCGTGCTGCCTGGCCTGGTCGGCTTCGGCAGCGAGTGCCTGCTTCATTTCGGCGGCGCCTAGCTCGCGCTCGCCCAGGCGGTAGTGCCCTTGCGCAGTTACGACCAGAGTCACGGGCGATCTTTCCAGTTCGACCCCGGCGACACTCTCGGGAAGCGTGAGCTCCAGCGCCTGTCGCGTCTCGAATGTCGTCGATACCATGAAGAAGATCAGCAGCAGAAAGACCACGTCGATCAGCGGCGTGAGGTTGACCTCTACCGGATCGCGACGCCGACGTGCGAACTTCACGGGCTGCGTGCCCCCGAGACGTGGCGCTTGGTATCATGCTGCTCGCTGAACCCCACCTCGCCGCGGTAATGGGCAAGGAACTCCACCACCTGGCCGGCCTGCTCCTCCATGCGCACGGTAATGTCCTCGACGCGCCGCAGGAAGTAGCGATGGAACATGAGGGCCGGTATCGCCACGGTGAGTCCCGCCGCGGTGGTGACCAGGGCACGCGAGATGCCGCCGGCCAGGTCGGCAGTGCGGCTGGCACCGTCCGCGGAGACGATGACCGCGAACACCTCGATCATGCCCACCACGGTACCCAGCAGCCCGATCAACGGAGTGATGGCGGCGATGGTGCCCAGCGGGCTCAGGAAGCGCTCCATGTCATGTATGACGGCGGTGGCGGCCTCCTGCAGCCGCGCCCTGACCTGCTCGTGCCCCAGCCTGGCGTTGCGCAATCCAGCGGCCAGTACACCGCCCAGCGGCGAGTGTCCCTCCAGCCAGTAAAGGTTGATCTGGCCACGTGCCACCAGCGAGCACACCTCCTGCCCCAGGCCGAAGGGAGCGATGCGCTTGGCGCGCAGGGTCCAGAGGCGTTCGATGATGATCACCGTCGCCAGCAGTGAACACCCCAGCAGCGGAATCATCAGCCAGCCACCGGCGATGAGCGCGTCCATCATGTCCATCGGCTTCCCCTCTTCTCGCAACGGCCGCTGCGATCAATGGCGCGATTCTACCGCATGGCAGCGCCCTTCGACACCGCCACGGCGCCAGGGCAAGCGGCGGGCGGAGCGATATGAAACACCTTCCTCACCACCAAGCCAAAAAGTCACGGCGCCGTCCAGCGCCGTACTCCATTGGCAGCTCCCGATACGCCGAAAGCGTCGCACCACGTCGTCATGGGGATGCCCGAAGGCGTTGTGACGCCCTGCACTGTATACGACATGCAACGGTGCCAGCGTCTGCACCAGCTGGGGGCCGGAACTGGTATGGCTGCCGTGATGGCCGGCTATCAGGAGCGTCAGCGGCAGCTCGGCATCGCGCAGGAACCGGCGCTCGACTTCGCGGCCGACATCTCCCGTGATGAGCAATCTATCCTCACCAGCGGTTACCTCCAGCACGCAGGAACGGTCGTTGCTGGAAAGATCTCGCGTTGCCTCGGGCGGCCATAAAACGCGGTAGGAGACGCCATCGCGCTGCCAGGCCTGCCCACGCCGACAAGGCTCGAAGGGTACGCCGATCGAGACCCCGCGCGGGGCCAGAAATCTGCCCACCGTATGCTGCCCGGCAAGCACCTCGACGCCGCCGGCATGATCCATATCGTCGTGACTGACCATGACCTCATCGAAATGCTGGCCTATCGGCCAAAGCGAACTTAACGGAGCAAAGCCCGAGGCAAAACGCGGGCCGCTATCGTAGAGCAGACGGTAGCGGGTGCTACGAAGCTCGATGAGTTGGCCCTGACCGACATCCTGCACCCTGACCTGCAGCATCCCTTGCTGGGGTAGACCAGGCGCGAGCCCCAGCATGGCTGGCAGCAGCAGCAGGGTCGCTCCCACCCGCAGCACCCTCGTCAGGCCGGGAAGCGCCCAAAGCAATGCCATCAGGGCCAGCATCAGCGCCAAGGGCAGGACGCTCTCGGCAGAGGGCCACCAAAGGGGCAGGTACGCCACGGCAAGCTCGAGTAGACTCACCAGCAGCCAAGTGATGCGCTCGAACAGCCACCAGGACAGATCGCCGATCAAGGCCAACGGAGCAAGCAGCCATCCCAACAGGCCAAGCGGCACCAGCAGGCTGCTCACCAGCGGCACCGCCACCAGATTGACCAGCGGCGCTGCCGGCGCCAGCCGTGCGAATGCCAGAAGCACTGCTGCGGCCATCAGCGGTGCCAGCAGCGCCTGGGTACGCAGCACCGCCCAGCCCCAGCCGATCGCTCCCCGCGGCCGGGGTCGGCCCTGCCAGATCAGGACCAGCAACGCCACGGCGACGAACGACAACCATAGCCCAGGCCGCCAGACCGAAAGGGGATCGACGAGCACGACCAGACCCAACGCCAGCCACCAGGCCTGCCATGGACCGGGCGCATGCCGCCCGCTGGCCACCCATAGCCCAACCAGGGTCATGATCATGGCGCGCATGGCTGGCGGCTGAAGCCCTGCCAGCCAGGCATAACCGACGGCAGCCGCCGCCGCCAACCACCACGGCCATACCGCCAAACGCCACCGGCGAGGCGTGAGCAGCCAAGCCAGGCCACGAGCCAGCATCAGCGTGAAGGCCGCTGCCAGCCCCACATGAAGCCCCGAAATCACGACCAGATGGGTGGTGCCTGACGCGTTGAGCAGGTCCCAGTCGGCGCGCTCGAGCCGTTCGCCTGCGCCGAGGGTGAGCGCAGCCAACCAGCGGCGGGCCAGCGGCGAAAGCTCCTGTCCATCGAGGTGGTCGAGCGCTCGCGCACGCAGCGACGGCGGCGCCGCTGCCAACCGCTCGGCGACAGGCTCGCTGCGCACATAGCCGGTCGCCTGGATCCCTTCGCGCCACAACCAGGCCCCATAGTCGAAGGTACCGGGATTGGCGAAACCCGCGGGGGGCCGCAGCCGCACGGTCATGGCCCAGCGCTCGCCGGGGGCGATGGCCGGCGCCTCGAAGAAGCTCAGCCGCACCCGGCGCAGGGCATTGCACGACAGTCGGTCGGGATCCCGCGGAGCGCAGCTGTCCACGCGCACCGTCAGTCGACTGAGGCGACCCTCATCCTCGACGGATTCGATGCGTCCCTCCAGCGCGAGATCGGCTCCCAGCAAACCGCTGGGCAGCACGGCTCCCTGGGCCAGCAGCACCTGGATCGCCGTCACGGCAACCAGCGCACCCAGTCCGATACCGCGCCACTGCCCATACCCGAGCAGGAGCAAGAGGCCCAGCGCCCATCCCTCGAACAGCCCGGCCGGTGCCCAACGCCCCAGCACCACACCGAGTAGCGCCGCCAGCGCCAGCGGCATCGCCACACCCACTCGCATTCCCTTGGTCCCTTCCTCCGGCCGTGGCCCGCCTCGGTTATCAAGCCGTTTTCAGCGCATCATGGCGGGTCGCTACCCAACCATGGATAATACCCGGGTCCCGAAGCAGCGAGCCATTCGTCATGCCGCGCCGATTCCTGCAGCGCTACATGCCCAATCCCGAAACGCTCAGACGCCAGCCCTCGCTGCGCTTCTTGGGCCGCATGATCGGCGATCCCGGGCTATGGGTGCTCACCCGGCGTACCGTGGCCAATGCATTCTCCGTGGGCCTGTTCAGCGCCATGCTGCCGATTCCCTTCCAGATGGTGGTCGCAGCGCTTGGCGCCTGGGTACTGCGCTGCAATCTACCGCTCTCGGTGGGACTGGTGTGGATCACCAATCCGTTGACCATGCCGCTGGTTTTCTACGGTAACTACTGGATCGGCACCTGGTTGATGGACACGCCGGCACGGGAGGCGCCCACCCGCGTTTCGACCCGCTGGATCGCCGAGCGCATGGCCGACATCCTGCCGGCCCTGGCGTTGGGTTCGATGGTGACGGCGGTGGTGCTGGCCGTGCTGGGAAACCTGATGGTGCGTCTGATCTGGCGCTGGCACATCTCGCGCAACTGGAAGCGGCGAGCCCTGAAGCGCCGCCTGCGAAGAGCGGAAAGGGACGATTTGCACCTCTGACGTCGGTGATCGGAGGTGTCCCGCCAACCTGCCGACCAACCATCACGGCTGCTCGCTGAGCCGCCCCCCGTCCAGCTTCAAGACCCGATCCTGATGAGCGGCAAGCGAGAGGTCATGGGTCACCACGACGAAGGCACAATCGGTGGTGCGGGCCAGTTCGTCCATCAGCGCCAGGATGCTGGCGGCGGTACTCTGATCCAGGTTGCCCGTCGGCTCATCCATCAGCACCAGGCTGGGGTCGGTGACCAGCGCCCGGGCGATAGCCACGCGCTGTCGCTCCCCCCCCGACAGCTCACCCGGCTTGTGGTCCGCCCGATGCGCGATACCCACCTTCTCCAGCAGCTCCCGGGCCCGCGCCTCGGCGGCCTTCTTGCGCTGGCCACGTATGATCAGCGGCAGCGCGGCATTCTCCAGCGCCGTGAACTCGGCCAGTAGATGGTGGAACTGGTAGACGAAGCCGATGTGGCGGTTGCGAAAGCGTCCCAAGGCAGCCTCGCCCAGGTCGAGCAGCGACTCCCCGGCGATACTCACTTCACCGCGCGTGGGGCGATCCAACCCTCCCAGCAGATTCAGCAGCGTGGTCTTGCCCGAACCCGAGCTGCCCACCACGGCAATGCGCTCCCCCGCTCGAACCTCGAGTGACAAGCCATCGAGGACCGTGACGTCCTGAGGGCCTTCGCGATAAATGCGGGTCAGGTCGCGGCACGCCAGCATCACTTTGCCGCTGGCAGTTCGCTGCACGGGGCTTGCCTGGTTGTCGAGAGCCGAATCACTCATAGCGCAGCACCTCCGCGGGCTGCACGCGCGAGGCGCGCCAGGCCGGATAGAGCGTGGACAGGAAGGTCAGGCCGAAGGCGGCGGCAACGATATCGCGCACATCATCCCAATGCAGGCGTGACGGCAAATCGCTGATGAAATAAACCCCGGCGTCAAGGAACTGGATGCCGAGCGCCGACTCGACCCAGCCGATCAGGTCCGAGACGGTCAACGCCAGCAGGACGCCGAGCCCCACGCCGATGGCGATGCCGATCACCCCGATCGCCAGGCCCTGGACCACGAAGATTCCCATGATCGAACGCGGCGTCGCACCGATGGTGCGCAGAATAGCGATGTCGGCGTGCTTGTCGGTCACGACCATCACCAGGGTCGAAACGATGTTGAAGGCGGCCACGGCAATGATCACCGTGAGCAGAAGCGCGATCATGCGCTTTTCCATCTGGATCGCCTGGAACAGGTTGCCATGCGAAAAGGTCCAGTCGATACCGCGGTAGGCGGAACCGAGTTCGTTGACGATCGCACGCGTCTCGGCACCGGCGACGAACAAGTCGTCAAGCTCGAGGCGCAGTCCGCCAACGGCGTCGCCCAGGCGCGCCAGGGTCTGCATGTCCTCTATGTTGGCATAGGCCAGGTTGGCGTCGAGATCGGCGCCGACGCTGAATATACCGCTCACAGTGAAGCGCTTGAGCCGAGGAAAGACGCCGGCCGGGGTAATCGAGGCCTCGGGCACCAGCAGTGTGACACGGTCGCCGACGCCGACCCCCAGGTGGCGGGCCAGCAGGGAGCCCAGCACGACGTTCCACTCGCCTGGCTGGAGATCGTCGAGGCTGCCCTGGCGCATGTGCTCGTCAATGATCGACACACGATCCTCCCATTCGGGATGTATGCCGTTGACCATGGCGCCCTCGTTGCGTCCGGAGACCGAAAACATGCCCTGCTGCTCGACGTAGGGGGCGGCGCCGATCACTCGCTCACGCTGCATCAGTCGTTCGGCCAAGGCCTCCCATTCGACCAGGCCGCTGCGCGACTCGATCTTGGTATGCGGCACCATCCCGAGAATGCGCGTGCGCAATTCGTGATCGAAGCCATTCATTACCGAGAGCACCAGGATCAGTACCGCCACGCCCAGCATCAGGCCCAGCATGGAGGTCAGGGATATGAAGGAGATAAAGTGGTTGCGGCGCTTGGCGCGCACATAGCGCAACCCGATCAGCAGTGGCAGACGGTCGAGCATCATCGCGTTCCTTGTCAGAGGTGGCCATGGTACGTTTTTTTGCGCTGCGCTGCATCGGGTGCGTGTGGGTTGCCTGAGGCTTGCAACATTGGCGGTACGACCCTACATTGCGCGACTCGGTGCCCACACCGCCCATGACGCGACTCACGAGGCTTACGACCATGGCCAACCGCCTGCTTCCCGAATGGCATCCGCAGGATGCCGTCCAGCTCACCTGGCCCAGCCCGACCAGCGACTGGGCATCGCTGCTCGAACGCATCGAGGCCACCATGGAAGCACTGGCGGTGGCCATCGCGCGCTACCAGAGCGTGCTGATCGCCGTTCCCGATGTCGCCACCCAAGCCCACCTCGAACAGCGATTCAGCAATCTCGGGGTCGACGCCTCGCGCCTGCAGCTGGCAGTGGTCGAGGCCGACGATACCTGGGCGCGCGACCACGGGCCCATCGCCATCGAACGCGACGGCAGGCCCGTCCTTCTCGACTACGTGTTCACCGGTTGGGGCGGCAAGTTCGAGGCCGGACGCGACAACCGGCTGACCCGTCGCCTGGCCGAGGCCGGGGTCTACGCCTGCCCGGTAGAAAGCCACGACATCATTCTCGAGGGCGGCGCCATCGACACCGATGGCGAAGGCACCCTGCTCACCACCGAGGCCTGCCTGCTCAACCCCAACCGCAACCCGCACCTCGACCGCGACACGATGGAGGCCATGCTCAAGGCGGACTTCGGCATCGAACGGGTGCTGTGGCTGGCCAACGGTCACCTCGAGGGTGACGACACCGATAGCCACGTGGATACCCTGGCGCGCTTCTGCGATCCCGCCACCATCGCCTATGTTCGCTGCGACGACGAAACCGATCCGCACTACCCGGCCCTGGCCGCCATGGAAGCCGAGCTAAGGGCGTTTCGCCGCGCCAATGGCGAGCCCTATCGCCTGGTGCCGCTACCCTGGCCGCGCCCCTGCTTCGACCCGGAGGACGGCCACCGGCTGCCGGCCACCTACGCCAACTTTCTTATCGTGAACTCTGCGGTACTTGTACCTGTCTATGGCGATGCCGCCGACAGCCGGGCACTTGCCACCCTGGCCAAGGCGTTTCCGGGCCGCGACATCGTGCCGATCGATTGCCTGAGCGTGATCCGCCAGCACGGCAGCCTGCACTGCCTCACCATGCAGCTCCCACGGGGCAGCGTGAGCGCCGCTACACAGCAAGGAGAAACATCATGACCCGCACCCTCAAGGTCGGCCTGGTCCAGCAATCTGCCTGGCCGGACAAGGAGCGCAGCCTGGCGGAGAGCGAAGCCGGCATTCGCGAGCTGGCGGCCGCCGGTGCCCAGCTGGTGCTGCTCCAGGAGCTGCATGCCACGCACTATTTCTGTCAGTACGAGGCTACCGAGCTGTTCGACCTGGCCGAGCCGCTGGACGGCCCCACCGGGCAGCGGCTTGCCGCCCTGGCGGCCGAACTCGGCATCGTGCTGGTCGGCTCGCTGTTCGAGCGCCGTACCCCCGGGCTCTATCACAACACTGCCGTGGTCTACGACTGTGACCGCGGCCAGGTGGGCGTCTACCGCAAGATGCACATCCCGGACGATCCTGGATTCTACGAGAAGTTCTACTTCGCTCCCGGCGACCAGGACGACAGCCGCAAGCAGGGCTTCCAGCCCATTGACACCTCGGTGGGTCGACTGGGGCTGCTGGTGTGCTGGGACCAGTGGTATCCGGAAGCGGCACGATTGATGGCGCTGGCCGGCGCCGAAGTCTTGCTCTATCCCACCGCTATCGGCTGGAGCCCGTCCGACGATGACGCCGAGAAAGCGCGTCAGAAGGATGCTTGGACCCTGATCCAACGCAGCCATGCCGTGGCCAACGGGGTGCCGGTGATCGTGGCCAATCGCGTCGGCCACGAGCCGGACCACTCCGGCGTCGGCGATGGTATCGACTTCTGGGGTGGCAGCTTCGTCGCCGGCCCCCAGGGCGAGCTGTTGGCTCACGGCGGTACCGAAGCCGAGCGCCTGCTGGTCACGCTGGACATGCGACGCGGTGAGGACGTGCGGCGCATCTGGCCCTACCTGCGCGACCGCCGCATCGACGCCTATGGCGACCTGACCCGGCGTTATCGGGATTGATGTATCCAGGCATCAGGCCTAAAAGGGCTTATCGCTTGGTCGGACGGTAATGAAAAACCCACCGCAGCAGCTTGGCATACGGTGGGTTTATAGCGTTACGATCAAGCTCAGGCGCCAGGAGCTTTCCAGAAATCTCGAATCGAGGCGATACCCTGGGCACCAACGGCGCGGGCATGATTGGCATCGAAGCGGGTCATGCCGCCCAGGGCGAAGACCGGCATGGCGGCGCGCTCCACCAGTTGCTGGAAGTCGTGCCAGCCCATCGGCGCCACCTCAGGGTGCGACGGCGTGGTGCGCAGCGGCGATAGCGTGACGAAATCGCAGCCGATCCGGGCAGCTTGGTTCAGCTGCTTGCGATCATGCGTCGACGCCGACAACCACTTGTCCTCGGCGATGGGACGACGCTCAAGACGCATGAGCCGCTCGCTGGTGAGGTGAATGCCGTGGGCATCGACCCGTTCCATCAGCTCGGGCTCGGCGTTCAGAAGCAAACGGGCGCCATATTGGCAACATAACGCCAGGGCCCGTTCCGCACGCGCCAGGTAGGCCGCCTCGTCGAGGGTCTTGGCACGCAGCTGCACGAGGCGGACGCCATCCTCGACCAAGGCCCGCTCCAGGCAGGCGTCGAAGACGCCCTCATCAGACTCCTCGGCGGTGATCAGAAACTCGGTTGGCAGCATCACGGCCTGCAGGATCGGCAGGTTGGCCGCCGGGAACGGATAGTTGACCAGCTCATCGAGCGGCACCCAGCGTACCGCCTGCCCTTCTCGTCCGAACGGCTCACCGCTGAACTCGTGCACTTGCCAAACGTCAAGCAGGATATGCTTGTCCGGGTACTCATGGTGGATGCGAATCAGCGGCTGGGCCCGCTTGATCTCCACGCCCAACTCCTCGTGGAGCTCACGCTTGAGGCCTTCAAGCCCGGTCTCGTAGGGCGCCAGCTTGCCGCCGGGAAATTCCCAAAGACCACCATGATCGACATTGGAGGGACGGCGAGCGATGAGCGCCTTCTTGCCATCGGCGCTGATGATGGCAGCAGCCGCCACGTGCACCCTTCTCTTCACCATTACGTTCATTGGCTCCTACCCGCTTGGCCCGCACCGACCGATCGGCGCGGGAGTATGGTTCTGCCGTCGCGGCACGCGCCTAGCTGCGATAGTCGGCGTTGATGCTGACGTAGTCGTGGGACAGGTCGGAGGTCCAGACCGTGGCGCCCTCCCCACCCCGCCCCAGGGCAATATGGATGGTAATTTCCGCCTCGCGCATCACCCGGCTGCCGTCCTCCTCGGTATAGCTCGAGGCGCGGCCGCCATGCTCCACCAGGCGGACGTCTCCAAGGTCGATGGTCACGCGATTGACGTCGAAATCGCTTACCGGGGCACGGCCCACCGCCGCCAAGATACGCCCCCAGTTGGCGTCGGAAGCGAACAGCGCCGTCTTGACCAGCGGCGAGTGAGCCACGGTAAAGGCCACCTCCAGCGCCTCCTGGCGGCTCGCCGCCTCCGCCACCTGCAGCGTGACGAACTTGGTGGCGCCCTCGCCGTCGCGCACGATGGCCTGGGCCAGCTCGGTCATGACCCGCTGCAAGCCGTTGCGGAACACGGCGACCTGCTCGTCGCTGGCGACCGTGGCACCACGCCCGGTGGCAATCAGCACGCAGGCGTCGTTGGTCGAGGTATCGCCATCCACGGTAATGCAGTTGAACGAGCGTTCCACCGTTTCGCGCAGCAGCGAATCGAGCAACGGCTGTTCAATGGCGGCATCGGTAGCGACGAAGGCCAGCATGGTGGCCATGTTGGGCTTGATCATGCCCGACCCCTTGCTGATGCCGTTGATGGTCACCGTGTCATCGCCCAGCGCCAGGGTCACGCTGGCCCCCTTGGGCCGTGTATCGGTGGTCAGGATCCCCTCGCCGGCTTGTCGCCAGGCCTCGCTGCCAGAGCCCAGCGACTCCAGCGCCGCCGGCAGCCCGCCGAGCAAACGCTGCATGGGCAGCGGCTCGCCAATGACACCGGTGGAGAATGGCAGCACGGCGTTCTCCGCCACGCCACCGAGCCTGGCGAGCTCGGCACAAGTGGCACGGGCATCACGCAGGCCGACCTCGCCGGTGCCGGCATTGGCGTTGCCGGTGTTGATCACCAGCAGGCGCGCACCCTCACTGCGCGAATGGCACTCTGCCAGGTTTTCTCTGGCCACCGTGACCGGTGCAGCACAGAAGGCATTGCGGGTGAAGCTGCCCGACACCCGAGCTCCCTCGGCGATCTCGATCACCACGAGATCGCGCCGCCCCGGCTTCTTGATGCCGGCCATGGCGGTACCCAGGCGCAGCCCCTCGATGGCCGGCATGGCCGGAAAGTCTGTCTCACCCACTGCCATGGAAAGCTACTCCTCAATTAATCGGTACAACCCAATCGTCGAGCGAGATGAAGCGCAAGGCGCACGGAGCGAAGCCATACGCTCGCGCCAGTGGTCATATCAGCTCAGCTGGCCGCAGCACTGCTTGTACTTCTTCCCCGAGCCACACGGGCAAGGATCGTTGCGTCCTACCTTGGGCCCTTCGCGGCGCACGGGCCGGCTATCGGCAGCCAAAGCCGCTGCGGGAGCACTCTGGGCCTCGCCCTCGGCAAGCTCCAGCGCATCGTGACGACTCGCCGCGGCGGCTTTCTCGCGCTCCAGCGCCTCGCGACGCTGCCGCTCGAGCTCGTCGACCTCTTCCGGCCTGCGCACCTTCACATGGCTGGTGACGCGCGTTATGTCGGCCTTGATGTTGGTCAGCAGGGCCTGGAACAGTTCGAAGGCCTCGCGCTTGTACTCCTGCTTGGGGTTTTTC
The DNA here is from genome assembly GCF_052584175.1 of Billgrantia hypersalina. Lineage (NCBI taxonomy): Bacteria > Pseudomonadati > Pseudomonadota > Gammaproteobacteria > Oceanospirillales > Halomonadaceae > Billgrantia > Billgrantia hypersalina. The sequence goes on from NZ_JBMIQI010000004.1 coordinate 50,135, forward strand.
TGAGCATAGCCGCGCAGGTGGATGCCACGACGCAAATGGTCCATCGACTGCAAGTGCTCCTTCCAGCGCGTATCGAGCACTTGCAGCATGATCTGCTTCTCGAAGCGACGCATCAGCTCGACGCCTGCGGTATCGATCTTTTCCTGGTAGATACGGCGATGCATCTCGTGCAGGCGTTCACGCAGCTGCTCCTCGTGGAAACGCTCGTCCTGCTCGGACCATTCCACCACCGGAGCATCAAGATTGAACTCGGTTTTAAGATGCTCTTGCAGGCCGGCCAGATCCCATTGCTCCGGCAGGCTCTGCGGTGGCACGAAATCGCTGACGGCAAGGTCGAGCACCTCGTCGCGAATGCCCGACACGTTCTCGGATACGTCCTCGGCGGCCAGGATCTCGTTGCGCTGTTCGTAGATCACGCGGCGCTGGTCGTTGGCCACGTCATCGTATTCCAGTAGTTGCTTGCGAATGTCGAAGTTGCGACTCTCGACCTTCTTCTGCGCCCGCTCCACGGCGTTGGTGACCATCTTGTGTTCGATGGCCTCGCCACGTTCCAGCCCCAGCGCCTTCATCATGCGCTGTACGCGATCGGAGCCGAACAGGCGCATCAGGCTGTCTTCCATCGAGAGGAAGAAGCGCGTCGAACCCGGGTCGCCCTGACGGCCGGCACGCCCACGCAGCTGATTGTCGATACGCCGCGACTCGTGGCGCTCCGAGCCGATCACGTGCAGGCCCCCTGCCTCCAGCACCGACTCATGGCGCGCGCGCCACTCCTCGCGCAACCTGTCGATCTGCTCTTCGGTGGGGTTCTCGAGCTTGGCCGCCTCGGCTTCCCAATTGCCGCCCAGCACGATATCGGTGCCGCGGCCGGCCATGTTGGTGGCGATGGTGATGGCACCGGGGCGCCCGGCCTGGGCAATGATCTCGGCTTCGCTCTGGTGCTGCTTGGCGTTGAGCACGTTGAAGCTGAGCCCCGCCTGCTTCATCAGCCCCGCCAGGTACTCGGAGGTTTCGATGGAGGCGGTACCCACCAGGACCGGCCGGCCAGCCTCGGTTTCGGTCTTGACGTCGTCGATGATCGCCTCGAACTTCTCTTCCGCCGTCAGGTAGACCAGGTCGTTGAGATCGCGACGGACCAGGGGCCGGTTGGTGGGGATGACGATCACGTCCAGGCCGTAGATCTGGCGGAATTCGAAGGCTTCGGTATCGGCGGTCCCGGTCATGCCGGCCAGCTTGTCGTAGAGGCGGAAGTAGTTCTGGAAGGTCGTGGAAGCGAGCGTCTGGCTCTCGCGCTGTACCGGCACCCCCTCCTTGGCCTCTACCGCCTGATGCAACCCCTCGGACCAGCGGCGCCCCGGCATGGTACGGCCGGTGTGCTCGTCGACGATCACCACCTGGTTGTTGGCCACGATGTAATCGACGTCGCGGTGGTAAAGGTGGCGCGCGCGCAGGGCGGAGTGCATATGGTGCAGCAAGTTGAGGTTCTGCGCGGCGTAAAGCGAGTCGTCCTCGCCAAGCAGCCCCTCGGCACGCATCAGCTCTTCAACCTTGCTGTGGCCGGCCTCGGTAATCTCGACCTGCTTGTGCTTCTCCTCGAGCACGAAATCCCCGCTGACGGGAGCGTCGGCATCCTCGGAGACCTCGCCCTTCTCCAACTGGGCCGCCAGGCGATCGACCACATTGTAGAGCTCGGTGTTTTCATCCACGGCGCCGGAGATGATCAGGGGCGTACGCGCCTCGTCGATCAGGATCGAGTCCACTTCGTCGACGATGGCGAAGTTCAACCCCCGCTGAACCTTGTCCTCCAGCGAAAACGCCATGTTGTCGCGCAGATAATCGAAGCCGTACTCGTTGTTGGTGCCGTAGGTGATGTCGCAGGCGTAGGCGGCGCGCTTCTCCTCGGAGGTCTGCCCCGAGTAGATGACGCCCACGGTGAGACCGAGATATTCGTACAACGGGCGCATCCACTCGGCGTCGCGGCGCGCCAGGTAATCGTTCACCGTCACGACATGCACGCCCTTGCCCGGGAGAGCGTTGAGATAGACCGCCAGCGTGGCCACGAGCGTCTTGCCCTCGCCGGTCTTCATCTCGGCGATGCGTCCGCGATGCAGCGTCATGCCGCCGATCATCTGTACGTCGAAATGACGCATGCCCATCACGCGCTTGCCGGCCTCGCGCACTGTGGCAAAGGCTTCGGGCAACAAGGTATCGAGACTCTCGCCCTTGGCAAGACGCTCACGGAACTCTTCGGTTCGCGCCTGGAGCGCGGCATCGTCGAGCGCTTCGAACTGTGGCTCCAACGCGTTGATCTGCAGCACCTGGCGCTGCATGCGCTTGACTTCGCGGTCGTTCTTGGAGCCGACGACCTTGCGTAACAATGAATTGATCATGGATCGTCCATATCTGCGTGTCGCGTTCAGCCGGCGCTATGCAGGACTGGCGGGAACCAGCCGTCACCGGCAGCTTGTGGTGGCAACGGAGAAACGTTTAACGCGAGGCGGACCACGGCGGGTCAGGACGTCATGGGCGGCTGCCCAACGAGGCGACGGCTGTGTCGCGCGCGGCGGAGCGACGCGATGCACCCGGGCCAGAGGGCGGCGACGCGGCCAGGAGGGCAAGGCACGCCGGCGAGCCACGAAGCGGCAGCGGGCGCGCATCAGCGTCGGGGCGAGGATGCAGGTGTGCACTACCCGCTCGGCCAGGCGCAACGTTTCGGCCTGGCTCAGGCCTGCCGGTAGCAGGCAGCTGACCAGCAGCCCCGCCAGCCACCAGCGTGAACGCTGTCGGCAGCGCGTCGTCGCAGCCGACGGGCTGGCGACGCTATGTTCCTGGGGCTGGGCGGCGGGCATGCTGTCGCTGTTCTCCGAGCGTGCTAGGCTTGGCGTGTTGGTTCGGATGAGAAACAAGCCCATGAGTATAAAGGTTAAGCGCTCACGAGCCCAGCCCATGTCTCGTCTCTTGGGAGGCAACGGCGAGCTGGCACCGCTGATGCGTACGGCGAGACTGATCGCCCAGGCGCAACAGCACCTGCGCGAGCACTTGCCGGAAGAAGTACGTGAGCACGTGTACGTGGGTGGCTACCGCGACGGCAAGCTGACGCTGCTCACGGACCGAGCCGTCTGGCTGACCTGGCTGCGTTACGAGCAGCCGCGCCTGCTCGAGCTCCTGCATCAGTTGCCGGCGTTCGGCGCAGTCACCGGGTTCAGCCTGAAAGTACGGCCCGTGAAGCCGCTCAAGGTACCGCCGAGGCAGGTTCGCACACTCACCTCACCTGCCGCCGACGAGATATCGGCCTGTGCCGCCGATGTCGACGACCCGCGGCTCAAGAGCGCGCTGGAGCGGCTCGCCTCGCATGCGGAGCGAGACGACTAGCCCCTCATGGGGCGGCTCCCTTATTCCAAGCGATAGGTAATGCCGTCTACCTCCACTTCGCGGATGTCGTCATAGGCGACGGTGACACCGTTGAGGTCGCCAGGCTCCCCTTCGTGTTCCAGCAGGGTCGTTTCGGGTACGACTTTCACGCCTGTGGCTCCCACATGCTGAATGCGGGCCGAGAAGCGCTTGCCCTCGCTCTCGACCACCACGCGCTCGCCGAACATGCAACGCCCCACCTGGGCCAGCAGTGCTGTTTTGTCCACCTGTCTAACGGTCATTGCCTCCTCCCTGTTCCACCCTGACGGGTCGGTTTCCGCCGGGATAGCATTTGGCTCCATCTGCCCCTCACTGTAGGAGACACTTTCGTTTCCGGCACCCTGCCACAGCTGGAGGGAAGCCAGCGCCGTACGTATGCTAGGAACCGGAAGCATTCCTCTGGCCATCCACCGCAGGCATACCATGGCACTCAGCAAGACCCAATCCAGCTTTTATCGTCGTCTTTATCTCGCCCACTTGATCGAGCAGGGCATCGCCAGCGTGCCGGCGATCGTCGCGGCTACCGGTATGCCCCGGCGTACCGCCCAGGATACGCTCAAGGCACTCGAGGAGCTGGACGTACGATGCGAGTTCAAGGCCACCCCGGGCCTACGCCACAACAGCGGACAGTACGCTATCACCGACTGGGGGCCCATCGACCGAACCTGGGTGGCAAACCACGCCGAACGCCTGCGCCACTCTCTGGGCTATCCCGCACCAGCATGAGGCGGCCTGGCGATATCTGCTGGCTTTCCCTCGCGCTGGCACTCCTGCTGGTTGGTTGCGCCACCCCGGTACTGCAGTCTCCAGGCCCAGGCCACACTGCGCCACAGCTGACGCCCTTCCAGGTCATTGCCGAGGATGGTTACCGTCTGCCGCTGCGCCACTGGCCAGCCCGGGGCGAAGCTGCGGCGGTAGTGCTGGCGGTTCACGGCTTCAATGATCATGCCGGCAGCTTCGAGCTCCTGGCCGATGCCCTCACGGCACACGGCATCGAAATCTATGCCCACGACCAGCGTGGCTTCGGCACCACCGAACAGCGCCGGCTATGGCCCGGCCACGAGCGCTTGCGTGATGACGTCATTCTACTCGCGCAACTGCTGCGCGAGCGCTATCCCGACACACCGCTCTACTTGCTCGGCAAGAGCATGGGAGCTGCCGTGACCCTACTGGCGATGACCGCCGACGAACCGGCTCCGGTGAACGGCAGCGTCCTGATCTCCCCCGCCGTCTGGAGCGAGGAGACCATGCCCTGGTACCAGCGCCTCGGACTATGGTTGGGCGTGCGCCTGATGCCCCAGGCCAGCTTCTCGGTACGCACCACCCGTCACCTCGGCATCGAGCCCACCGACGATGAGGAGATCAAGCGACGGCTGGCCAACGACCCGCTGATATTGCGCAGCGCCCGGGTCGATACCCTCTATGGCCTGACGCGCACCATGGGGCTGGCACTCGACGCCGCAGCCGAGCTCCCTTCTCCCTCGCTGATTCTCTATGGCGATGAAGACCACATCATTCCCATGGAGGCCTACTGCGCACTGCTGCAGCGCCTGCCCTTGGATGAGGACATCCGGCTGGCACTCTATGCCGACGGCTATCACATGCTGACGCGCTATACGCGACGCGAACGTACCGAAATGGACCTGCTAGCCTGGCTGCACGACCCCGCAGCCGAGCTTCCTTCGGGCTTCGAGGTCGACCGAAATATACCGCTCTCTACGCTTTGTGAATGAAACGATCACGGCCGGCCGTCAGCGGCCGGCCTGACGCCTATCGCTTTTCGTGGAAACAAAAAAGCGGCGGGCTTTTGCCCGCCGCAAGACACCGATCAGTCGCACTGACCGAGAGAGATGCCCTGTGTCAGATCTCGAAGCCGAGGCCGAACGCCTCCGGTGACAGCGCCATCAGCGGCTCGGCACCGGCCTGGACCATGCGCGCATGAGCCAGGGTGCGCGGCAGCAGGCGCTGGAAATAGAAGCGCGCCGTATGGATCTTGGCCTCATAGAAAGCGGCGTCATCGCTGCCAGCAGCCAGCGCCGCCCGCGCCTGCTTCGCCGCGCGAGCGAAGAGATAGGCCAACGTCACGTAACCGGAGTACATCAGGTAGTCGACGCTGGCCGCGCCCACTTCCTCGCGATCACTCATCGCCTTCATGCCGATGCCCATGGTGAGCTCGCCCCACTCGGCGTTGAGCTTGGCCAGCGGGCCGACGAATTCGGCAAGCTCGCCGTTGCCCTCTTCGGCTTTGCAGAACTTGTGGATCTCCTTGGTGAACACCTTCAGACTCTCGCCCTGGCTCATCAGCACCTTACGACCTAACAGGTCGAGTGCCTGGATGCCGGTCGTTCCCTCGTAAAGACGCGTGATGCGGGAGTCTCGCACCAACTGCTCCATACCCCACTCCTGGATGAAGCCGTGGCCACCGAAGACTTGGACGCCCTCGTTAGTCGCCTCGAAGCCCACCTCGGTGAGGAACGCCTTGACGATTGGCGTCAGCAGGCTGAGCAGGGTCTCGGCGCGCTCGCGCTCGGCGGCGTCCTGGCCGTGCTCGACGATATCGAGCATCTGGGCGGTGTACAGCACCAGCATGCGCCCGCCCTCGGCGAAGGCTTTCTGGGTCAGCAGCATGCGGCGCACATCGGGGTGCACGATGATCGGGTCGGCCGGTTTCTCCGGGGCCTTGGGGCCGGAAAGCGCACGCATCTGCAGCCGGTCCCGGGCATAGGCCAGAGCATTCTGGAAACTCGCCTCGGTCAGGCCCAGCCCCTGAATGCCGACGCCCAGGCGCGCGGCGTTCATCATGGTGAACATGCACGCCAGCCCCTTGTTGTGCGGTCCGACCAGAAAACCACGAGCGGCATCGAAGTTCATCACGCAGGTTGCATTGCCGTGAATCCCCATCTTGTGCTCCAGCGCCCCACAGCTGACCCCGTTGCGCTCGCCAGGGTTGCCCTCGGCGTCGGGCATGAACTTGGGAACCACGAACAGCGAAATTCCCTTGGAACCTTCCGGCGCGTCCGGCAGCTTGGCCAGGACCAGATGCACGATGTTCTCCGCCATGTCATGCTCGCCGGCGGAAATGAAGATCTTGGTGCCGGTAATCTCGTAGGCGCCGTCGGCAGTGGGCATGGCGCGAGTCTTGATCAAGCCCAGGTCGGTACCGCAGTGCGGTTCGGTCAGGCACATGGTGCCAGTCCACACGCCTTCCACCAGCTTGGTGAGATAGGTGGCTTGCTGCTCCTCGGTACCATGATGGCGCAGGGCATCGGCGGCACCGTGGGATAGCCCAGGATACATTCCCCAGGCCAGGTTGGTGGAGCAGATCATCTCGTTGAGCGCCATGGCCAGCGAATGGGGCAACCCCTGCCCGCCGTGCGCGGGGTCCGCGGCAAGGCTCGGCCAGCCGCCTTCGACGAATTGCTGGTAGGCCTCCCTGAAACCCTTGGGCGCCTTGACCTCTCCGCCTTCCAGCAGGCAGCCCTCCTGATCGCCGCTCTGGTTCAACGGCAACAACACCTCGCGAGCGAAACGCGCACCCTCCTCGAGAATGGCGGCCACCACGTCGGGCGTCGCCTCCTCGCCGCCCGGCAGGCGGGCATAATGGGCGGGATAGTCCAGCATCTCATCCATCACGAAACGAAGGTCGCGCAGGGGGGCCTGATAATCGGGCATCTCTACTCTCCAAAAGGTCGCCTAGTCAAAAGGTCGCCTGAAGCCGGTTACGAGAAGGCGGCGAGACCGCTTTCAAACATGTGTTTGAAACTAGCCTGCAAGCGACTGAGAGTCAAGCGCTCGTTTCAGGAACTCACGCCGTCCCAACCCGACGCAGCTCCTCGCGATAACGTACCCGCTGGAATTCGCGAAAAACGTACCCTGACAAGACTTCCAAGCCAGTGTGCAGGAGAAGAGAAAGCAGAAGGAATCCTGTTTTTCAAACAGGTTAGGTCAATGTAATGGCGCCCTATTTACAACGGGACCAACAAACAGCGCGGCTATTTCTTGCGCGCCAGGCAAACCTGAATACAGCCGCGATGACTGGCTGGCGTGCCGGTCAAGGCATAGCCTCCTCCAGGCGCGTGCGCAGCGCCTCTAGCCTCACCTGGAGCTCGGCCAGCTCTTGGGGGGACTGGCCGCTGGCCATGACCACGCAATCGGGTATCTCCTGCGCCTGGGCCTGCAGCGCCCTGCCTTGCTCGGTGAGAAACAGCTCGACGACGCGTTCGTCACGCCGGCTACGCACCCGCTGGAGGAGACCCTCGGCCTCCAGGCGCTTGAAGACGGGAGTCAATGAGCCGGTGTCGGTTTTCAGGCGACGACTGATGGCGCCGGCACCCTGGCCGTCCTCTTGCCACAGGGTAAGCAGCACCAGGTACTGGGGGTAAGTGAGACCGAGCCCCTTGAGCAGGGGCTTGTAGAATTTGATCATCAGCAGCGAGGTGGAGTACAGCGTAAAGCAGAGCTGGCTGTCGAGCTGTAGGTCGGAGCCGGTTTCCTGGCGGGCCATCTTGGACGTTCCCCTGTTCTTGTCCTGCGTCTCATGATGGGCCCTACGCTATCTTGCCGACCAGGACCTGCCAAGGCACTGCCGCCAACGCTTACTGCATGCGAATACCGCCATCCAGACGCACCACTTCGCCGTTGAGCATCGTGTTGGTGATGATCTGCTCGGCCAGGCGGGCGAATTCGTCGGGATGGCCCAGGCGCTTGGGAAAAGGCACCGATGCCGCCAGCGCCTTGGCGGCCTCGTCGGGGATCTCGCTCATCATGGGCGTCTGGAACACGCCGGGCGCAATCGCCATCACGCGAACGCCATGACGCGACAGTTCACGCGCCGCCGGCAGGCTCATGCCCACCACGCCGGCCTTCGAGGCGCTATAGGCGCACTGGCCCACCTGGCCATCGAATGCGGCGATTGAGGCGGTATTGACGATTACGCCGCGCTCGCCGTCCGCGCCGGGAGGATTCTCTGCCATGGCAGCAGCGGCCAGGCGCATCACGTTGAAGGTTCCCACCAGGTTGATCTGCACGGTGCGGGCATAGGCCTCGAGGTCGGCGGGGTTACCCTCGCGATCGACCAGCTTGGCCACGCTGACCACGCCGGCACAGTGCACGACCCCGGCCAGCCCACTCTCCCCGCCGAGCGCGACGGCGGCGTCCACCGCCGCCTGCATGTCCTCGGCCGATGTCACGTCGCCGCGCACCGCGCGGGCGGCTTGGCCGAGTGTTTCCGCATGGGTCTCGACGGCATCGCTGAGGTCGCAGAGCACGACTCGGCCACCGCCTGCGACAAGGCGCTCGGCGGTGGCCGCCCCCAGTCCGGAGGCGGCGCCGGTGATCAGAAACGTACGGTCCTTCACTTGCATTCAGGTATCTCCCGGTTCATTTCGCTGCCGGCGCACCGGCTTCCGCCTTGTCGGCGGCATCGGCACGCAGCTTGAAGCGCTGAATCTTGCCGCTGGGGGTCTTGGGCAGGGTGTCAACGAACTCGATCACCCGCGGGAAGGCATGTGTCGAGAGCCGCTCACGCACACGCTGGCGGATCTCATCGGCCAGTTCGTCGCTCGCCTCGAAGCCTTCGCGCAGCACGATATAGGATTTGATGATCTCGCCGCGAATCTCGTCGGGCTGCCCCACCGCGGCGGATTCGGCTACCGCCGGATGGGTCATGACGGTATTTTCCACGTCGGTGGGCCCCACCCGATAGCCGGCAGTGGTAATGATGTCGTCGTCGCGACCGGCGAACTGGAAGGTGCCGTCCTCGTTGCGGATCACCACGTCGCCGGTCAGGTAGTAGCCGTTGGCGAAGGGATGCTTTTCCTGCCAGGTATAGCCGGCAAAGAAGTGGGCCGGGGAGCGCTCGATATCCACCGCCAGTACGCCCGGCTCCCCCGGGGGCAGTTCATTGTACTCGGCATCGAGGATAGCCAGGCGATAGCCCGGCATCGGAACCCCCATGGCGCCGACGTGCTTGGGATGCTCTAGAGCATGGTGGTTGCAACAGGTCATGCCGGTTTCGGTCTGGCCGTAGTGGTCCATGACCGGGCAGCCCAGGGAGCGCTCGACCCAGGTCACCACCTCGGTATTGAGCGGCTCGCCGGCCGAGCTGGCCACACGCAACTCGAGGCTCCGGTGGGCATCGTCGAACAGCCCCGAGGCCTTCATCAGGCGGTAGGCGGTGGGGGCGGCGGCGAAGTTGGTGATGCGATGTCGGTGCATGAACGCGAGCGCACCTTCGGCGCTGAAACCCGCCTCGCAGAAATGCGTGGTCACGCCCAGCAGCAGCGGCCCGGCGATGGCGTAGTAAAGGCCGTAGGCCCAGCCGGGGTCGGCCATGTTCCAGAAACGGTCAGTCTCGCGCAGGTCGATGGCGAGCTCCATGTAGAGCGCGAAGGCGGGCATGCCGGAGAGCGGCACCGCGACCCCCTTGGGCTTGCCCACGGTGCCCGAGGTGAACATCTGCAGGAAGGGCGCCTCGGGTGGGAGCCGCGGCGGATTGGCCTGTACCGGCGAGTGCGACAACGCTCCGCTCCAGTCGAGGTCCGCAGCGTGCCCCTCGCTCGGGCCGCCCACAGCCAGCACCGGCGGGCATTGGGAAAGGCCGTCGAACTTGAAGCGGTTGGCATGGTCGGTGATCACCAGCCTGGTATCGGCACGCCCCAGGCGATAATCGACGGCATCGGGGCCAAAGGCGGTGAAGAGCGGCTGGTAGACCGCGCCGATGCGCCAAGTGGCCAGGACCGCGACCAGCAGTTCCGGCGAGCGCGGCAGCATGCAGGCGATGCGATCCCCCACACCAAGTCCGCGTTCGGCGAACCAGCCCGCAAGCCTGGCGCTCCTTTCCTCGAGCTCGGCATAGGTGAGCCGGTTCACGTTGCCCTGGGTGTCCTCGTGGATTAGCGCCATTACCTCGCCGCGACCGGCGCGCAGGTGACGACCGCAGCACGACTCGAAGGCGTTGAACTTGCCATCGCCATGGTCATCGAGCCGGGCGATGACCTCATCGATGGAGAAACGCTCCAGATACGCGGAATACTCGGGAAGCTGTTGGGTGCTCATGGACTGCCCTCTTGTACCGGTTTGTGCTTGTTGTTGGGACCCGCCAGACTTTGGCAGGTCGCCGGGCTGGCTCTCGGTCGTTCCTTCTGCTTTAGATGCAGTTGACGTAAGCGTCAACCTAGCAAGCGCTCGGTACAAGCTAGAAGCAAAGCGTGGGCAGGGCAACCCCCGAGAGGAGGGAGCTGGGCTAGACCTTGGTCGACTGCCCAGGCGGGACGTGGGTGGAAGGGGCAATCATGGCAACCAGCTCGTGGGCCAGGTCCTCGGGCTTGCGCGGTCCTTCAGGGTCGTACCAGCGCACCGTCCAGTTCAAGGCACCCATGACGAAACGCGATACCAGAAAGCGGTCACCATGGACCAGCCCGGCCTCCAGGGCTTCGTCGATGACCCGTTCCCACAGCGCCTCGTAGGCATCGCGCAGGTGGCTCAGATGGTCGCGCGCCGCAGCGTCCAGCCGTCGCCACTCGTAGAGCGCCACTACGTGAGCGTTACGGTCGGTCAGTAGCGTCTCCAGATGTGCACGTGCCATGGCATGCAGGCGCTCGCTGGCCGAATCGCCGCACTCCTCAAGGGCCTGTCGAGCCAGCGTGAGGGCATTCTGGGTGCCCTCCTCGATGACGGCCGCCAGAATCTCCTGCTTATCGCGAAAGTGATGGAACAAACTACCGGACTTGATGCCCATCTCCTGGGCGAGCATTCGCACCGTCGTGCGGTCGAAGCCCTCCTGAACGAACAATTGGGCAGCCAGGCGGGTCAATTCCTTACGGCGAGGGGACTCGTTAACGACATTCATCGGGTTTACACTAGCGCTTGCTTGGTTGATCTTGAGAAAAGCACAGCGGCGCTAGCAGGTCAACGCAACAGACTGCAGAGCATGCCCACGAGATGACCGAGAGCCCTGTCATGGCCGGCTCTCGATGACGACAAGCACAACGCAAGATTCGACAGGAGACCGTCACCATGAGCAGCCCCAACGATATCGTTTTTCTTTCTGCTGCCCGCACGCCGATGGGTGGCATGCTGGGCAGCCTGGCAAGCCTCACGGCCCCTGAGCTTGCCGCCACCGCCATTCGCGCCGCTATCGAGCGCGCCGGCATCGAATCCAGCGCCATCGACGAAGGCATCATGGGCTGCGTGTTGCCAGGCGGTGTCAAGCAGGGCCCGGCCCGCCAGGCCATGCGCCAGGCCGGCATTCCCGACGGCATCGGCGCCACTACCATCAACAAGCTGTGCGGCTCGGGGATGAAGGCGACCATGCTGGCCCACGACCTGATTCGTGCCGGCAGCGGCGAGGTGATACTCGCCGGCGGCATGGAGTCGATGTCCAACGCCCCGCACGTGCTGACGCGGGCCCGCACCGGTTATCGCCTGGGCCACGGCGAGCTCAAGGATCACATGTTTCTCGACGGCCTCGAGGACGCCGAGACCGGCAAGCTGATGGGCGTGTTCGCCCAGGACATCGCCACCGAGCGCGGCTATTCGCGAGAGCGCCTGGATGACTTCGCCATCGCCTCGCTCGAGCGCGCCATGGAGGCCACCAACGCCGGCCACCTGAACGCCGAGATGGCGCCTGTCACCGTCACCAGCCGCCAGGGGGAGAGTGTCGTCGAGCACGACGAGCAGCCGTTCCAGGCCAAGCTCGACAAGATCCGCACACTGCGCCCCGCCTTCGCCAAGGACGGCACGATCACCGCGGCCAACTCCAGCTCGATCTCCGACGGCGCCTCGGCGCTGATCCTGTCGAGCCAGGCGGCGGCGGACCGGCTCGGCGCCAAGCCGCTGGCTCGCATGCTGGGTCACAGCACCCACTCCCAGCACCCCAGCGAGTTCACCATCGCCCCGGTAGGCGCCATCGAGAAACTGCTGAAGAAGCTCGACTGGAGCGTTTCCGACGTTGACCTGTTCGAGATCAACGAAGCCTTCGCCGTGGTTACCCTGCTGGCCATGGATGGACTCGACATTCCCCATGGCAAGGTCAACGTCTTCGGCGGTGCCTGTGCCCAGGGCCACCCCATCGGCTCTACCGGCTCGCGCATCATCGCTACCCTGATCCACGCCCTGCGCACCAAGGGCGGCAAGCGCGGCATCGCCAGCCTGTGCATCGGCGGCGGTGAGGCCACCGCCGTGGCGATCGAGCTGATCGACTGAGCGGCGTCCCAGCGCGAACCAAGCCCGCTTCGGTACCGAAGCGGGCTTTATTCGTTATCGGGGCATCGAAAGCCGGTCGAGCCGAAGCCGCTCGCGCTTGTCGAACAAGCGTCGACTGCCCACCGCCACTGCCGCCAGGGTGCCAAAACCGGTACCCAGCGTGATCGCGAACATGATCAGGATCTGATACTTCACCGCCAGGCCCGGCGCGGTACCGGCAAGTATCTGGCCGGTCATCATGCCTGGCAGGCTGACCACGCCCGCGGCCGCCATGGCGTTGATCATCGGCATCAGCCCACTGCGCATCGCCTCGCGCCGGATGTCACCGATGGCCACCTGCCAGGGCTCGCCGAGCATCAGGCGGTTCTCGATCACGGCGCGCTGGCGCCAAGCCGTGTCGGTCAGGCGATCCAGCGCCAGGGCCACGCCGGTCATGGTATTGCCGAGCATCATGCCCAGCAGCGGAATGGCGTACTGGGGGCGATACCACGGCTCGGGGCCGATGATCACGGTCAGTGTCAGGACGGCGACGGTGAAGGACGAGAGAAACATCGACAACGTACCGATGCCAAAGGACCAGCCACCCAGCAGGCGACGCTTCTGCCGCGCCATTACTTCGCGTCCGGCGACCAGCAGCATCGCCAGCGCCATCATCACGACCCAGAGCAATCGCTCGGCGGAGAACAATGCCTCCAGCACCAGGCCGACCAGCGCCAGCTGCACAACGGTACGCAGTGCCGCGACCAGCAGGCTGCGGCTCATGCCCAGCCGCATGGCGGCCGTGCAGCCGGCAAGCAGCACGACCATCAGTGCCGCCAGCGCCAGTTGCCACCAGGAAAGTTCGATCACGCTCATACGACCCCCACCCGCTCCAGGCAACCGTTCGAGATTCGCCAGTGGAGGCTGGCCACACGTGCGATCTGTCCGTGATCGTGGGCGACCCACAGCGCTGGCCAGCCGCGCTTGCGAAGGCGCGCGGTCAGCCAGGCTTCCACGCGCTCGCCGGTTTCCGTATCGAGGTTGGCCGTGGGCTCGTCGAGCAATAGCGCACGAGGTTCACGGCTGACGACGCGCAGCAGCCCGAGACGCTGCTTCTCGCCGGTGGAGAGTCGCGCCACCTCCCAGTCGAGCACGTCACGCTCGAAGCCGAGTGCCGCGAGGTCCGCGTCATTCGGGCGCGGCAGATGCTCACCGACGCGTTCGGCCCACCACTGGCTCTCGGCCGGCACCATCATTACCCGGCGCCGCCAGGCATGGCCGGGCACCTGTGATTGCGCCTCCCCCCCCAGCCACACCTCGCCCTCATGGGGCTCAAGATCGGCCACTGCACGAAGCAACCGGCTCTTGCCCGAACCGCTGGCGCCAGAGAGACAAACGACCTCGCCGGGCTCGATATGGAGTTCGATCTCATTCAGCGTGCCAATGCCAACGCCATCGAGCCGCAAATGCGCAACAGACAAGAGCCTCTCCTGCTACAAGCAAAGAGGGTACATTGGCGCGAACCCGGTAGAGTGACAAGCATCCGATTATGAAAATACAAGGAGTTCCGCATGCCGCATTTCCTGGTTTTCCTCGGCTCGGCACGTGACAGCACCCCACCCGCACCCGCCAGGCTCGGTCTTCGTGTCGCCCTTGCCTGTGTGGCATTGCTGCGCGAGAGCGGTCATGAGGTGGAATTGATCGACCCGCTCGACATCGAGTTGGCCCCGACCTTCAAGCCGCATTTTGCCTATGGCAAGTCCAAGGTTCCGCAGCAGTTGGCTGTCCTGGCGGAGAAGATCGAGCGGGCGGACGGCTATGTGATGGTGAGCCCCGAGTACAATCACTCGATGAGCCCCGCACTCTCCCATCTGCTCAACCACTTCGGCAGTTCGCTGTTCGCCTTCAAGCCCAGCGCCATCGTTACCTACTCGGCCGGTCAGTGGGGGGGCGCCCGTGCCGCCGTAGCCATGCGAACCTTTCTCGCTGAGCTGGGTTGCCTACCCGTGTCAGCAATGGTTCACGTCCCCCGCGCCCAAGACGCACTCGATGCGGACGGCAACTTCCCTGACGATGCCGAGCGCTGGAACGGCTATTTCGGCCGCACCTTGGGCCAGCTCGAGTGGTGGAGCGAAGCAGCGGCACGCCAGCGGGAGCTGAAGGATCCCAACCGGGTTTCTCCTGCCTTCGCTCGCGATCCTTCACAGCGCAATGCGCCGAGCGCTGACTGAGTATCGGGACGGATTGAGGATATACGGTAATCCACATATAATGCTTGGCAAACTTGGCGTACGCCAAGAGAGCCAAACGACCTCTTCGCTCCTTCTCTGCGGATGTTGCCATGACTGCAAACCAGGACACTCAGGCGCCCAGCGCTACAGCGGGTATGGGCCTATTCGAACGCTTCCTTACCGTGTGGGTGGCGCTGGCCATCGTCGCCGGCGTGCTACTGGGCCAGTTTGCTCCGACGGTGCCCGAGACGCTCTCGCGCTTCGAATATGCCCAGGTATCGATTCCGGTGGCCATCCTGATCTGGGCGATGATATTCCCGATGATGGCGCAGATCGACTTCTCGGCCGTACTCGGCGTGCGCCGCCAGCCCAAGGGGCTGGTGATCACCACCACGGTCAACTGGCTGATCAAGCCCTTCACCATGTTCGCCATCGCCTGGTTCTTCCTGATGGTGGTGTTCCGCCCACTGATTCCGGAGCACCTGGCCAGCCAGTACCTGGCCGGCGCCATCCTGCTCGGCGCCGCCCCCTGCACCGCCATGGTATTTGTCTGGAGCTACCTGACCCGTGGCGATGCCGCCTACACCCTGGTGCAGGTCGCCCTCAACGACCTGATCATGCTGTTCGCCTTCGCCCCCATCGTGGTGTTCCTGCTCGGTGTCTCCAATATCCAGGTGCCCTGGGACACCGTGGCCCTGTCGGTCTTCCTCTACATCGTGATTCCGCTGGCGGCCGGCTACCTGACCCGGCGCACCCTGATCGCCCGCCGCGGCATCGAGTGGTACGACAACGTCTTCATGAAGAAGGTAGGACCGATCACGCCCATCGGGCTGATCATCACCCTCGTGCTGCTGTTCGCCTTCCAGGGCGAGGTGATCCTCGAGGCGCCGCTGCATATCGTGCTGATTGCCATCCCGCTGATCATCCAGACCTTCCTGATCTTCTTCATCGCCTACGGCTGGGCCAAGGCCTGGAAAGTGCCCCACAACGTGGCCGCCCCCGGAGCGATGATCGGCGCCAGCAACTTCTTCGAGCTGGCCGTGGCGGCCGCCATCGCCCTGTTCGGCCTGCAGTCCGGCGCCGCCCTGGCCACGGTGGTGGGCGTGCTGGTGGAGGTGCCACTGATGCTGGCCCTGGTGCGCATCGCCAACAATACCCGCAGCCACTTCCCGGCGGCCGGCGCTCCGGCGGGCGACGCTGCGACCACCTCGGAGGCGCGA
The DNA here is from genome assembly GCF_052584175.1 of Billgrantia hypersalina. Classification (NCBI taxonomy): domain Bacteria; kingdom Pseudomonadati; phylum Pseudomonadota; class Gammaproteobacteria; order Oceanospirillales; family Halomonadaceae; genus Billgrantia; species Billgrantia hypersalina. The sequence continues at coordinate 66,177 of NZ_JBMIQI010000004.1, forward strand.
GGCTGAGCCATGGCCATCGAGGTCACCGCCCGGGCCCGCGAGTGGCTGCAACAGCAAGGGGGTGTGGCCACGCTGCGCCTCTCGCCCCGCCACGGCTGCTGTGGCGGCGGGGCCGATATCGCGGTGGCCGAGGCCGGGCCGCCGGATGCGCCGGCGCGCTATACGCGCCTCGAGCTCGAGGGGCTGACGCTGTACATCGATCCGACGCTGATCGACCAGGGCCTGCGGGTCGACGTGGAAGGTTTCCTGGGCCTCAGGCATCTCTTCGTGGATGGGGCCTCCCCCACCCGTTCCAAGGAGTAACACCATGTTCAAGTACATCCTGGTCGCCGTGGACTTCTCCCCCGCCTGGCCGCTGCTGCAGGCGCGCCTGAAGGCGCTGAGCGCCTGGGGGGCCGAGCGGGTGACGCTGGTCCACGTGCTCAGCTCGCGCTACCCCGCCACCCCCGAGGAGACCCATCGCCCCCACTATGAGGCGAAGCTGGCCGAGCTGGCCGGCGATCTCGCTGCTCCGGGGCTCACCATCGACACCGAGGTACGCAGCGGAGAACCCGGCGCTGCCCTGACCGAGGCCGCCCGCGAGCGGGGCGCAGACCTGCTGCTGATGGGCTGCCGCGGCCACAACCGCCTGCACGAGTTCTTCCTCGGCAGCACGGCGCTCGATGCCGCCCGCCTGACCGCACAGCCGCTGTGGCTCGAGCCGGTGGCCGACGAGCTGGTCGGTGCCGACTCCCGGCTGCTGATGCTTGCCACCGACGGTTCCGATGCCGTGGGTGGCGCAGAGGCCCTGGCGGCACGGCTCGCCCCGCAGTTCCAGCGCCGCCTGGCAGTGACCGCCACCTGCGCGTCCGAGGGCTGCGATCGCGAGATCGCCGACGCCCAGCGCCACCTGGACAGTATCGCCGAACGCATCGAGAGCCTCGAGACTCGTGTGCTGGACGGCGACCCACGACGCGCCATCATCGAGGAGGCCAAACGCGAACACGCCGACCTGATCGTGATCGGCAAGCGAGGGCGCAACCGTATCCAGGAATTGCTGCTCGGCAGCACTGCCGAGGCCATGGCGCGGGGCGCCCAATGTCCCGTACTGATAGTCCCTCGTGATGCCCACTGAGTTGGCTTGATATGGGTCATAGCCCGGCGGACGAGGCGGTGCTATAGCTGATTGCATGGCCGAGCAAGACCCATTCTTCCACGCCACGAGGAAAGCGCCCATGTCAGCCCGCGATGTCGTCATCTGTAACCCCGTCCGCACTGCCATCGGTACCTATGGCGGCAGCCTCAAGGACACACCCGCCCCGGACCTGGGCGCGCGGGTCATCCAGGAGACCCTCTCCCGCTCGGGGCTCGCCGCCGACAAGGTGCAGTCGCTGGTGATGGGGCATGTCATCCAGGCCGGCTGCAAGATGAACTCGGCACGCCAGGCCGGCATCGCCGGCGGCTTGCCCGTCGAGGTACCGGCGCTCACCGTCAACCGTGTCTGCGGTTCCGGCGCCCAGGCTATCGCCAGCGCCGCCATGGAAATCTGGAGCGGCATGGCCGACTGCGCCATTGCCGGCGGCATGGAGAACATGGATCGCGCGCCCTATGTGCTGCCCCAGGGCCGCTGGGGGGCGCGCATGGGCGATGTGACCATGCACGACACCATGCTGCTCGACGGTCTCAACGATGCCTTCAGCGGCAAGCACTCCGGCTGGCACACCGAGGATCTGGTCAGCCGCTACGCCATCTCCCGCGACGACCAGGACGCCTGGGCGCTGCGCTCCCAGCTGAACTTCTCCAGGGCTCAGGAGGCCGGCCTTTTCGACGCCGAGATCGCCGGCGTGGAGCTTACCAGCCGCAAGGGCACCACCACCTTCGCCCGCGACGAACACAACCGCGGCGATACCACCGCCGAGTCCTTGGCGAGGCTCAAGCCCGCCTTCCGCAAGGAGGGTACCATCACCGCCGGCAACGCCCCGGGGCTCAACAGCGGCGCGGCGGCGATGATCGTCGCCGAGCGCGACTGGGCCGAGAAGCAGGGCCTCGCCCCCATGGCCCGGCTGGTGGCCTTCGGCGTCGGTGCCGTGGAGCCCGACTACTTCGGCATCGGTCCGGTGCCAGCGGTGAAGCAGGCGCTGGCGCGGGCCGGCTGGTCGGTGAGCGACTTGGAGCGGGTGGAGATCAACGAGGCCTTCGCCGCCATCGCCCTGGCCTGCCAGCGCGAACTGGGGCTGCCGCAAGAGATTGTCAACCCAGAGGGCGGCGCTATTGCCCACGGCCACCCTATCGGCGCCAGCGGCGCGGTGCTGACCACCCGCCTGCTGCATGCCATGCAGCGCAACGGCGAACGCCGCGGCATCGTTACCCTGTGCATCGGCGGCGGGCAGGGCATCGCCCTGGCACTGGAGGCGCTGTAGCCATGGCGGCTGCGCCCTGCATCGAATCCGCCTGGGAGGCCCATCATCGGGCGCTCAGGCGCTTCCTGCTCAGGCACTGCGGCGACCGGGAAGCCGCCGATGACCTCCTGCAGGGCGTATATGCCAAGGCGCTGACGCACCGCGAGCGCTTCTGCGAGCTCGAGTCGCCACGGGCCTGGCTGTTGAAGGTTGCCCGCCATCAGTGGATCGACCAGCAGCGTCGTTCGGGGCGCCTGCTGGCGGGAGAGCCGCTCGACGTCGCGGTCGATGTCGAGCCGACCGATCCCGTGGACAGCCTAGCCGACTGCATCGCCCTCGCCCTGCCCCACCTCTCCACTGAGGATGGCGACATTCTGAAACGGTGCGACCTCGAGGGCCTGCGACAGGCCGATTACGCCTCTCTCCATGATCTTGGCCTGCCGGCCACCAAGGCCAGGCTGCGTCGCGCCAGGCAGCGACTGCGCGAGCGGCTGATCGAGCAGTGCGGGATCGTCTTCGACGACAGCGGCCGACTCTGCTGCCATCGCGCCCTCGAGCCATAAAGCTCAGCCCCCAAGTCTCAGAGAAATATGGGGCTCAGATAGAAACGAGATCTCCAGCATCCTTTTGCCCGGACCTGCGTCTTCTAAGGAGAGACGCAACTGACACGGGAGTCACTGACATGCTGGATGTCTTTACCTGGCTGGCCGACTGGCTGATCTATCACCTCGCAGGCCTGGATCCGGCCAGCAAGCTTGGCAGCTCGCTGCACTTCTTCGTCGAGGACACCACCAAGATCTTCGCTCTGCTAGTCGTGATGATCTACGTCCTCGCCCTGGCGCGCGCGTCGCTGAATCTCGAGTGGGTCCGGCACTATATCCAGCAGAAGAACCGTTTCGCCGGCTACGGCCTGGGCGCCGGCTTCGGCGCCATCACCCCCTTCTGCTCCTGCTCGAGCATCCCGCTCTTCCTGGGCTTCACCAGCGCCGGGATTCCGCTGGGCATCACCATGGCCTTCCTGTTCACCTCGCCGATCATCAACGAGGTAGCGGTGATCATGCTTTGGAGCCTGCTCGGCTGGGAGTTCACCCTGGTCTATATCGCCATCGGCATGATTGTGGGCATCGGCGGCGGCATGATCCTGGACCTTCTCAAGGCAGAGCGCTGGCTCAAGGAGTTCGCCGCCAAGGCCTACCGACAGGCCGCCGAGACACCTCATCAGGACGAGCCTGCCCCCGAAACATCCACGCTCACCCTGAAGGTTCGACACGTCTTCGCCCGCGACGAGCTCAAGGAGATCGTCGGACGGATCTGGAAGTGGGTGATCATCGGCGTCGGCCTGGGGGCCTCCCTTCACGGCTTCGTGCCCGACGGCTGGTTCGCCGACAACCTGGGCAGCGGCCAGTGGTGGAACGTCCCCGCTGCGGTATTGGCGGGCCTGCCGCTCTACTCCAATGCCACCGGGGTGATCCCGGTGATGGAGAGCCTGATCCTCAAGGGGCTACCGGTAGGCACTACCCTGGCGTTCTGCATGAGTACCGTGGCCGCCAGCTTCCCCGAGTTCATCATGCTCAAGCAGGTCATGCAGTGGCGCCTGCTGGGCATCATCTTCGTCATCCTGCTGGCCAACTTCATGGTCGTGGGCTGGCTGATCAACCTGCTGAGCCCTTGGCTGTTCAGCGGAATACTGACCTGAGAGGAGCATCATCATGAAAAAGATCGAAGTGCTGGGCACCGGCTGTAAGAAATGCGTCAACACCGCCGAGCAGATCCAGGCCGTCGCCGGTGAACTGGGCATAGAGGTCGATGTGGAAAAGGTCACCGACCCGGCCGCGATCATGGGCTACAAGGTCATGTCGACCCCGGGCGTGGCCATCGACGGCAAGCTCGTTCACAGCGGCAGCGTGCCGGACCGCGGCAAGATCGAAGCCATGCTGCTGCCATAATAACTCCTCTGCGGTGTGGGGTAGGGGAGGCTACCCTTTTGAGGCCTCCCACTCCCTGCCGATACCCTCTGCGCCGAACGTCTCGCTGAAAGAGCCCTGATAGCGCCAGCCGTCCGGCACCCGCAACTCGTGGCTGTGGCTGCCGGCCAGGCGGCAGATCGCCACGCTGGGTGGCGTGCCACCGATGCCGATATTCACCGTCTCGAAGACCAGCCAGTCGCAAGGGGTGATCAGTCCACGCTTCTGGTCGGCGAAAGCGATATCCTCGAAATCACCCTCCCAGTCGAAGCTCAAGCCCAGCGATACCAGTCGCTCCACCAGGCACCGTACCTCGACTGGCTCGAGCAGGCTGATACTGACCAACTCATCATCGGCGCAGACGCCCCGCTCGGGTAGACAAGTCCTCAGGGCATCCCAACCCCCAGCGATGCGTTCCTCGACTGCCGTCGCCCTCAGAATCACTGTCGTCGCCTCTACCAGTACTGCCATGCGTCACTCCGGGCTGTTCCAATAAATTGATCCAGGACAAACCTGCATAAAGATCTGGTTACACTTTGGGCTAAGCGATGTGGCAAATCGTCCTAGCCTTTGCCAAGCTACCGAATAGACATATGCTGATTCGCATATAAATATAACAATGCACACGGCAAGACCACTATGCCACAGACGCCCAACCCCTCGTACACTACACCGAAGATGCTCCGCTACTCGGTATCCGGCTTTTACTGGGTCGCATCTCGCTGCCTGCAGGCGCCACCTCACCCTCTCGACTGCCATCGCTGCCGGGATGCCTGCCCGACCGAAGCGCTATTTTTTCAAGAAGACGGGGGCGATTCCCTGCTACAGGCAAGCGACGCCTGCCACGGCTGTACCCAATGTGTCGCGGCCTGTCCCACCGAAGCGCTGGTCAGCACGGAAGTGTCTCAGCTCACCGATGCCCAGCCAGCAGGCCAACCCCTACGGCTGGGTTGCCACCGCGCCCGCAGCGAGCACAGCCTGAAGCGCCTGCATTGTCTGCGCAGCCTGGGTCCGGACCAGCTCGCCTGGCTGAGGGTGAGGGCAATGCCCAAAGAGATGGAGCTGCATCTGCCCGAAGGCTGCCAGGGCTGCCTGGCGGCTCCTGTGGCTGAAAGCGACATGTGGCTGGAACACGCCAAAATACTGTGCCGTGTCATCACTGCGCCAGCTGACGGCGATTATCAGAGCCCCGTTTACGCCGTTAGCCGTCGTGCGCTGTTGATGGGGTCTCCCCCACCATCACCACCCGCCATCGAGGCCCATGACAATGCACCCAGGGCACGCCGGCTACAACGTCATCTGACCACCACTGGCGAACTCGCCGAACTATCGCCTCCAGCACTAACGGAGATCAGTTTGGATCCGGATGCCTGCCTTGGTCATGGTGTCTGCGCCCGTGTCTGCCCTACCCAGGCACTCGAGGAAACCGAAAGGGGTGAGCTGCGCTTCGACCCCGCTGCCTGCCTCGATTGTGGACACTGTATCTCGGCCTGTCCGAGTCATGCCCTTACCAACTCAAGCGGTGTCGATTCCCTCCCTCGAATCCTGCGTGAAGGAAGCTACGCCAAGTGCTTCGAATGCGGCCGTCGCTATGCCGCCATGGCGCATTCGCTCGACAGCGACTCACCCCGGTGCCCCGCCTGCCGGCGAGAGGACGCCTTGATGAAGGAGAGCTTCCATGACCTGTTCGGATGACCCGCCCGCAACGCCTGCGACTAAGCCCAGATAACAACGACGGATCGGGATGATCCACGACCGACACGATGAGCACTCCGAGGGAGAACCGATGAGACTGTTCCAGACACTGATCAATAGACGACGCTTCCTGCAATCTTCCGCAGCCGTGGGCGCATCAGCCGGTGCCGTAACGGCAGGCATTAGCGGCCTGACGGGACTTACCCAGGTCAAGGAAGCGCGTGCCCAGGCACCCAGGGGCGAAACAGTGGTGACCAAGAACGTCTGTGCCCAGTGCCCAGCGCGCTGCGGCATCGACGTCTACACCACCGATGGCCGCGTGCATGCCATCTACGGCACCAGCGACAACCCCATCTCCAACGGCAAGCTCTGCCCCAAGGGGCACCTTGGTAGCTACTTTCTCTACGATCCGGACCGTTTCAAGGGGCCGATGAAGCGTACCAACCCCAACAAGGGCCGCGACGAGGATCCCGGTTTCGTACCGATCACCTGGGAAGAGGCCCTGGACACCGTGGCCGAGCGCTTGAACGACCTGCGCCGACGCGAGGAGTCGCACCGCTTCGCGATGTTCTACGGACGAGGCTGGGGAGCCTCGGATGCCGGCATCCAGTATCCCTTCGGCGAGCTCTACGGCACGCCGAACGCCGCCATCGGCCACTCGTCCATGTGCGCCGACGGTTCCAAGAAAGCCAAGCATGCTACTGACGGCAACAATTCCTACAGCTCCTACGACTATCGCAACACCAACTATCTGCTGATCATAGGGGCCAGCTTCCTCGAGGCCTTCCGCCCCTACAACAACGTGATGCAGATGTGGGGCCACATGCGCACCAAGAGCCCCAAGACGCGGGTGACCACGGTGGACGTGCGCATGAACCCGACCATGGCTGCCTCGGACCGCGCGCTCTACATCAAGCCCGGTGCCGACGGCGCCTTTGCCCTGGCCGTCGCCCATGTCATTCTCACCGAGGGGCTGTGGGAGCGAGACTTCGTCGGCGACTTCAGCGACTCTGCGATGCGCTTCGTGGAGGGCCGTCGGATTCGTCCTGGCTCGTTCGAGGAAAAGTGGGTCCATGGGCTCACCGACTGGTGGAATCAGGAACTCAAGGACCGCACGCCGGAGTGGGCAGAGTCCGTCACCGGCATCAGCGCCGCCGACATCCGTCGTACCGCCATGGAGTTCGGCTCCACCCGTCCCGCAGTGGCGCTGTTCGAGCGCGGTGCTACCGGCCACTCCAACGGTACCTACAACGGCATGGCGATTCACAGCCTCAATGCCCTGGTCGGTTCGCTGTTCGCCGAAGGCGGGCTGGGTTACCAGGTGGGGCCTTCCTACGGCAAGTTGCCGGTCGAGGTGGAGGATTACCAGGACGATTATGCGCGCAACGGCGCCTGGAAGCAGCAGCCGCGCATCGACATGAAAGGCACCGATCGCTGGCCGATGGTCGGCAACATGATGCAGGAGTGCGCCCGCAACCATCTCGATGCCGATCCCTATACCCTCGATACGGCGATGTTCTATTACACCAACCCCATCTGGAGCGCACCCAACCCGCAAGTCTGGGAAGAGGCACTCAAGGACGTCTTCGTCATCGATACCTCGCCCTTCCCCGGCGAGACGGCCATGAACGCCGATATCGTGCTGCCCGATTGCACCTATCTGGAGCGCACTCAGGACGTTCCCACCTACCCCTTCGAGGGCTGGCCCATGGCCGAACTGCGCACGCCGGCCGTGGAACCGATCCATGACACCAAGATGTACGGTGACGTGATCATCGAGTTGGGCAAGCGCATCGAGGGCCCCATGGGCGACTACTACCGCGAGCTCGGTAATCTCGAGAACTACATTCGCCATCTGGCCGCCGGCTTCGCCGACGACCCGGGCGACAACGGGGTCAACGACTTCGAAAGCTGGAAGGAGAAGGGCGTCTGGTACAAGAAGCCCTATCGCTGGCGTCAGATCCGCGGCGAATTCTACGAGTGGGATGGCCAGCGCTATTCACGCCGGATGAGCGCGGAGGAGGTCAAGGAGCACCTCTTCAAGACCCCCTCCGGCAAGTTCGAAGTGCGCTCCGGGTATCTGGAGCAGCATGCCGAGTACATCGAGCGAGAGCTGGGTATCCCCCGCGAGCGAGCCGGCCTGGTGCAGTGGGTCGAGCCGGTACACAGTGGTGGCGATGGCGACCTCTACTTCGTCACCCCCAAGACGCCGCTCCACGCCGAGGGCCGTGGCGCCAACATCCCCCAGCAAATGATGGTTCACCAGCCCATCGTCGGTGGCCGAGGCACCGTCTATCTGGAAGTCCATCCGCAGACGGCTCGTGAGCGCGGCATCAGCAACGGCGACCGCGTCCGCATCGTGTCCGATATCGGCAGCATCGAGGCGGAGTGCCGCTTTGTGGCCTCGCACCGTCCCGACACCCTGGTATTGCCCTTCGAGTTCGGCCACTGGGCTCAGGGCCGCTGGGCCAAGGGGCGTGGACCAGGCAATTCCAGCGAAATCACCACCAACGTGTCGGACCCGATATCGGGGCTTGCGAGCTACTACACCGGCAAGGTCAGGCTGGAACGCGCCTGAACCTGGATACCTGACCTAGCGAGGCTGGAGGATACGAAATGGCAAAATGGGGAATGGTCATCGACCTGGACAAGTGTACCGGCTGTCAGGCCTGCACCACCGCCTGCTCGATGGAGAACAATACCCTGCCGGGTGAGAGCTGGCAGGATGTGCTTTTTTACAATGCGGGCGAGAACCCCAGCGGACAGATGAAATGGTTACCGCGCCCCTGCATGCAGTGCGAGAACCCCTCCTGTGTGCACGTCTGCCCGACCCGGGCCACCTACAAGGACCCCGATGCCGGCGGCATCGTCTTCGTCGACTGGAACAAGTGCATCGGCTGCAAGTACTGCATGATCGCCTGCCCCTACGGCGTTCGGTTCTATGCCGACGAGAAACCGCTGATCGAACCCGACATCCGCGAGACGTTTCCGAGCGAAAACGGCCAACTATGGAGCCCGCCTTACCAGAACCCGGAGGAAGACTGGCAGCGCGGCATCGGCATCCAGCCTCCCGGCGTGGTCTCCAAGTGTACCTTTTGCTACCACAAGGTGCGCCATGCGCCGGAAGGCGTGGTCGATCTCGACGAAGACGATCCCGAACTCAAGGAGTACGTGCCCGCCTGCGTCCGCACCTGTGCCCCCAAGGCACGCTACTTCGGTGACCTGGACAATCCCGAGAGCCGGGTCAACCAGCTGATTGGAGACAAGCACGGGGTGCGTCTCAAGGACCACACCGGTAACCGACCTCAGGTCTATTATCTCGGCGCCGGCGCCGGCGTACCGGCTTTCACCCCTGCCGATAGGGAGAACGAAGCATGAACGTGTCGATGACCCGCATGAAGCGCCTGTCTCAGGCCAATAGCGTTCAGGGGCCGCTAGGCTCGGGGCTGCTGGTGATCGCCGGCGTGGTCCTGCTGGCCAGCTTGGGCTTTGCCCTGGCTCAGCTCATGGCCAACGGCCACACCGCCTTCAATACCAGCTCCACCCTGCCGTGGGGCCAGCCCATCGCGACCTACGTCTACTTCGCATTGGCATCGTCGGGACTGGGCCTGATCGCTTCACTGCCCCTCGTATTCGGCTTCAAGCAATACTACCCCGTGGCCAAGCGATGCATCTTCCTGGCCTTCGTCACGCTGATCTCGGGCATGGGCGTACTGGCCCTCGAACTCGGCAATGTGTTCCGCATGCTGTGGGCCATCCCGCTGAACCTGCAGGTACAGTCGGCGATGTTCTGGATGGGGGTCTTCTACTCCCTCGACCTGCTGTTCCTGCTATGGAAATTCAGCAAGTTACAGGGCGGCCACTGGGACAGTCGAACCGCCAGACAGGTGGGCATCGCCTCGTTCATCGGCGTGCTGCTGGCCAGCGGGAACCTGGCGCTGATCTTCGGCATGATGAGTATGCGGCCCTTCTGGTTCGATGCGCTGATGCCGGTCTACTTCTACGTGACCGGCGTGACCAGTGGCCTGGCAATGCTGCTGTTCTTCACCTACCTGGTCTACGGTTTCCGACGGGGCACCATGCCACAGGCACTGCAGAGCCTGCTGACAGGCGCCCTGCCCAAACTGTTCGCCGCGCTGATCGGTGCCACGCTGCTCTTTGTCGCGGTGCGCGCCATCACCGGGCTCTACAGCAACAACCCGGAGATCAATTTGGTGTGGACCGATTACCTGCTCGATTCCGGGCTCTACCTGACGGTACTGATCGTCGGCCTGCTGTTGCCCTTCGCGCTGCTCCTCGGTGGGCTGCGTAACCGCACTGGGGTGCAGGTCGCGGCTGCACTCCTTGTCAGCCTGGCGATGTTTGCCGAGCGTTTCTTTTTCGTGGTCGGTGGCCAGGTAGTACCGCTGTTCAAGGGTACCTGGTCTCCCGATCTGATCGGCTACACCCCCTCCGCCACCGAGTGGTCGCTGACCCTCATCGGCGTATCGCTGTGCCTGGTGCTGTTTTTGCTCGGCGAGAAGTTCCTCAATCTCGGGGACATGCCCCACACCATGCGTGAAAGCAGCAGTGGGGAACAGCCAACCCTGGCGACTTGAACCCTCGAGGTTAGTCACGTACCCACGGCCCGCCCACCGGGCGGGCCCTCCACCTGGAGGGGCAATGTTGAACGCCACCGACCCGCTGGCCTCGGCAGAACTCTACCTGTGCCTGTCGAAAGCCTTCATGATGCCGACTCACCGGTTGAGCCTCGAGGACCTGCACGAGGCTTTCGTACCCGATCTCCACGAACTCGCCGTTCAGCTTCCCTCGCTGAGCGAGGCTTGGCTGAACCGCTTCGACGAGGCCCTGTCCGGGATCGCCTCGTCACAGCAATTACTGCTCGGCTACAGCAGGTTGTTCCTGATGCCCCCGGCACCGGCCCCCCTCAACCTGATGACGTATATTGATGAGAACGACGCAGGACGCGGTTGCCACAGGATCGAAGCGTTCTATCATCGCCATCAGCTCATAAAGTCATCGGACTTTCATGACTCTCCCGATCACCTGGGGTTGAACTTGCAGTGGTTGGCCTGGGTGCTGAGTCGTTGGCAGGAGGCGCAGCCCCACGATGCGCTTGCTTCCGGCAGCGCGCCGCCGTACGCGGCACTCGAGATGCTGCGAGACCTTCACGCCATGGTACGTGAGATCACTCTTCCCGCGATTGGCAGGATGCAACAGGGAATTGCTACGGCTAACGGTGCATCACGGCCCGAACAAAAGCTCTGGCAACTACTCATCGACCTGACGAACCGCCAGTTGCAGCATGACCTGGCTTGGTGGGCATCGCTCGATGTAACCACTGGAATAGAGAGCAGGAACCAGGAAGGCACTAGTGAGGGGACGCATCACGCAGCTCACGGAGAGGACGCCTATGGCAAACGTGAGATAGCGCTACTGCCATTGACGTGCCGAATCTGCGGCAATGTCTTTACCCCTGACACCACCGTCGCCGAAATGTGCCAGCGACTCGAGGCCGCCGGTCTCAGTGCCGCCCATCTGGAAATCTGTGTCGCCTGTCGCGACAAGGAGAGCCAGCCCACCCAACTGACGCCGCCCGGTGCCTCGCATCGTCGAAACCATTGAGTACTGTCGGCACCGCCGACTCGAGCTCTGCTCCGAAGAGGAGAAATACATGATGCGCATCAGCAGCTTCAGCGAAGTGACGGCCGAGTACCGCTTGGTGGACGAGACTGGCGAGAACATCGCCACCTCCACACCCAGCCATCCACTACGCTACGTCCACGGTACAGGCCAGATGCTGCCAGCGCTGGAAGCGGCGCTGGAGGGGCGCCAGGCAGGCGACGAGATCCGCATGACGCTGACGCCCGAGCAGGCCTATGGCCCCCATCGACCGGAGCTGGTCTTCGAGGCAGTGCGTGAGAACCTGCCGCCGGATAGGGAAATTCGGGAAGGCATGACGCTGACACCGGGCGGCCAGGGTGGCAAATTCTCGCTAAAGGTCGTGGGGCTGACCGAACGCGGCGCCATGCTGGACGGCAACCATCCTTTGGCGGGCAAGCAAGTGACCTGGACGCTGCGTATCTTGTCGGTGCGCGACGGCCAGCCTCCCCAGGGTGAACTGGACTATCAGCCGATCCGCTGGGTGCAAGCAGAAATGTAACCCAACGGGTTAAACCCCTTCGTAGCCGGCAATCAGCCACCAGCTGCCGCCGATAGCAAGCTGATCGCCAGCCCTCCCGAGCCCACGATGAGGACCACGGCCCAGGCCGGCATTTTCCATACGCCCAGCAGCACGAAGCCCGTCAGTGCCAGCGCGAAATCGTAGGGACCGAGAACGGCGCTCGTCCATACGGGTTGGTACAGCGCGGCGCCCAGAATGCCGACAACGGCGGCGTTGGCACCCCGCATCAAGGCCTGGGCGGCCGCCAATTGGCGAAAGGTGTACCAGAACGGCAGTATCGCAACCAGAAGCAGCATCCCGGGAAGGAAAATGGCCAATAGCGCAATGATCGCACCAACCCAACCATTGGGGGCTGGTTCCAACACGCTGCCAAGATAAGCGGCAAAGGTGAAAAGCGGCCCGGGAACCGCCTGCGCGGCACCATAGCCCGTCAAGAAGGCATCCGAGCTCACCCAACCGGACTGCACCACTTCAGCTTCGAGTAATGGCAACACGACATGCCCACCGCCGAACACCAGTGCCCCGGCGCGATAGAAGGCGTCCATTACCTCCAGCGTCTGGCCGCTCGTACTCCATGCAAGAAGCGGCAGCCCTGCCAATAGAGCAGCGAACAGCACGAAGGCGGCCCCACCGGCAGTGCGGGATATGGGGAGATGCAGATGGCTCGCAGCACTCATGGCTTGGCCGCGACACAGCCAGATGCCGGCCAGCCCCCCGGCCATCATGGCTCCCACCTGGCCCAGCGGGCCGTTTACCAGCACCACGATGAGTACTGCCGCCAAGGCAATGGTAGCCCGCTGACGATCGGGGCACAGGTTCCTCGCCATTCCCCAAACGGCGTGCGCCACGATGGCAACGGCGACGATCTTGAGCCCATGGATGACACCACGCCCAACCGCCCCCTCCATGACGGCAGCGCCATAGGCAAACAGCACGAGCACCAGGGCCGAGGGCAACGTAAAGGCCAGCCATGCGGCGGCAGCGCCCCAGGGGCCGGCACGCATCAATCCAAGGGCGAATCCCACCTGGCTGCTGGCTGGGCCGGGCAGGAATTGACACAGCGCCACCAGGTCGGCATAGGCTTGTTCGTCCAGCCATTTGCGCCGCGCCACGAACTCGGTGCGAAAGTAGCCGAGATGAGCAATGGGCCCACCGAAGGACGTCAGCCCCAGCAGCAGGAAGGCCTGGAAGACTTCTCGGATGCGTCCCGTTACAGCGGTCTGGTTCATTGATCTGCCCGAATGTTGCCCAAGATTCCATCATGGATGATCGCCGCTGAGCTTGTCATTTTCATGAAACAACGGCGACACCATCGTGTCATTTTCCTGGTCCACCCTATTCCTGCGCACGTCAACCAACGACACAACGCAGGAAACCTCCATGCAGACCAAGACCCGTAACATGGCAGCCACTGCTGTTGCGCTGGCTTCCTTGACCGCCGCTTTCACCGCACAAGCCGCTTTCGAACTCAGCGAGCGTTTCGAAGACAACAACGGCGACCTGGTCGCCGATATCCCCGAGGACAGCTCGCAGTGGCTCGATCCCGACACACTGGTCTTTGCTTATACGCCGGTCGAAGACCCCGCCGTCTATGCGGAAGTCTGGGCCGGATTCCTCGAGCACATGGAGTCGGTGACCGGCAAAAAGGTACAGTTCTTCCCGGTCCAGTCCAACGCCGCCCAGATCGAAGCCATGCGAGCCGGTCGCCTGCATGTCGCCGGCTTCAACACCGGCTCCAATCCCTTGGCGGTGGCCTGTGCCGGCTTCCGCCCCTTCGCCATGATGGCCGCCGAGGATGGCTCGTTCGGCTACGAGATGGAGATCATCACCCATCCGGGCTCGGACATTCGCGAAGTGGAGGATATTCGCGGCCGCACCCTGACCCATACCTCGGAAACCTCGAACTCCGGCTTCAAGGCCCCCACCGCCCTGATGCTATCGGAATTCGACATGGTCTCCGGCGAAGATTACCAGGTCGATTTTTCCGGCAAGCATGACAACTCGGTTCTCGGTGTCGCCAACCAGGACTACGAGGTAGCGACTATTGCCAATTCGGTGAAGGATCGCATGATCGATCGCGGCGTCATCAATGCCGATCAGGTCGAAGTGCTCTATCAGTCCGATACGTTCCCCACCACCGGCTACGGCACCGTCCATAACCTTGCCCCGGAGCTGCAGGAGTCGATCCAGGAGGCATTCTTCAGCTTCGACTGGGAAGGCTCTGCCTTGGCCGAGGAGTTCGGTCGCAGCGGCGAAAACCAGTTCATCCCGATCACCTTCCAGGAGCACTGGTCGGTCATTCGCCAGATCGATGAGGCCAATGGCGTGGAATACGACTGTAACTGAGCCGCCCACGGCCAACCTGACCCGGCCTGCTGCCGGGTCGAAGAGGCGACCGGTCAGCCGGTCGCCCCGTGCTTCGAGAAGGTGCCTCCGTGCTAAAGATTACAGAGCTTTCGAAAACCTACGCCACCGGCGATGCCGCCTTGCGCGAAGTGTCACTACAGGTACCGAGAGGCCAGGTCGTGGGTCTCATCGGACCCTCGGGCGCCGGTAAATCCACGCTGATTCGATGCATCAACCGGTTGGTGGAGCCCTCCTCGGGGCAGATCCACCTCGGTGAGCTCGAACTCACCACGCTGGGAAGAACACCACTGCGCCAGGCACGCCGACGGATCGGCATGATCTTCCAGGAATACGCCCTGGTCGAACGTCTCACCGTGATGGAGAACGTGCTCTCCGGGCGGCTGGGCTACGTGTCCTTCTGGCGCAGCTTCACTCGCCGCTTTCCCGGCAGGGATGTCGAAAACGCGTATCGCCTTCTCGACCGGGTGGGATTGCTCGAACATGCCGACAAGCGCGCCGACGCGCTTTCCGGCGGACAGCGCCAGCGCGTCGGCATCGCCCGCGCCCTGGCCCAGGAGCCCGAACTGCTGCTCGTCGACGAGCCGACGGCGAGCCTCGATCCCAAGACCAGCCGCCAGATCATGCGCCTGCTCATCGAAATATGTGCCGAGCGCGACTTGCCGGCCATCGTCAATATCCACGACGTGCCGCTGGCCCAGCAGTTCATGAATCGCCTGATTGGGCTGCGGGCCGGTCAGGTGGTGTTCGATGGCCACCCGGACACCATGGACGAGAGCGTACTCACGACGATATATGGCACCGAGGACTGGACCGCCATGCGTCAGGAGCACGAAGAGGACCGGGCAGCAGAAACCGAGTCCCAGCTACACCTGGCTGGGGTCGCCCGATGACTCACACTGCGTACTATCCCCGCCAATGGAAACGTCCGCCCCAGCTCATCACCGACCGACGCTGGCGATGGTTCCTGCAACTGGCAGTCGTCGCCTATCTGGTGCTGGCCCTGGGCTCGGTAGAGGTCAATTGGGTGCGCGTGATAGAAGGTCTCGAGCGAGGCGCCCGTTTCGTCCAGGGCTTTCTGCAACCCGATTTCACCAGCCGTTGGCGTGACATCCAGCAGGGTCTGATCGAAAGTTTGACCATGACCCTGACCGCCACCGTGGTAGGCATTCTGGTCTCGGTGCCCATCGGCATCGGAGCGGCACGCAACCTGGTGCCGCCGCCGGTCTATTTGGTGTGCCGCTCGATCATAGCGGTCAGTCGCTCCCTTCAGGAGATCATCATTGCCATCTTTCTGGTGGCCATGTTCGGTTTCGGTCCCTTCGCCGGTTTCGTGACATTGGCATTCGCCTCGATCGGCTTCCTGGCCAAGTTGCTGGCCGATGACATCGAAGAGATCGACGCCAGTCAGGCCGAGGCGATACGTGCCACCGGCGCCAGCTGGTGGCAGCTGGTTCATTATGCGGTTCAACCGCAAGTCATGCCGCGGCTGATCGGGCTGTCGCTCTACCGGCTGGATATCAACTTTCGCGAGAGCGCCGTGATCGGCATCGTCGGGGCGGGCGGCATCGGGGCCACGCTCAACACCGCCATCGACCGCTACGAATACGACAGTGCCGGCGCCATCCTGCTGATCGTGATCGCCATCGTCATGCTGGTCGAGTACAGCTCCAGTCATCTAAGGAAGTACCTGCAATGATTCAACTCAAGCCGAGCGCCGGTGAACCGACCCACTATGGTCAGGTCTGGACCTTTCGTACCCCTCGTAGCCGTCTGGCCTTGTGGATGGGCTGGCTGGCTCTGGTTGCCCTGTTCGTCTGGTGCTGGCAGCTGATGAACGAAGGCACCATGTGGGTCTTCGTCGCCGATGCCCCCGCCCAGGCGGCCGATATCGGCGGCCGCATGTTTCCGCCGCGCCTGAGCTACCTGCCGGAGCTGCTCATGCCACTGTGGGACACCTTGAACATCGCTACGCTGGGCACTCTAGGCGGGGTCATCCTTGCCGTCCCGGTGGCGTTCCTGGCGGCCCGCAACACCACTCCCTCACGGCTTTTTCTGCGCCCTGCGGCATTGTTCGTGATCGTCGCCTCGCGTTCTATCAATTCCCTCATCTGGGCGCTGCTGCTGGTGGCCATCATCGGCCCCGGCATTCTGGCAGGTATCGTCGCGATTGCCCTGCGCTCGATAGGTTTCGTCGGCAAGCTTCTCTACGAAGCCATCGAGGAGACGGATGCGCACCAGATCGAAGCCGTCACCGCAACCGGTGCCGGACACTCCCAGGTAATCCATTACGGCATCGTGCCCCAGGTGCTGCCGGCATTCTGGGGCATCTCCATGTTCCGTTGGGACATCAACATTCGCGAGAGCACGATCCTTGGCCTGGTCGGCGCCGGCGGCATCGGCCTCAAGCTGGAGTCATCGATCAGCACACTGGCCTGGTCCCAGGTCGCCACCATCCTGATCGTCATCCTGGCGACGGTAATCGTCAGCGAATGGATATCGGCGAGGGTGCGCCAGGCCCTGATATGACCCGACACGACCTGCAGCGAACTGCTGCATCACGACGAACCCCAGGGCGGCCGGGTGCCACATTGGTACCCGGCCCCTCTGCTGGGCTAGTTCTGCTCCAGAGATAGGAGTGACAAAAATGACTTGCCAACGAGGTAAGCCGTTAGGCGACGAGGAAATCGACCTCCTGGTCCAATTGGCTAATGGCAATGCGATCGCGCGCTACCAGAAGCAACAGCAGCGCGGGCATGAACGGAAAGATCAACGAGGGGAACGAAGCGGGAGAACACCGCCTCCTTCTGGAAACAAGGAAACGTAGCAGCGCTTCAACACATGGCCAGGCGTCGGTCGGGACGATTGCCCATCGTCTCCAGGCGCGCCTGAAGCAACGCCAAGCGACTCGCCTCACCCTCTGCGGCAGCAGCGAATATGGACGTGACCCAATCGGGCAGGCCGGGCATCAGCCCGTAGTAGACCCACTGGCCGTCGCGACGGTCATTGAGCAGCCCGCAGTTACGTAGCTGGGCGAGGTGCCGCGAGACCTTGGGTTGCGACTCTTCCAGGGCATGGGTCATCTCGCAGACGCACAACTCGCCCTCACGCAGCAGCAACAGCACCAGCATCAAGCGTGTCTCATCGGCCAGGCACTTGCAGACACGTACGGCATCCAAAGGGTTCAAGGCAACTATCCATCCTGATCGGCATGTCAATGAGAGGTATTCTACTCTATCTGCCCGGCATATCCGAAGCGCACTTCCTACGTCATGCATGCTGACGCGGCAGAGCCAGCGCCAACGCCGCGCTGGCTGCCACCAGCGCTGCCGAAACCCACAGGCAGGCAGCCAGCCCGAAGAACTGGTAAAGCCACCCAGAGAGTACCGTTCCGGCGAGCCGCCCCATGGCATTGGCCATGTAATAGAAGCCGACGTCCATGGAGACGCCATCGGCACGCGCGTAGTGAACGATCAGGTAGCTATGCCAGCTCGAGTTGATGGCAAAGAGCACGCCGAAGGCGAGAAGCCCCGCCACCAGCCAACCGACCTCGGCCAACGGCAGCAAGGCCAGCAGCGCCGGCAGCCCGGCCAGCGCCAGGGCCCAGGACGCGGTGGTCATGCGCGCACCGCCCCGGATCAGGCCGGTGAGGCGCGGCGCCTGGGTTTGTACGCCGCCGTAGCCGATCACCCAGACCGCCAGCAGCCCGCCGACCGTCCAGTGACTCCAGCCATGCTGGTCGTAGAGAAAGACCGGCAGCGCCACCACGAACCACACGTCCCGCGAGGCAAACAGACACAGCCGAGCAGCCGAGAGCACATTGATCGCCCGTGACTTGGAGAATACCTCGCTGAACTTCGGCTTGCGCTTCTGGCGGCCCAGGTCGGCTTTCAAGCGCAACAGCGACATGACCAGCACCGCGACGAGCATCAGCGCCATGGCGATCACCGCGCCGCGAAAGCCGATCAGCGTCAACAGCAGCCCGCCGAGGAAGAACCCCGCCCCCTTGAGCGCATTCTTGGAGCCGGTAAGCAGTGCCACCCAGCGATAGAGCGCGCTCTGGGCGCTGGCGCTCTCCTTGGGCACCAGCACCTTCACCGCGCTCTTGGCGCTCATCTTGTTGAGGTCCTTGGCAATGCCCGAGAGCGCCTGGGCGGCCATCACCCAGGGCACGGTCAGGGCCGCGGCGGGTACCGTCAGCATGGCCAGGGCCACGATCTGCAGCCCCAGGCCCACGTTCATGGTGCGATTGAGACCCAGGCGTGCGCCCAGCCAGCCCCCCACCAGATTGGTGACCACGCCGAAGGCCTCGTAGAAAAGGAACAGCATCGCCACCTGCAGCGGCGAGTAGCCAAGCTGGTGGAAGTGCAGTACCACCAGCATGCGCAGTGCGCCGTCGGTGAGCGTGAAGGCCCAGTAGTTGCCGGTGATCAGCAGGTACTGGCGAACCTCGAAGGGCAGCCCGCGCAGTCGCGCGGCCAGTGACTCAGCCACGGCCCACCTTCAGGGCCAGCTCGGCGGTGCGGTTGGCGTAACCCCATTCGTTGTCGTACCAGGCGTAGAGCTTGAGATGCGTGCCGTTCACTACCATGGTCGACAGGGCATCGATGATCGAGCTGCGCGGGTCGGTACGGTAGTCGACCGAGACCAGCGGGCGTTCCTCGTAGCCCAGGATGCCCGCCAGTTCGCCTTTGGCGGCGGTCTTGAGCGCAGCGTTGGCCTCCTCCACCGTCGCTTCGCGCTCCAGCTCGAAGACCATGTCGGTGAGCGAGGCATTGAGCAACGGCACGCGGATGGCGTGGCCATTGAGTTTGCCCTCGAGCTCGGGAAAGATGGCGGTGATCGCCTTCGCCGAACCGGTGGTGGTGGGAATCAGGCTTTGGCTGTTGGCCCGTGCCCGGCGCAAGTCCTTGTGCGGCGTGTCGAGGATCGACTGGGTGTTGGTGATGTCATGCACCGTGGTCATCGAGCCGTGGCGGATGCCGAAGGTGTCGAGTATTACCTTGACCACTGGCGCCAGGCAGTTGGTGGTGCAGCTCGCCGCGGTGACGATGCGATGCACCGAAGAGTCGTAAAGGTCGTCATTGACGCCCATCACCACGTTAAGCACACCCTTCTCCTTCATGGGCGCAGTCACCACCACCCGGGAGACGCCCTGGTCCAGGTAGGGCTGCAGCTTGTCCCGGCTTTTCATCTTGCCGGAAGCCTCGATCACCACGTCGCAGTTCGACCAGTCGCTGTCACCCAGCTCACGGTTGCCGCTGAACGAAATGCGCTGGCCATCGATCACCAGCACCTCTTCTTCAACGTGAAAACCTTTACCAGGGGTCCAGCGGCCATGCACCGAGTCGAACTCGAGAAGATGAGCGAAAGTCGCCGCATCGCCGCCGGGATCGTTGAGATGGGTAATGGCGACATCGCCGCGCTCCACGTGGGGCCACAGGCAGCGCAGAGAGAGGCGCCCCATGCGGCCGAGGCCGTTGATGCCGATACGAATGGTCATGTCGTCCTCCGGTTAAAAAAGTGGTGACAGGCCTTGTGATTGCCGTCAACGTTGCGGCAGGTTCTCGCGTTCCTTGACCGCCAGCCACAGCGACAAGCGCTGGCGAATTTCTCCCAAGGCCTGCTCATAAGCATCCTCACGCTCCAGCAGGCGGGGATCGCGTATGTCCCAATACAGCTGTTCGTCACTGCTCCCCTGCCAATGGCGGCAGGCCTGCTGCGCCTTGTCACAGAGTACGATCACTGCGGCGAAGTGCTCGTCATCGAAATCGGACAGGGGCTTGCTGGCAAGCCCCTCTGTCGCAATGCCTTGCTTCTGCAGGGCGGCTAGAGCCCGCGCCTGGGGTTTGTCCGGCTCGGTACCGGCGCTGCAGGCTTCGTAGCGGTCGCCCGCCATGTGGCGAAGCAGCGCCTCCCCCATCAATGAGCGCGCTGAGTTGGCGTTGCACAAGAAGAGAACTCTCGGCTTGGGCATTGTCAGACTCCCAATATATATGCCATTACATATATATAGAGGAAATGTGTCAAACTCATGTCAGTCCATGCTGGATCAGGCTTTCCATCTGCATTGCACGCTCGGCGGCCACCTCAGGCCGGCTCCAGTACGCCCTCGGCACGCCGCGCCAGACGGTCCTGATCCGTGATAGTGGGTAAAACGCCACCCCGCCACGCTCCGGCATCACCTTCGGTTTCGATCCGTGCCGCCACGGCATACCCGGCCCACCGGCTCGTTTCATGCGCAACAGGCAGGATGAAGCGCTGGGCTTGCTCCTGCATGCGCAGCGACTGAACTTCGAGCTCCCTGGCTCCTGCTGCGGCCTGCTCCACCAGCAATCTGCTGTCGCGCGTGGAACCCTCCATCTGCGCCATGGCCCGATTCACCTCCTCGATACCGAGCCGTTGCTCGGCAGAGGCGTGTACGACCTGCTCCATCAGCGTATCCACGCGCTCGATGGCTTCGATGATGCCTCGGGTGTGCTCGGCGGCGCGCAGCGAGAGGCCATTGCCCTCGGCCACGCTCGCCTGGGAGGCCTGGATGCGCTGGCGGATGTCCTGAGCCGCATCGGCGCTGCGCGACGCCAGGGCACGCACCTCATTGGCCACCACGGCGAACCCTCTGCCCTGCTCTCCCGCTCGGGCGGCTTCCACCGAGGCATTGAGGGCCAGGATATTGGTCTGGAAGGCAATCGCCTCGATGACCTCAACGATGCTGGCAATCTCATCGGAACGGCGATGGATCTCGTTCATGGTGGCAACGAAACGTGTGATGACCGCCTCGCCTTCCCGGGCACGTTGCGCCGCCGCCTCGGCCGATTCGCCTACCTGCCGTGCGCTCTCGGCATTGCTGGCGACGGTCGCTGTCATCTGCTCCAGGCTGGCGGCGGTCTGCTCGAGTGCCACGGCCTGCTGGCGGGTCTGCGCCGCCAGTGCCTGGTTGTGCCCGGCCATCTCCCGGCTTCCGCTGTGGACACTGTCGCTGCCGCTGCGCAGAAAACCTACGGTCTCGATGAGAGAGCGCTGCATGGTGGCGAGTTCGGCATACAGTTGGCCGATCTCGTTGCGTCCCCTCACTTCGATTGGGGCGGCCAGATCGCCCTTGGCAATGCGCTGGAAGTGCTCGACGATGCGACGCAGCGGCCGGATCACGTTGACCGTAACGCCCCAGATGACACCCGCCATCATCATGCCAGCAATAAGTAATGCCCCCAGGATCGCCCAGGTCATCCCGTCGGCCAGCCGGTCGAAGCGCTGCGTCAGGGCCTCGCCTTGGGCAGCCGATGCGGCGAGGAAGGCATCGGCCGTCTCGATGAAGGCCTGGCCGCTGTCGTTGACGCGGGACTGCCCGGAACGATAACCGGCATGGTCGCCATCCTCGAGCAGCAGCAGCTGCAGTTTCAGGTTATTGCCCACCAGCGACTGATAGCGCCCCGAAAGCGCCTCAATGTCCGCCTGGCGCTGCTCGGCCATGGGTATGTCCAGAAATGTCCGAAAGGCGAGTTCGGCCTCGGCGAGTTTTCCCCTGGCACGCTCGAGTACCGGGCCCGGCAGGTCGAAGGCCGGTGTGCGCATCAGTTCGGCGGCCCGGTCCATGTCGAGCCGCGCCTGCAGCACGCTGGTGTAGGTGCGGTTGAGCGCGCCGGCCTGCTCCACGTTGAGACGGTTGAGCGTGCCAAAGGCATCGCGGCTCATGTGGTTGGAGACCAGGCCCAGCCCCCCGGCGCCCAGAATCAGTACGCCGAAGGCCACCAGCACCAGCGACCAACTGAGCCGTACCGTCATGTCTTGGAATCGTTTCATACGCTCCCCGCGCGTTGGTTATTTCCAGCACGGCCAGAGTCAGCCGCCCCGCGGGGAACATTAGTAACAGGTATAGATGACAGTTCGAGGAAGGCGGAAGGCAGCAAAGCCAGGCGCGGGCGAGACGCCCGCCTCCCAGGCCGGTGTTTCCTTAGTGCGGCGCGTCACCGCGCGCCTGGGCCGCCAGCCACAGCTGGAGCCGACGCCTGATCTCCAGCAGGGCTTGTTCATAGGCATCCGCACGTCCGATAAGGCGCGGGTCCCGAATATCCCAAAAGAGACGCTCTTCGGTACCACCCGGCCAGTCGCGACAGGCCTGCTGGGCCTTGTCGCACAGTGTGATTACGGTATCGAAGTGTTCGCCCTCGAACGCCTCGAGAGGCTTGCTGGCCAACCCCTGTGTCTCGATACCCTGCTTCTGCAGCGCCGCCAAGGTTAGCTCGTGGGGGCGGTCGGGCTCGGTGCCGGCGCTGAAGGCCTCGAAACGCTCCCCCGCCATATGGCGAAGAAGCGCCTCTCCCATCAGCGAGCGAGCCGAGTTGGCATTGCACAGAAACAGCACGCGCTTGCGTGTCATGAGCGGTTCCTCAGCCGTAGCGCCCTGTGATGTAGTCCTCGGCCTTCTTGGTGGCCGGGTTGGAGAACATCGTCTTGGTGTCGTTGTATTCGATGATCTCGCCGAGGTGGAAGAAGGCGGTATAGTCCGCCACCCTCGCCGCCTGCTGCATGTTGTGCGTCACCGTGACGATGGTGAACTGCTTCTTGAGCTTGTCCATCAGGTCTTCGATGGTGGCGGTGGAGATCGGGTCGAGCGCCGAGGTCGGCTCGTCCATCAGGATCACGTCGGGCTGCACGGCGATGGCCCTGGCGATACACAGACGCTGCTGCTGGCCGCCCGAGAGCGAGGTCCCCGGCTGGTGCAGCTTGTCCTTGACTTCTTGCCACAGGCCCGCATCCCGCAGCGCGCGCTCCACCAGCTCGTCCTGCTCGGCCTTGCGTCCTACCAAGTCGTGCATGCGCGGCGCATAGGCGATGTTCTCGTAGATCGACTTGGGAAAGGGGTTGGGCTTCTGGAACACCATGCCCACACGACGGCGCAGCGCCACTTCGTCCATCTTGCGTGCATTGATGTCGCGGCCGTCCATCTCCACCAGCCCTTCGACGCGCACGCCGGGAATCAAGTCGTTCATGCGATTGAGGCAACGAAGGAAAGTCGACTTGCCGCAGCCCGACGGGCCGATCAGGGCCGTGACGTTCTTCTGGTACAGGTCGATGTTGAGGCTTTTCAACGCCTGGGTATCGCCATACCAGAGGCTGAGATCCCGCACGCGTATGCTCAAGTCGTGGTTGGCATCCCGGTTGCGAGTCACCGGCTGACCGGTCTGGGACTGTGACATGGGGGGGATACTCCGCTCGGAAACTTGGATGTTCATCGGTGTGTTTGTCTCGGTTAGCCCTACCAGCGGCGCTCGAATTTCTTGCGCAATACGACAGCGGTGGCGTTAAGGAAGATCAATACCGAAAGCAGCACCAGAATCCCGCCCGCGGTTCTTTCGATGAAGGCGCGGTCGGGCTCGCCGGACCAGGTGAATATCTGTGCCGGCAGTACGGTCGCGGCGTTGGTGAAGCTCGCCCCCACGTCCGGTATGAACGCAACCATGCCGACGATGATCAGCGGTGCCGTCTCACCCATGGCCTGTGCCAAGCCGATGATGGAACCGGTCATGATGCCCGGCATGGCCAGCGGCAGCACGTGGTCGCGCACCACCTGCCAGCGCGAGCAGCCGACGCCGAAGGCGGCGTGGCGAATCGAATCGGGTACGCTGCGCAGGGCCGTCCGGGTAGCGATGATGATCACCGGTAGCGTCATCAGCGCCAGTGTCATGCCCCCCACCAGCGGCGACGAGCGCGGCATACCGAAGAACTGTATGAAGATCGCCAGGCCCAACAGGCCAAAAAGGATAGACGGAATGGCCGCCAGGTTGTTGATGTTGATCTCGATGAGCTGGGTGAAGCGATTGTCGGGCGCGAACTCCTCGAGATAGACCGCCGTCATCACGCCAATCGGGAACGCGACGGCTAACGTCACCAGCATGGTCATCACCGTGCCCACCGCTGCCGCCATGATTCCTGCCAGTTCCGGCATCTTGGAGTCACCGCGGTTGAAGAAGGTCGTGTTGAACTTCAGCTCCGCCCTGCCTTCAGCGACCAAGCGATCGACGCGCTCGCGGGCATCGTCGCGCAGACGATTCGCGTGCCCTTTGAGATACTGGTCCACCTGTCCGTCGGCCAGCACCCACTCACTGCGTGTGGTGCCGAGCAGTTCCGGGTTGTCTCGCATCTGGCGCGGCAGCGTACGCAGCCAGCCACGACTGACAAGATCACGTACCTCCTCGTCGAGAGCCGCAGGCGGCATCTGGCTGGCCTGCTCGCTGTAATCGATCTCGACCAGCAGCTGCGTCTGCTGGAAGGCCGGCAACCCCTTACTCAACATGTCGGCGAAGAAAAGCACCAGAAAGGCGACTGCCAGCCCCAGGGCACCGAGCGATAGCCACTTGAGGCGCGCCGAGCGGCGATGCCTTCGCCGTAACTGGGCACTGATCTCGTCGAAGGATTGACTCATCTCTTGGCTCCGGACTTAAAGGTTATTCACACGATACTTGGCGCGGAAACGGCGAATCATGATCACCGAGACCAAGTTGAGGGTGAGCGTCACGACGAAGAGCACCAGCCCGAGAGCAAACGCGGAAAGCGTTTCGGCACTCTCGAACTCCAGATCGCCGGTCAAGGCCGCCACGATACGTACCGTCACGGTCGTCATCTCTTCGAGCGGGTTGGCCGTCAGGTTGGGGCGCATGCCCGCAGCCATCACCACGATCATGGTCTCGCCCAGGGCACGCGATACCGCCAGCAGCGAGGCCGAGATGATCCCCGGCATCGCCGAGGGAATCACCACGTGGCGAATGGTTTCACCTCGCGTCATGCCCAGCGCCAGCGAGCCTTGGCGCATGCTGTCGGGAACGGCATTGATCACGTCATCGGAGAGCGATGAGATAAAGGGGATGATCATGATTCCCATGACGATCCCCGGCGCCAGGGCGTTGTTGAACGAAGCCTTCATGCCAAGCGCCGCAGCCAGTGCCACGATCAGTGGTGCCACGGTAATGGCCGCGAAGAAGCCATAGACCACGGTAGGAATGCCGGCGAGCACTTCCAGCACCGGCTTCATCACCGTACGCACGCGAGTGGGCGCGAACTCAGCCATGTAGACGGCCGATAACAAGCCCACGGGTATGGCCACCAGCATGGCGATGGCAGTGATCATGAAAGTGCCGGCAAACAGCGGTACCGAACCGAACTGGGCCGCACTCCTGGCATCCTCAGCACGACCGGCTGCCGCCAGAAAGCTGTTACCCGGCGCCCATACGGTGCCGGTAATGAACTCCCAGAAGCCATGCAGGCGGAAAAAACGCAGTGCCTCGGAGATAATCGAGAGCAGGATGCCGAAGGTGGTGAATATCGAGATCAGCGCGGCGCCTGCCAATAGCCAGACGATGACTCTCTCGATGGCCTGCCGAGCATGAAAGTCAGGTTTCACCAGGGCGATGCCCACGACTGCTCCCACCGCAGCCACCGCCAGGCTGGCCGCCATCACCATTTCAGTGGGAATTTCGGCCCCCAGAAGCTGTAGCAGGAATGCGGCCACGGCCCCCAGCAGCAAGGCCGGCCCGGCAGTAGAAAGCGCCGCAAACCAGGCGTACTGGCCAGGCTGTGCGTACATGGCGGTACCTGCCGCTCGCGTGCGGGCCGCCTTTGTGCGGCCGAGGAAGAAAGCCAGCCCTCCCATCGCCAGAAGCGCGGCGCAAAAGAGCAGCAGGGTTTGGTTGGTCTGCATTGAGTGTCTCTCGAAGCCTTTCGTTACCGTATCACCGGATACGACGAGGGCCGACAGCGCTAGCTGTCGGCCTCGAAGTTGTTTCAAGCGCCTCCGATCACTGCAGGTCGGAGAGCTCGAGCTTGGCGCGGTTGGCCACTTTCTCGCGAGCCTCGGCGCGTGCATCCTCAGCTGCCGGGATCAGGCCGATGCCCTTCAGGTAGCCCATATCACCAATCATCTGCTCGCTCATGAACAGGTCGGCATATTCGTACATGGCCGGCACTTCATCGCCATGCTGGTTCTTGAGGTAGAAGAACATCGAGCGAGCCACCGGATATTCGCCGCTGGCGATAGTCTCCGGACCGGCTTCAACACCGTCAATAGTCGAACCGATCAATACGTCGTGGTTCTCTTCCAGGAAGGAGTAGCCGAAGACACCGAAGGCATCGGTATCCTGGGTCAGCCGCTGGACGATCAGGTTGTCGTTCTCACCGCCGTCGACCCAGGCGCCGTCGGTACGAACGTCGGAGTAGTGCTCGCCGCCGTACTCCTCGAACTCCTCGGAAGCTTTTTCGAGCACCAGCTCCTCGAAGGCATCACGAGTACCGGAAGTGGTGGGCGGTCCGACGATAACGATGTCGCGATCCGGCAGGCTGTCGTCGATCTGGTTCCAGTTGGTGTAGGGGTTATCGACCAGCTGGCCGTCCTGCGGCACCTGGGCGGCAACGGCCAGGAAAATCTGCTCGAGGGTTACCGGCATCGGCTCGTTGTCGGCCGACTGAGCGAAGGCGATACCGTCGTAGCCAATGAAGGCCTCGGTGATGTCGGTGACGCCATTCTCCTCACAACGCTCGAACTCGGAAGCCTTCATGCGACGTGACGAGTTGGTGATGTCCGGCGTGCCCTCGCCAACCCCGTTACAGAACAGGCGAGCACCACCACCAGAGCCGGTCGACTCGATGACCGGTGTCGGATAGTCGGTAGTGGCACCGAACTCCTCGGCTACGTAGCTGGAGAACGGATAGACCGTACTGGAGCCGACGATGCGGACCTGATCGCGGGCCTGTGCGACACCCACCACGCCCATGATGGCGGCGGCGGCGATCGTGGTCTTGAAAACACGGCTCTTGATGGTGCGGTTCATGCGAGTCACTCCTGTCGATGAGAAAGGTATCTAGCCTTTGCACGGCATACGATGCCCCAGCTCCATGACAGCTTCATGACAATGTGACCGTTCTTTATCGCTTCATCTCATCAACAGACCAAGCGCCGCCAGCGTGCACAGCGCGAGCGATGCCCCTTGGAGCAGGCGCCGGTCGAGGCGGTGGGCAATACGGTCGGCAAGCGCATTGCCGGCCAGTACGGCGGGAAGGAAGGTAAGCGTCAGGCCCAGGTGCCAGAATCGAACCTGGCCGGCCAGGGCCAGGGTGGCGAAGGTCAGGCTGGCGGTAATGACGAAGAAGGCGGACAGCATGCCGCGCAGACGATCCGGCGAAAGACCGTGCATCAGCAGCACCATGGGCGGCCCCCCGATGGCCGCCACGGTACCGAAGATGCCCGATGCCACGCCGGCACCGAACAGGCTGACGCGATTGACCGGCAGGCTGAAGCGAAACAGCGTCACCGCCACGGCAAACAGAACGCTGAAGGCGATCAGCTTCTCCAGTATCGCCATGGGGGCGGCGAGCAGCAGCCACAGCCCCAGCCCGTTTCCCGGCAAGCGCCCCAGCAGGGCGAAGCCGATCTCGCCAATACGGATTTCATGGCGATAATGACGCACCATCAGCAACGACACGGTGAGGCCGAACAGCACCAGGGTCACCGGCACCAGCCGCGCCTCGATCATCAGCAATAGGGGAGCCCCGACCACCGCCAGCCCGAAGCCGGTAGCACGCTGCACGAAAGCCCCCAGGGCGAGCACCGATGCGCAGCCGAACCAGGCGACCGGCGACATGTCGAGCCATTGCCACCAGGCGTCAGGCATGCACGACCCGACCGGCCAATCGCGCCAGCATGACATTGCCAAACAGCGAAGCTGCAAGCATCGTCGCCACCATGGGCCACAGGCTCTCGATCTCGAAGGCGCCGACCATCATCCCGGCCAGCGCCGCAGCGCCGAACTTGGCCGCCCCCATCAGTGCCGTTGCCGTGGCGCTCATGTGGCCGAACTGGTCCAGCAGCAGCGCCATGGCATTGGGCGAGATCAGCCCGATCATGCCCGAGTAGAGCATGACCAGCGCCACGACTACCGGCAACGACGCCAGCCCGGATGCGGCCGCCGCCACCAGGGCCAGGGCGGCGGCCAGCTGGACGCCGAGACCCAGGGTGAGGTTTCGCAGCGGCGCGCGGGTTTTCAGCAGGTAGATGTTGAGCCGGTTGGAGAGCGCGATGAAAATGACATTGGCGCCCAGTACGAAGGGATAAGTGGCGGGAGACAAGCCGAAATACCCCATATAGACATAGGGCGAGGCGGTAACGAAGGCGAACAAGCCGCCGAAGGAAGCCGCCACCGCGCAGATGTAGCCCAGGCCTTCACGATGCTTCAGCACGCTGGCGTAGTTGAGCAACACCTGGCGAAACGACGCCACGGGCTGATTCGGATCGCGCGTCTCGGGTAGCCGGGTGGACATCAGCCACAGCAGGAAGACGGCGTAGCCGGCCAGGAACACGAAGATGAGACGCCAGTCGGCCAGGTAGAGCAGCCCACTGCCAACGAGGGGCGCCACCAACGGCGCCAGCATCATGATCATGGCCATGGTTGAGATCACGCTCGCCGCCTGGCGTCCACTGAAACAGTCGCGCACGATGGCCGCCGAGTTGACCACACAGGCTCCCCCTCCTAATGCCTGCACGAAGCGCCAGGCCAGTAACTCGGTCAGCGAACCGACCGTGGCCAGCATGAGGCTGGCAAGCAGGAACACTACCAGCCCCGAGAGCAGCACCGGCTTGCGCCCCAGCCGATCGGATACCGGGCCGAACAACAGCTGGCCGATGGCGAAGCCGGCCATGAACATGCTGACGGAGAGTTCCGTATGGTGGATGCTGGCGCCGATGCTGTCGGCCAGCGCTGCCATCGCCGGCAGATAGGCATCGATGGCGAAGGGAGCCAACGCCGTGTTGATGGCCACGAGCAGTGCCAGGCGTCGAGGGGAAAGGACCAAGTCAACTCCTTGTCGGGCATCCACGAGAAAGCTAGGAGGCTAATCATAGCGCAACTCCTTATGTCCTGCCCGACCTTGCCTACACCTGTTCCCCTTATTGCTCAGTTGCTAAAGTGGCCCTATCACCCTGAGGAGCATAAGCCATGGCAGAGGACTTGCTTTCCCAACTCAAGACGATGAGCACCGTGGTGGCGGATACCGGCGATATCGATGCCATCCGTCGTTTCCAGCCGACCGATGCGACCACCAACCCCTCGCTGATTCTGCAGGCCGCCCAGCACGAAGGTCGCCGCGAGCGGTTGGGTGAGATAGCTCGTCAGGCCACCGACATCGACGACGCCCTGGACGCCGTGGCGGTGGACATCGGCAGCGAAATCAGCAGCCTCGTACCCGGCTACGTATCGACCGAAGTCAGCGCCCGCCTCTCCTTCGACACCGAAGCCACCCTGGCCCGGGCTCGCGCGCTGATCGAGCGCTACGACCGCCACGGCATCGGCCCCGAGCGCATCCTGATCAAGATCGCCTCGACTTGGGAAGGCATTCGCGCCGCCCGCCAGCTGGAGCGGGAGGGCATTCACTGCAACCTCACCCTGCTGTTCAGCTTCGCCCAGGCCCAGGCCTGCGCCGACGCCGGCGTCACGCTGGTTTCGCCCTTCGTCGGCCGTATCCTCGACTGGCACCGGGCGAAGTGGCCCGATGCCGACTTCACCGGCGACAACGATCCAGGCGTCAAGTCGGTCAAGCGTATCTACGAGCACTACAAGGGCCACGGCTACAAGACGATCGTGATGGGCGCCAGTTTTCGCAACACCGGCGAAATCCTGGCGCTGGCCGGCTGCGACCGCCTGACCATCTCCCCTGCCCTGCTCGGTGAGCTGGCCGAAAGCCACGACCGACTCGAACGCCGATTGAACCCGGCCGGCGCCGAGACCTCGCCGCCGGAGCCCCAGGATGAAGCCGAATTCCGCTGGGAGATGAACGAGGATGCCATGGCTACCGAGAAGCTGGCCGAGGGCATACGCAAGTTCGCCGAGGATCAGCGCAAGCTGGAAAAACTGCTGGGTGAGTTGCGTCAGGCATGAGCGGCGCTCTACGGTCGGGCGGCAGGCATGGCGCAAGCCGCCATGCCTGCCCGGCCGAGATAAGCCTAGCCCCTGTCGCTGTGTGAGGTTTCCTGGGACTCGAGCATTTCGACCAGCGGCTGGAATTCCTCCCGGTTATGCTCGTTCATGCGCATCAGGATACGGTGCGCCTCGAGTATCCGCTTGCGCATTGCCTCCATGTCGGCCGGGATTTCGGGCAAGTCGCAGAGTT
This sequence comes from Billgrantia hypersalina, assembly GCF_052584175.1. Taxonomy (NCBI): domain Bacteria; kingdom Pseudomonadati; phylum Pseudomonadota; class Gammaproteobacteria; order Oceanospirillales; family Halomonadaceae; genus Billgrantia; species Billgrantia hypersalina. Next base: position 96,914 of record NZ_JBMIQI010000004.1, read on the forward strand.
CACAGGTTTCGGTGAGCGGTGCGTTGACCATGGCGAAGAACTGGGCGAAGCCCATGACCTCGAGCATGCGCTTGACGTCGGGGTTGTCCACCACGATGGTGGGCTTGTAGTGGATATGATCCTTGACCGCCATGGCCACCTTGGCCAGGAAACCCAGGGCGGTGGAGTCCACGTTCGTGGCCTCGCGCAAGTCGATAATCAGCGATTGCAGCCCCGGGGTACGAGCGAGCTGTTGGGCCTGGGTATCCAGCGTCGCGCATAGCGTCAAGCGTACGTCGCCGCACAGCTTGAGCACGAAGACACCGGAGTCGAACGCCGCCTGAACGCGGCCTTCATTCGTGGTCATTGCCAAATCCGCTCAACATCATGATCGTCAGGTCATCGGGCAGTTCCTGGTCACCACCATCCCCTTCGGCATCGATGTCGCGGGGGGTGTCCAGCTTCAGGCTGTCGCGAAGCCGCTCCAGCGTAGTACAGGTCAGTACACGTTGCTCGAGTTCCCTGAGCCGCGCGTCGAGCGTGTCGCCCGGCAGGCACTCCAAAATTCCATCCGAACACAACCATAACCGGAAATTCGACGGTAGCGTATACCGCAAACGTGGATACTCCACGCTCGGGAAGAGGCCTACCGGCATGCCTTCCCCCGGCAGCTCGAGCACCGTACCGTTGGCCACCAACAGGGGCTTGGGCAGCTGAGCGCCAAGCGAATAGTGAAGCTCGCGAGTCTGGCGGTCAATTACACCGATCAACAAGGTGGCATGTTTTCCGATACCGGTATCCAGCAATTCCCGGTTGAGCGCTGCCAGCCAATTTGCCGGCAACTCCTCGGGCTGGCAGGTTTCACTTTCGCCGAGCCAGCGATTGAACAGGTACTTGAGCAGGACGGTGACGAAGGCGGAAGAAGCCCCGTGGCCGGACACGTCGGCAAAATAGAACAGCGTGTAGCGATCGTCAAAGCGTTGAAAATCGAGAAAATCCCCTGACAGGTAGAGCGAAGGAATCAGCCAGTAGTCGCAGGTTACGCCGTTGATGGTCTGCGGGTGCGGCGGCAGCAGCTTGCGTTGGATGTGTCCGCCCGCCTGCTGGTCGAGTCGCAGCAGCGCCAGGTGCGTTTCCAGGCTCTCGTTGAGCTCTTCCAGGTGCGAATTGAGGCGTGCCAGACGCTCCCGGTCCCGGTTGCGCTCATCCTCGAGCCGCTTCAGCTCGATCGCCTTGCGAATCATCCGGCGCAGCAACTGACCATGGCGCATCGGCTCGACGACATAGTCCACCAGCCCCACGTCGACTGCCGTAAGAAGATCGGCATCGAGACGTGAATCACTGACCACGACGGTGGGCAATCGTTCCGTCAGGCTCGACCACGCCAGGCTGGGAACCGTCTGGGCATGAGCCACCACCAGTGCCGTCTCCGCAGGAAGGTCCTCGAGGCGTTCAGCCGCGAACACTGCGAGACCATCACGGGCGATGGTATCTGCCAGGGCATCGCGATAGGCACCGGGCTCGTCGAGCACACCGATCAGCGGTTTGGGAGCATCCATCGGCTCAGACCTCAATCGGCGAAGTCGGCATCGTCACTCTCGACTTCTTCTTCGAAGGCGTCATCGTCCAAGGCGTCGACGTCGAAATCGCCATCGTCGAATTCGGCATCGTCGAAGTCGAACTCGTCGCTGGCAAAGGGGTCGTCACCCAATTCGCCATCGCTGACCTCGAAGCGTCGGCGCTGCAGGTAGGCATCGCGAATGAAAGAATAGCGATCCCCGCGGATCATCTCCTCCTGCTCGAGGAATCCGGCCCGCACATCGATGATGCGCAGCGCGGTCAGGCTGAGGCGCACCGTCTCGTCCTCGACGTAGGTCAGCGGGTAGGTATATATGTCAACCGGCAAGCCGGAGGTATCCCTCACGGTGCTCGGCCCCAGCAGCGGCAGCACCAGGTAGGGCCCTTCGCTCAACCCCCAGACACCCAGCGTCTGGCCAAAATCCTCCTCCTCGGCGGTGATGCCCATGTGGGTAGCGAAATCCCATAGGCCGGCGATCCCCACGGTGGAGTTGATCAGGAAGCGTGACGTGGCGAGCCCTGCATTGGCCGGCTTGCCCTGCAGCAGGCTGTTGAGCGTGGTGCGTATCTCACCGAGGTTGGAGAAGAAGTTGCCGACTCCGGTCTGCACCGGCTGCGGCGCAACGGTTCGATAGCCGCGCGCGACCGGCTTGAGCACCGCCCGGTCGACCGCTTCATTGAAGACGAAGACCCGGCGGTTGAAGCCTTCCCAGGGATCGTCGGGGTGGCGATCCTCAACGGCCACCCTCCCGGCGCAGCCCGCCAGCATGGCCAGGGAGGCCAGCATGATGAGGGTGCGAGTGAACAAGCCGGTCTGCTTCATGACCATCGGCCAGGTCTCCTGAAGATTTTCCTAGAGCGACACGTCACAAGCGACGCACCACCACGCAGCCGGCACTGTAGCCGGCACCGAACGAGCAGACCACCCCGATATCGCCCGAGGCCAGGTCGGCATGATGTAAATGCAGGGCGATGATCGACCCCGCCGAACTGGTATTGGCATAGCGGTCGAGAATGATCGGTGCCTGCTCGGGCTCGGGCTCGTGACCCAGGACCCGCCGAGCGATCAGGTCGTTCATGTGACGATTGGCCTGGTGTAGCCACAGGCGAGTGAGGTCGCTGCCGGAGAGCCCCAGGCTGGCCAGGTGATCGTTGATCAGCGCCGCCACCATGGGACAGACTTCCTTGAAGACCCGCCGCCCTTCCTGCACGAACAGTTTGTCGCTGGCCAGGGGGTCGCTGTCGGTGACCCGATTGAGGAAACCGGCATTGTTGCGGATGGCATTGGAAAAGCGCGTGGCCAGGCGGGTGCCGAGGATTTCCAAGCGGGTCTCGGCAGTGGCAAGCTCGGCCTCCTCCAGCACGATGGCAGTGCAGGCATCCCCGAAGATGAAGTGGCTGTCGCGGTCACGGAAGTTAAGATGGGCCGAGCAGATCTCGGGACTGACCACCAGGGCACGCTTGACGTTGCCTCCGCGTATGGCGCCTGCTGCCAGGTCGATGGCGAAGGTCGCCGAGCTGCACGCCACATTCATGTCGAAGGCGTGGCCCGAGGTGCCCAGGGCAGCCTGGAGCTCCACCGCCACCGCCGGGTAGGCTCGCTCCAGGTTGGAACAAGCCACCACCACCATGTCGATCTCGCCGGGCGCGACGCCGGCAGTCGCGAGCGCCTGGCGCGCCGCGGCCATGCCCATCTCGCACTGGAGCGAGGGTTCGTCGTTGCCGCGCTGCGGCAGTCGCGGGCGCATGCGCTCGGGGTCGAGGATACCTTCGGCATCGAGCACGTAGCGACTATGAATACCGGACGCCTTGACGATGAATTCACTGCTGGAATAAGGCAACGGCTCGCGCTCGCCCGCTTCGATGGCGGCCGCGTGACGTGCGTTCTCGCTGTCCACCCATGCATTGAACGAGGCGACCAGGGCATCGTTATCGATGGCGTGCTCCGGCGTAAAAAGTCCCGTACCGGTAATCACGACGTCTGTCATCATCATCTCCCTCATGCGGCCGCCTGGCCGCTGGCTCGACATCGGCAAGCCGATGCCTCATGTCTCGTTTATCGGCACGCCAGGTTCAGCCTTGGCCGTGCCCTGTCAGCTCCGCCCAGCGCCGCTCGAGACGCTTGGCCGAAACCGGCATGCGGGTACCCAGCTGCTGGGCGAACAGCGACACTCGCAACTCCTCGATCCACCAGCCGAACTCGACCAGTTCGGGATCCTCGTGGCCGCCGCGGCGCTGGCTCTCGCGCCGTGCCGCCAGGCGCGCCTCGAAATCCTGGACCTGCTGCATGTACATCTGATCGCGCATGCGCTCGCGCGGGGCCTTCTCCAGCCGAATCAGGGCCGCCTCCATGTAGCGCGGATATTCCTCGAGCCAGTTGCCCGCTTCGCTGACGAAGCCGGGATGCACCAGCCTTTGCATCTGCGCCTTTAGATCACTGTATACCAGGGCCAGGGCCAGGTTCAGGTTGCCCTTGAGCGCCTTGGTCACGGCCAGGTGGCCCTCGAGCGCCGGCTTGAGCGTCGCCACCAGCGTTTCGGCAGTGGGCACCAGCTCGGCACGGGTCGCCTCGAGCCGCGCCTCGAGCTCGGCGGCCGAGCGCGGCAGCGGTGACGCGGCCACTGCACGAGCAAAGACGGCTTCAACCACATCGTCGATCAACTCGCGCTTGCTGCCCACCTTGGTGAACAACAGCGCGCAGGCCTCAAGCCCCCTGAGCCGCTGGATAGTGCGCACCTGGTCCGGCAGGCGGGCCATGGCCAGCCGTACCACGCCACGGCGATGGGCCTGTTCGGCCTTGCCGGGGTGGTCGAACAGCTCGACGCGAAAAGCCCCGCCCTCGGGTACCAGCGCCGGATAGGCCTCGACCCGGATGCCCGCCTGGGTAGTGACCCGAGATTCCGGCAATGGCATGTCCGGCAGGCCTTCGATGTCGGGCGCGTCGCTGACCTCGGCGGCCAGCGCTCGTGCGCCCTCGCTCGCGGCGGCCTCGAAACGCCGCTCGAGCTCGCGCACGTCGCGGCCTAGGCCCAGCGTCTTGCCCTCGTGATCGACCACACGCAGGTTCATCAACAGGTGCGGCTCGAGCTGGGCGGTACGCCAGTCGTCGGGATGCACCCGCACGCCAGTGCGTCGGCGCAGGAACTCGCCCAGGGCCTCGGTGAGCGGCACGTCGTCCGGCGTGAGCGTCTCGAGCGCTGCATCGACCCAGTCGGGGATCGGCACAACCTGGCGGCGAATCGCCTTGGGCAATGACTTGAGCAGGGCGATGCACTTCTCGCGCAATAGCCCCGGTACCAGCCACTCGAGCCGTGCCCGAGGTAGTTGCGGCAGCATCGCCGCGGGTACCGTCAGGGTCACGCCATCATCCGGCGCGCCGGGTTCGAAGCGGTACTCGAGCGGGTAGCGCACCCCACCGAGCATCAGCTCGTCGGGGTACTGCGTCTCGGTGACCTCCTTCGCCTCGCGTGCCAGCAGTGCGGCGCGGTCGAACTTGAGAATACCGGGTTCCTCGGCCTCGGCCTTCCTGCGCCACGCCTCGAAACCCTTGCCGTTGACGATGTCTTCGGGAATCCGCTCGTCGTAGAACGCGAACAGCGTCTCTTCATCGACCAGGATGTCACGCTTGCGAGCCCGATCCTCGAGGTCCTCGACCTCCTCCACCAAAGCGCGATTGTAGTCGAAGAACTCCCCCTTGGTGCGAAATTCGCCTTCCACCAGGGCCCGGCGAATGAACAGCTCACGCGCCTCGCGCAGCGCAATAGGACCGTAATGCACGCTGCGGCCGGTCACGATGGGTAGGCCGAAAAGCGTAACCTGCTCCTTGGCCACGACCTGGGCGCGCTTCATCTCCCAGTGGGGTTCGCTGTAGCTGCGCTTGACCAGATGTCCGGCCACGGGCTCGATCCACTGCGGTTCGATCTTCGCCACCGTGCGCGCGTAGAGTCGCGTGGTTTCCACGAGTTCGAAGGCCATCAGCCACTTGGGCGTTTTCTTCGCCAGTCCGGAGCCGGGATGGATGACGAACTTGCGGTTGCGCGCACCCAGGTATTCGCGGTTTTCGGTCAGCATGCCCAGGTGCGAAAGCAGTCCGGTGAGCAGTGCCTTGTGCAACTGCACGGCGTTCTGCCGGCGTGCCTGCTGCCGCGCCGGGTCCTCCTCTTTTCCTCCGGCCTGGGGTTCGGGAAGCGCCACGGGCGGCGGCACCTCGATCTCCATGTCGCGCAGCAACTGGCGCAGCTGACGGAAGGTATCGTGCCATTCGCGCAGTCGCAGGTAGTTGAGGTAGTGCTCCTTGCACCAGCGCCGCAGGCGGTTGCCCGAGAGCTCCTCGCGGGCTGCCTCGAAGCCCTGCCAGAGATTGAGCAGTGCCACGAAGTCGGAATCGGGGTCGTGCCAGCGGCGGTGGGCCTGATCGGCGGCCTCGCGTTTCTCCGCCGGTCGGTCGCGCGGGTCCTGCACGGCCAAGGCAGAAACCACGATCAGTACCTCGCGCAACCCGCCCTGCTCGGCACCGGCCAGCACCATACGGGCCAGGCGGGGGTCGATCGGCAGCCGAGCGAGCTTGCGCCCCAAAGGGGTCAGACGGTTGCCCTCGTCCACCGCCCCCAGTTCGTACAGCAGGCGAAAACCGTCCTTGATGAAGCGCGTGTCGGGCGGGTCGACGAAGGGGAAACGTTCGATGTCGCCGAGTCCCAGTGACAGCATCGACAGGATCACCGACGCCAGGTTGGTACGGCGGATCTCGGGGTCGGTGAACGCGGGACGGGAGAGAAAATCCTCTTCATCATACAGCCGGACGCACACGCCCTCGGCCACGCGTCCGCAGCGGCCCTTGCGCTGGTCGGCGCTGGCCTGGCTGACAAGCTCCACCGGCAGGCGCTGTATCTTGGCGCGATAACTGTAGCGGCTGATACGCACCAGGCCGGGGTCGATCACATAGCGGATACCCGGCACGGTGAGCGAGGTCTCGGCAACGTTGGTGGCCAGCACGATGCGTCGCCCGGCGTGGGCAGCGAACACGCGGTTCTGCTCGGCATTCGAGAGACGCGCATAGAGCGGCAGGATCTCGGTACCCTTGAGATCGGCACGCCGCAGGGTATCGGCGGTCTCGCGTATCTCGCGCTCGCCGGGCAGGAATATCAGAATGTCGCGCGGCCCATGAAACCAGCGCTTTTCACGCTCCACCTGCTCGATTTCCTCCACCGCGTGGAGAATGCCCTCCTGCAACGTGCGGTCTTCTTCGTCATCGGCCTCCCGCACCAGCGGACGGTAGCGCACCTCCACCGGATAGGTGCGTCCCGAGACCTCGACGACCGGGGCGGGCACCGGCTCGCCATCGGCGCCGGGCAAGGCGAAGTGCTCGGCGAAGCGTGCCACGTCGATCGTGGCCGAGGTGATGATCACCTTCAGGTCGGGCCGTCGGGGTAACAGGCGCTTGAGGTAGCCGAGCAGGAAATCGATGTTGAGGCTGCGCTCGTGGGCTTCGTCGATGATGATCGTCTCGTAGCGACGCAGCTCGGGATCGTGGCGGGTCTCGGCCAGCAGGATCCCGTCGGTCATCAGCTTGACCAACGTATCGTCGCCGGTCTGATCGGTGAAGCGCACCTGATAGCCCACCTGCTCGCCCAGCGGCACTTCGAGTTCCTCGGCCAGGCGCGCAGCCACCGAGCGCGCCGCCAGGCGCCGTGGCTGGGTATGGCCGACCAGGCCACGGCGACCCAGACCGAGCTCGAGACACAACTTGGGCAGCTGCGTGGTCTTGCCCGAGCCGGTCTCGCCGGCCACTACCACCACCTGGTGGTCGCGCAAGGCGGCGAGAATGTCATCGCGGCGTTCGACTACCGGCAGCTCCGGCGGGTAGTTGAAGGCTACCCGTTGCGCCGTCCGCCTTGCCGCAAGCGCCGCCGAACGCTCGACGCTGCGTGCCACCTCGGCCAAACCGCGGTCTGCCGGCTTGCCTTCCCGCAGGCGACGCTTCAAGCCGTTCAGCCTGCGCGCCAGTGCCTCGCGGTCACGTAGCATGACCCCCTCCAGGGCACCCTCCAGGCGCTCCAGCTCTGCCCTGTCCTGGGCATTGGGGGAACCAGTTCGGGTTGCGGTACTCACGGCTATCCTCTCGCCAAGAAAGACTGCCCGCTCCGGCGTTCCGGAGCGGGCAGGTCATTGTAACGCCGCGGGTCGAGGGTCGGCCAATTTCCCGCGGTACTACTTTTCGTTCTGTTCGTCGCGCAGCTGGCGCCGCAGTACCTTGCCGACATTGGTCTTCGGCAGCTCGTCGCGGAACTCGACGTACCGGGGTACCTTGTAGGCCGCCAGCTGCGTCTTGCACCATTCACGCAGGCTCTTCTCGTCCAGGCTCTCGTCCCGCTTGACCGCGAACAGCTTGACCGCTTCGCCGCTGTTCTCGTCGGGCACCCCCACCGCTGCCGACTCGACCACGCCCGGGTGCGTCGCGACCACGTCCTCGATCTCGTTGGGATAGACGTTGAACCCCGAGACCAGGATCATGTCCTTCTTGCGATCGACGATCTTGATATAGCCGTCTTCCTGCAGCACGGCGATGTCGCCGGTGCGGAACCAGCCATCCCCGGTCAGCACCTTGGCGGTCTCGTCGTCCAGGTTCCAGTAGCCCTTCATCACCTGTGGCCCCTTGACGCAGAGCTCACCCGGTTCGCCCAGCGGCAGGGCATTGTCCTCGTGATCCACGACCTTGACCGTGGTGCCCGCCACCGGCTTGCCGATAGTGCCGAGCTGGATGCCGTCGACGGGGTTGAAGCTCACCACCGGCGAGGTTTCGGTGAGCCCGTAGCCTTCGGCGATGGAGCATCCGGTTACCTCTTTCCAGCGGTTTGCCGCCGCCTTGGTCAGCGCCATGCCGCCGGAAATGGTCAAGTGCAGGCGCGAGAAGTCGAGCTTGCGAAAATCTTCCCGGTTGCACAGCGCATTGAACAATGTGTTGAGCCCGATGAAGGCGGTGAACTTGAGCTTCTGCAATTCCTTGACGAAATTGTCCAGGTCGCGCGGATTGGTGATCAGGATCGAATGATTGCCGGTCTTCATCAGGAACAGGCAATTCACGGTGAAGGTATAGATGTGATAGACCGGAAGCGGCGCGATGATCACTTCCTTGCCCTCTTCGAGACCCGGCCCGATGGCCGCATCTGCCTGGAGCATGTTGGCCACCAGGTTGCAGTGCGTGAGCATGGTCCCTTTGGGCATGCCGGTAGTCCCGCCGGTGTACTGCAGCGCCGCGATATCGTCCAGCTCGCGCTCGACGGCGCGATGCTGGCGAGAGGCCCCGTCCTTCAACGCCTGGCGGAACGGCACCGCCATCGGCAGCGAGTAGGCCGGCACCATCTTCTTGACGTGCTTGACCACGGCATTGATCAGAAAGCGCTTGGGGAAGCCGTGCATGTCGCCGAGTTCGGTGACCAGCACGTGCTCGATATCGGTGCGATCGAGGACTTTCTCGAGCTTGCTCGCCATGTTGGCGAGTATGAGAATCGCCTTTGCGCCCGAATCCTTGAACTGGTGAGCCATCTCTCGCTCGGTATAGAGCGGATTGGTATTGACCACCACCAGCCCGGCACGCAGGGCACCGAACACCGCTACGGGAAACTGCAGCACATTGGGTAGCTGTATGGCGATGCGATCGCCTGGTTGCAGCCCGGTTTCGTTCTGCAGCCAGGCCGCAAAATCTCTCGAAAGGCGATCGAGTTCGCTGAAGGTGAGGGTCTGTCCCATGCAGGAGAACGCCGGATTATCGGCAAAGCGTGTGACCGCTTCGTGGAAGACGTCCATCAGCGAACGGTACTTCTCCATGCCTTGCAGCTCGGGACCGTTGAGAATACCGGCGTTGGCTTGCTCACTCATTGGCGCTATCTCCACAGCATCGTCGACTCGGTCGCTCACCTCGAGCTCGACAGTTCTTGTTCTGGCTAAACCCTAACGATATACCACGCATCGCATAGCTGTAAAACGAACGATTCAAACGATTGTTCATGCCGCACCAAGCCAGCGGAAGTTGACATCTCTGGGTACAAAGCTGGGCAAAAACAGTAAGAAAGGCAAGTTGACCAACAGGTACCTCAGACTCGGGAGAGAGAGGATGCCTCAACCAGCCGGGCCACGATGCGGCCCTGCCGCCACACCAGAAGTTCACCCGGTATCATGCGAACCCACGCCTCGTTGCTGGTCAACGGCTCGGTGGCGATCACCGAGACGATATCGTGACAGGTGGTGTGCTCGGCGAAATTGACCGTGAGTTCGGCGTCGGAAAGTTCTGCGCTGCCGAACGGCGCTCGGCGCGTAATATGCGCCAGTTTGGTCGAGCAGTACGTGTAGAGAAATTCGCCATCGGCCAGCAGCATGTTGAATACGCCCTTGGCTCTCAGCGTTTCGCACAGGCGATGGAGTCGCTCCCAAAGCGCCTGGTGCCGCTCGCCCAGTACGGCATCGCATGCCGCGAGCTCGGGCGCCTCGGGGAAGTCCTCGCGCAGGTTGGCGAGCAGCCAGCAGAAGGCATGTTCGCTGTCGGTATCGCCCACCGGGCGGTAGAAGCTGAGCGGCAGGGTCTGCCAGTCCTGGAGCTGACCATTATGGGCGTAGCACCAGGTTCTGCCCCACATTTCGCGGGTAAAGGGGTGGGTATTGGCCAGACGCACCTGGCCGACGTTGGCCTGACGAATATGGCTGATGACGATATGCGACTTGATGGGATAGTCGGTAATCAGCCGTGCGATGGGCGAGCGCACCGAAGGGTGAGGGTCGCGAAAGTCGCGGTAGCCTCCGGCTTCGTAGAAGGCGATACCCCAACCGTCACGGTGCGGCCCGGTGCCCCCACCGCGGTGTAGAAAGCCGGTGAAGCTGAAGCAGATATCGGTAGGCACGTTGGCGCTCATGCCCAGGAGCTCACACATGCGGCTCCTCCCGCGGCCGGGCGCGACGCTGCCTCAATGACTTACGCCACCCTATCAGCAGCACCAACAGTAGCCCAGCGGCCAGCAACCAGGCCTTTCTCGGATCCTGCATGGCGGCTTCGAGAGGGTTGACCAGCAGGGGGTGCCACTCCCGCCAGCGCTCCTGCGCCACCGCAGGCAGTTCCTGGATTTGCTGAATGATCCGCTCGACCGGCTCCGGCAACGGTGTCCGCGAGGCCCCGCGAGACTCGCGCACCGGCGCCAGCTCCTCGTGAAAGCGGGTCACTTCGAGCGCCGGGCTGGCATCCACCCGATCGATTGCCGTATCCACCGAAGGGAACAGCATCAGGCGCGGCAGATGCAACTCATGCGTCTCGCCCTCCAGGGTCACCTCACCGCGCAGTATGAGTGGCACGCTGAGGGCCATATCCAACTCGGGCAGGGGGATGCTCCAGCGTCGCTCGGCCACCGGCTCGGCAGCGAGATGGACCCCTTGCAGCTGGCCGTAGAGGCGCGTGTTGTCGCGATCGAGCGCGGGATGCTCGGCTTCAAGAAGAACGCGCTGATTGGTCTCGTCATGGCGTGCCGAGACCGCAGGCAAGGTGTTCACCGGCTGGACGCGCTGTCGGCGAAAGCCCTGCCCTTCTGCACGCACCACAAACTGAGCCGTGCCGGTCAGGGCCGGGGCCGGCAGCATACCGACGAAGCGCTCCTCCTGCTGTCTCAGCCCCACGGCCGACTGCACCGACCCCGCTGCGTCATGCAGTTCGGCGTTCAGCCTCAGGTGAGCAGGCAGCTCGTCGGCGGCAACCACCTCTCCATCTCTCGCCAGCCAGGCCTCCACCGGCATTTCGAAGCCCAGATAGAGAGTGGCCGGCAATTCGGTCATCTGCAGACTCAGAGGCGACTCGACGGTGATGCGGCTATCCTGACTCGGTGCGCCTTCCAGTCGCCACTGCCCTGGCTGTGGATTGGGCACATGGACGAGGTCGTAGCGCGACTCGCTGCGCCACTCTGCCCCCTCCGGGGGTGAATCGGCGGAGTAGCGTGTGCCATCCGGTGCCACCAGCGTCACGGGCTCTTCGCCACGGAACAGCAACGCAGTAAAGCCACGCAGACCGGGCTCGATGAGAAAGCGTTGGTCGGTGACCGGCACTCGGTCACTGGGAAAGATACGGTCGACGATATCGGTGAAGGCGCCCAGCAGAGCGCCGGGGTCAACCACCGCTGCCGAGAGCCCGCCCGTCATCTGCGCCAGGCGCTCGATCAGCTCGAGGTCGGCTTCTTGCGAAAAAGCAATGGCATGCACCACCACGCCGTCCTCGACCAGCCGCGGACCGTGGTCGTCGAGCAGTGCGGCCCGCGACGCCTGGTCGACGGCCGGCTTGCGGCCGCGCCAGTCGGGCAGGTCGATCATGCCATCCGTGAGCAGAACCAGATGGCGCTGACCTTCGCCTGGCTCCCCCGCAGCCGCCTCGAGAATCGCGGATTCGATATCCGTGTACTGCTGGTAGTCGACCAGCAGCGGCGCCAAGGCTCTGGCGCGACCACGCCATTCCGGATTGACCGGCGACGGCGGCAGCGGATTGGCCGCCCGCTCGCCGAAGGTCCAGACGCCGGCCCTGGCCCCGCTTGGCACCAGCGCCACCAGGAGGTCCAGTGCCTCGGCGGCAAGCTGATCGGGATCGTTGCGACGCATGCTGCCCGAGACGTCAATGATGACCCGGATCTCCGGATGCTCCTCGACCGGCGCGGCACTGAGATGGCTCGACATGACCAGGCATCCGGCCCATACCAACAGCCAGCGCCACACCTTGTTGCACTCCCTCCCCATCGGGGCTCCCTAGCCGACTCTCGGCTCCCGGCGCTTGCGCGGCGCATGCGGTTGCCCGCCGCCGTGGCCCTCGCGCCTTCTGTTATTGTCCTGCTTCCTGCCCTTTCGCTCGTCCCGGTTCCTTTCCTTCGCCTCTTGTTCCGGCGCACCACCGGCCCGCAGCAGCCATACCTGGAGGATGCCGAGGGCCATGCCCAGCAGGGCCCCGGCAGCGACCAGCAGACCGGACGACATCAGCACCGAGGCGTTGCGCTCGAGCACGGCGATGGCTGCCACCACCACAGCCGGCGCCATGCCGGTATAGAATTCCCCTTCCTCGACCAGCGGCAACCGAAAACGGGTCGGCATCCAGAGAATGCCCGCCACCGCCCAGGTAATCGGCAGTCGCAGCAGCCGTGGCAGAAAGGCCAATCCCAGATAGCCGGACACCAGGACGATCAGCGACAAACCCAGATAGGTCAGCCATAGTAGGGACATCGAATCGGATGTCAGCATCGATACCTCATTCTTGCGCTACGCCCGTTCCTTGACGGATCGTACAGGATGGAAAGTCACCTTGAGTATGGTACACCCGACCCAATGAAAGCACAGCCGCCTCATCGTTTGCCCCCCTCCACGATCAACGCCGAGTTCCACCTCTCCCCGGTCGATCGATTTCGACGTGACAACGATCCCGAATGGCATTGGCTGGAGGATCGCGACGATCCGCAGGTCTCGGCTTTCCTCAAGGCGGCCAACGCAGAGTACCAGCGCTGGATGGCGCCACTCGAGGGCCTGGTGGAACGGCTGTACCACGGCCACCTCGCGCGCCGCGAACTGGCTGTTCACGGCCTGCGTACCGCGCTGGACCATTACACCTACTGGAGCGAGACGACAGCCGACGCCGATTATCCGGTCTGGTGGCGGCACCGTAACGGCCATGCGGACGAGGCAACGCCTTTCCTCGATCTCGAGGCACGCGCCGCGGCACAGCACTATCTGGAGCTTGGCGACATGGCGTTGTCTCCGGATGAACGCTGGCTGGCCTGGACCGAAGATACCAGTGGCGACGAACGCTTCTCGCTCTATCTCAAGGCGTTGCCGGACGGCGAGCCGCACCTGCTGCTGGAAGAGATCGGCCCCGAACTGACCTGGGCCGAGGATAACGCCACTCTTCTCTTTACTCGGTACGACGCCACACAGCGCCCGGACAGTATCTGGCGCCTGCCCCTCGACGAGGGACAGGCCGGCGAGCCAACGATGATACTGCGCGAGGACGACCCCGAGTTCTGGCTCGGCCTCGGCAAGACCCGCTCCCGCCAGTGGCTGGTACTCGAGAGCGCCTCCAAGGACACCAGCGAGTGCCATCTGCTCCCGGCCCTGGCACCGGAGCAGCCGCCCCGCTGCTTCCGCCAGCGCGAGAAGGGCGTGGAGTACGGAGTGGAACATCGCCCCGGACACTTCTACTTGCTGCACAACCGCAACGCACCGCACTTTCGTCTGGACAGGGTCGATGAACATGACCTTGAAGGCGAGTGGCAGCCGTTGGTCCACCACCGCGACGATACCACGCTCGAAGGGGTCGAGGCGTTCGAGTGGGGCCTGGCCATCACGGAGCGTGACCATGACGAGGCCCAGGTTCGCATCCGTATCGTCGAACTCGACGCAGGGCATGACATCGGGCGCGACGAGCGGTTGCCACTGCCGGAATCGCCCTGCAGCGTAATGCTCGGTGACGTGCCGCATTTCGACAGCCGGTGTCTGCGTCTGCGCGAAGAGTCGTTTGTCATGCCGGTACGCTGGTTCGAGCACGACCTCGACAGCGATAAGCGCGTCTTGCTCAAGGCCCAGCCGATCTATGGCGATCTGCAGCCGCAGGAGCTTCGCTGCGAGCGCCTTTGGGCTCGCGCCCATGATGGCGAACGGATACCGGTGTCTGTGGTGATGCGCGCCGACCTCGCGGGCACGCCGCTCCCCACCCTGCTCTATGGCTACGGCGCCTACGGCGAGGTGCTCGACCCCTGGTTCTCGGTCGCCCGGCTCGAACTGCTCGCACGGGGCGTTGCCTTTGCCGTCGCCCATGTCCGAGGCGGCGGCGACCGGGGCGAACCCTGGTATCTGGCCGGCAAGCTGGAACACAAGGAGAACAGCTTTCGCGACTTTCTTGCCGCACGCAATGCGCTCGTTGAGCAGCGTTTCAGCGATGGCGAGCGCATCGCCGCCTATGGAGCCAGTGCGGGGGGGCTCCTGGTGGGGGCAAGCCTCAACCTAGCGCCCGAGGCCTTCTGCGCCGCCGTTCTCGACGTACCCTTCGTCGATGTCCTGCGCACCATGGAGAACCCCGACCTGCCGCTGACTACCGCCGAATATACCGAATGGGGAAACCCCGACGAGCCGGACGCGCGCAAGCGCATTCGCGCCTACTCGCCGCTGGACAACCTCTCGCCCCAGCCCTACCCCACCCTGTTCCTGCAGGGCAGCTGGCACGATTCACGGGTCCCCTACTGGGAGCCGGCCAAGCTCTACGCCCGGTTGACCGAAATGGGGACGGCCCGGGGCCCGATACTGCTACGCACCGACATGGCGGCAGGCCACGGCGGGGCGTCGGGCCGCTTCAAGGCATGGCATGACAACGCACGACAGGATGCCTTCATTCTCTGGGCGCTGGGCCTCGCCGACGAGGCCTGAGGGCCAGGGCGGGAAGACCCGGCCTGAGCCGGGTCTCAAGTCTTCGGTTACGTGTGCAGGCGCGCTCACGCCGGACTCAGCCATCGATCGGAAGGATGGCGATGATGTGATCTTGCAGCTCCTCCTCGGGCACGTCCCGTTGGGAAATGGCGAAACTGCGCACGCTGATTCCCTTGCGATGGACTCGCGCCGCGTCGCCGGAAATCAACGGATGCCAGCCGGCCAGCCGTCGCCCCTCCGCAACGCGCCGATAGGCGCAGGACTTCGGCAGCCAGCGGAATTCATCGACGCGCTGCGGTGTGAGCCGAGCACAATCCGGCACCCGGGCCTGCCGATTGGGATAATCGCTGCACTGGCAGCTCTCGATATCCAGCAGCTCGCAGGCCACGCCGAGTACCGCCAGATCGCCGCTGTCTTCGTCCTGGAACTTGAGCAGGCAGCACTGGCCGCAACCGTCGCACAGCGCCTCCCACTCCTCGGCCGTGAGCTCCTCGAGATCGAAGCGCTCCCAGAACCGCTCACGCATGATCAGTAGCGCGCCTCAGTGGGTGTTCGATACAGATCGAGCAGGTACTCATCCTTGGCCGGCGGCATCTGCAAGTAGAAGCCCTTGTCACGAATCGCCGCCATGACATCGCTCGCCTTGGCGCGCGCCAGGGGCTTTTCCGGCGTCAGGACCAGGGTCATGATCGGTGCCGGCTTGCCGAAGCGCTCGAGCAGCGCGGCAGGTACGTCGGCGAGACCCTGTCGCTTGTCGACATACAGGTACATCTCGTCCTTGCGCGGACTTCTGTAGATCTCGCAAAGCAGCTTGTCGCCTTGCATGCGATTATCGGTCATTCGACATTCACCTCATCCAACGCTTGTTGCAGGGGGGCCGCGAGCCGTTCGCCACGCCAGCCACCGGGTAGAGGCAGCGGCTCAGCGGCCAGGTCGGCCGTTATCAGGGCTTCGAGATCACGCCGGCGCATCAACACTTCCGGGGCCAGTCCCAGCGTCTCGGCACGCTCGTGCACTACCCGCTTGAGTGCCTTCATGCGGCGCTTGTAGTCCGCCTGCAGTGGCGATGGCAGTGCCGGGGGCAATGCGGCTTCCTCGCACTGGCGAGCCTGCCTGACCAGCGCCAGCAGCGTGTCGCCGTCGCGCTTGATCAGGCTTGGCTTGATATCCTCGACCTCAGCGAGCTGGTAGCGGTTCTCGGGCATGCGTTCGGCGATGCCGTAGAGAACCCGGTCGTTGACCAGCCAGCCCCGCGGCAGGTTGCGACGCCGGGCCTCGCCCTCTCGCCAGGTCGTCAAGAGTCGATAGGCCTCGGTCTGGCGAGGCGCCAGCCGCCAGAGCTGCCGATGACGGCGGTACCACTGGCCATCCGCCTCGTCGCTGCGCAGGGCCTGGGCCATGAGTTCCCGGCAGTCCTCTTCGAGCCATTCGCGTCGCCCCAGCCGCTCAAGGGCTTCATGCTGGTGCTCCCAGACCTTGAGCAGAAAGACTACGTCGAGCGCCGCATATAGCTGCTGGGAGTCGCTCAGCGGACGCTGCAACCAGTCAGAGCGTGTCTCGTCCTTGGGCAGCGTCTCACCGGTCCAGTGCTGGACCAGGCGCTGGTACCCCATCGCCGGGTCCTCACCCAGCAGGCCCTGGGCGAGCTGGGTATCGACCAGCGGGGCCACCGATACGTCGGCCCAGTGCGCCAGCACTTCGAGGTCCTCGCTGCTGGCATGCAGGAGTTTCAACGGCCCCTTGCCCAATAGTTGGCGAAAGGCCTCGGTACAGTCGACCACCAGGGGATCGACCAACCAGGCAGGCCCGCCGGCGGAGAACTGGATCAAGGCCGGTACCGGGTGAAAGGTCTTCTCGCGAAAGAACTCGGTATCCAGCGCGAGCACCTCGGCTTGGGCCACTTCCGCGCAGGCGGCATCCAGCGCCTCGGGCGTATCGATCCATCGAATCTCTGGGGTCAGGGTCATGCGGTCATCCGGTAAAGAGTCAGGCGGCGGCGTTCATTCGCCACGAAATGGCAGGCGGCCATTGAAGGCACGGCTGAGGGTACCACCGTCGACGTACTCGAGCTCACCGCCCATGGGCACGCCATAGGCCAGCCGCGAGAGCGTGACGCCATGAGGCGAGAGCTGGGTCGCTATGTAGTGCGCCGTGGCCTCACCTTCCACCGTCGGGTTGGTGGCCAGGATCACCTCGCCGACCCCGCCCTCGGCGATGCGCGCCTCGAGCTGGTCGAGGCCGATGTCCTCGGGACCGATGCCATCCAGGGGCGAGAGATGGCCGTGGAGCACGAAGTAGCGGCCACGAAAGCCTCCGGCCTCTTCGATGGCCAACTGGTCGGCGGGCGATTCTACCACGCATAGCACGGCATCATCGCGCCGGTTGCTGGTGCAAAGCGTGCACACCTCTTCCTCCGTGAGGGTCCGGCAGCGACGACAGTAACCGACCTGCTCCAGGGCCTGGTCGAGCACGCCGGCAAGACGACGCCCGCCATCGCGGTCGCGCTCGAGCAGGTGCATTGCCATGCGCTGCGCCGTCTTGGGACCTACCCCAGGCAGCACGCGCAGCGACTCCATCAGCCTCTCGACGAGGGGGGAAAAGCTCATAAATAGTCTCTGGCTGACTCACTGAAACTCGAGCGCCGCCGGTGGCAGTCGCGTCAGAAAGGCATCTTGAAGCCGGGGGGGAGGTTCAGCCCCGCCGTAGCTTCTTCCATCTTCTCCCGCGAGCTGGCCTCCACCTTGCGCACGGCATCGTTGACCGCGGCGGCCAGCAAGTCCTCTAGCAGTTCCTTGTCCTCCTCCATGACGCTGGGGTCGATGTCGACCTTGCTCACGTCGTGACGACCGTTCATGGTGACCTTGACCATGCCGGCCCCGGCTTCACCGGTGACCTCGGCCTTGGCGACCTCTTCCTGCACGCGCTGCATTTTCTGCTGCATCTCCTGGGCCTGCTTCATCAGGTTGCCCATTCCACCTTTCATCATGGTCGTTCCTCTCGCTTGGCAAATGTGAGCGTAGCGGGTCAGGCCCGGGGTGCCGACTCCGCCGGCTTGACGGTCGATTCGATCAGGCGCGCCCCGAAAGTATCCTGCAGTTGCCTGACGTGCGGGTCGCGCTGAAGGGCCGCCACGGCCGCGGCGTGGCGCTCCGCGGCGATTCGGTCGGCGCGCTGCCGGGGCGTTTCCACGTCGGTCGGCAGCGGCCCAGGCTGTATCGTCAATTGTCGCGTAATGCCGATGCCGGACAGCGCATCCTGCACGCGACGCACATGGATCTCGGCGTTCATGGCTTCCTGCGAAGGATCCAGGCGCAGCGTCAGACGCGAGCCGTCATCGTCTTCGACCACGCAGTGGGCCGCGAGGTTGCGTGTCAGCCCGCCCAGGCCCAGGGAATCGAAGCACTCCAGCCAACGAGCATGGCCGAGCCGCTCGTCCTGTACGACAGGCTCCGTCGTGTTCTGCGATGCACGAGTGCTGGCGGGTGGCACCTCGACGGCCGGCTCCGGAGCCTCGAGCACGGCGATATCGTCCTCTGCCGCGTCCGGCGACATCGCCAGCCTGGTAGCGGGTCGTTGCTCCGGCTCGCCGGCTCCCGATAAAGGCGCTTCGGTCCGCGAGGCAGCAGGCGCGCCCGGTTCGGGTTCCGGGGCAGGCTCGGGTTCGGAGGGCGTAGTCGGCGGCTCGGGGGGCTCTCCCAGCGGCGGCGCCGCCTGCCCCATTGGCTCCGGTTCCTCCCAAGGCGGGGGCGGCTCGGGCCCTGACTGCGTGGCACCATCAGGCTCCGGCAGGCTCGGGGCGGGAGCCGGTGCCGCCGGAGTCTCGGGCTGCGGCGGCACGGCTGGCGAGCTGTCGGGACGCCGAGCTGCCGGCGTCGCCCCGTCCACGCCGTCGGCAGTCGCCGCGTCAGGACCGTCACTGCCAGTCCCGCGCAGCGGCAGCGGCGTCTTCGCCGGCTGAGGCACACCCTGGGGGCGAAAGGCCAGCATACGCAGCAGGGTCATCTCCAATGCCGTGCGCAGGTCGGGGGCGTGGGTCATGTCGCCACGACCCTGGATGCCAATCTGGTAGTAGAGTTGAATATCCTCGGCTGTGAAGCGCGAGGCCAGGACCAATACCGTCTCTCTGTCGCCATGGCCGTTGTCCACGGCATCCGGCACCATCTGGGCCACTGCCAGGCGATGCAGCACCGCCGTGATATCGTCGAGCACGGCGGCGAAATCGGGCCCCTGCTCGGCCAGCTGCGCGACTTCTGATAGCAACCGCGGCGCATCGACGTCGGCCAGCGCCTCGACCAGCGCCAGCACATGGCGGTGATCCAGGGTACCCAGCATGGCAGCGACATCGGCATGGTGAATCCGGCCTTGGCCGAATGCGATGGCCTGGTCGGTCAGGCTCATGGCATCGCGCATGGAGCCATCGGCGGCCCGGCCCAGCAGCCACAGGGCACTCTCCTCGAAACCGACCCCCTCGACCTCGAGCACCTTGGCCAGGTGCGTGACGATGCGCTCCGGCGGCATGTTCTTCAGGGTAAATTGAAGGCACCGCGACAGTACCGTGGCCGGCAACTTCTGCGGATCGGTGGTGGCGAGCAGGAACTTGACGTGAGGCGGCGGCTCCTCGAGCGTCTTGAGCAGCGCGTTGAAGCTGCTGGTAGAGAGCATGTGCACCTCGTCGATCAGGTACACCTTGTAGCGCCCCTGGGTGGGGGCATACTGCACGTTGTCGAGTAGCTCTCGGGTATCTTCCACCTTGGTGCGTGAAGCGGCGTCGACTTCGATCAGGTCGACGAAGCGGCCCTCGTCGATGGCACGGCAGCTGTCGCACTCACCGCAAGGCAGGGAGGTGACGCCGTCGTCGCCATGACCCTTGGCGGTACAGTTGAGGCATTTGGCCAGTATTCTCGCCAGCGTGGTCTTGCCGACCCCGCGCGTGCCGGTAAACAGGTAGGCATGGTGCAGGCGGCCCTGGTCGAGTGCATTGACCAGCGCCCGCTGGACGTGCTCCTGGCCGACCAGTTCATGAAACGTACGCGGGCGCCATTTGCGGGCCAGAACCTGATAGCTCATTGCAGCACGAATTCCTTGCAGCGGGGCTGGCGGGCAGCCGGTCGGAGCAGGGCCTGCTTCGCCCCGGCGAGAAGTCCGGTGACGAGCCGAACGCGAAAACTCCATTCTACCGGCTGACAGCGGAGGCGCAAAGCGCGCACCTTTGCGACCGCCAAGTGTCGCTTGCCTGGCGCTTCGAACCGTGCCGATGGCCAGGCCGAGGCGACGATGCTCAATGAGTCGCGACGAAAACGATTGCGCGAAGGTGGCATGAAAGCCAGCCCGTCGGTACTCCGCGATGCCCAGCGAATACGTTGCATGAAAGCCGGCCCTAGCATTGGCCGGGCGCTTCGACGACCGCTATGGCGGGGTAATCTGCCAGCAGTGCCCTGCCCCGCTCGCGCAGGAACTCAAGCACCTTGGCTTGCTTCCAGTTGTCGCGATAAACCAGGCCGAAGCTGAACTCCATGACTGGCGAGAAGCGCCGCAGTTCCACCCCATCTTGCGGGGCGAGCTGGTCCTGGGCGGTGATCGGGTTCATGACCGTGATGCCCACGTGACTGGCTACCAGAGCGGTGATAGTGCCGATGTTGGCCTCTGTCTTGCCGGCGATCTGCACCCGATGCTGGCTGGTCAACTCCAGCAGCGGGTTGGTGCTGATACTCGGCTGGTTGCTGATCACCAGATGCTGGCCGCTGAGGTCCTGCACCTCGACGTGGTCCTGTGCGGCCAGCGCATGCTCATGCGGTACCAGGCACACCGCTTCGGTAGTGAACCAGGGCTCCACCCGGAGCACCCGTGAAGTGATGGGCAGAGTGACGAAACCGATATCGGCATGACCCGACTCCACGGCAAGCTGCACCTCGTGACTCGACATCATGTCGAGGCTGACACTGAACTGTCGGTTCTCCTCCAGCAACGCCGCCACCAATCGCGGGATGAAACCGAACGATAGCCCCGGCACCGCGGCGATGCGCAGCCGTGATGTCCCGAACTCCTTGAGCGCTAGCACGCTGTGGCGCAGTTCCTCGAGGTTACCCATCAAGCGCAGGATTTCTTCATAAAGTTCGCGCGCCTCGGGTGTCGCTACCAGGCGGTTTTTCTCGCGCAGGAACAGCTGGATTCCCAGGTTCTCCTCGAGCTGCGCCAGCGAACGACTCACCCCCGACTGAGTGATGCCCAGCGTGCGCGCCGCCTGCGACGCGGTGCCTGCCTCGAACAGCGTCTTGAAAATTGCCAACGCCTTTAACGAATGGATGTTCACATCACCCATGATAAAAACTCATAGTATTCGGAAAAAAGATCATATATTGAAATACCCAGTGATCGCTACTTAGACTGCTTGCAAGCGTATACAAAGACATAACGATAACGAGCGTTCACATGGAACCATCACCGCTTTTTTATCAGGCTGGCCCAGCGCTGCCCGAGATCAGCCACGCCAAAGGCGCCTATATGTGGGACACGACCGGCGCCGAGTACCTCGACGGCTGCTCGGGCGCCATCGCCTGCAACCTAGGGCACGGGCGCGACGACATTCGCGACGCCATGCTCGCCCAGCTAGAACGGGTTGCCTTCACCTACCGCACTCAGTTCGAGAATGGCCCCGCGGTGGCCCTGGCCGAGACGCTGGTCGCCCTGACCCATCAACAACTGGAGAAGGTGTTCTTCGTTTCCAGCGGCTCGGAAGCCGTGGAGTCCGCGCTCAAGCTGGCACGGCAGTACTTCGTAGCCCTGGGTGAGCCACAGCGACGTCGCTTCATCTCGCTGCGCCCTTCCTACCACGGCAGCACGCTGGGCGCACTGGGCGTGACCGGCTACGAGCCGCTCGAAGCTCCCTTCGCCGACATTGCCCATAGCTCGCTCAAGGTCGCCGGGCCCGACTTCTACCGGCACCGCGACGCCGACGATGTCCGCCACGTGGAGCGCGTGCTGAGCGACACACGTGCCGTCTTCGAGGCCGCCGACCCCGAGACGATCATCGCCTTCGTGCTCGAGCCGGTGGGTGGCGCCAGCACCGGCGCACGCATGCTCGACCGACGCTATCTGGAAGGCGTACGCGGCCTGTGTGATGAATTCGGCTGCCTGCTCATCCTCGACGAGGTCTTGACCGGTATCGGCCGCACCGGGGCCTGGTTTGCCTATCAGCACTACGGCGTGGCGCCCGATCTGCTCGCCACCGCCAAGGGGCTCGGTGCCGGCTACTACCCGGTGGGGGCGCTGCTCGCTCGTGCCGATATCGTCGAAACGGTGATGGCGTCGGGCGGCTTTCAGCACGGCCATACCTACGCCGGCAATCCGCTGGCCTGTGCCACGGGGCTCGCCGTGATCGAGGCCATGCAGCGCGAGCGCGTGCTCGACAACGTGGCCGCGCGTGGCCGCGAGTTGAAAGAGGGCCTGCTATCGCTCAAGAAGCGCTTCTCCTGGGTCGGCGACGTACGCGGCCTGGGGCTGCTATGGGGGGTGGAACTGGTCGCCGACGCTGTGACCAAGACACCCTTTCCCGCGGGGCAGAACTGCTTCGCCCTGATTACCGCCCTGGCCAAGGACGAGGGGTTGCTGATCTACCCGCGGCGCACCCTCAACGGCCAGGCCGGCGATCATTTCCTGGTCACTCCGCCCCTCACCATCAATGCCGCCGATACCGCGGAACTGCTGAGCCGTCTCGAACGCGCCATGTGCCGCTTCGACGCCGAGCTCGGCCGGCAGCCGGTGTACAGGGAAGCCCTGGGCAACGCCCCTGGCCGCTGCTTCCGACCCACGACCTAAGGAAGTTGGCATGACACTACTGACCGACAAATATCGCGCCATAGACGAGGCCATCGCCACCATTCCCCATGGCGCCTCGATCATGGTAGGCGGCTTCGGCTCCCCGGGTACGCCCTTCGCCCTGATCGACGAACTGCTGGCCCAGGGGCAGCGCGACCTCACCGTGATCAAGAACGATGCCAACGAGCCGGGCATCGGCGTCGGCAAGCTGATCGAGGCCGGCCGTGTGCGCCGCCTGATCACCTCGCATATTGGTCTCAACCGCGACGCCATCGCAGCGATGAACCACGGCGAGCTCATCGTCGAGCTCTTCCCCCAGGGGATTCTGGCCGAGAAGATCCGCAGCGCCGGGGCCGGTCACCACGGCTTTCTCACCGATATCGGCCAGGGCACCGAAATAGCGGCCGGTCGCCGCGAGATCGAACTGGACGGTCGCACCCTGGGCATCGAGCCGGCGCTCTGCGCCGACTTCGCCCTGGTCCACGCCGAACGCGCCGACCGGTACGGCAACCTGATCTACCGCGCGACCGCCAGCAACTTCAACCCACTGATGGCGATGGCCGCCGATACCGTCATCGCCCAGGCCTACCGGGTCGACGAACCCGGCAGCATGATGCCCGAGGCGATCCACACCCCCTGCGCCTTCGTCAGCCAGGTGGTGGCGGTCGCCCTGGAAACCAGCGAACAGGGGAGACGCGCCCATGTCGGCTGACCAGCAGCGCATTCTTGCCCGCGCCGCCCAAGAAATAGTCCCGGGGCAAATCGTCAACCTGGGAATCGGGCTGCCCACGCAGCTGTTCCACTACCTGCCGGCGGAAATGGAGGTCCTGGTGCACTCGGAAAACGGCGTGCTGGGCTGCCGTCCACGCACCGCAGGCGAGGCGCCGGACTACGACATGATCGATTCGGGCGGCGCTTATATCGCCACCCGTCCGGGCGCCAGCGTGTTCGACAGCGCCATGTCGTTCGCCATGATCCGCCGCAGCCGAGTGGACATCACCTTCATGGGTGCCTTTGAAGTCGATGCGCTGGGCAACCTCGCCAACTGGAAGATACCGGGCAAGTTTTCGCCGGGTATCGGCGGCGCCATGGAATTGGCACAGAAGGTCAAGCGCCTGGTGATCCTGTGCTCGCATAACGACAAGCACGGCAATGCCAAGATCCTTACGCGCTGCCGCCTGCCCTTGACCGCCGAGCGCTGCGTGTCGCGCATCATCACGGACAAGGCGGTGATGGACGTGACGCAAGAGGGGCTAGTCGTGGTGGACATGGCCGAGGGTCTGAGCGTTGCCGAGCTGCGCGAGGCCACCGAGGCCACGCTGATCGTCGACGAGCGTCGGCTGGGGAGATTCTGATGTTAACTGACACCGAGAACCGCATCGTCGAACGCTGCGAGGCGTTGATGGAAGAAACCCTGGCGCTGACTTGCGATTTGGTGCGCGGCTACAGCGTGCTGGGCCAGGAGCATGGCGCGCTGGAAACCATGGAACGCTGGTTTGAACGTCTCGACCTGCCCACCACCCGGGTGCCGCTGGACGCCCCCGGCTTCGACGCACATCCCCATCGCGCGCCTACCGAGTGGGAGTGCCAGGGCCGGTACAACCTGGTAGCCCAGCTCAACGCCGGAGCCCCGGGGCCACACCTGGTATTCAATGGCCACCTCGACGTGGTGCCCGCCGAGCCCGCCGACATGTGGGCCCGCCCACCGTGGGAGCCCTGGGAGCAGGACGGCTGGCTCTACGGGCGCGGCGCCGGCGACATGAAGGCCGGCATCGCCGCCATGGTCATGGCCGTACAAGCGGTGCGCGAGGCCGACGTGCCCATCGACTTTCCGCTGACTCTGCAGACCGTGATCGAAGAAGAGTGCACCGGCAACGGCGCCCTGGCCTGCCTGCACCAAGGCTACAGCGGCGACTTCGTGCTGATTCCCGAGCCCTTCGGCGCCCGGATCTATGCCGGCCAGGTCGGCGTGCTGTGGTTTCGCATGCGCCTCGATGGCGTGCCCGCGCATGTGCTCGACACCCGCGCTGGCAGCAACGCCATCGAGGCGATCCTCGACTACCTGCCGGCGTTCAAGGCGCTGGAGGCCGATATCAATGCCCTGCCGCGCCAGGCCCCCTATGACGGCCTCGAACATCCCTTCAACCTGAGCATCGGCAAGATAGAAGGCGGTAACTGGGCCTCCAGCGTGCCCGCCCATGCCACTCTCGAAGGCCGTGTCGGCTTCCCGCCGGGCATGACCTCCGACGAGGTCATGCATCTTGTTCGTCATGCCATCGAGGCGCGCCACGCCGAACTCGACACCCCTTCACCTGCCCCGCGCGTCGAATTCCACGGCTTCCGCTCGGAGGGGCACCTGGTCGACATGAAAGCGCCGGGCATCGCTCTGCTTTCGCGTTGCCATGAGGATCTGCTGGGTGAGCCACCGGGGACCTACCTCTCCACGTGCACCACCGACCTGCGCGCCTTTAATGTCAGCGGCGGGATCGCCGGCTCCTGTTACGGGCCGGTGGCCGAGCGCATCCACGGCGTCGACGAATGCGTCGAGATCGACTCCATCCGCCATGTGCTGACCACCTATGCACTGTTCCTGTATCGCTGGGCGCAGCTGGCAGACAGCACAGGAGGCCGCACATGAAGGACGTGTACCTCGTCGACTATGCCCGCAGTGCATTCACCCGTGCCCATCCGCGCAAGCCGGAATTGGACGGATGGGCCGAAACCCGCGGCGACGCCTTGCTGGCCCGGGTACTCGACGCCCTGCTCGACCGCGGCGGTGTCGACCCCGGGCATGTGGAGGATCTCAGCATCGGTTGCGCGCTGCCCGTCAAGGAGCAGTGGGGCTTCGGTGGACGCTACCCGTTGTGGCAGTCGCGACACCTCGGTCCGGGAGGCCGTGAATGCGCTACACGTCAGATCGACCAGCAGTGCGGCTCCGGGCTCGCCGCCCTGCGCAGCGCTGCCCGGGAGATACAAGCCGGTGCCGTTGACGTGGCCCTGGCCGGCGGCTTCGAGCACATGACCCGGGTACCGATGGGGCCCGCCCTGTTCAAGGAGGGTGTCCTGACCGTGCCGGGGGTCTTGCAGGACGCGCCTTGGCTCGAAATCGAGCCGGCGCTGAACATGGGTATGACCGCCGAGCGACTGGCGCAGGCGTCCGGGATCGAACGCGACGATATGGACGAATTTGCGCTCCAGTCCCACCGCCGCGCCGCCCAGGCCGAGGCCGAGGGCCGCTTCGAGGGTGAGCGCCTGGTCCTGACCAACCCGTCGGGTGAGGTCGTCAGGCTCGACGCCAACATCCGCCCTGACACCAACCGCGAGCGGTTGGCCGGGCTCGACCCGGTATTCCTCGAAGGGGGCCGGGTGACGGCAGGCAACAGCTCTCCGCTGACCTCCGGCGCGGCGGCGGCAGTGCTGATGTCGCCCGCCGCCCTTGACCGCTACGCGGCCAGGCCGCTGGCCCGCGTTGTTGCTTTCGCCGATGTGGGCGTTGCCCCCGAGGGCATGGGTGCCGGTGCCGCGAAAGCCGCAGAACAGGCGCTGTCGCGAGCAGGCCTGGATGCCTCCCAAATCGAGGCCTGGGAAATCAATGAGGCGTTTGCCGTCGTGCCGTTGCATGCCATGCGCCAGCTCAGGCTCGACCCTGCGCGGGTCAACGTATGGGGCGGTGCCCTGGCGTTAGGGCATCCGCTGGGGGCCACTGGTGTGCGCCTGGCCGGGACCCTGGCACGTATTCTGGCGAGCCGCGGTGGACGCTTCGGTTGCGCCACGGCCTGCGTGGGCGGTGGCCAGGGAATCGCCGTGATCCTCGAGCGCATATGACCGCAAAGACAAGACTTGCTAGTCTCGAATATTCGTGTTTACCAATATAACAGGAGGTGAGAAACGCTGTCGCTTCAGACTGATTTGATACGTGAGGCAGGAATCCGCAAAAACAACCCAACAAAGAGCAGGAATCGACATGAAAGCACATAAAAACCGTTTCCAGCGCCCCCTGTACGGGGCCGTGACTTTACTCAGCACGGTAGTGCTGGCAAGTTTTTCAGCCCAGGCACGCGACTTTTCCGATATTCAGGGCGACGTCTTTCAGGTAGCCAACTCGGGTGCCTATCCTCCCTTCAGCTATGTCGACACTTCGGGCAATCTGGTCGGCTTCGATGTGGACATCGCTAACGCTCTGGCAGACAGGATGGGAGTCGAGGCCAACATCCAGACTTCTCCCTGGAATGGCATCGTTGCCGCTCTGGCCGGCGGACGCTTCGATGCCTGCATCTGCAGCATGAGCGTGACCGAAGAGCGCGAACAGGCCGTGGATTTCACCGATAGCTATTACAGTTCGGGACTCTCCGTATGGGTCCAGGAAGGCACCGATGACGTCAACGGCATTGAAGATTTCGAAGGCAAGACTGTCGGTTCCACGCTCGGCGAGACAGGCAACCAGTGGGCCTCCGAAAACGGAGAAGGAAAATGGCGCAACCAGACCTTCCAGGGTTTGCCCGATATGCTGAATGCACTCACCACCGGACGAATCGACGTCATGATCGCTGACGACGTACCTGTCTACGTGGCGCTAAACGACGAGGATATCAATATCAAGCAAATCGACGTGGGCGAGCTACCCAGCTGGCCGGCGGCCATTGCCATTCAGAAGAACAAGCCAGAGCTCAAGGAAGCTCTCAACGAGGCATTAGCTGAGATCAAGGAGGATGGCACCTATCAGGAGATCGTCGACAAGTGGATAGGCGAAGGCGTCGAGTTCCACTAACTCGATCTTGAGGCAGCAGGTACAGCCCTGCTGCTTCCGATCTTCATCGCATCACAACAACAGGGTAAAGAAGCTCATGGACATCAACCTGATGATCGAAATATTACCGCTGCTGGTGAAGGCGGCCGGGATAACCATCGATATATCGGCTCGTGCCCTGTTCTTCGGTTTCTTCATCGCCTCTGCGCTAGTGGCGCTGCGAACGTCACGAAACCCACCCATTCGCTGGCTGGCTCGCTCCTATATCAGCGTGGTCCGTGGAACCCCCTATTTCGTCCAGTTGCTGCTGGTGTTCTATGGAGGGCCTGCCATCGGTCTGCGCATGGACCCATTCACCTGCGGCGTGTTCGTCGGGGCCTTCAATATTGGCGCTTACATGAGCGAGGCGATTCGCGGCGCCATCGAATCGGTCGAGAGCGGGCAGAACGAGGCATCACGATCGCTGGGGTTCGGACGCTTCGCCACGCTCCAGCATATTGTCCTGCCCCAGGCGGCCGGCTTGATGATTCGTTCCATTGGGGTGCTGGCCATCATTCTGGTCAAGAACTCTTCGCTTGTCTCGATCATTTCGGTCGTCGAACTGACCTACCAGGCTCAGCGCCTCACCGGATCCACCTACAAGCCACTGGAAGTCTTCACTCTAAGCGCCCTGATGTACATCGTTATCATCTACGCGATCATGGGTATCGTTGAGTTTCTATATCGTCGCGCCACGCGATATACCTATCTGTAGAGCCCAAGACATATAATAAATAGGTAAGCTTTCATGGAATTCGACTTCAGCTCCGTCTTCACCTACTTCCCAACGCTTCTCAAAGGGGTAGGGGCCACGCTGCTCATCGGGTTGGCAGTCGCCGTCATGTCGATTATCGGCGGCCAGATCGTTGCCGTCATTTCCCTCTACACGAGAAAAGCCGTGAATTGGCCGCTGCGCTTTTTCATCTGGCTGTTCATGACGACACCACTGTTGCTCCAGCTCTACTTTCTTTACTTTGGCATTGGCCAATGGATACTGTTACCGGCCATCGTGGTCGGCGTGATGGGCCTAGGGTTCCATTACATGGCCTATAA
Source organism: Billgrantia hypersalina (assembly GCF_052584175.1). Taxonomy (NCBI): domain Bacteria; kingdom Pseudomonadati; phylum Pseudomonadota; class Gammaproteobacteria; order Oceanospirillales; family Halomonadaceae; genus Billgrantia; species Billgrantia hypersalina. The sequence continues at coordinate 125,547 of NZ_JBMIQI010000004.1, forward strand.
TGCAGATATTTTCATTGCCACCCTCAAGTCGGTATCGAAGGGGCAATATGAAGCCTCCCGCTCGCTGGGCTTTGGCCATCTGGCCACTATTTTTTACATCGTATTGCCCCAAGCGTTCTATCGCGCCATCCCCCAGCTCGGCAACAACATGATCATCATGGTCAAGGATATTTCGGTGCTCTCCGCCATTGGCATCGCCGAACTAGTCTATCTCTCTCAATATGCCATCAGCGTGACGTTTCGACCCTTCGAGTTCTATATTACGATCGCTATTATTTATTACATAATCAACATCTTGATGGAAGCCGGCCAATCCTGGGTAGAGCGCCGCGCTGCCATGCGCCGTTAAAGGGGACAGATAATGACACCACAAGTTGCCAACCCGATGGTAGAGCTCAAGGGAGTCAAGAAACGATTCGGCGACCTCGAGGTACTCAAGGGAATCGACCTCAAGGTTGACCGAGGCAAGATCATATCTATCATCGGGCCATCGGGGTCGGGGAAAAGCACCCTGCTTCGATCCATCAATAACCTGGAAGTCATCGACGAAGGTTGCATTCTCCTGGACGGTACCCAGGTCAACCGACCCGACCTGAAAGGGCTTGCTTTCGAAAGGCATATCAACGATATACGCCAGAACATGGGCATGGTGTTCCAGCATTTCAATCTTTTTCCTCATCTCTCGACGCTGGATAACGTGACACTGGCACCAAAAAAATTGAAGGGCTTGAATGCCGGCAGTGCTCGAGAACTCGGCATGGAGCTGCTGGAGCGAGTCGGACTGGCGGACAAGGCATCGACTTTTCCCAGCGCCTTGTCGGGGGGACAGAAGCAGCGCGTCGCCATTGCCCGCGCCTTGGCCATGCAGCCCAAAGTCATGCTGTTCGACGAAGCGACCTCGGCCTTGGATCCCGAGCTGGTGGAGGAAGTGAACCAGGTCATGAAGCGCCTCGCGGAGGAACAGATGACCATGCTCATCGTCACGCACGAAATGGCTTTTGCACGCGATGTATCCGACTGGGCCATGTTCATGGATGGCGGCGTCGTGGTGGAAGCAAACACGCCTGAACGATTATTCACTCAACCCGATCAGGAACGGACATGCCATTTCCTTCGCAAGCACCTCGGGAGCCAGGCATAGCCGCTGAACATGCGGGTAGTGAAGAATCGGGTGCCTTCTATCGAAATGGTATGAAAAACAAAGGGAGGCCGATGGCCTCCCCTCTTGTCTATCCGAGCGGCATCGCTCAGGCGCAATCAGCCGCCCCCTCCCCGAACATATCGAACAACAGCTCGCGCCCCATGGCGGTCAGTACCAGTCGGCCATACTCATTGAAAACGGCCGCCTCGCTGCTCTCGAGCACGCGCTCGCAAGCCCGCCACTCTTGAGAGGCTTCGCGTAATTGGCGCAGAGCGCGGCTATCGAGTCCACGGAAAGGAATGGTGATGGTTTCCAGCACGTGCCCCTGCTGGTAGAGCAGGAAGGCGGCATTCGACAGGCACTGGCGCAGGCTGCGCTGAATTGCGGCGTTGGATGTGGTGTCGGTCTGCATCTGCACTTCCTCTCGCATGAGCTTTGCTGCAGTGCATATTAACACCAAAGTCTAATCCTACCAAGGTCTAATGCGTAAGCATGAGGCGCATCGCACCTTTGGCAACGCCCGTTGAGAAGCCGTTTGGCCCTGGCAATCACGCAAGCGAGCCCTACCCGTCAGCCTTACGCCGCGAGGGTCAGAATGAAAAAAACAGAATAGCGAAGAGCGGAAATGGAGGCGGCCCCGACAGCCACATCCCGGCACACGCGGCCACCACTACCGTTGCTCCCTTCCGGGCCTGGCGGGGTTTGCGGTTTAGCGTTGCGGGAGGACCGACGGGGCCACCACGATACGATGCCTGGGTGACAGGCCTCGAACCCGGCCAGCATCAATGGCTTGCCGAGTGCGCGTGCACTATACCAGCGGTACCGGGAGCGGGCAAGGACCGCTGGCTGAGCCATTTCCTACCTGTGAGGGCGCATCAAATCGACTAGGGTAGAAAGAGCACGGGAACGAGGAGAAAGCTACCGCAACTGAGGAGGCGCCCCATGGACAAGAATCCCGACAAGGGCTATATCGCACTGCTCGGCTGGAGCCTGAATGCTATCGAGGCCGCCGAAAACTTCGATCGTCGCTATCTGGTCGTCGCGCCCGAATGGGCGGAAGAGTACTGCCAGAAACATGACATACCCTACGTGCCGTGGAACTTCGAGCGACTCAACGACCGCTCTCTGGAGATTGCGGAAACACTCAAGGAGCGTGGCGTAGACGTGGCGATTCCGCTATTCGAGGAGACCGTCGAATGGGCAGGCGCCATCAATTCGGTGCTTCTCGACAGCCCCCGTCTCTACGGCCAGTCGCTCCTGCTGCGCGACAAGGCGCTGATGAAACGGCGCGCGCAACTCGGCGGCATTCGTGTGGGCATTTTCGAGGAGGCCCACGACAAGGGCGACGTGATCCGGTTCCTCAAGCGGGTCAATCAGACTCTGCTCAAACTCGACGGCGACCCCAACGACCCGATCCACCTCAAGGCCTTCGACAAGGCCGGCTGCCTCGGGCACCGGGTGATCCGCACGCCGGACGAGGTCGATACCATCCCCGACGAGGAGTTTCCGGTGCTGATGGAGTCGCACCTGGATGGCTGGGAGTTCGCCGTGGAGGCGTGGATCCATGACGGCAAGATCGCCTTCCTCAACATTTCGGAATACGTCACTCTGGGTTATTCGGTATTCGTTCCCGCCTCACCTGAGCTTGAGCAGTACCGTCCCCAGATCACCGCCCAGATCGAGAAGCTGATCAAGGCGTTCGATATCGAGTTCGGCCTGATCCATCCCGAGTACTTCGTCACCAGTGACGGCGAGATGTACTTCGGTGAAGTCGCCTACCGTCCGCCGGGGTTCAAGGTTTTCGAGCTGCTCGAACGGGTGTACGGCTTCAACGCCTACCAGGCCAGCATGCTGGTTTTCGACCCCAAGAGCACCGCCGAGGAGGTCAAGGCATTCTTCCCAAGAGAAGTGGAGGACGCGAAGTGCTATGCCGGCTGTTTCGGCGTCTATCCCCGTCGTCGCGTAGTCAGCCGACTGGAAATCCCCGAAGAAGTCGAGGACGACCCGTATTTCGAATCCCACGAACTCACTTCTCCCATGGAGGAGACCGTGACCAAGCGCACTGCCTTCGGCACTCACTGGGGTTTGATCTACTTCAAGGGCGACGACCCGCATCGGCTGCGTGATCTGCTCAAGCGTCAGGAAGAGCTTGATTTCTACGTCTGACGCAGGCGTGATGAGCACGAAAGGTCATTCAGCAAGGAGTCGGCGTGGTCACCAACGGATACATGCAGGGTAGCGAGCAGCCCACGGGAAGCGACGATAAGCTCAGAAACCTGCTGACCAACCTCGACGAGGCGACCGCCCTGCTCGGTGAGGCTCGCGATTTCGCCAAACCGGGCAAGCTCACCCGCGTGCTGGATACGGCACGTCGGGTGCTGCTGCAACCCGGTGGTGTTGCCGCACTGGAGTCCCGCGCCAGGGCCTTGGAGGAGGCGGGCGTATTCCTCGGCTCGGACTGGGCCACGCCGCAGTACCTGCTGCCCTACCTGACCACCTATTCGCTCAAGAGCCCGAATGCCAACACCGTGGTGATAGAGGCGCTGAGCGAACTGCGCCTGCTGGCGGTGGCCAAGGGCGTCTATGCCCATCCCCAGGTTTCCGCCGAGCAGGCCCACCACTACCTGGCCCAGGTGATGGCGCTCAACCTTTGGCTGCTCTTCAGCGCCCCTAGTGAGGCGGAACGTGAAACCCAGGGTCGGCTGGCCCAGATTCCCCGATTTTTGTTCCGCCATCTGGCCGAGCGTATCGGCTACGAGCACATCATCGACAAACTGATCGAAGAGATCTGGCGTATTCTTCAGCAGCGTCCGATCCAGGTCGATAGTATCAAGCAGATGATCACCCAGATCGCCATCTGCCAGGCCGACCCCGACATCGACCTGGGTGCCAGTGGCCAGGGGGCCGACCGTCTAGTCAGCTCGCTGTTCAGCCCCACCCGGGCCAGTCGCGAAGATCCGGGCATCGAGATCTATCGCGAACGACTGGCGAGCATGGATAATGCCGCCCTGCAGGGCGAGGCCACCGGTTTCGCCCGTGCCATGCACGACACCGGCCTGGTGTCCGCTTACCATCCGGTGCTGCTGCGCCACTTGCTGGAACACAACGACCACCTGTTGGCCGAGGCCCTGGGCCTTTCGTCGACCGGGCGCGATTGCCTGTTGTGCTATCGCGAGCTTGCCCACGCCCTGATTCGAAGCGCGATCCACCCTGCCACGCCTCAGGCCGTCTACGGTCTGGCGCTGATGCTGGAGCGAGGGATTCTCTACCAGCCCCCCGTCGCCCCTGCCATGTGGCGTCAGTTGGGGCTGTCGCTCTCCGAGTGGTCCCGGGCGCGCCTCAACCTGGCATTCGGCGAGGCAGTGTCGCCCCGGGCCCGCCTGCTCGAAGGCGTGCTGTGCATGCTGGGGCAGCCGCTGGGCGTGGGGCAAGGCAACAACCCTACCTGCCAGTCGGCACGAGCGCTCTCCATGTGGGCCTACAACGACCCGGACTATCTGCTGCAAATGGTGGCCTGGGCGGCCCGCGACGACGAGATCGTCATGCATTTCGAGGGACAGCCCATCTCCTCAATGGAGAGCCTCAGCGGTGTGGCCCACACCCTGCCCATGGATCTCGATCCGGTCTCACTGATCGTGGTCCCTCACCTCGATCGTATCTACGCGGAGATGGGTCGACGCTGCATCGACCGCGAGGGCGATCCGCATCGCTGGGTCAATCCTGAGTTTCACGGCTGGTGGTCGGGCCGCGGCTTTCGTATCAATGTCGATGTCGCCACCGGTCAGTTACAGGACCTTGACGAGTTCCTGCGCCACTTCTACGCCAGCTACCACCCCTACTACAACGGCAACCAGCCACTGATTCACCCGCAGCCGGCCGGCATCGCCGTGACCGACAGCGCAGCGCGCTTCATCGGCTGGCATGCCATCACCATCCTGCGAGTGTCGCTGGATCCGACGGAGGTGATGCGGGTTTATTTCTTCAACCCCAATAACGACAGCGGGCAGGACTGGGGCGACGGCGTACAAGTCAGCACCGAGGGGAATGGCGAGCGCTTCGGCGAGGCCTCCCTGCCCTTCGAGCAGTTCGCCTCGCGCCTATATATCTTCCACTACGATCCGCTGGAGCGCGGCGAGCTGGCCCAGATCGATCAGGGAGAGCTCGACCGCGTCACCGAATACCTCTATCGCAGCTGGGGAGCCGACCGTGTGCCCGCGGCAGAACTGCAGGCGGAGGGAGGGCCACGGCCCGGTCAAGAGGACGGATGACGGCGCAATAGCCAGCGCGCCCAGAATGGGGCGAGGAGCATCAGGGCCACCATGCGCAGCAGGTGGTGGAACGCCACGAATACCGGATCCAGGTCCAGCGCTACCGCCAGGATCGCCATCTCGCCGATGCCACCCGGTGCCAGCGCCAGCAGGGCCACGTCGCGCGGCACGCCCACCAGGCGATGGATCAACTCGGCGAAACCGGCCAGCACCACCAGCGCCACCAGGGTAGCAATGAGCGCCTCGAAGAGGTAGCGGCCCAGGCGCGCCGAGGAGAGACCACGAAATCGCGAGCCGATGGCACAGCCCAGCACCCATAGCATCAGGTTCATGCCCCACTCCGGCAGGCTCAGGCTGGCCATGCCGAAGCCGGAAAGTAACCCGGCGAAGAGCAATGGCGTAAGCAACGTGGGGGTAGGAAGCCGCAGGCGCCGCCCCAGCCGGAAAAGCAGCGGCAGGGCCAGGAGCAGCCAGGGTGACGAGAATTCGCTGTCCGCGGCGGCGGCCACTTCGGCACCGCTGGCGCCTTCGTAGAACCAGAATAGCGGCGGCAGGATCATCACCACCAGCACCACGCGCAGTGACTGTGCGATGGCAATGCGCCGCGGGTCGCCTCCGCACTTCTCCCCCATCAGGATCATCGCCGTCATGGCGCCGGGGGCCGAAGCGAACCAGGCGCTTACGGCATCGAAGCCACAACGCCGGTACCAGGCTGCCGCTGCCGCCGTCGAGCCGGCCACGCCAAGCAGCAGCAGCGCAGCGGAGAGCGGCCAGTCCAACACGCGCTCGGCCAGCTGCGGCGTCACCTGGCTGCCCAGCACCAGGCCGAGGACACCGAGAAATCCCTCGCGTAACGGTTCGGGCACTCGCACCTCGACGCCTCGCGCCGACACGATCAGGTTGGCTGTCAATGGTCCCAGCATCCACGCCAGCGGCATGCCGATGAGCTGGAACACGGCCCCACCCAATGCACCGATGGCCAACGACCTCGCCAGCGCCCTGCTCATGTCTGGGTTCACGTGCGTCTCCATTAACCTGCTAACTACCTGATTATGCCATAATACCCGCCTCGTTTACGGCTGTCGGAGACCCCCATGCCCCGTCTCGATCAACTGCTCGTCTCCCTGGGCCTGGCCCGTTCGCGCACGCGCGCTCAACGGCTGATTCGTCATGGCCGGGTCAGCCTGGCCGATACGGGGCGGATCTTGAGCAAGCCGGGCGAGAAACTGCCGGCTGAAACGAACCTGGCGGTAGCGGAGGATGCCGAGGAGCGCTATGTCTCGCGGGCCGGACTGAAACTGGAGGCGTTGGTTGAAGCGCTGAAGCTCGACCTGAAAGAGAAACTGGTGCTCGACGTGGGACAGTCCACTGGAGGTTTCAGCGATTGTGTCCTGAGCTTCGGGGCTCGCCATGTCATCGGCGTCGAGGTGGGACATGGCCAGCTCGACCCCGAGCTGCGCGGCGACCCCCGCATAACGTGTCTGGAAGGCATGAACGCACGCAGCATGGCCAGCGAGCCACGCCTGCGCGAGGCACTCATCGTTCAAGGGGTCACGGCGCCCGATCTGGCCGTGATGGATGTCTCCTTCATCTCGCAGACCCTGATCCTGCCGGAGATTGCCGCGCTGCTACGCCCCGGTGGGGAGTTGCTGAGCCTGGTGAAGCCCCAGTTCGAAGTCGGACCGGGCGGCGTCAATTCACGCGGCATCGTGACCGACCCCCGCCGCCACGCCGAAGTGGAAGCCGCAATTCGCCGCTGCTGTACCGTCCATGACCTGGCCATCGACCACTGGCAGCAGAGCCCGATCGCCGGCAGCGACGGCAACCGGGAGTTCCTGCTGCACGCCGTCAGGCAGTAAACATGCCGCCTCAGCGGCCGCCATCTCCATCGCTACCGCCATCACCGATCTCGATTTCTCCGGGATCACCACGCGTCCCCGGCGGGGGATGAAGTGGGCCCTGGCTTGGCGTCAAGCTCTGCACCTTTTTCGCCTCGCCGTCGGCACGATGCAGCCAGACATCCAACTGATTGAAGGCAATGTCGATGCCGTGCTCGGCAAACAACTCCCCCACCCGGCAATTGATTTCATCGGTGGCAAAGAGTCGGTCGCCCAGAGAGTTGACGAAGATACGCAGCTCGAAGTTGAGCGTGCTCTCGCCGTAGCTCATGAAGAAAACCTGCGGCTCGGGGTCACCCAGTACCCGCGGGTTCTCGTCCGCAACCTGGCGCAGCAGGCGATGCACCAGGCGCAGGTCCGAGCCGTAAGCCACGCCGAAGCTGAGCACTACCCGGGTGACGGTATCCGACAGCGACCAGTTGATCAGTTGGTCGGTAACGAAGGTCTTGTTGGGGATGATGATCTCCTTGCGGTCGAAGTCGGTCACCGTGGTGGCGCGGATGCGTATCTTGCTCACCGTGCCGGTGAGATTGCCCAGCGTGATGGTGTCGCCGATGCGCATGGGGCGCTCGAACAGGATGATCAGGCCCGAGACGAAGTTGGCGAAGATCTCCTGCAAGCCGAAACCCAGGCCGACGCCGAGAGCCGCCACCAGCCACTGCAGCTGGCTCCAGGCCACGCCCAGGGTGGCCAGCGCCACCACCAGCCCGGTACCGACGATGGTGTAGGAGAGCAGCGCTGAAATGGCATAGGCGCTGCCCTGCTTCAGCTCCAGCCGCGACAGCACCATGACCTCGAGCAGGCCCGGCAGATTGCGCGCCATCACCAGCGTAAGAATGAAGATCAGCAATGCGGCGAAAATGTCGGCCACCGATAGCGCACTGGTGACGAGTTCGGCCCCGACGCCTTCGCTTGCCTCCCAGATCGCCACGTCGTTGAGATAGCCCAGCACCGTGAGCAGGTCCGACCACACCAGGTAGAGTAGAAGGGCGAAGCCGATCAGCAGGATCAACTTTGAGAGACGCAGCGACTGCTGATTGATCTGCTCCATGTCCAGCGGTGGCTCTTCGACGACCTCGAGGCCGCCCTCGGCGCCTTCCTGAGCCTGGGCACGGCGCCGCATCAACGCGCGCTTGAATGCCAGTCGACGCGCCGCCACGGCCAGGCCGCGCACCACCGATGCCTCGACCAGGATCCACATCGCCAGCAGATAGAGCGTGATGACGAAACGTCCGATCAGGCTCAACGCGGTGTACTCGTAACCGGACACGATCAGCCCGACCAGCACCAGCGGCACCGCAGCCATGATCAGGCCCAGTAACAGGCGAAACAGCTTGACGCCAAAGAATGGCGTATGCGCCAGGATCAATCGAGCCAGCAGCATGCTCATGGCGACCAGGCCTGCCAGCAGCAGCGACAGCGCAATGGGCCGGGTCGTCAGGCTGATCTCGCCATCACGGGCGAGGGAGGAAATCAGCAGCACCGGCACCAGGGCCACGCCGAGCCAGCCGAGCAGCCAGCGCAGTCGCGAGACATAGCCCGAGGGCCAATAGAAGTGCTTGGTGGCCACCCCATCGCGGACCAGAAGACGACGCGACCAGGCGATGAAAGCCCAGGCCAGCGCCAGATGCAGGAAGGCCTGTCCCAGTCCCGAGGCGATACCTGCCTCGATGGCGTTGAGTGAACCCCCGATACCGGCCAACGCCAGCGGGCCGGGCAGGGCCAGCAACGCATTGAGGCCAACCGCCAGAGGCGTGTGCGCCTGGGAATCGCTGCGCAGGCGCCCGATCTGTTCGTGAATCACAGCCAGGCGACGCTGGATGCGGCGACGCAATCCCAGCAGCAACGTTGATAACAGCAAGAGCGGCAGCCCTGTCAACGCTTCGCCACCGGGTGTGCGCCAGTGCACCGGCAACACCTGACGCCATTCACCCTGCCGCCACTCGTCGACCAGGTTGGCGGGAAGATGGCGGAACCAGGCCAGATCCAGCGGCCGGGTATTGGCGATCCAGAACAGCTGCTCGTCGATGGTGGTGCGAAGCTCCAGCGAGGTTTCGAGCAGTTGCTGCTGGTTGAGCTGCAGTTCGATGGCCGCGCTCAAGAGGCTACTGTAGGTCTGCTCGAGCTGGTCCACGAGTTGCCGGCGTGAGTGGTATAGCCCCTGGAGCGAGTCGACCAACCCTTGGCTGACCTCGACACCGGCCTCCTCGAGTCGCTGGTTGGCCAGGCGCTCGCTCTGACGCAGGGCATCGCGCTGACGCACGAGGTCGAACTGGCGCAGGCGCAGGTCGGCGATCTCGTCCTGTAGATTGCGCCTGGCGTCGACCTGGGGCAGGGAGCGGCGCTGCTCTCGCAGGATGCGCGACAGCAACAGGCTGCCGCGAATGGCTTCGATCTGTTCGTTCAGGCTGCGCTGCAGCTGGCGTACATGGTCGAGCTGGCTACGAGCGGCCAGGCTTTCGCGCACCAGGCCATTGTGACGATCATTGGCGCGCAGCAGTTCCAGGCTGAGCTCGCGGTTGACCTTCTGGGCGCGCTCGAGCACCGGATGCCCGGCCTCCAGCAGCGGGTCGTCACGCGCGGCGTCGGCGATGGCCTGCTCCGAAGCCATGCGTCGCTGCCGGTCGATCACGCTCTGCAACATCGAGAGCTCGGTTTCCTGGCGCGCGATCTGTTGTGTCAGCAGATCGCGGCGCTGCTGCGCCAGCTCGCGCAGACGCGTGTTGCTGCTCAGCTCGCGTTGACGCAGCCTCAGCGTCCGCTCGGCCAGGCGCCGCTCGACCTTCAGCTGCCAGAGCCGGGGGGAATCCTCGCTGGCGCCCTGCGTCTCCAACGTATCCAGCGAACGGCGTGTACGCTCGGCGGTCTGCATGGCCTCGGCAATCGCCTGCTGGGCTCGCTCCGGCAGGGTCTGGGCAGAGAGCAACTGGGCGTTGACGTCGGCCAGGCGATCCTGCAGCTGCTGTAGCTCGAAGACGGCTTCCTGCTGGCGGTACTCCAGCTCGTCCAGGGGAATGTCGTCGAGCTCGGCTATCGAACGTGAGAGCGTCGCTTCCTCCTCCTGACTCAGCTCCCGCTCCAGGCGCAGCAACTCGGCAGGAGCTTCCTCCAGTCGCTGTTCCAGCGCAGTCAGCCGCTCCTCGACACCCTGCAGTTGCTCCAGCGCCGTCAGGGTGGCCTCGAGCGCATCGATATCGCGCTGCTCGATGTCGCTCAGGCTCACGCCCTCCTCCGGCTGCAGCTCTGCCAGGCGCGCCTCCACGGCCTGGCGATCGGGCAGCCCGTCTTCGGCCACGGCGTGGCCGCAAATGAGCCACAACAGCAGAAGGAGGAAAAACCCTACGGGAACGCGTCGGGACCACTGTCCCGGGCGGCTTAGGCAGCTAAGGTTCAGGTACGACAATTCGTTCACTCTGGCTCTCGGTTGGAGTGGCCTTCGGCCTCGCTCCGATTCTCGATGGCGACGGTTCACAAGGCAATGGGGCACGAAGGAGATTCCCCCCTTTCTTCACGTTTGGCGCTCCCTCGGGATCATCCGTACGAGAAACTTGGTTGACTTGGCTCACCGTCGTGGTAGAAACGGCGTTCATAGCCACCCTCCTCTCGGTCCTGTCACCATGATGAATCCCTGCTCCATCCCAAAGGCTCTTCTCGCCCTGATCCTGAGCGGGACCATCAGCACCGCCATGGCCCAGGAAGACCGGCTCACGCCCCAAGAGCGTGCCCTCATCGAGGCACGCATCGAGACCCTGAGCGAGGAGCTGGACACCCTGCGCAACCAGCTCGCAGCGGATCGGCTCGAACCCGAAGCCCAACGTCTGGGCCTGGACGAAATACTGACCATCGCCTCGGAGCAGGAGTTGGAGCCGGTCGAGGAGCGTCGCCAGCTGGAGCGCGAATCCATGCGCAACCCCTTCTCGATCACGGCACACCGACGCAACTATCTGCTGCCGTTGAATTATGATCGCCGCCCCAATGAAGAGGTGTTTGGCAACGTCGACCGGGATGGAACCCCCGACCGCGCCGAAGTCAAATTTCAGTTCAGCGCCAAGTTCAACCTGATCGAGCGGCTTTTCGGCGACTACGGCGGCGACCTCTATTTCGCCTATACCCAGCGCAGTTGGTGGCAAGCCTACAATGCCGACTCATCGTCGCCCTTTCGCGAAACCAACTACGAGCCCGAGTTCTTCATCGATTTCGAGAATCGCTGGTCGCTGCTGGGCTGGACCAATGTCAACAACCGCTTGAGCTTCAATCACCAATCCAACGGTCGCTCGGGCGACATGTCGCGCAGCTGGAATCGCGTCATTCTCGAGTCCTCCTTCCTCAAGAACGACTGGTTGATCAGCGTGGCCCCCCATTGGCGCGTACCGGAGTCGGCGGGCGACGACGACAACCCGGATATCGAGCGCTTCCTGGGTTATGGCGAGATCACGGTCGCCCACCGCATGGGCGACAACGAGGTGGCCGTCCAGTGGCACGGTAATCCCAGCGCGGGCAACATGGGAACACGCGTGGACTACTCCTGGCCGCTGCATGGCAACATCCGCGGACACGTGCAGTACTTCTACGGGTACGGCGACAGCATGATCGACTACGACCATCGTACCCAGCGCATCGGCATCGGCTTCAGCCTCAACCCCATCTTCTCTGGCAGCAGTTCCCTGATACCGGACTGATGGCGCCCCATGGCAAGTGGCGTTGAAGTCGCAGTATCGGCTGTTATGCTAAATGAGTCATTCACTGTCAAAGGAAAGACTGCCATGGCCTCACGCACACCGCACGTGGACGAAACCACTCGTCAGTTGAAGGAAGATCTCCAGCACCTGTCCCAGACCATCGAGGAACTGGTCAGCGCGACGGCTGACGATTCCCGCAGCAACGTCAAGGAACTGAGGGATCGCGCCGAGAAGCGGCTCAAGGAAACTCGCCAGCGCCTGGAAGCGCGCGGCGAGCGCCTCTACGGTGAGGCTCGCGACTCGATTCACCAACAGGCCGATGCCTGCGATCGCTATGTACACGACCACCCCTGGACCAGCATTGGCATCGGCGCCGTGGTCGGCGTGGTCATCGGCATGCTCATCGGGCGTCGCTGATGGCATCCGGTGAAGGACCGGTGCAACGGCTGTTTACCATCGGCAAGCGCCTGTTGGCGAACCTGATGGCCACCGGCGAGACGCGTCTGCGTCTCGCCGTACTGGAACTCGAAGAGGAGCGCGCTCGTCTTGCCACCCTGCTGCTGCTGCTGGGTTTGAGTCTGGTAATGTTGTTGCTGGGCCTGGGCATGCTTACGCTGTTGGCGGTAGTGATGTTCTGGGATACCCATCGGCTCGCTGCCATCGCCACCAGCGCCCTGGTGCTGCTGGGCGGCGGTATCGTCATAGCCCTGCTGGGCCTGCGCCAGGCCCGACGCCATACGCTGTTGAAGGAGACACTGGCCCAGCTCGCGCTGGACCGTCACCTGGTGGAGGAGCATCGTGACACGTCGCACCGCTGATCCCACGCCTTCTGCCCGACCGACGCGCGCCGAGCGCAAGGCGGAACTGTTGGCAGCGATCGAGCAGCAACGCATCGATATCCTGGTCGAAGCGGAACGCTGGCAGCACGCCTGTGCATCGCTCGGTGCGGGCTGGCAACAGCTGCGGCGCTATCGGGGGCCGGCGATCTTGCTCGGTGGGGCGATGCTGGTCGTCAGTGCCCGTCATCCCGCGTCGCTGATTCGGGTCGCCAAGCGGCTGACGACCGGGGGCCTGCTGCTCAATCGGGCTCGAAGACTACTGCAGCAGCTCTGAGCCGGCTATACCGGCTGCCTTGACCTATAGAGCCATGCCCATTGCCCGCCTGCCCCGGGTGAACCCCTATAGTTGCGCCTCGGCATGACGATGCCGCCGACGGCCGGCTCCCGGCATCCATCGCATGCAGCTCTCGCCGCTTCTCAGGCTCTTGTCGATGAAACGCCGGGTACGGCGCTGGCTTTCGCTGGTATCGGTCGACCATACCGACAACGCCCCCACGAACAGGCTGGTCAGGGCCAGCTCTTCCACCTGAGCGCGCGGGGTACCGTAGCGTGCCTCAAGCCGAGCCGCTTCGCGCAGCCACTGGACCGTGCGTGACAGGTCGAAGACCATCGGCACCCAGGTGTGGAGATGCGGCAGGTGCGCCTTGGTCTTCAGCATCTGTACCGTCACCTGTCGGTGAGCGGAGAAGGCATCGAACCAGGCCTGCAGGCAATGCTCGATGCGCACCCGCTCCGGCCAGTCGTCGAAGGTATCGGGCTTGCTGGCCAGCATGGCGCGCCAGCCACGCTGGAACCAGGCGTTGGCCACGTCGTCCATGTCGCGAAAGCGCTCCAACACCACGGTCATCGGCAGATCGAGGCTGCGGGCGACTTCGGAGAGCCGAACCGCCTGCCAGCCCCGCTCCTCGGCCTGACGTACGGCCTCGTCGACGATACGCTCGGCAAACGCAGACGCTTCGGTTTTCGAGGAGTCCTGAATCGCGATCATGGTCATGGCGGGCCTCTGCTTACGACGTGGTTCTGTCATGCAGCATAGACCGGATTGGACTGCCTCGGCGCATCACAATGCGCTTTGTCTACATGGCCGGTATGCGCCGTGCGAACACTTCACTACATAGCGTCATACTTTGCTCATTGAGGGCCCCGATCGTCTTATCTACTTTCAATTTAGAATTCGACGGGGTTCTTCTGAAACCCTGGCTGGCTTGACCTAATCGAGATCATCCATGGCAAATCGGAACGTAGCAGCGGCCCAACGTGGTCGACAGGCAGTTCGACCCAGCGAGATTCCAAAAGCCGGCTGGAAAGACATCCTCAAGCGTACCAAGGAGGAGATGAGGCGCGATCACGTATCGACCCTGGCCGCAGGGGTTGCGTTCTATCTCCTGCTGGCCATGGTTCCTGCCATAGTGGCGACGATTTCGATATGGGCCCTGCTGTTCGACCCACAGCAGATCAATCAGCAAATCGCGAATATCAGCCATCTCCTTCCCCAGGAAGCCGCCGACCTCGTTCAAAGCCAGGCGGAAGAGGCCAGCCGGGACGCAGGTGCCGGTATCAGCCTGGCGGCCATCGGTGGTGTACTGTTGGCGATTTACAGCGCCTCTCGAGGCGTCGACGTTTTCATGGAAGGCTTGAATATCGTCTACGAAGAGGAAGAGAGCCGGGGTTTCATCAAAAGAACCGCTATCAAGCTGGTGTTGACGCTAGGCCTTATCATCATGACCCTCGTGACCCTTGGCACCATCACCGCTATTCCGGCCATTGTCGAGATGATGGGACTGCCCGATCTCATCGGTACCCTGGTGAACCTGGCACGCTGGCCCCTCTTGATGCTGGTTACCATGTTGGCTATCACCGTTCTGTACCGATACGCCCCCGACCGCGATGAGCCCCGCTGGCAGTGGATCAGCCCCGGTTCTGTCATGGCCGTCCTGCTATGGATTGCAGGGTCGATCGGTTTTTCCCTTTATGTCAGCAATTTCGGGAGTTACAACGAAACCTACGGTTCATTGGGCGCCGTCATCATTTTGCTGATGTGGTTCTGGCTTTCCGCGTTCATCGTACTCATGGGGGCGGAACTGAACAGCGAAATGGAACATCAGACAAAGCAGGACACGACGGCTGGAGACCCTAACCCCATGGGCCAGCGAGACGCACACGTGGCGGATACCGTAGGCAAAGGCAGGCAATGAGCCAACGACGCTAGAGCGCGCTGCCGCACGCCACACCGGACGCCCATGCCCACTGGAAGTTGTGTCCGCCGAGCTCGCCGGTGACATCGAGCACCTCGCCGATGAAGCGCAACTGAGGCAGCCCTGCGACACTGAAGTCACGCGACGAGATCGAACGGGTATCGACCCCGCCCTGTGTTACCTCAGCGGTGCGCCAGCCCTCGGTACCGGCCGGCTTCAGGCGCCATTGGCCAAGACGCGAACACCATGTCTCGATTCGCGCATTGGAGAACTCGGCCAGGATGGGATCCTCGCCATGCCACTCGGTCAGCGCCTGGGCCAGGCGTCGCGGGAGCCGATCGCCAAGCCAGGTCGTGAGCTGGCGGCGCGGTGTCGCCTGGCGTGCCTCGGCAAGTGCCGCAGCAAGATCCAGCCCGGGGAAAAGATCGATTTCGAGTTCGTCGCCGGGTTGCCAGTAGCTGGAGATCTGAAGCATGCCCGGGCCGGACAGGCCGCGGTGGGTGAACAGCATCGGTTCACAGTAGCGCCGCTCGGGACCCGGTCCCAACCGCCGGCCGTCGCGCACGGCACTGACGGCCACATCGCAGGCCACCCCAGCCAGATCAGCCGCTCTCGCCTTCCATTGGGAAGTCAGGGTAAAAGGCACCAGCGCCGGGCGTGTCTCGGTCACTTCCAGGCCGAACTGCCGGGCAACCTCGTAGCCGAACCCGCTCGCCCCCATGGTGGGAATCGAGAGCCCACCGGTGGCAATCACCACGGTACCGGCCTCGATACGACCTGACGAGGTATCGAGCCGCATGCCTTCGCCAAGCCGCTCGATACGTTCGACTGCAGTATTCAGGCGCAGCTCGACTCCGGCCCACTCGCATTCGGTCAGCAACACGCCAAGCAGCTCCTTGGCGGAATGCGCACAGAAAAGCTGTCCCGGGGCCTTCTCCACGTAATCGACGCCGTGGCGTTCCACCAGCTCGACGAAATGCTCCGGGCGGTAGCGCTTCAACGCGGAAATACAGAAGTGCGGATTTGACGAGAAGAAGTTGGCCGGCCCCGTTGCCAGGTTGGTGAAATTGCAACGCCCTCCTCCGGACATCAGGATCTTCTTGCCGGGCTTGTTGGCGTGATCGAGCACCAACACGCGCCGCCCGGCATAGCCCGCCGTGAGGGCGCACATCAGACCGGCGGCCCCTGCACCGATGATCACGACATCGATTTTTGATGACGGCATGACGATTCCGATGGCGAAAAGGGGAGGAATTCTAGCAGAACCTGCCCTTATCCCGCCAAGAACGCGACGGCTTCGGTTTATCCGGCGATCCCTCGGATGGTCGACTGACACGACAAGGCGCTTCTTGTACACTTATTCCACAAGAAAATGGAATTTGTAGAGCCAATGTTGCGCATTTGTTGACACATTGGCACCGGTTAATATGGGTAGCCTGATAAGCAAAGCGTCCAGGGATGCGACGTCTCTCGCGACTACTGTCCCTAACAAGAGCTCTCATGATGACATCGCGCCCCCTCTCCCTTGCGTCATCACGCTGGCTGGTGCCGCTGATCGGCCGGCTATGCCTTTGCATCAGCCTGTGCCTCGCTTTCGCCCTGCCCGTCGTGGCCCAGGATCGCCCAGCCGTGATCGGCGCCCGTGCCATCGAGCAGGCCTGGTCCGATCCGCTGGAGGCGCTCGGCACGCTGCGCGCCGACGAGAGCGTGACGCTATCGGCCACAGTGACCGAGATCGTCGCCGAGCTGAACTTCCGCGATGGCGAGGTGGTGGAAGCCGGCCAGCTCCTCGTCCGGCTGGAGGATGGCGAGGAGCAGGCCCAGCTGCGCGCCGCCCAGGCACTGCGCGACGAACGCCGCAGCGCCGTGGAGCGCTTGACCCAGCTGCAGAGCCGCAACATGGCGCCACGCGCCGATGTGGAAGACAGCCAGGCGCGGCTGCGCCAGGTGCAGGCGGAGATCCAGGCGCTGGAGGCACGTCTGACCAACTACCGGGTACGGGCACCCTTCGACGGGCGTGTCGGTTTTCGCAACATCAGCGTGGGCAGCTTGGTCACGCCGGGCACCGAGCTCGTGACCCTCGACAAACTCGACCTCATGAAGCTCGATTTCAGCGTGCCGGAGTCGTACCTGTCGATTCTGGAGCCGGGTCTGCCCCTCTCCGCTCGAAGCGCCGCCTTTCCCGACGAGGCATTCGAAGGCGAGGTGAGCAGTGTCGGCTCACGGGTCGACCCGGTGAGCCGCAGCATCACAGTGCGTGCCGAGCTGGAGAATCCCGATCTGAGCCTGCGCCCCGGCATGCTCATGGAGGTCGTGCTGCAGCGCAGCCCGCGCCAGGCAGTGGTGGTGCCCGAAGCGGTGCTGATCCCCAGCGGCGACAAGCAGTTCGTGCTGGTGATCGACGAGGCCGATGACAATCGCCTGGTGCGTCGTCAGGTGAAGGTCGGCGAGAGACGTACCGGCCAGGCAGAGATCCTGGAGGGGCTGGCCGACGGCGAGCTGGTGGTGAGCCACGGTCTGCAGCGCGCCCACGAAGGCGATCGCGTGCAGCTTCTGGGCATCGCCGATGACAGCACCTCGATCCGGGAGATCCTCGAGGCCCAGCGCAGCGGGGACGACGCCTGATGCGGCTATCCGACCTCTCCGTACAGCGACCGGTGCTCGCCATCGTACTGGCGCTGCTGATCGTCGCCTTCGGCTTGTTGGCCTTGCAGCGGCTGCCCTTGCAGGAGTATCCCTCCATCGACCCGCCGGTGGTCAGCATCGAGACGCGTTATCCCGGCGCCTCGGCCAGCGTGGTGGAAACCCGCATCACCCAAGTGCTGGAGGACCGTATTGCCGGGGTCGAAGGGATCGAACTGATCACCTCGACCAGCGAGGACGGCCAATCGCGCATCAACATCGAGTTCCGCCTCGACATGGATATCGACGCGGCGGCCAACGACGTCCGCGACCGCATTTCCGGCGCCCTGCGCAACCTGCCCGACGAGGCGGACCCACCGGAAGTCCAGAAGGCCGACTCGAGTGAGGAAGTGGTGCTGTGGCTATCGCTTTCCGGCGCCGGCTACACCATTCCCGAACTGACCGACTATGCGGAGCGCTACCTGGTGGATGGCTTTTCCGTGCAGCCCGGGGTGGCCCGCGTGCGAGTGGGAGGCGGGCGCGAGTACGCCATGCGCGTGTGGATCGACCGCAACGCCCTGGCGGCGCGCAATCTCACCGTCGGCGACGTGGAGAGTGCGCTGCGTGCCGAGAACGTCGAGCTGCCGGCCGGCTCCATCGAGTCGCGCGATCGACAGTTCGTGGTGCGGCTGCCACGCGCCTTCGCCGAGCCGGACGACTTCGCACGCCTGGCCCTGGCCCGGGGTGACGACGGCTACCTGGTACGGCTTGGCGATGTGGCACGTGTGGAGATCGGCTCGGTGGAGGATCGCTCGATCTTTCGTGCCAACGGCGTGCCAATGGTGGGGCTGGGGATCATGAAGCAATCCACGGCCAACGTGCTGGAGGTCTCGCAGGGTGTCCAGGCCGAGCTCGAGCGGGTACAGGAGAGCCTGCCCGATGGCATGACACTGAGCCTCAACTACGACGCTTCGGTGTTCGTCTCGGGCGCCATCCAGCAGGTTGTGCTCACCTTGTTCATTGCCCTGGGACTGGTGGTGGTGGTGATCTTCATGTTCCTGGGTAATCTGCGCACCACGCTGATACCCGCAATCACGGTGCCGATTGCCCTTGTTGGCGCCTTCATGGCCCTGGCGCTGATGGGCTTTTCGATCAACCTCCTCACCCTGCTCGCCCTGGTACTCGCCATCGGTCTGATCGTCGACGACGCCATCGTGGTGTTGGAGAACATTCACCGGCGCATGCACGACTACGGCGAGACCCCGTTGGTCGCTGCCTTCCGCGGCACTCGCCAGATCGCCTTCGCGGTCATCGCCACGACCCTGGTGCTGATCGCCGTGTTCGTGCCGCTGGGCTTCCTGCAGGGCAATATCGGCCGGCTGTTCTCCGAATTCGCCTTGACCATGGCCGCTGCCGTGGCCATCTCCAGCGTGTTGGCACTGTCACTGACACCGATGATGGCCTCGAAGATTCTCAAGCCGACCATGCACGACAGCCGCCTCGCCCACGGCGTGCAGTGGCTGCTGGAATTCTCCCAGCGCGTCTACCGTACGCTGTTGACCGCGGTGCTCAAGGCACGCCTGGTCGTGCTGGCACTCTTCGTCGGGTTGATCGTCGCCACCGCCTGGCTGGCCGAGCGCCTGCCCAGCGAGTACACCCCGCAGGAGGATCGCGGCAGCTTTATCATCTTGGTCAACGGGCCGGAAGGGGCCACCTTCGACTACATCATGGATTACATGGATGAGATCGAAACCCGCCTCGAGTCGCTGCTCGATAGCGGTGAACTGGAGAGGGTGGTGGTTCGGGCGCCGCGCGGCTTCGGCAACATCGAGAACTTCAATAACGGTTTCGCCATCATCAGCATGGCCGACTGGGGCCAACGCCGCGATGCCTGGTCGATCATGAACGAGGTACGCGAAGAACTGGCCGGCCTTCCCGGCGTGCAAGCCTTCCCGGTGATGCGCCAAGGCTTCGGCCAGCGCATCAGCAAGCCCGTGGAGTTCGTACTGGGCGGCGGTACCTACGAGGAACTGGCCGAGTGGCGCGACCGCCTGATGGAACACATCCGCGAAGACAATCCCCGGCTCATCGGTCTGGACAGCAATTACAAGGAGACCCAGCCGCAACTGAGGGTGGAGATCGACTATGCACGTGCCGCCGACCTGGGTGTCACCGTCTCGGAGATAGGCCGCACTCTGGAAGTGATGCTGGGGGGACGCAACGTGACCCGTTACCTGGAAAACGGCCAGGAATACGACGTCATTGTCGAGGGCGACCGCGCCAACCAGACAAGCCCGCGTGCCCTGGACAACATTCAGGTGCGCTCGGCGCGTACCGGAGAGTTGATTCCGCTGGCCAGCCTGGTGAGCTTCACCGATGCGGCAGGAGCCAGCACGCTCAACCGCTTCAACCGGCTGCGCGCCATCACCATCGAGGCCAACCTGGCCGATAATTACTCGCTGGGTGAAGCCCTGGAATATCTGGAAAACGCTGCCGCCGAGGTGCTGCCGGGCCAGGCGCAGACCGACGTCAGCGGTGCCTCGCGCGACTTCCGACAGGCCAGCGGCTCCACAACCTACCTGCTCGTACTCGGTGGCCTGGTGGTGTTCCTGGTGCTGGCGGCCCAGTTCGAGAGCTTCATCCACCCCTTCGTTATCATGCTCACCGTGCCGCTGGCCATGAGCGGCGCCATGCTCGGGCTATTCATTACCGGGCAGTCGCTCAACATCTACAGTCAGGTGGGGCTTGTGATGCTGATCGGACTCGCCTCGAAGAACGGCATCTTGATCGTGGAGTTCGCAAACCAGCTGCGCGATGAGGGGCTGGCCTTTCGCGACGCCCTGCTCGATGCCTCGGTGACGCGTCTGCGGCCGATCCTGATGACCGCCGTAACCACCATGGCAGGCGCTATCCCCCTGATCGTCTCCACCGGGGCCGGCGCCGAATCGCGCATGGTGATCGGCACCGTGATCCTCGCCGGGGTGGCCGCTGCTACGCTCTTCACGCTGTTCGTGGTGCCGGTGGCCTATGACCTGCTGGCGCGCCACACCGGCTCGCCCGGCGACGTCCGACGGCGCCTGGAGGCGGAAATGGCCGAGCCCGCGCCTCGCTCGACGAGGCGTTGAGCTGACAAGCCATGTCGTGGCGGGCGCTCTTCGGCTCACGACCTGCGCTGGTCCGCCACGTGATGTCGTGTTCGCTGCGAGTGACGGGTCGCGCACCAAGCCATCCCGGCCAACAGCAGCGAGCCGGCGATCAAACCAACCTGATCGCGATGCGTCGTCAGCCAGAATTGTCCGCTCTGATGTTTCGACTCGCGCCCGAAGCGGCCACGAGCCCCCATGTCGCCCTTGACCGGCTGCCACAGGTTATCGGGGCGATCGGGGCCTTCCCATTCAGCTGTCTGCTGTCCGTCGACGGCAGAGCGCGCCAGCCACCGATCCATGAACGCGGGAAGTAGACGGTTGGCCCAGATCGTGACAGCAGTCGACGAACCGACATGGAGCTCGCGCCGACGCTGATGCGCGGCCCAGTAGACGGCTCGTGCCCCCACCTCGGGCTGAAACACGGGGGCCATGGGGCGGGCGCGCCGGGGCAAGTGATTGCGACACCAGTCGAACTGGGGCGTGTTGAGCGCCGGCATTTCGACCTGGGTGACATGGACGGCGCTGCCCTCGTGCATCAGTTCACAGCGCAGCGCCTCGGTCATTCCCTTGATGGCGTGCTTGGCGCCGCAGTAGGCGCTTTGCAGCGGTATCGAGCGATGGGCCAGGGCCGAGCCGACCTGTACGATGGTGCCGCGGTTGCGCGGGCGCATGCGCTTGAGCGCTGCCATCGTGCCATGCACGTAGCCCAGGTAGGTTACCTCGGTGACGCGACGAAACTCGTCCGGACTCATTTCGTGCAATGGCGAGAACACGGTGGTCATGACACCGTTGACCCAGATATCGATGGGACCAAGTTCGGCTTCGATGCGCTCGGCGGCACGTTCGACCTGGGTCGCATCGGCTACGTCGACACTCATCGTCACGGCGCGTGCTCCGAGGGCCTCGATCTCGCTCCTCACGGCCTCCAGCCGGTCCGGACTGCGCGAGATCAATCCCAGTGCAGCTCCATGACGAGCGAATTCACGCGCGACGGCACGCCCCAGCCCGGCGCCCGCGCCGGTCACGACGACCACTTCCTGTCGGTCTTGCATGTGCACCTCCTTTGCCTTGCCTGCCTCGGCATTCGCTGAGTATCGTCTGGCCCGGCTGCTAACCCCAAGCCGCCAAACCCGTCCACGGCCAGGGCACCGTCTACGGCCCCGACCACTCGTGGTCCCCCTCAATGCCGGCGTACCTTGGGCACGAACTCCCGCGCGAACTGCTTGAACGACGCCTTGACGATACCCAGCGCATCCGGGTCGCCATGCATCAACGCCGACATGTAGGCCTGGGCCTGTTCACGTTTGATGTGCGGCGGAATCGGTGGCACGTCGGGGTCGGAGACGACTTCCAGCACCACGGGGCGATCGGCGCTCAGCGCCCGATCCCAGGCACCGGCCAGTGCGTCCGGCTCGGTGACCCGTATGCCCCTCAAGCCGATCAGCTCGGCATACTCGGCATAAGGGAAATCGGGCAGATCCTGCGACGCTTCGTACTTGGGGTCGCCCTCCATGACGCGCATCTCCCACGTCACCTGGTTGAGGTCCCGGTTGTTGAGCACCATGACCACGAGCCGCGGGTCACTCCAGCGCTGCCAGTACTTGGCGACGGTGATCAGCTCCGCACTACCGTTCATCTGCATGGCCCCGTCACCGACCAAAGCGATGGCGACACGTTCCGGATAGGCGAACTTGGCGGCAATGGCATAAGGCACACCGTTGCCCATGGTCGCCAGACCGCCGGATAGCGACGCCATCATGCCGCGGCGGAGCTTGAGGTCACGGGCGTACCAGTTGGCCGCCGACCCGGAATCGCTGGTCAGGATGCAGTTATCCGGCAGGCGGGGAGAAAGCTCCCAGAAGGCACGCTGGGGATTAATTGGCTCGGCCTCGGCCATGGCGCGCTCTTCGAGGACGTCCCACCACTGCGCAACGCTGCTCTCGATGTGCTCGCGCCAGGAGCGATCGCGCTTCTCCTCCAGCAGCGGCAACAGCGCCTGCAGCGTGCCTGCGCTGTCACCGACCAGATTCACTTCCATCGGATAGCGGATGCTGAGCATGCGCGGGTCGATATCAATCTGTACCCCGCGCGCCTGTCCCTCCTCGGGAAGGAATTCGGAGTAAGGGAACCCCGAGCCGATCATCAACAGCGTGTCGCAGTTGCTCATCAACTCCCAGCTCGCATTGGTGCCCAACAGGCCGATCGAGCCGGTGACGAAAGGCAGGTCGTCGGGCAGCGCCGCACGCCCGAGCAGTGCTTTGGCCACACCGGCGCCGAGTCGCTCGGCGACTTGAATCACCTCGTCGGTCGCGCCGAGCGCACCGGCACCCACCAGGATCGCCACACGTTCGCCCTCGTTGAGCACGGCGGCGGCCCGACGCAACTCCTCCTCGTGGGGCACTACGCGCGGACGCGCATAGCCGACCCCGGAGTGGATCGTGCCATGGGCATGCGGCGGCGTTTCCACTACCGGCTGCGTCTGCAGGTCGTTGGGCACGATGATGGCGGTCACGGTGCGTTCCGAGAGGGCGATACGGACCGCCCGGTCGATCAAATGACGGACCTGAGCGGGGCTGGTCGCCATGTGGACGAATTCGTGAGCGACATCCTTGAACAGCGAGACGAGATCCACCTCCTGTTGATACTCGCCACCCATGGCAGCCCGCGCCTGCTGACCGACGATAGCGACGACAGGCTGGTGATCCTTCTTGGCGTCGTAGAGTCCATTGAGCAGGTGGATGGCGCCCGGTCCCGAAGTGGCGGTGCACACCCCCACTTCCCCGGTGAACTTGGCATGGGCACAGGCCATGAGCGCCGCCATCTCCTCGTGACGTGTCTGGATGAACTCGAAGTGATCGTCGGCCCGATTCAGGGCTCCCATGATGCCGTTGCTGCCATCACCCGGATAGCCGTAGATGCGCTTGACGCCCCATTCCCCCAGGCGCCTGATGATGAAATCGCCGACTTGTTCGCTCATGCTTGGCTCTCCCTTAGCATCTCAGTGCTCGGATGACATACCCCAAGCACACGCTTTCCATGGAAATCACTAGAGCTATAGTCAGCTGTATTAGGATGGTCAATGTGGCATGGCGGAACGACAAGGAAGTGCATGGAAGGGGGTCGAAGTGGAACACACGACACGGAAGATCGAGGATTACGGGTTCATCGGCAACATGCGCACGGCCGCCCTCATTGATCGCGATGCCTCGATGAGCTGGCTGTGCCTGCCGCGGTTCGATTCGGATGCCTGCTGCGCGGCGCTGCTCGGGAACGAGGACAACGGTCACTGGGGTATCCGCCCCACCGGGACGGTTCAGGCCCGCTCGCGTCGCTACCGCGGCGAGACGCTCGTGCTGGAGACACTCTTCGAGACGGCCCATGGCAGCGTCGCCGTGATCGATTTCATGCCGATAGCCAGCAAGAGCGACAACGAAGAGAGCGTGATGCGTATCGTCGAGGGGCGCAGCGGTTGTGTGACGATGTGCTCACATGCGGCCTTTCGCTTCGGTTATGGCCGACTGCAGCCTTGGCTAAGCCAGGAGGCGAATAGCGTATCCGCCGTGGCCGGCCCGGATGGCCTGCGCCTGGATGCTCCCATCGAATTGGAAACGCGAGGCAGTGACATCACCGCAACCTTCGAGATTCGTGCGGGTGAAAGCGTGCCATTCGTACTGACATGGTACCCCCCCTATCGCGATGCCCCCGGCCACTGGGATGCGCTGCGTACGCTTGAAGAAACCGAATGCTGGTGGAGCGAATGGAGTTCGCGCTGTCGGGTTGACGAGCGCTATCGGGAGCCGGTGATAAGGTCCTTGATCACACTCAAGGCTCTTACGCATATCGAAACCGGCGGCATGGTAGGGGCCGTCACCACCTCCCTGCCCGAGCAGCCCGGTGCCGGCCTCAATTGGGATTATCGCTACACCTGGCTGCGCGACGCCACCTTTACCCTCTACGCCCTGCTCTCCTCGGGCTACCGGGATGAGGCTTGCGCCTGGAGGGAATGGCTGCTGCGTGCGGTGGCCGGCGACCCTGGCAAGCTGCAGCCACTGTACGGCCTGGCTGGAGAACGGCGACTCTACGAGCATGAAATCGAATGGCTGGAGGGCTTCAACGGCTGCCGACCGGTGCGCATCGGCAATGATGCCTTCCGACAAAACCAGCTCGATGTGTATGGCGAAGTGATGGATGGCCTGCACCTCGCTCGCGTCCACCACATCGAGCCCTCCCATGACATGTGGGACATCCAGTGCAGGATGATCGATTTTCTCGAACAGCATTGGAGTGAGAAAGGTGCCGGTCTATGGGAGAGTCGCGAGCCCGCACGCCACTATACCCACTCCAAGGTCATGGCCTGGGTCGCGGTGGACCGGGTCATCAAGGGTGTCGAGCATTTCGGCCTCACTGGCGACGTTCAGCGCTGGCGAGCGCTACGTCAGCGCATCCATGACGACGTCTGCACCCACGGCTTCAATCGCAAGCGCAACAGTTTCGTTCAGTACTATGGCGCGGATGTGTTGGACGCCTCGCTGTTGCTGTTGCCACAGGTCGGCTTCCTTCCCATCGAGGACCCGCGCATTCTCGGCACGATCGAGGCCATACAAGCCGAACTGGTGCACGACGGTTTCGTCTACCGCTATTCCCACGGCGACGAGGAACGCCTACCTGACGGAGGGCGAAGGGGCCTTTCTGGTCTGCAGCTTCTGGCTGGTGGATACGCTCGAGCTGCTCGGTCGGCACGACGAGGCGAGCGATCTCTTCGACAAGCTGCTCAGCGTACGTAATGATCTCGGTCTTCTCGCTGAGGAATATCACCCCATCGCGCGTTGCCAGTTGGGCAATTTCCCGCAGGCCTTCTCTCACGTAGGGCTGATCAACAGTGCCCATAACCTCAGCAAGGATATGCCAGACCACAAGGGACCCGCACAGGAGCGCAGCGACGAGGGGCGTTGAGCCGAGGCTGCCCGACGAGCGACACGGATGTGGGGGGACGACATGGTCGAGATCGAAACGGCGCCAACATGCCTATCGATTGCGATGGTGCCGCGGCTTAGGCAAGCCAAGCGATAAGGAGAGGCACATGGATGGGACCCGGTTCGAGATCAAGCGTGCCCGGGAAGCGTCAGCGCACGCCTGCCCGCCCAACGCGGTATCTCTACCCTGATCAAGGCCACCCTGACGGGTGGCCTTGGGATCCATGGCGTCAGCGATGCGTTCAGCAGTCACCGATTCGCTCACCCTCGATGGTGGTTTCCAGGCGCATCTGACCCATGGGCGACTCGGTATCGATATTCACGCTGCCCGCGACGCTTTCGCCCAGGAAGTCCATGCGACCGTCGATATTCGCCTCACCGCCCTCGGCATGGCAAACCATGCGATAGTCGATACCATCGGCCGAGACGTTATGCTCCAGCAGTTCACAGCCCTCCTCGACCTCGAGGAACTGAAAGTCCGCATCGTCGAGATCGCCCTGGGCGATGCATTCCTGATGGCTGTCCGCCTGGTCGGGAATCGGCACGTCACCCTTCACGGAAGTCGTGCTGTCGAATTGCCACTGACCCGGCACGATGTTGGGGGTTTCGGCCAGGACCGTCAGCGGGAACATCAGCACGGCAGCGACCATCATGGGGCGTAGGGACATGAAACTCTCCGTTTTTTAGGGAAGTATGGCAGAGGAAGCAGGTCCTCTAACGACACGACCAGCTTACCGCAGCGTGTGCGGGAAAAGGAGAAGCTGACGCATGAGTTTTTCCCTTCGTCAGGAGGGAACGACGCAACCGTCAACGTTCAGCTGCAGCTCCTCCAGGGGGAGCGGGCGGCCGAAGAGATAGCCCTGAAACGCCCCGCAGCCATGCGCCATGAGCCAGCGGTGCTGGGCTTCGGTTTCGACTCCCTCCGCCGTGACTTCGAGACCGAGGCTGCCGGCCAGGGTGATGGTGGTGTTGACGATGGCGGCATCCACGGGGTCTTCGAGCACGCCACTGACGAACGTCTTGTCGATCTTCAACCCGTGCAGCGGCAGCCTTTTCAGGTAGTTCAACGACGAGAAGCCCGTGCCGAAGTCGTCCAGGGCGAAACGGATGCCAAGCTTGCTGAGGCGAAGCATGATGTTGCGCACGCGCTCCTGATCCTCCATGAGCAGGCTTTCGGTCACCTCCAGCACAAGCCGAGCCGGGTTGGCCCCGGTCATCTCCAGGGTATGCTGCACTCGCGCCACGAAGTCTGCCTGGTGAAACTGTACCGAGCTGACGTTGACGGCAATCGTCAAATGCTGCCTGTCGTTCTGCCGTGACCAGGATGCCAGCTGGCGGCAGGCGGTCTCGAGTACCCAATAGCCGATAGGCAGTATCAGACGGTTCTTCTCGGCGAGGGGAATGAACAGGCCGGGCGGCACCAGGCCACGTCGAGGATGATCCCAACGAATCAGGGCCTCGACACCGGTCACCTTCGCATCGCCATTCAGCTGCACCTGATAGTGCAGGCGCAGCTCGTCACGGACCAGGGCCTGATGCAGGTCGGCCTCGAGATGGACCCGCTCCATCACGTCGGCCTGCATGTCGGCATTGAAGAAACGCAAGGTGTTGCCGCCCGCGGCCTTGGCCTGCTGCAGCGCGATGTCCGCCTGGCGCATGGCACTATCGACATTGGCCTGACCGTTGGCGAAGAGCGTGATGCCGATGCTGGCCGTGATGGGCAGGGTCAGGAGCGGGTCGTCGCCGGCCTGAACGCTCATGATCCTTGCCAGCAGCTTTTCCGCCACACGCTCGGTGGCATGGGCGGCCTGCTCCACATCGAGGCCGAGATCGTGGATGAGCAAGACGAATTCATCGGCGCCCAACCGCGCCAGGGTATCGCTTTCGCGCACCGCCTCCTCAAGCCCCTGGGCGACCCGACGCAGCAGCCGGTCACCGTGCTGAAGCCCCTGGGCCTCGTTGACCACCTTGAAGTTATCCAGGTCAATGAACAGCAACGCCGCGAAGCGTTCGCTGCGCCGCGTCCCCCTGACGACCATTTCCAGTCGATCGAGCAACAAGCGCCGGTTGGGCAACCCGGTCAGTGGATCATAGAAGGTCAGGCGATACTTGCTCTCCTGAATGTCACGATATTCGGTGACATCGGTCGAGATACCGCACAAGGCTCGTATCGAACCATCCGGATTGCGCAACGGCAGTTTGATCGAGAGGAAGGTGAAGACACTCTCGTCCTGGCGCAGCACATAGCCCTCCTCGGCTACGATCTTCTCGCCATGTTCGAGCACACGCCGATCGTTGAAACGCAGGTCCGCTGCCGTGCCGGGGTCGAAAATATCGCTGTCGGTCTTACCCAGTAGCGAATCGACAGACAGCCCCGCGATCTCGCCCGCCTTGCGATTGGCGTACTGATAGCGGAAGTCGTTCGACTTGACGTAGATACAGGCATCGACACTGTCGAGGATGGTTTCGAGTTCCTCGCGATGGAGGCGAAGCGCACTGATCTCGCCTAGCAGCCGTCGGTGACGGGCCCACCCGACCAGCATCAGGATCGCCATCCCGATCAGGGCCAACACCAACGCGGCCATGCCGTCTCCAAGGACAGCAGCGAGGGTCGCACCCTCAGCGCCAGCGAGCGCACTCGGGGGGAGCACGAGCCCCCATGCGGCAAGGGCAGCGCAACGCATCCTGGCCAGCCAATCCATGTTGGACATCCCGTCACCTGTAGGAAGGAACCGCCTAGTTATAGCAGAGAATGCTAACGTTTCCGTTAACGCACGAGCGTCCGCTCGCACCGCTTCACGCTTGGCATGGCATCGACTGCTCTTTCGGCCGTTTCCTCCTCCGCTCCCATGACGGCCGAGCCTGCATGATCCCGCGCGTAGCCATCGGTCAAAAGGAAAAACTCCGCTACAAGGAGCCGGCTTTTCAGGGCTTGGCCTGGCACACCCCCAGAACGAAAGAGCCCGGCCTTGCGGCCGGGCAAACCTTCGCTTCCTTGCTTCTATCCCCGGTCATCCTGACCGAGCCTCCTTGGATCCTGCGTCGTCCTGACGCTGCCTTCCCTGTCGGGCTTCCTGCCCACGTGAATCATGACACCAGTCATGGAAAGTCCAGTTAACATGGGATACGCCGCTTTGTAGGAAATTGCCGACAAAATCTGTAATCAAAGGCCTACATAACAAGCGGCGATTCCTACCTCAACGTTCGTCACCGAACGAGTTTCTGGCTTCCAACAATATGGGAGACGACTACTACGAACAAGCATCTTACGAGGGCCGACGCGCCAACAACAGTCGCATCGACGAAGCACATCTCCGTTCAAAGGTACGGCACGGGAATTCATACAGTAGGAAACCAATGCGCCTCATCCTTTTGTCGTAAGCCACATTCATCGAATTGTCATCAACGTTACATCTGGTTAATTTCTGAGGCGATGTAGAAACTCTAGCAACAAAAGATTACGACTTTGGTAGAAAGGCTACATCATTACAACACAAGAAATCCGGTGCGCGACTGCTAAAGGGCACCAACGCAAAATAAGGAACTGCACGTGACAATCCACAAAAACCTCAAGAAGACTGCCATCTTCTCCGCCAGCGCCCTCGCCCTCGCCGTTGCGAGTGCATCCAACGCCTTCGAATTCGAAGCAGGGGACACCGCAGTCACGATCTATGGCTATGCCAAGCTGGACGTCATCTACGACGTGGATAACGATCTTGGCGAGAAGAGCGTAGGTCGTAGCAATATTGCACTCGACGGCGAAGAAACCAGCGACGGCCATACCAATATGCACGCCGCCGAGAGCCGTATCGGCTTTACCACCGCCACGCCGGTTTCGGGCAGCACCCTCAAGACAACCATCGAAGGCGACTTCTACGGCGGTACCGCCAACGCGCCGGCGTTCCGTCTGCGCCACGCCTTCGGTGAGTGGAACGGCATTCTCGCTGGCCAGACCTGGACCAACTTCTCGAGCTTCCTGGCTGGCACGCCCACCATCGACTTCACCGGCATCGGTGGCCGCGCCACTCTGGATCGTCAGTCGCAGCTGCGCTACACCACCGGGGGCTTCTCCGTGGCAATCGAGGACCCGGACAAGATCGGTGGGCTTCCAGTAAGCGCGGACGCTAAAACTCAACTCCCCGACTTGACCGCACGTTTCCAGGGCAGCGCGGGTAACTTCAACTACTCCGTTTCCGGTCTGTTACGCCAACTCGAATACGATACAGTTGGCGGTGCCGACGATACCGCCACCGGTTGGGGCATGGGCTTCGATGCCTCCTTGGCAGTGAGCGATGCACTGACCTTGCGCGGCGGCATTGCACACGGTGATGGTATCGGTGGCTATCTACACGGCAACCCAGCCGCTTCAGCCTATGTGGACGGCGACGGCAACCTGGAAACCATCAAGGCCACCGGCGGCACGGTTGGCGCCAGCCTCAAGGCCGGCCCGGGTGCCATCAACATCGCCTATACGCTGATCGATCCCGATCTCGATGAGAGCAATGCCGCAGCGGATGCCGATACCCAGTACGACGATGTTTGGCTGAACTACATCTGGTCACCGGGCAATCGCATCAGCTACGGCATCGAGGCCAGCTGGCATAAGCGTGAAGTGGTAGATGGCCGTGACGGCGATGCGCTCCGCCTGCAGGGCATGGTCAAGTACGACTTCTGATGCCAAGGGTGAAACCCAATTAGCATCAACGCGATAGGTTACCAAAGTAGTACAAGCATACTGTATTATCGATCCTTGCCTCGGCCACTGGCCGGGGCTTTTTCATACCACGCAGCCGAGCTTCGTTGCCCCTCGCTTTTTGCCCATCCCCACCTTGAACCGGAGGCTATCCCGAGCCCGCAAGTTGCATGCAATATACGACCAATGTCGAGTTCATAGGGCCAAATTACTCTACCTATAGTCATAATTGCATACAATTTACGAGACAGTGATGGCCGACCCTTTCATAGCCGAAGCTCCCCGGATCGCGCGAACCGCGACTTCCGAGGTGCATAACGTACTCAAGCAGCGAATCCTCGAGGGCCACTATCGAGCCCAGGAATATGTACGCGAGGCGAGCATCGCCCGTGAACTCGGCGTGAGCCGCACCCCGGTGCGAGAGGCACTGCGCGAACTGGTATCGGAAGGCTGGTTGGAAGCGATCCCGCACCACGGCGCCAGAGTCGTGACCTGGACGGAGAAGGATGCGCGCGAAGTCTTCGACCTGCGCCTGGTACTCGAGCCCATGGCCGTCAGGCTGGCCAGCGAGCGGATGAACCCGACTCGCCTGGCGCACCTCGAGGGACTCGCCAGCCGTATGGAAGCCCTCGTCGAGCGCATTGAACGCGAGCCGGAGGTACGTAACGAAATCGCCCTGCTAAACCACGAGTTTCACCGTGAACTGATCGCCGCGAGCGACAATCAGCGTCTGGTGGCGGTGCTGGATAGTGTCGTCCGAACCTCGGTAATCCGGCGCAACTTCGGTAACTACGACCTGGCCAACCTGCGCCGGAGCATGCGCCATCATCGCGAAATTCTCGAGGCGATCACCGCCGGCAGCCCCACGTGGGCAGAGAACGTGATGCGCTCCCATCTGCTGGCCGCTCAGGCACTGCACGTCCGTTTTCCCGATAGGCCTGATGGTCCAGCAGCCTTCGATTGAACCAGCCCCAGAGAGGCAGCCCAACAATAATGACGACACACGACAAGACGCCACCGATACCCCTCGATGACATCAAGGTGCTCGAACTCGGACAGTTGATTGCCGGTCCGTACTGCGGTCAGGTGCTGGCCGATTTCGGTGCCCAGGTGATCAAGGTGGAACCTCCTGGCAAGGGCGACGCCATGCGTCAATGGGGCGAGGCCGACCGCGATACCGACGAGCCACTGTGGTGGAACGTCATCGCGCGCAACAAGCGGTCGCTGACGCTCGACCTGCGCCAGCCACGCGGGCAGGATCTCCTGCGCGAACTGGCCCGTCAGGCCGATGTCGTCATCGAGAACTTTCGCCCCGGCACCATGGAGCGCTGGGGACTAGGCTACGAAGCTCTCTCGCGTGACAACCCCGGCCTGATCATGGTTCGGGTCACCGGCTTCGGCCAGGACGGCCCCTATGCCTCGCGCGCCGGCTTCGCCTCGGTCTGCGAGGCCATGGGAGGGTTGCGCTATGTCAGCGGCTACCCCGACCGCCCCCCGGTGCGCGTCGGCATCTCGCTGGGCGATACCCTGGCCGGCCTGCATGCCGCCCTGGGGACCATGATGGCGTTGCATCAGCGTGAACGCACCGGCCGCGGCCAGACCGTCGACAGCAGCATCTTCGAATCGGTACTGGCGATGATGGAAAGCCTGATTCCCGAGTACGCCCGCGCCGGCAAGATACGCGAGCGCAGCGGCAGCTTCCTGCCCAAGATCGCCCCGTCGAACGCCTACCCGGCCCGAGACGGTCGCGACGTGATCATCGGTGCCAACCAGGACACGGTGTTCCGCCGCCTGTGCCAGGCCATGGGCCAACCGACCCTAGCCGATCATCCGGACTACGCCACCCACCGCGCCCGCGGCCAGCACCAGCAGGCCATCGACGATCTGATTGCCGCCTGGACCCAACAGCACGACGCCCAGCAGGTCGTCGACATCCTGGCCGAGGCTGGCGTGCCGGCAGGGCTGGTTTACCGTGCCCCCGACATGCTGGCGGATCCGCATTTCCAGGCCCGCGAGACGATCATCGAGGTGCCTGACCGCCACGGCCGGCCGCTGCCCATGCAGAACGTCTTTCCTCGTCTGTCTCGCAGTCCCGGACGAGTGCGCCACGTGGGGCCGGCCCTCGGCGAACATACCGAGGCGATTCTGTCGGACTGGCTCGGCTACGATACCGCCGCGCTCGATGCGTTGCGCCGTGATCGGGTGATTTAAGGGGGCGCTCATGCAGACCGTTCTGGTGGTTTTCGCGCTGATAGCCATGATCGGGCTGGGCGTGCCGATCTTCCTCTCGCTGGGGGTCGCGGGCCTGATCGGACTGTACATGGCACGCGGTTCGCTGGCGTTCTTCTTCGCCCCATCATCACTATTCGGCCAGCTCAACGTGTTCGAGATGGTCGCGCTGCCGCTTTTCATCCTCATGGGTAGCCTGCTCGGTGCCACGCCTGTCGGCGCCAACCTGTTCCGGGCGGCGGTGCGTTGGCTCAACTGGCTCCGGGGTAGCCTGGCGATCTCCTCGGTGGGCGCCTCGGCAATGTTCGGTGCCGTCTCGGGAGTGAGTCTGGCGGGCGTGGCTGCAGTGGGCTCCATCGCCGTACCACAGATGCTCGAGCGCGGATACAGCCGTACCCTGGCCGCCGGCTCGGTGGTCACTGCCGGCGCCTTGGCAATGCTGATCCCACCCAGCGTACCGTTCATCATCTATGGTGCGGTCTCCAGCGTCTCGGTGGCCGACCTGTTCATTGGTGGCATCGTGCCCGGTATCGTGCTGGCCCTGGCGCTCTCGGCCTATATCTTCCTGCGCGTCAGCCTCAACCCCCTGGAGGCTCCCGCCGCTACGCAGCGCTTCACCTGGCGCGAGCGCTTCCAGAGCCTGGGCCAGATCTGGCATGCCGCCCTGCTGGTGCTGGCAGTGCTCGGGTCGATCTACACGGGCTTCGCCACGCCCAGCGAGGCGGCGGGCGTCGGGGCGCTGGGCGCTTTCTTCATCGCTGCGGTGGTCTTTCGCAGCCTGACCTGGCCCAAGCTGACCCAGATCCTCGGCACCACCGCGCGAATCAGCGGGGCCATCTTGCTGATCATGGGCTGCGCCAAGATCTTCGGCGACTACCTCAACATGGTACGCGTGCCGCAGCTACTCACCGAGACCCTGACCACCAGCGGCCTGCCCGCCTGGGCCATTCTGCTCGCAGTGATGCTGCTGCTGATCCTGCTCGGCATGCTGGTCGATGCGGTGTCGCTGATCGTGGTCACCACGCCGGTGCTGCTGCCGCTGGTCGAGGCGCTGGGCTACGACCCGCTGTGGTTCGGCATCGTCATGGTGCTCAACCTCGAGATCGCCGTGGTCACCCCACCGGTGGGCCTGAACCTCTATGCCCTGCGCGGCGTGTGTCCGGGCCTGACCATCGAAGAGATCATCCGCAGTGCCCTGCCGTTCGTCGCCGTACAGTTCCTCGTGCTGATGCTGTTCGTGTTCTTCCCCAGCCTCAGCCTGTGGTTGCCGGGGCTGATGTAGACCGATAAAGAACGCGGCCCCGGCCGCAAGCCAAGCGCTCGCAACGCGAGCCGATACAACAACAATCGGGAGACTCACCATGACCGTTACACGCCGCCAACTGCTCAAGTACGGCACCTTCGCCACCGCTGGCGCCACCCTGCTCGGCGGGCACAGCCTGTTAGCGCCCCGCGCCCGGGCCGCGACGTCGCTGACCGGGGTGAATTACATCACGCCCTCCTACAAGGCGCTGAGCTACGGCTCCGACGGCTTCGTCAAGTTGCTGGCCGAGAAGCACGCCGACGTCATCGACTTCGACTACCACCACTCCGGCCAGCTGGTGACCGCCGACGAGCAGCTCCCGGCCCTGCGCGCCGGCAGCGTCGACTTCATGTTCCACACGCTCTCCTACATCACCCGCTCGCTGCCCATCCTCGGCATCACTGGGCTACCCGGCGTGGTCGACGAGCTGTACCAGCATCCCGAGCGCCTCAAGCTGGGCAGCCCGCTGATGGAGCTGATCAACGAGCAGCTGGCCGAGGACAATCTCTACATGCTCTGCTCCGGCGGCGGCATCCTCGAGCCGGAATACATCTGGAGCACCGAGGAGAACCCGATCCGCTCGCTTGAAGACCTCCGCGGAAAGAAGATCCGCGTAGTCGGCTACGAGGCCACCACCGCGCTGGAGGAGTACGATATCGGCGCCACCCGCATTCCCTCGTCGGAGACGTACCAGGCACTGCAGCGCGGTACCGTGGACGCCGGCATCTTCAACATCTCCACCATCGTCGGCCGCAGCCTCCACGAGCAGCTCTCCGCCTGCTATCGGCTGCCGGTGACAGGATTCACGGTCGCCCCCTTCATGCTGCGCGATCGCTGGGACCGCCTCGACGACGAGGTACGTGCCGCGCTCGAGGACGCCGCACAGTGGTACGACGAAAACTTCATCGAGCATTGCAACAACGACATCTACCCCAACGAGTACTGGCCGATGATGGAGGAAGCCGGCATCGAGGTGATCGAACCCAGCGAAGAGGACCTGGCCGCCTTCAACAACACTACCGAGGCGGTATGGGAACACTGGAAGAGCGAAGTCGGGGAGGAGGTCGGCGAGCAGGCCATCGCCCTGGCCCTCGGCGAAGCCTGAGGAGGACGTCATGTCTACTTCCATGCGCACCTGGGACGGCCTGATGGCCGTCCTGCGTGGCGCCTCGATCCTGGTGCTCGTCTTCATGACGCTCACCATCTGCTACGACGCCATGATGCGGCATCTATTTTCGGCGCCGACCAGCTGGAGCCTCGAGATCAATTCTTTCCTGCTGGTCTACCTGGCCGTGATGGGTGCGGCCGAGGCCCAGCGGCACGGGGCCCACATCCGTATCGAGTTTTTCGCCGACAAGCTGCCACTGCGCCTGCAGGCGCTGGTCGGCGTAATCACCGGCCTGCTTGGCGCTGCCTTCAGCTTCGTCATGGTATGGCGTGGGGGCATCATGGCGTGGCAAGCATTCGAGTACGGCGAGCGGGTCTCCAGCGCGCTGGGCACGCCGACCGGCATCCCCTACGCCATGCTTCCCATTGGCTTCGGCCTGCTGGGCCTACAGTTCCTGCTCGACTCCTGGCAGGCGGGAACGCGCTGCCTGCACCCCGAATCGACCCCACAAACCTCGGAGGTCCAGAGCGATGTCTGACCTGCCCCGCCATCAACCGACCGCCTCGTGGAAGAGCGACAGGTTTACAGCGTCAGCCCTGAGCCGAACTTACCAGCCTCATAGTCGCGTACCGCCTGGGCGATTTCCGCCTGAGTGTTCATGACGAAGGGGCCATGGGCGACGACCGGCTCGCCGATGGGTTCGGCATGGCCAAAGAGAAAACAGCACGGCGTCTCGGCCTCGAGGAGAATGGTTTCGCCGTCGTCATTCAACTCGACCAGATGCCACGGCGCTATCCTCTCGCCCGCCATGCGTGCGTGACCGGTTACGGCATAAAGAAAGACGCTGCGCCCCGCCGGTGCCGGCAGCTCGGCACATCCGCCGGGCTCCAGGCGAACCACCGACATGAACACATCCGTCAACGATTCGACCGGCCCCGTCTCGCCGCCGTACTCTCCCGAAATCAGCTCGAGCGATCCTCGGCCCTCATCGAGGCTCACCCTGGGTATCGCATCGCGCTGCACCCCCACATAGCGCGGCGACACCATTTTCAGCCGTGCTGGCAGGTTGACCCACAGCTGCAGGATCTCCAGTGCACCGCCCCGCTTCTTGAACTCGTGGGGCGAAATCTCGGCATGCACGAGCCCCGAACCGGCCGTCATCCACTGAACGCCGCCCGCCTCGATCACGCTCGTATGGCCGCCGGAGTCATGGTGCGCCAGGCTCCCCTCGAGAATGAAGGTGACCGTTTCGAACCCTCGGTGTGGATGCGGACCGAACGGCAGCCCGGCATTGTTCGGTGGGTAGATCTGCGGGCCATGATGATTGAGGAACAGGAACGGATCGACCTGCGACACGCCCGGACCCGGCAAGGGCCGACGAGTCTGCAAGTCGCCGATATCGTCGCGATACGCAGGGTGAACCGAGGCGACGGAGCGAGTAGTCATCTGGCCTCCCGATCTTGAAACAGGGGGAAAACCGCCGCAGCGGCCAGGCGCGAGGCTGCCGACCGCTACTGGCAGCAGTTGGCTCCAGTGTGGTCGGTCTCGGGAGGCATGACCAGGGACAGGGCCCATTGCGCCGCGAGGCGACAGCTGATGCGCGGCACGGGCTATGGCTTGGATGGCGAACGCGGTGTCTTCGTGCCCCACGGTTTCCGCTTGAGCTTTCGGGATTGGACCGGCGAGGTAACCAGCTATTCTCGCGACGTAGCCGAAATGGCGCTGGCCCAAAACCATCGAGAACATTGTGGAAGCCGCGTACCGCCGAGGCAACCTGTTCGAGAAGCGACGAGCGATGATGTAGGATTGGGCAGACTTCGTAACCGAATAGGCTAAAGCCTAAAGGGTTTCGCTATTCGACTAAGCAGGCACCCAAAGCAACATAGATATCTGTAGTCTTGCGCCGATAGGAGTTAAGAAGTATGCTCCTTATTGTACTTTCCAATAGGAATAAACAATAATGGTCGTTACCGCCGATTTATATGACACGCATGCTGCCCATGTCACGAGTTGCATGCTCCAATTCCAACAGTTCGGGGCGATAACAAGCTTCGCGGGACGCATCAGGACGGTGCGCTGCGTCAATGACAACATGTTGATCAAGCAAACGTTGCAGGAAGATGCCAACGGCGAGGTACTGGTCGTCGATGCCGGGGGGTATCTCGGTGCCGCCGTGATGGGCGACAACATCGCGAAGCTGGCCCATCAACACGGCTGGTCGGGGGTGGTCATCAACGGGGCCATCCGTGATGCCAAGACCATCCAGGGCATCCCCTTGGGGATCAAGGCACTCGGTACCAACCCACAGAAGACCAGCAAGAAGGGCGAAGGCTGGGTGGATATCCCCGTGTCCTTCGGTAACGTTTGCTTCGTTCCCGGCCACTATCTGTACAGTGACGAGGACGGCATTTTGGTAAGCGAAACGGCATTATCCTGACCCGACTCTTTACCCGAGAGCCCCATGACAAAGATTGCCTTGATCCATGCTACCCCCCTTGCCATCGAGCCGATCCATCGTGCGTTCGGCAACATGTGGCCAGATGCCGAGCTGATGAATCTTCTAGATGACTCATTATCGAAGGATCGCAACCGAATCCACGATGACGAGGCCTTTTTCGACCGGCGTATAGATTCACTCTCTCGCTATGTCATGGACTGTCATGCAGACGGGATCCTGTTCACATGCTCGGCCTTCGGGCAAGCCATCGAAAAAGTAGCCGGCAAGCATCGGATCCCAATCTTGAAGCCCAATGAGGCGATGTTTCGCCTGGCCCTGGAACAGGGCACAAGGATCGGAATGGTGGCCACTTTCAAGCCGGCGCTGCAAGGTATGGTAGAAGAGTTCGAGACGATGAAACGGCAGCTGGGCAGAGCGGATGCCGTGCTAGAGACCTCGCTGGTCGAGAAAGGGCGTCGGGCCCTGGATATGGGCGATACCGAGCAACACGATCGGCTGGTGGCCCAGGCGGCGTCGAGAATGCCCGAGTGCGACGTCTATATGCTGGCACACTTCTCCACCGCCTCAGCCAAGCTCCTGGTCGAACAGGCCATCCACAAGGGCGTGTTATCCAGCCCGGAAAGTGCCGTCGTTTTCTTGCGAAAGCAATTCCCGCAAGCTGCCTGAAAAAAGGTCGACGACGTCGGCACAATACCGCCTGACCACCTTGCATGGCCCTCCAGTCGATCCTCGAGCACACACTAGAAATAATGCGTTCACCTTGACCGTCCCCCATGCCCCTCCCTTGCTCGGCCCGCTGCGCCAGGGATAGGTAACGGAGACATCCTCCGCCGTTGCCTTTCGGCGCACCCGAGCACAAGCAGGGTGACCAGATGCGGCCCGAGCCTCCGCTAACGTGATGTGATGAGCCATGCACGGCACGGCCCTTTATATTCATTTTTTCTAACCTTAACCACGCCTTAACATGTCTCGATAAATACCCCCTAAACAAGATGTTGAAAGCATTTCCTGTTGTGACAACCCGCCCTGCCTGCGACCAAAGTATAGTCATATATTGATCTTTTTTGATCAGAAGTACATTGACAGACAGCCGCGACACACCCAGGATTGTACATACACACTAACAAAGACAATGCGGCCAGCCCTCTCCTGATGGAATCCACGACAAGTCACGGATCCATGTAAACCTTACAAAAAGGAATGAATTGTAATGAAGCTTCTTGTACTGCCATGCGATGGAATTGGTCCGGAAATCGTCCAAGCATCGATGACGGTTCTGGAGAAGGCAGACGCGCTCTTCTCTCTTGGCCTGGAATACGACTATGACGATGT
The DNA here is from genome assembly GCF_052584175.1 of Billgrantia hypersalina. Taxonomy (NCBI): domain Bacteria; kingdom Pseudomonadati; phylum Pseudomonadota; class Gammaproteobacteria; order Oceanospirillales; family Halomonadaceae; genus Billgrantia; species Billgrantia hypersalina. The sequence goes on from NZ_JBMIQI010000004.1 coordinate 164,431, forward strand.
AGGTTTCTCCAGCCTCGAAAAACATGGCATCACCTTGCGCGACGAGGTTCTGGAAAAAGCCAGGAAATACGACGGAATCATCCTCGGCACCCAGTCACACGCCGACTACCCCGCTCCAGAAAAGGGTGGTCGCAATGTGTCGGCGGGATTTCGAATCGGCCTCGACCTGTATGCCAACGTGAGGCCTGCACGCACCCGCCCTTTCCTCGAGTCCAACATGAAGCCAGGCAAAAGCATGGATTTGGTGATCATGCGCGAGGCGACGGAGGGTTTCTATCCCGATCGGAACATGACTCGGGGCTGGGGTGAGGTCATGCCTTCTCCAGACATGGCCCTGTCGACGCGCAAGATCACACGCCACTGCAGCGAGCGTATCGCCCGACGCGCCTTCGAGCTGGCCATGCAACGCCGCAAAAAGGTCACGGCGATTCACAAGGCCAACAGCTTCCATATGACCGATGGCCTGTTCCTGGAAGCGGTGGCAGATATCGCCAAGGAGTTTCCCGAGGTGGAGGTCGACGATCTGCTGATTGATGCCTCTACCGCACACCTGGTGCGCAATCCCGAGCAATTCGACGTGATCGTGGCTACCAACTTCTACGGGGACATCATCAGCGACCTGGCCAGCGAATTGAGCGGCAGTCTCGGTCTGGCGGGATCGATGATGGCAAGCGACGTCGCCTGTTGCGCCCAGGCACAACATGGCTCGGCCCCCGACCTCCAGGGTAAGGACAAGGCCAACCCGACCTCGATGATCCTCTCCGTCGCCATGCTCATCCACTGGCTCGGCGAGAAGCGTGAGGAGGACAAGCTGATCGAAGCCGCTGCGGCCATGACCCGAGCCGTTGACGCGGTGCTGGAGAATCCCCAAACGCGCACGGCAGATCTTGGGGGCGACATGGGTTGCCAGGGCTTCGCCGAAGAGGTGGCGAAACGGTTGGAGGCAAAACGCTAAACCGGGGCGAGTGACTCCTGGAGCGCCGACAGTGGAACGGAGAATGCAATGAAAAAGCCTCTATTGGGCTGTATCGCCGATGACTTCACCGGAGGGACCGACCTGGCGAGCACCTTGGTCCAGGGTGGGATGCGCACTATCCAGTGCCTGGGAGTTCCCTCTGATCCGATCGATACCGATGCGGATGCGGTAGTCGTGGCCCTCAAGACAAGGACGTGTGATCGCGCTCGGGCCATCGAGGAGTCATTGCAAGCACTGAGTTTCCTGCGTGAGGCAGGCTGCGAGCAATTCTTCTACAAGTACTGCTCCACTTTCGACTCCACCGACAGAGGCAATATCGGCCCCGTCGCGGATGCCCTGATGGACGCGCTCGACATCCGGTTCACCATAGCCTGTCCGGCTTTCCCCGAGAACGAGCGAACCGTCTACAAGGGGCACCTGTTCGTCGGCGACGCACTGCTCAGCGACTCCAGCATGCGAGATCATCCACTCACCCCGATGCGGGATGCCAACCTGGTGCGGGTGCTAGGAAGGCAGACGGCACGCGAGGTCTATCTCTGCCATCAGGAGATGGTCGACCAAGGAGCCAGCCGCCTGAGAGAACGGTTCACGTCACTCTCCGGGAATGTCGATGGCTACGCCATCGTGGATGCGACCACGGCCAAGCACTTGTACCTCATCGGTGAGGCGGCGGCGAACTTGAGGCTCATCACCGGGGGGTCGGGCATCGCACGCGGCTTGCCGCTGAACTTCATCAAGCAGGGCAAGCTCCAGGCCCCCGATGATGCGAGCAGGATCGCTCTGAGCCAAGGCAATACCCTGATCCTCGCGGGCAGCTGCTCGGCCATGACCAACAAGCAGGTCGCACACTGGCTCGAGAGCCGGCCTGGCTACCGGCTCGACCCCCTCTCATTGGCGGAAGGCGATGCCCAGGTCAACGACGCCATCGCCTGGGCACTCGACCATCTGCCCAGGCAATCCGTGCTGATCTATGCGAGCGCGGATCCCGGTGCCGTAAAGCAAGTTCAGGCCGTCCTCGGCACGGAGGCCGCCGGGACGCTCGTCGAGTCGGCCCTGGCGCGTATTGCCAGGGCGGTTCATGAGCATGGCATCGATAAGTACGTGATCGCCGGTGGCGAGACCTCGGGGGCCGTCTTGCAGGCACTGGAAGTCAAGGCGTTGAGGATCGGCCCCGAGGTTGCCCCCGGGGTGCCGTGGACGGTATCGACTTTCGGCCCGCCGCTGTCGCTTGCCTTGAAATCGGGAAACTTCGGGGACGAGCGCTTCTTCACTCAAGTCATCGAGTCTAGCCATGAATGAACGCCAGGCACGACATGAGATAGCTGCTATCGCCAAGTCCCTCTTCGATCGCGGCTTGACCCATGGCAGCACCGGGAACATCAGCGTCAAGCTCAGTGATGGCTGGCTCGTGACCCCCACCGGCTCGTCCATGGGCAGGCTGGAACCGGAGCAGATATCGAAGCTGGACAGAGAAGGAAACCTGATCTCCGGGGACCCTCCCTCGAAGGAGGCCCCGCTGCATCTGGCAATCTATCAGCAACGGGCTTCCAGCAACGCCATCGTGCACTTGCACTCGACATGCTCCGTTGCCCTTTCCCTGCTGAAAGGGCTGGATGAGGAAGACCTGATCCCCCCCCTGACAGCCTATTACGCCATGCGCGTCGGCAAGCTGCCACTCGTGCCTTACTTCGCGCCTGGAGACAAGGCGCTCGCGGAGGCAGTGAAGCGGTTCTCGGGCAAGCATCACGCCATGCTGCTGGCCCATCATGGCCCTATCGTCGCAGGCAGTTCCTTGAGTGCCGCCGTGGATGCCACCGAGGAGCTCGAGGCCACTGCCAAGCTCTTCCTGTCGGTATACCACCACCAATACAGAACCCTCTCTGCGGATCAGCTGGCTGATCTCAGAGACAAATTTCCGATACGAGCATAAACAGGAGGTCTTCAGCGAAACAGATCATTGACAGAGCACACGAGCCAGAACACGACCAAGTCATAATGACAAAGGAAGCAAGCTCATGAACAAGCCCAAGCTGATCACACCCGTCGCCACCATCGCTGCCCTGGCCTTCGCGAGTCAGGCGGTAGCCGATAAACATGATGACATCGACTACCCGCAGGATACCCTCAAGTGGACCATCGCCTTCGGTCCCGGTGGTGGCAATGACCTGATGTCGCGCACCGTGGTCGAAATCCTCAACAAACACGACCTATACGGTGACCAGGACATCGTCGTCGAGAACCGCGAAGGGGGAAGCGGTGCCGTGGGCTGGAGCCACGTCAAGAACGATGAAGGCAACAACTACCATGTCACCTCGACGAGTGGCAACTTCATCGCAACGCCCCTGGTCTCGGACACAGACTGGAACTACGCCGACTTTACCCCCGTTGGACTGCTGGCGAACGATGCGATGTTCCTCGTGGTGCCTGAGGATTCCGACCATGACAGCATCGATGACTTCGTCGAGGCTGCGAAATCCGAAAGGTTGACAGTTGGGGGCATTGGCGCGGCAGGTCCCGACCGAGTAGTCGCCGGGCTGCTGATGGAGTCGGCCGACATCAAGTTCGAATACGTTCCCTCGCCGGATGGTGGCCAGGTCATCACGTCGCTGACCTCCGGGAGTGTCGATGCGATCATCTCGAACCCCTCCGAGGTGTCGGGCCAGATTGAAGCGGGTGAGTTCAAGGCTCTCGCCTATTCCGAAGGCAAGCGGAGTGACATCTACCCCGACGTGCCCACTTTCAAGGAAGAGGGTTATGACTTCTCCTTCTCCCTGCCTCGCGGCGTGGTGCTTCCCGCCGGGGTAGATGCGGAGACACAGGAGTGGTGGATCGAAACCCTCAAGGACGTCGTCGAGACTCAGGAGTGGATAGACTATCTGGAGAAGAATGGCCTTTCCGGCAACACCATCTGGGGTGACGAGTTCGCCGACTACCTTGAAGATACCAGCGGGCAATTCGAGAAAACCCTGAAGGACATCGGGGCTGCTGAATAAACATATGGGCAAGGGGTCACGCCCTTGCCCCATCATACCTGAGGCATACCCATGCGAATCTGGTTCTCACTTTCGCTGCTTTTCTTCTCCATACTCTTCCTAGCCTATGGACTCAACACGCTATCACTGTTCACCTCTACGGGCCGCCCTGGACCAGGTTTTTTTCCGGCAATTGTGGGTATCGGACTGGTCACCTTCACCGCCATCAACACCTATAAGGACTTCAGGGAGCGCCAATCAGCTGCCAGGGAGACGCACCATTCCTTGTTGGAAAAACAAGCATCCAGCATCAAGAGTGAAGAGGACGAAGTAAAAGACGCAGACACCAAGGCTGATGAAGCGGGAACGACGTATGCCAGGGATGTGGTCTGGGCGTTAGCTTTCATTGCGCTATTTATTGCCTTGCTCAGGCCGCTTGGCGCTGTACTTTCGATGGTTGTCTTCATGTTTATCTTGCTGTGGAAGTTCAACCCCGGGAAGACAAGGTTCAATGCGATATACAGCGTGCTGTTCCCATTGGGCACCTACCTTCTCTTCGAAGTGTGGCTTCGCGCGGGGCTCCCTGACGGCATCTTCCCGTACTAGGTTGTGTTGGAGAATTTTGACATGATAGCAGATATATTCAGCAACCTGGGCATGGGCCTCTCGGTTGCCGTAACCCCCCTTAACCTGTTGTTTTTGTTGATCGGGGCCTTCGTGGGAATGATCGTCGGCCTGTTTCCCGGCTTTGGACCAGCCGCCGGCATCGCCATCCTGCTCCCCTTGACCTTCGGACTCGACCCGACAACGGCTATCATCATGCTGGCGGGTATCTACTACGGGGCCATGTATGGAGGAACCATCACCTCGATACTGATCAACACGCCAGGCGAATCCGCCACTGTGGCGTCGACGCTGGATGGCTACCCGCTGGCCAAGCAGGGACGCGCCGGGCCCGCCCTGGTAATGCAGGCGATCGCCTCTTTTGTGGGTGGAACCACCGGCGTCATCCTCATCTGCGCGCTGATCCCGTCACTTGCCAAGCTGGCAGCCTCCTTCGGTCCATCCGAGTTCTTTCTGATCATCCTCTTCGGCCTGCTGCTGCTGGCTACCGTCATGGGGGAAAACAAGATCAATGGCATCATCTCGGCACTGATCGGCTTCGCGGTGGGCATGGTCGGTGTCGACGTGATCAGCGGATCGCAGCGCTTTACCTTCGGCTCCCCGGAACTGATCGGTGGCATCTACTTTGTTCCCGTTGCCATCGGCATCTTCGGTATCGGAGAACTCCTGTATTGTATCTATTCCGGCCAGCACAGGACCGAAATGAAGAAGCTTCGCCTCTCCTTCCGTAGCGAACATTTTTGGCCGACTCGTAAGGACTATTCTGAGTCTAGGTTTACCTTCGTTCGTGGTTCGCTGATTGGTTTCCTCGCCGGTCTCCTGCCAGGATCCGGGGGCACACTCGGCTCCATCATGGGTTACTCGGTCGAGAAGAAAATCGCCAAGGATCCCGAGAAGTTCGGTCATGGCGAGATGCGCGGCCTGGTCGCCCCGGAATGTGCCAACAACGCAGCCTCGGCAGGTTCGATGGTGCCGTTGCTCTCACTGGGCATTCCCGGATCAGGCTCCACCGCCGTCCTGCTTGGTGCCTTCATGATGTGGGGGCTTCGCCCCGGGCCGATGATGATCGTCAACGACCCTGAGTTTGTCTGGGGCCTGATTGCTAGTATGTATCTCGGCAACATGATCCTGATCATTCTCTGCATTGCCGCAATCCCCCTGTTCGTCAAGTTCCTGGATATCCCCTACCGCCTAGTGATTCCCATCATCGTGGTCCTGTGCGTCGTGGGTACATATGCGCTGCACTCCAGCATCATCGAGACTTGGGTGCTGGTCATCGGTGGTCTCCTGGGTTTCGCCATGAAACTGTACGGTTATTCACCTGCCGCCACGGTACTCGCCCTGGTATTGGGAGGCATGGCGGAGAATACCCTTTTGCAAACATTGATTGCCTCGGATGGCAGCCTAATGGTCTTTATTGAACGGCCCATATCCCTAATACTGACTTGCGCCGTTGCCGTGGTCGTACTATCTCCCTACCTCGTCAAACTCTTTCGTCGCCTCGGCAAAAAGCAGATTAAGATGTCTTGATAAAAGGTGGGCCGCTGGCCCGCCTCTCGTGCCACCTTCTCTTGATAATCCATGGCCTTCTTAGCGTTTGTTTTTCTATCAACAAAAAGATAAAATTTAGAAATAAAATCGCTCCTTATTCGAGAGCTACCGCATGAATAACGCACAACTCGACATCAACGCCGATACCCGAAGGAGTCGCTCCTCCGATGTGCTGGCAAGAAAGATCTGCGCCTCTATCGTCGAGGAGCGATTGGAAATTGGCTCTCATCTTCGGGAGGTCCATTACTCCGAAAGACTCAAGGTCTCTCGCACCCTGACTCGATCCGCCTTCAAGACCCTCGAGGAGAAGGGCATCCTCGAGCGCCGACCGAATCGCGGCTTTTTCCTTCGCGACGCCAACATCGCACGCCAGCAGATTCAGGAGCACTCAGCCGCCTCGATCGGGGTCGAGCTTCATCCCCTGTGCTACCTGCTGGCTCGTGATCACCTCCACGACGAACTGCCCGCCCAGTTCACCGAAGCCGATATCGTCAGGAAGTACGATGAGAGCCGTCCCAACGTCCAGCAGGCGCTCATCCAGATGGAGAAAGAGGGATGGATACGGCGCCTTCTTGGCTATGGCTGGGAATTCGGTGAGTTCCTCACCTCCGCGATCTCCTACGAGCAGTGCTATCGGTATCGTGCCCTGATCGAGCCCGCCGCCTTGCGTGAGCCTGGCTATCGAGCCGATGGCCAGGTCCTTCTCAAGCTCAGGGAAAGACAGCAGGCGTTGCTTCACGCCAAAGAGGGTTACTCACCGATCCAGATATTCAATGCAGGCGTTGAGTTCCATGAAGCCATAGTGAGCTTCTCCGGGAACCCTTTCCTGCTCGAAGGCATTCAGAAGGCCAATCGACTGAGACGTCTGCTCGAATACAGCGTTCACCCCACACGGCGTGAACCGCAGCGTGAGTGCGAGGACCACCTGCATATCATCTCGCTCCTCGAGCAGGGGCAGTATCTCCAAGCGGCTGACTTCCTTGAAAATCATCTGGTCAAGGCGAGGAAGGACAAGTCCGAAATCGTGAGAAGCATCCTGGGATAATCCGCCCCTGTCTTGCCCTTTCCAACAGGATCATTTAATGACGCCCCCCAGCATACCCCACTCCGAGGAGACACCTCCCAGAACCCTGACGGTCGATGACAGCGAGTACCGTTACATCGCCCTTGCTGATCTGGTCGACGAGGCACGGCTCGTAAGGATGCCCTTTTCTTTGCGCATACTGCTGGAGAATATCGCGCGGCGTTCCCCCCAGGGCCTGACGGACTTCCTGAACTTCCTCGCTGGTCGCGAGGCGGCGGGTGAGGTCAACTACTTTCCCAATCGCCTGATGTTCCATGACACCACCTGCCTGCCCGCCCTGGCCGACTTCGCCGGGATGCGCGACGCCGTGGCCGAGATGGGCGGCGAACCGCGACGCATCAATCCCGCCATCCCTGCCGTGCTGGCCATCGACCATTCGGTGATCGTCGAACATTTCGACACGCCGGATGCCTTTGCCCGCAACCTGGATATCGACTTCCATCGCAACGGCGAACGCTATCGTTTCCTCAGGTGGGCGGAGCGCAGCCTGAACAACTTCAGCGTGGTTCCGCCCGGCACTGGCATCATCCATCAGGTCAACATGGAGTCCTTGGCCGAGGTGGTATGGGTCAGCGAGGACGATGACGGCGGCCTGGCCTGGTTGCATCCTGACAACATGGTGGCCACCGACAGCCATACGCCGATGATCAATGCTCTGGGGGTGCTGGCCTGGGGCGTGGGAGGGCTGGAGGGCCAGGCCGCGGTGCTCGGCGAGCCGGTCACCCTGACCCTGCCCGAGGTGGTTGGCATCCGCCTCACCGGGCGTCTGGGTCCCTCGGTCACCGCCATGGACCTGGCCCTGCACATCGCCGAGCTACTGCGGGCGGAGGGGGTGGTGGGCAAGTTCGTCGAGTTCTGCGGCCCGGGGCTGGCGGGCCTCGACCTGGCGGCGAGGGCCACGGTGGCCAACATGGCGCCGGAGTATGGCGCGACGGTGGTGTTCTTCCCCTTCGATGACATCACCATGGCCTACCTCGGCCTCAGCGGGCGACCTGCCGCCCTGCGTCAGCGGGTCGCAGCCTACCTCGAGACCCAGGGGCTATGGCGCCACGACCACACGCCCGAGCCACGTTTCGACCGCTGCCTGGAGATCAACCTCTCGCGCATCGAGCCCAGCGTGGCCGGCCCCCACCAGCCGCACCAACGCCACCCGCTAAGCGAGCTTCCGGCCTCCTATCGTCGGCTCGCCCGCCCCGACAAAGGCGCCACCGAGGTGCTTGCCTCCAGCCATGCCGGCGTAGGCGACCTTCCCGACTGGGCCCGCACCCTGGATCACGGTGCGGTCGTCATCGCCGCAATCACTAGTTGCACCAATACCGCTAACCCGTCCGAGGTAATCCAGGCCGGGCTGCTGGCCCGTCGTGCCCGGCAACGCGGCCTGACGCGCAAGCCCTGGGTCAAGACCTCGCTCTCGCCGGGCTCGCGTGTGGTGGCCGACTACCTGCAACGGGCCGGCCTGCAGGACGACTTCGATGCCCTGGGCTTCTCGCTGGCGGGCATCGGCTGCATGACCTGCATCGGCAACTCCGGGAGCTTGATCCCCGCGGTCGAGGCCCGCGTCGATGCTGGCCTCGATGGGGTCGCGGTCCTCTCCGGCAACCGCAACTTCCAGGGGCGCGTCAATCCGCGTCTCTCGTCGGGCTACCTGATGTCGCCCGCCCTGGTGGTGGCCTACGCCATCGCTGGCGATGTGGACCGGGACATCACCCGTGAGCCCCTCGCCGAGGATGCGGCTGGTCAGCCGGTCTATCTCGCCGACCTGATGCCCCACGACGACGAGGTCGAGGCGATGATCCGCAAGGTGGTCACCCCCGAGGGGTACGCGGCCCACAACGCCACCCTCTGGGAAGGCACTGAGCAGTGGCAGAAACTCAATGCCCAGAGCAGCCTGCGCTTCCCCTGGCGGCCCGACTCCACCTACCTGCGGCGGCCGCGCTACCTGGAGGGCATCGACGAGGCGCCGCGCGAGACGCTGTCGATCCGCGACGCCCGGGTCATCATGCAACTGGGCGACAACGTCACCACCGACCACATCTCCCCCGCGGGGGCGATTCCTGCGGACAGCCAGGCGGGGCGCTACCTGATCGAGATGGGCGAGGACCCAGCCAACCTCAATCAGTACTCAACCCGTCGCAGCAACCATGAGGTGATGCTGCGCGGCGCCTTCACCAACCGCCGCGTCGACAACCGCCTGCCCGGCATGCCGAGCGGCGACGGCGTCTGGGCCCGCCCCCTCGACGGGGGTGAGCCGCGCCCGCTATTCGAGGCCGTGCAAGGCTATATCGAACACGACATCCCGCTGGTGGTCTTTGCCGGCATCAACTACGGCGCCGGATCGAGCCGCGACTGGGCCGCCAAGGCCCAGGCCCTGATGGGCGTGCGAGCGGTGATCGCCGGCAGCTTCGAGCGCATCCATCGCAGCAACCTGATCGGCATGGGCGTGCTGCCGCTGCAGTTGCCGGAGGATGTCGGCCCCGAGGCGCTGTCGCTGCGGGGCGATGAGCGGTTCGATATCGCCGTCCCAGAGCCGGTGGCGATCGGCGAGAACCCGGCCACCCTCTGCATCCACCGTCCCACGGGAGAGGACACCCGGGTCGAACTCAACCTGCGGATCGACTCCTCCCAGGAGCTCCACTACCTGATGCACGGCGGCATCCTGCCCTTCGTAGTGCGCAAGACCCTGGAGGCAGGGAGGCACCGTCGCTGAACACGGTTCGGGACCGTTTGAGTCGTATTTCGCCCCATCCCATCACACGGAGGTAGATCATGACGCAACCGAGTAACCAGACAGCGCGCTTGCTGGCGCCATCAGGAACGCTCCGGGCCGCCATCAACCTGGGCAACCCTGTCCTGGCACAGCGATCTGACGACGGCGAGCTGGGCGGGGTATCCGTGGCCTTGGCCCGTGAACTGGCCGACTGGCTAGAGATACCGTTGCGCCTGGTGCCCTTCGACGCTGCCGGCAAGGTGGTGGCCGCACTGGAGGAGGGGGCCTGGGACCTGGCCTTCCTGGCCCGGGATCCCAAGCGGGCCGAGACGATCTGCTTTACCGATCCCTATGTCCTCATCGAGGGCACCTATCTAGTCCCTGAGGAGGCGCCATACGCCGGTGTCAAAGACCTGGATCGCGACGGCGTCCGCATCGCCGTGGGACAAGGCGCCGCCTACGACCTTTTCCTTAGCCGCGCCTTGCAACGGGCCAGCCTAGTACGCGCCCCGACCTCCGCGGCGGCGGTGGAGTGGTTCGTCGACCAGGACCTGGACGCGGCGGCCGGGGTGCGCCAGCCCCTCGAGCGTTACGCCCGGGAACACCTCGGCTATCGCGTGCTAGCGGACGCCTTCACCCAGATCGAGCAGGCCATGGCCCTGCCGCGCGCGAGGCAGGGGGTGGCCGATGTTGTGGAGGGCTTTCTGCGTGAGCGCAAAGAGAACGGCTTCGTGGCCGAGGCGCTGGCGACGAGCGGACAGGATGCGCGGGTCGCGCCATGAGGCGGCTCGTCCAGCGGCGCGGCGGCATGATGGCGGTGGGGCACGCTCTGCTGCTTGGCGTGCTGGGAGGCCTCCTTTTCAAGCTACTGGCGCTGCCCCTGCCCTGGATGCTTGGCCCGCTGGTCGCCAACCTGGTCGCCTCGATGGCCGGTGCACGCCTCAAGATGCCTGGTCAACTTCGCGAGCTGTGTCTGGGGATAATGGGGCTGGTGCTGGGGGGCCAGGTCACCACCGAGCTGGTCGAGCGGCTACCGAGCCTGTCGCTCTCTCTGCTGCTGCTCTCCGTCGGTGTGGTGGTGGCCACCTATGTTGTCACCCTCTGGTACCGGCGCTGCGGGCTGGAAACCACCACCGCCTTCTTCTCGGCGCTACCTGGCGGCATGGCGGCCATGGTGGTGCTGGGGGAGAAGCTCGGCAACGACGTGCGTGGCATCGCCATGGGCCAGTCGCTGCGCGTGGTACTGGTGCTGCTGGTACTGCCGCCGCTATTTTGGGTGCTGGAGGGCGGCGTCAGCATGCGGGCAGAGGACGCCGGCACCCCGGGCTGGCAAGATGCCTGGCTGCTGCTGCTATTGGCCGTAGTCCCCCTAGGGCATCGCCTGCGCCTACCCGCCCCCGCTCTGCTCCTGCCGCTGACCCTCGGTGCCGCGCTTTCTGTCGGCGGGATCGGCAGCCTGCAGCTGCCGGCGTGGGCCATGGGGGCGGTGCTGCTGGTGTTGGGCAGCTCCATCGGTACCCGCTTCAGCGGCACTTCCGTCCGGGAACTGCTCGCCTACGGGCGGTATGCCCTGGTGGCCACCTTGCTCACTCTGTCGGTGCTAGCCGTCTTCGCCGAGCTGATACATCGATGGCTGGGGGTGCCGCGCGACATCGCCCTGCTCGCCCTGGCCCCCGGAGGCATGGCGGAGATGGCGGTGCTGGCCGTGGCCCTGGACATGGACCCGCTCTATGTGACCTTCCACCACCTCTTCCGGCTGGTCGCCCTGATGCTGATCGCCCCCTTCATCGCCCTGCGGATCGGCCGGCGGCAAATGGATTGACTGTTTCTTTGTTGCCACTAAGCGAAAGCGAAAAGGTCTACAAGGTGAAACGTTCCGTCTCAGCCCAGTACTCATCGAGATCGGACCGGTTGTGCATTGTGGACGTCATTCTCATGGGCGATCGTTGCTTAGGGACCGACCGTCGGATCACTGCCTTCTCCGTTCGTGAACCTTGTCGGGTTATAGTAGATTCAGCGTTCGCAACGCTGGCCCACTCCCGGATAGACACCAATGCGCTACGACCTGACCACCCTGAAGATATTTCTCTGCGTCGCCGAGGAAAAGAGCCTGACACGGGCTTCCGGGCGAGCCCACCTGGCGGTGTCGGCGATCAGCAAGCGCATCGCCGAGCTGGAAAGCCGTGTCGGGGCACCCCTGTTTACACGCTTCTCCCGCGGAGTGGAGCTGACCCCGGCGGGTCAGTCGATGCTCACCTACACCCGCCGGGTCTTCGAGACCCTGCATCAGATGGACGAGGAACTAAACGACTACACCGGCGGCATCAAGGGCAACATCAAGCTCCATGCCACCACCTCGGCGCTGGCCCAATTCCTGCCTGCGGATATCGAGTCTTTCACTGCCAAATACCCGGGTATCAAGCTGGATATCGAGGAGCGAGTCGGAGCCGCCATCGTCCGTGAAGTATCCGAGGGCCACGCCGATCTCGGCGTTTTCGCCAGTCATACCCCGGCACCGGATCTCGAGACCTTTCCCTATCGCAGTGACGAGCTGGCAGTTGCGGCATCGGTCAGCCATCCGATGGCGGATAGGGAGAGCGTGCATTTCTCCGAGTTCATACAATATGATCTTATCGCCTCCCATGGCGAAAGCGCCCTCTATGCCTTGATCACCCGAGAAGCACACAAGCTCGACATCACCCCGAAGATAAAGATCCGGGTCAGCAGCTTCGACTGCATGTGCCAGCTGGTGTCCTCCCGACTGGGCGTCGCGATCCTTCCCCGCCACGTCATCAACATCTACGCAAGGTCGATCCCGGTCATTGGTATCACGCTCGATGAACCCTGGGCAGAGCGACAGTTGCAGATCGGCATTCGTGATACCCGCATGTTGCCGCCGACAGCCAAGGCTTTCGTCGAGCACCTACGGCTCTCCTTACCGGCATAAGCCGCCTAATCAGCCGGTCTCACGCTGCGTTATCCCCCCACGAACGCTGGCTTGGCGAAGCTTCAATTTTTCTCTTGTGAGCGGTGCGTTAGCGTGTCTTCCATCGCGCCCCAGCCCGGCGCCCGAGGAGACTCGCATGAGTGATCACCCCTACGATACGCCTCCCCCACGCCAGTTGACGGTCAAGGGGCAGAATTATCGCTACATTGCCCTGGTCGACTTGGTGGATGAAGACCGGCTCGAACGGCTGCCCTATTCATTGCGCCTCCTGCTGGAAAATGTGGCCCGCCGTTCCCCGAATGCCCTTCCGGACTTCCTCGACTTCCTGATCGGCCAAGCGACCCAGGGCGAAGTCGGCTACTACCCCAACCGTCTGATGTTCCACGACACCACCTGCCTGCCCGCCCTGGCCGACTTCGCCGGGATGCGCGACGCCGTCGCCGAGATGGGCGGCGAGGCCAGTCGCATCAATCCGGCGATTCCAGCGGTGCTGGCAATCGATCACTCGGTGATCGTCGAGCACTTCGATCGTCCGGATACCTTTGCCCGCAACCTGGACATCGACTTTCACCGTAACGAAGAGCGGTATCGCTTCCTGAAATGGGCTGAGCGCAGCCTGGACAACTTCAAGGTGGTACCGCCGGGTACCGGGATCATCCACCAGGTCAACATGGAGTCCCTGGCCGAGGTGGTATGGGTCAGCGAGGACGATGACGGCGGCCTGGCCTGGTTGCATCCTGACAACATGGTGGCCACCGACAGCCATACGCCGATGATCAATGCTCTGGGGGTGCTGGCCTGGGGCGTGGGAGGGCTGGAGGGCCAGGCCGCGGTGCTCGGCGAGCCGGTCACCCTGACCCTGCCCGAGGTGGTTGGCATCCGCCTCACCGGGCGTCTGGGTCCCTCGGTCACCGCCATGGACCTGGCCCTGCACATCGCCGAGCTACTGCGGGCGGAGGGGGTGGTGGGCAAGTTCGTCGAGTTCTGCGGCCCGGGGCTGGCGGGCCTCGACCTGGCGGCGAGGGCCACGGTGGCCAACATGGCGCCGGAGTATGGCGCGACGGTGGTGTTCTTCCCCTTCGATGACATCACCATGGCCTACCTCGGCCTCAGCGGGCGACCTGCCGCCCTGCGTCAGCGGGTCGCAGCCTACCTCGAGACCCAGGGGCTATGGCGCCACGACCACACGCCCGAGCCACGTTTCGACCGCTGCCTGGAGATCAACCTCTCGCGCATCGAGCCCAGCGTGGCCGGCCCCCACCAGCCGCACCAACGCCACCCGCTAAGCGAGCTTCCGGCCTCCTATCGTCGGCTCGCCCGCCCCGACAAAGGCGCCACCGAGGTGCTTGCCTCCAGCCATGCCGGCGTAGGCGACCTTCCCGACTGGGCCCGCACCCTGGATCACGGTGCGGTCGTCATCGCCGCAATCACTAGTTGCACCAATACCGCTAACCCGTCCGAGGTAATCCAGGCCGGGCTGCTGGCCCGTCGTGCCCGGCAACGCGGCCTGACGCGCAAGCCCTGGGTCAAGACCTCGCTCTCGCCGGGCTCGCGTGTGGTGGCCGACTACCTGCAACGGGCCGGCCTGCAGGACGACTTCGATGCCCTGGGCTTCTCGCTGGCGGGCATCGGCTGCATGACCTGCATCGGCAACTCCGGGAGCTTGATCCCCGCGGTCGAGGCCCGCGTCGATGCTGGCCTCGATGGGGTCGCGGTCCTCTCCGGCAACCGCAACTTCCAGGGGCGCGTCAATCCGCGTCTCTCGTCGGGCTACCTGATGTCGCCCGCCCTGGTGGTGGCCTACGCCATCGCTGGCGATGTGGACCGGGACATCACCCGTGAGCCCCTCGCCGAGGATGCGGCTGGTCAGCCGGTCTATCTCGCCGACCTGATGCCCCACGACGACGAGGTCGAGGCGATGATCCGCAAGGTGGTCACCCCCGAGGGGTACGCGGCCCACAACGCCACCCTCTGGGAAGGCACTGAGCAGTGGCAGAAACTCAATGCCCAGAGCAGCCTGCGCTTCCCCTGGCGGCCCGACTCCACCTACCTGCGGCGGCCGCGCTACCTGGAGGGCATCGACGAGGCGCCGCGCGAGACGCTGTCGATCCGCGACGCCCGGGTCATCATGCAACTGGGCGACAACGTCACCACCGACCACATCTCCCCCGCGGGGGCGATTCCTGCGGACAGCCAGGCGGGGCGCTACCTGATCGAGATGGGCGAGGACCCAGCCAACCTCAATCAGTACTCAACCCGTCGCAGCAACCATGAGGTGATGCTGCGCGGCGCCTTCACCAACCGCCGCGTCGACAACCGCCTGCCCGGCATGCCGAGCGGCGACGGCGTCTGGGCCCGCCCCCTCGACGGGGGTGAGCCGCGCCCGCTATTCGAGGCCGTGCAAGGCTATATCGAACACGACATCCCGCTGGTGGTCTTTGCCGGCATCAACTACGGCGCCGGATCGAGCCGCGACTGGGCCGCCAAGGCCCAGGCCCTGATGGGCGTGCGAGCGGTGATCGCCGGCAGCTTCGAGCGCATCCATCGCAGCAACCTGATCGGCATGGGGGTACTGCCGCTGCTGCTCCCCGAGGGTGTGACTGCCGAGCAACTGGCCCTGAGCGGGGACGAAGCGATCGACATCGAGGTGGGCAGGTCCCTGGCGATCGGCTCGAACCCGGCGATCCTGCGCCTTCGTCGCCACGCGAGCGATGACACCCGGATCAAACTGAACCTGCGGATCGACTCCTCCCAGGAACTGCGTTACCTGATGCACGGCGGCATCCTGCCCTTCGTGGTGCGCAAGACACTGGAGGCCGAGCGGCACGGTCGCTGACTCCATTTCGCCATTCCAGCTCGAGGCGCGGCCTCGAGCGTGATACAGGACTCAATTCATGCTGGCTTACATCGGTTGTCGAACCACCCAACGACGCCAGGCACGCGGCAAGGGTATCAGCGTCTATCGCGTCGATGACTCTGCCCGGCACTGGGAACAGATCCAGTCGTTAGACGGCTTGACCAACCCTTCTTACCTCGTGATCAACCGCGATGGTGATAGGCTCTACTGCATACATGGCGATCGCAGCGAGATCAGCGCCTTCGCCATACATCCCGTTAGCGGGGAGCTCAGCTTCCTCAACCAGGTGAGTACCGGCGGTGCTAATCCGGTGCACCTGGCGATCGATCCCAGCGAGCGCTTCATCGTGGTCTCCAACCACATCTCCAGTTCCGTGGCTCTGATCGGACTGGCGCCGAACGGCGAGCTTCGCGGAGTGGTCGATTTCGTGGAACTGAGTGGCAAGCCTGGCCCGCACCGCATGGAGCAGCCCTTCTCCAAGCCCCATGCCAACCCCTTCACACCAGATGGCCAGCATGTCGTGGTTCCTGATAAGGGACTGGACTGCCTGTTCGTGATCCCCTTCGACGCCGACCGTGGCCAGTTGCTGGCGCAGCAAATGCTCAAGATTGCGACTCGCGAGGGGGCCGGTCCACGGCATATCGACTTCCACCCCGAGCGCCCCCTGGCCTACGTGGTCAACGAGCTTGATTCCACTGTCACGACCTATCGCATCGATTACGCCAGCGGCGAGATGCACCCGCTGCAGATCCTACCCAGTCTTTCCGCCAGCCACACAGGCAACAACCGTGCCGCAGGCATCGTGGTGCATCCGGCGGGACGGCATGTACTGGCCTCCAACCGTGGCGAGGACAGTCTCGCGCTCTTCGAGATCGATCCCCGCAACGGCCACCTGAGCCATCTCAGGAACCTCTCCTCGGGTGGCAGAACGCCGCGTTTCTTGGGCTTCGATGGCGGACCAGGGCGGCTTCACGTTGCCAACGAGGACGACGACAGCGTAGTGACTTTCGATAGCGATATGCTGTCGAGCCGAGAGCCGCCCCCCGTTCACCAACTCTCGACTCCCAGTCCAGTGTGTCTCGCCTTCCGAGACGATTGAAACGACTGCCACCAAGGCACCGGAAATGGCCGCAAGTCCAGCCTGGCATTCAAGGGTCAATCTTTAACCGGGCCCCCGGGCCACCTTCGGGTATCGCCACCGATACCCATCCGACGACAACAAGAGGTACATACCTATGTCAGAATTCTCCACATCTTCCCGGCTGCTTCCCATCGCCGCTCTGCTCTGGCCTTTCATGGCCCTGGCCAGTCCCCTCAGTGCCGAGGCGCCCAATGACCGACTGGAGTGCATTGCGCCGGCCGATCCCGGCGGCGGCTGGGATTTCACCTGTCGCCAGTTTGCGTCCGCCTTGCGCGAAACCGGAATCATCGACAACGGCATGCAAACCAAGAATATGGCCGGTGGTGCCGGTGGTGTGGCGTTCGCCCATGTGGTTAGCAAGCGGCAGGGCAATGACGGCCTGATCGTCGCCGCTTCCTCGTCGAACGCTACCCGGCTCGCCCAGGACCTCTATCCAGGCATGAGTGCAGATGACGTCACCTGGCTGGGGGCACTGGGTGCCGATTACGCCGTGCTCGCCGTCAAGCCGGACTCACCGATTGAGAACCTAGACGACGTGGTCTCTGCGCTGAAGGAGGACATCAAGTCAGTCAAGTTCGCCACGGGCAGTGGTGTCCTCGGCTGGGATCAAGTCAATGTGCTGCGTCTTCTGCACACCGCCGGCATCGACAACCTTAATGACGTGACCTACCTCGACTACAACAATAGTGCGAGCGCCGTCACACCGGTTCTGGGGGGGCATCTGGATGTATTCGTCGGGGATATTTCCGGTATCACCGGGTATCTTGAGAGTGAAGACTTGCGTGTACTGGCGATTCTCTCCGAGGAGCGGCTGCCAGCACCATTCGATGATCTGCCCACCGCCAGGGAGCAAGGCATCGATGTCGTAGCACCCAACTGGCGCGGCTTCTATGCTCCGCCCGGCATCAGTGAAGAGGACAAGGCGTTCTGGACACAAGCCATCAGCGAAGTCTACGCGAGCGATTACTGGCAGCAGGTAATGGACACGCACGGCTTGATGCCCTTCCATCTGACCGGCGACGAGTTCGACACTTTTTTCAGCGGACAGATTGACTCACTCAGGGAGGTCATTGGCAAGGTCAGGTGAGCACACCATGACAGCCACTTCCGAAGGCTCCGCCATGGGGCCTTCATTTTTTCATGCCCGGCAAAGCACCTTGTAACGCCCAACCAGTGTTACACCAAGGTCTATATAAATCACCGCAAGAAAATAAAAACCAAATAAATATCAATTGGATAATGAGACTATCCGAAACAGAAACCTCTTCTTTCCCGACCAGTAATTCTTTTCTTCCGTCAGGATGCATAGCCTCTCCAGTACACCTTGAAAGAATACAAACAACAAGGTAACCAGCCTCGACCAACTTGGAGCCCATTCATGAAATACCACCTTATTGCCTTGACCACCCTTTCCGCCTTGAGCATCGTCTCGTTCTCTGCTGTCGCCTTCGAGCCGAGCAGAAAAGTGGAGTGCATCGCGCCCTCCGATCCGGGGGGCGGCTGGGACTTCACTTGTCGTACTGGTGGCAAGGTGCTTTCCGAGCTTGGCCTCGTTCCCGGTAATGTGCAAACAATCAACATGGCGGGTGCTGGAGGTGGCGTGGCGTATGCCCACGTGGTCAGCAAACGCGAGGGGAAGGAGAACGTGCTCATTGCAGCCTCGACCGCCGTCCCCACACGGCTGGCACAAGAGCAATTTCCGGGTATGGATATGGAGATGGTGCGCTGGATCGGCACCCTCGGCTCCGACTATGGTGTCATCGCCGTGCCTACGGACTCATCTTATCAGGATCTTACTGACCTGATGGATGCCATCAAGGAAGACAGCCGCAGCGTAAAGTTCGCCGGGGCCAGTGCCAAAGGTGGCTGGGATCACCTCAAGGCCTTGATCGCCGCCAAGGCTGCCGGTGTCGACACCCTCAGGGAGATTCCCTACCTCTCCTACAACAACGGTGGCGAGGCACTGACCCAGGTGGTCGGCGGACATCTCGATGCCTTCACCGGCGACATTTCGGAGGCACGCGGATTCTGGGAGTCTGGTGATTTGCGGATTCTGGCTGTTCTGGCCCCCGAGCGTCTGCCGGGCGATTTCAATGGCATTCCTACCGCCAAAGAGCAAGGCATCGACGCCATCGGCCCCAACTGGCGTGGCTTCTACATGCCGGCGGGTATCTCCGAGGATGCCTATCAGTACTGGGTCGATGCCATCGAGACAATGTACGAAAGCGACGAATGGCAACAGGTGATGGAGAACAACGGCCTGATGCCCTTCCACTATACCGGGCAGGAGTTCAAAGACTTCATGGCCGAGCAAGTCGAGGATATTCGTGAGTTGTCCATCGAACTGGGGATGTTGCAGGAATGACCATCAACGATCGCATCTTCGGCATCCTGATGATCTTCGTGGCCGTCGCGTACGGCTGGGGTGCCGCTCAGCTTCCCGAGTCCTTCGGCGGCAGCGAGGCGGTGGGCCCCGAAACCTTCCCGCTGCTGTTAGCGGTGGTGCTGGGGCTCTCCAGCCTCTACATGGTGTTGCGACCTGACCCCGACAATGCTTGGCCCTGGAGCCGCACCGGCGTCGAGCTGATCGTCGCAGTCGTGGTGCTTGTGCTCTATGCCATGCTGCTTGAGCCGCTGGGCTTCATCCTCAGCACCACCCTGGCGGTGGGCACCCTGTGCTGGCGCATGGGCAGCGTGCCGATTCGCGCCTTCATTATCGGAGCGGCCGCCGGCGTGGTGGTGTTTCTGCTGTTCAACTTTGCCCTCGACCTCGCCCTCCCCCTGGGTGTGCTCTCGTTCTTGGAGGTGACCTGATGGAGACCCTTGGCTTCCTGATCGATGGTTTCGGGGTAGCACTCGCCCCGCAGAACCTGATATTCGGCCTTATGGGTGCCTTCCTGGGTACTCTCATCGGCGCCCTGCCGGGACTGGGGCCGGCGAACGGCGTGGCCATCCTGATCCCGCTGGCCTTCACCCTGGGCCTGCCACCCGAGACGGCGTTGATCATGCTGACCGCGGTCTATGCCGGCGCCATGTACGGTGGGCGGATCTCGTCGATACTGCTCAACATCCCCGGTGACGAGCCGGCGATGATGACCTGCCTCGATGGCTACCCCATGGCTCAGCAGGGCAAGGCCTCCGAGGCACTGGCGATCTCCGCCATTGCCTCCTTCATGGGCAGCCTGATCGCCACGGTGGGCCTGATCCTGCTGGCCCCGGTGCTGGCAAAGTTCGCCCTGACCTTTGGCCCGGCCGAGTACTTCGCCCTCTTTCTGCTGGCCTTCGCCACCCTGGGCGGCATTACCGGCAAGAACCCTATGAAGACCGTAGTGGCGGCCTGCATCGGCCTGATGATCGCCACCGTGGGCATCGATACTACCGGGGTGCAGCGCTACACCTTCGGCGTGCTGGAGCTCTACGAAGGCATGGACTTCATCATCGCTATCGTCGGTCTGTTCGCCATCTCCGAGCTGCTGTTCTTCATTGAGGAGAAGGCAGGGGGCGGCAAGGAGAAGATGGCGGTGAACAAGCTCTCGCTGAAGTGGGCCGATATCCGCGGCATCCTGCCGTCGAGCATCCGCGGGGGCATCCTGGGCTTCATCGCCGGCGTGCTGCCCGGTGCCGGGGCTTCGCTGGGCAGCTTCATCGGCTACACCTTGGAGAAGAAGGTGGTGGGCAAGAAGGGCTACTTCGGCCAAGGTGATCCGCGCGGCGTGGCCGGACCGGAGGCGGGCAACAACGGCGCCTCGAGCGGCGCCCTGGTGCCCATGCTGACGCTCGGCGTGCCCGGGAGCGGCACCACCGCGGTACTGCTGGCATTGTTGATCTCGATGAACATCACCCCCGGGCCGCTGATGTTCACCCAGAACGCCGACATCGTGTGGGGCGTGATTGCCGCGCTGCTGATCGGCAACTTCCTGCTGCTGGTGCTCAATATCCCGATGGTGGGGATCTTCGTCAAGCTGCTCTCAGTACCGCCGATGTACCTGCTGCCGATCGTGACGATGATCGCCTTCGTGGGGATCTACTCGATCAGCAACACCACCTTCGATCTCTACTTCATGGTGGTCTTCGGTGTAGCGGGGTACATCTTCCGCAAGCTGGAGATCCCACTGGTACCGATCATCCTCGGCCTGCTGCTGGGGCCGGAGATGGAGAAGAACCTTCGCCACGCCATGGACATCTCCGACGGCGACTGGACCATCTTGTGGAACAGCGGCCTCGCCATCGGCTTGTGGGTGTTCGCCGGCCTGGGGCTGATCCTGCCCTATATGGTCGGGCCGATACTCCGGCGTCGGATGAAGGTGGTTGCGGTGAACGCTGGCAACCCGGAAGGCGATTGAAGATAAGGACAGTTGCACTTCGTGTTGCTGCCTTCGTAGACGGTCTCGCTTGCCCCGGTCATGGCTGGGGCTTTTCGAATGTCGCTAGTCAACGAATTGCTATGAACCCGCCAATTAATCAAGTTAGACGTGCTATCCCCAACCCATGCAGCTAGCGCAAAGTGTGCTCGGGGTGAGGTGTGAGGTGTGAGGTGTGAGGTGTGAGGTGTGAGGTGTGAGGTGTGCCACTATTTCAAACAGAAAATTCTCTCGCACCGCTAATGCGAAAAAGGTAGCTGTTTACCATCTGAAATTTCGGCAACTCCTATTCCCGCTAAAAAACCGAACAACAATGAGCAAAAGATTAATGACAAGGCAAACCAAAATAAAACGCTTCGTTTAGCAGCTCCCATTGCCATAGCAAATGCAGCTGCAGCATGTACCCCTATCAGAAAAGGACCAAGAAAAGCTAAGCCAGGAACACCGAATTTTTCAAGAATTCGGTGTTTTCGTTCATTCCTTCCAGGTTTAAATTTGGCTAAATCATCCGTTTTAGTTTTTTTACCCAACGGCGGACAAAAGCAGTTACTTTCTCACTGGCGTATATAACTGGAAGCAAGGATAAAAAGTTGCCGATAAAACCAGCGACAGCTGCCGGAAACCAGGGCAACCCTGCTATAACCCCTAAAGGCACAGCTATCCAAACTTCCAGGACTGGTATAGCAGCCCCTACGAATACACTTATGTAGAGCATGAGTTCATTCAACTGAAATGGCTCCTTTGTGTTGAGGGGATTTTTTATGGAAAAAAATCACATACAAACTTGGAACGACTATGAAAGAAGCAATAGTACCTGAGATAAGTCCACCCATAATAACCACATTGAACGACCTCCACAAAGGATCGTTCGCTATGAGTAACGGAAGGAGTCCAAGTATTGTTGTTATTTGGGTTAACATGATTGGACGGAATCGTTCCATCAAAGCTAACTTCAGCGAATCGAGCTCAGATTTCCCAGATTCTTTCTCAATATCGACTTGCTCAATAATTAACATCGCGTTCGAGACAATAATCCCTATTAGGGCGAAAATGGCTAGATTCGCCATAAAATCGAAAGGAAGACGAAAGATAACCAGCGCAAGCAGCAAACCGATTGCACAAAAAGGTACACTTAAGACGATTATTGCCACTTTTCTAAAAGAGTTATACTTATAAATAAACAGTATAACCATAGCCAAGACACACAATGGCAAGAAGGCAAATATAGCTTCTTCTGTGACTTCACTTTCTTCAATCTCACCACCAAACTCTACCCTAACGCCGAATTTCGCCTTTACTTCCTCAAGCGTGCCTGAAATTGAGTTAACTAATTCTTTTGATGTCATTGAAGGATTCAACGCAGTCACCGTTACCGTCGGCGTTAAGTTGCGTTTCTTAATAATGGAGGGATCAAATTTAGTCTCAATAGTCGCAATGTCAGACAGATAGACAGGTCGAGTCGAGGACTGGGGAAAAATTTGAATGTTTTCCAATTGCGCCAATGACATGTCCCCTGCAAGATTCGTCGTTACAACAATAGGAAGCTGGTGCTCTCCTTCTCGAAGCACAGAAGCATTTTCTCCCAAACTATGTTCGCGGAGAGCTAACAAGATGTCTTCACGAGTCACCCCTGCGGATAGGGCAGCGGGACGATCAACCTTTACCAGGAAGTTAGTAACGGAACGCTCCCAATCTTGCTTTACTTTAATGGTGTGCTCTACCTCGTTGAGAGCCCCTTGAATAGTTTCGGAAGCTTTTAGAATATTCGATTGATTGCTACCAACCAGACGAATAGTGGCTTCTCCTGGTGGAGTAGAGCCCATAAAAAACGGATTGATTTCAAGTTCCGCAAACGGATACTCAGAGGGCATTTCCGCTCTTAGCTTATCGACAAACTCGCTGACAACCGTGCCTTTGGTAACGTTTACAACAAGATATGCCGAATGGGGAGCCGGTTCAGGAGGATTTAGACCCAGGATAAAGCGAGGCCCTCCATCACTCACATAGGCTGTTGCTCCAGTAATTTCCGGAAACTGACTGTCATCACTCAACCACTGAGTCATTTCTTCGGCCACTACAGCTGTTTCTTCTGCTGGCGTATTCGCTGGAAGTTCAACAGATATTTGCAGCTGGTTGCGTTCAGACGGCGGAAAAAAAGCCTCTGGGATGGTGCTTGAGACGAATAACGCCACGACAAGGCTTAAAACCGAAGCACTGAGAAACAACTTGGGACGCGAAATAACCTTGTCCCAAAAGGAAGACATAACCTTCATTACAGATGAAGGCTGGCCTCCAGATATTCCTCGGGTCGTGGACGATAGATTGATAAACCACTTAGCCATGATCGGCGTTAACATCGTAGCAACAAACCACGAAACGAGCAGCATCACCCCAATAACAATGGTCAGTGTCTGCATATAAATAGCAGTAATGTTGTCAGTGAACACCGGGGGGGCAAAAGCCAATATTACGGTTAGGCTAGCAATTAGAATGGGCGTCCCCAGCGTTTTTCCCGCATATAAAGCAGCCGACTCTCTCTCTTCGCCTTGCGCTACCCTTTTCGAGATGTCCTCAACAATGACCATGGGATTGTCAACGAGTATACCTAAAGCAATGATGAAAGACGCTATGCTTACTTCGTTAAGCTCTATCCCAAAAACTCGTAGAAAAACTAACGTGATAATACCGGTTATAGGAACAGCCAGCGCCACCAAAGATCCAGCGCGAAGACCCAACGCAAGTACAGTGACAATTGTCACGACAAGAATGGTTTGTAGTAGCGTTGAGATCATTTTTGATATCACTTGATCGACAACTTTACCCTGATCAGTGATGGTTTTCATTTGAAAACCAACCGGTAGCTCACTCTCCCATTCGGTCAGCTTACGGCGCAGTTGCTCATTAAAATCCACCATATTGATCCCGGGTGCCATATAACCTGCGACAACAATTGCACGGTCACCATCGAGATAGGCTGCGCTATTCAGAGGCCTGGCCGGGATTCTGGTAACATCGGCAACCTCACTTAAAGGGAGCATGGATCCGTTTGGTAGCGATATTAGCATTTCCCTAATTTCGCTCAGTTCGTCATAGCCGTTCTGAACGAAGACCCGACTTTCCTGAGTGTCAAAATTGACATGTGCTACCTGCCCGAGGGAGTTGCTTTTACTCAGCTGCAAATAGATGTCGTTAGGGTTCAGTGAATACTGCGATGCCACAAATGGTTTGAGTTCTATTGATATCTGCTCATCAGCAACACCATGCAACGTAACTTTATCCATCCCTGGGATGCTATAAAGATAATTACGAAGTTCATTTGCTTTATCTCTCAATTCTCTGAAAGAATAATCCGTGGCACTTAAAGCCACAGTCATTACCGCAACGGCATCATAGTTATCATTGACGAATGGGCCCGAAATACCCTCCGGAAGCTCGTTGAGCACATCTTGCATTTTCGCTCTGACCCGAAGCCAGGTATGCGAGTAGCTCGGAGTACCGTCCTTTATTTCAAGAGAAAGATAGACTTCGCCTGCCCTTATTGAGGTCGTAATATTTTTTGTCTCTTCTAATTCTCGCAACGCTCGCTCAATGGGGCGCGCAACAAGGGCCTCTGTCTCATAAACATCCAAGGCTGGGTGGTAAGCCGTTATGATGGTTTGGTTGATAGGTAAGGTGGGTTCCTCACGGGAAGGATAATCCGGATATAACGCCAGCCCTGTGATCGTCAATATTATGAATACAAATAAAACGAGTCGGCTATTTTTTATCGAAAAAGCAGTAATAGACATTATCGTTTTTCCTCAGCTGGCCGAACTTTCTGACCATCACTGATAAAGGCAGAACCCGCAGCAATATATGAATCCCCCTCCTGAAGACCACTTTTAATCCGGTAGCCAAGTTGTTCAGCGCTAACAATACTTATGCCTGTTTTACTAACTCTTCCGGTTTCTTCGTTGTATCGGTAAATAAAAGGCTGACCATCTGTAGGCTCAGCTACAACTGAACCGTGAGGAACAAAGATCACGCCTTCTTCGTCGGGTATTCGATAGTTGACACTAACCACTAATCCTGGCGAAGGTTGTCTTTCTCGGATATCTTCAAGACGAAGTTTAACGGGGAAATTTAACCCGTCGTTTGCTCGCTCCCCCAAATGCTCTACGGAGGCATTAAAAGAAGCACCCCGGTAGCTAACAGTTGTCTCTAGTTCTCTTCCATTTGATATATACGCTGCTAGATCACCGGGAATTGACGACTCAACGATGAGTTTTTCCATGCCGTCAAACGTAAAAGCGACTTGATTAGGAGTGACTTCTTCGAAGGGTTCGATACTACGACTTGAAATGACACCATCATAGGGCGCCGTTATAGCGGTTTTAGAAAGGTTTCGCTCTGCCAGCTTAATTTGTGCCTGGGCCTCACGGAGCGTCGCTTGAGCGCTTTCGTATGCCGATCTGGCGGCATCAAAATTCTGTTCAGATACAGAATTATTTTCGCGCAAACGCGCAAGTCGCTCGTAATTTGTTTTCGATTCTTCAAATGTAACCCGCGCTTGCTCTGCTTCAGAGCGAGCGCTCTCAAGGGCTATCCTATAGGGTTCCTCATCCAGCACCGCCATCAAGTCCCCAGTGTTGAGCCGCGCTCCAATATCCGCGAACACGGTGACCACTCGTCCTTCGACACCGAAGGATAACTGGCCTCGCCTGTCTGGCTGTGTCACCCCTGGAAAATGAATACTCTTAGCATAAGCGCTTTCGGCTACTCGGTTAATGGATACCACTCTGACGTTTTCACTAGCAGTTTGAACCGGTTCTTCACTACAGCCCTGTAACAACAATAATATAAAAATAAGAATACTTATCGAGAAAACGCTAGAAGCGCGCACCAAATATATATGCAATCGATCGTTTATATAAATAGGTGATGTCACTTTCCAATATCCTATAAATAAAAATACTAAGACAAAGGTCTTAAAATCGTGTGTATAAACAGTCTCAACATATCAGGCGAATACTCGGCGCCAGCCGTTGCAATATGGCAGGATATTCCGTCAACATACGCGAAAATAAAATGTGTTATCTGCTCAGGTGTTAAGTGTCGACCAATTACACCGGCGTCTTGTAACCTTTTAAACATTGAGCACGAAACATCATAAAGCTCTTTACTAGAATCAAGTACGATTTTCTTTATCTCGGGATTTCTAGAGGATTCCGCGAGGATTTCTAGGTACATAATCGTTCCGATTCTGTCACCTGTAAGATAGGCTTCTTGCTCCAAAGCTGCTTGAAAATCGTCAGCAGTTCCTATTCTTTTCAAAGCCTCCATATCTCTAGAAAAATACCTTTTGGCAATTTCTAAGATTAAATCGCTCTTTGATGAGAAATACTGATAAAGACTGGCTTGGCTGACTTTAGCCGTTCGCGAAATCTCAGCCATCCCTGCCCCATGAAAGCCTTTTTTCACGAAACACTGAATGGCGCCATTGATGATGCGTTCTATTTTTGCTTCGCGTGCGGCATAGTTAATGGGACGGCCTACAGTTGCCATAATTTTGCCACTTATTTAAATGATCGATCAACCATATAAAAAATCCTTTGGCCTGTCAAGCTGTCGACGCCCACCAGCTGGCCGAGCCCATGGGCGCACTGTTGACCGAACTCGCCGGTGACTATCCCATCTCCTGACCGCCGCCTCCATCACCGGCAAGAACGTACTGCCGCCATTGAGTATGTCGACAGTGTGGTGGAGAACAGCCAGCCGCCTTCGTCAAGCGGGAGCTGGCCCAGAGCGACCGCCCCGAACTCGCCGCCGCCAAGGTGGCCATCTCGGGCGGTCGCGGCATGGGCAGCGGCGAGAACTTCAAGCTGCTCGACGGTATCGACGACAAGCTGGGCGCGGCCAACTGCGCCTCGCGTGCGGCGGTGGATGCCGGCTTCGTGCCCAGCGACATTCCGGTGGGGCAGACCGGCAAAATTGTGACGCCCTTACTCTACATCGCCGTGAGCATCATCGGAGCCATCCAGCACTTGGTCGGCATGAAGGACTCCAAGGTAATCGTGGGGATCAATAAGGACGAGGAAGCGCCAATTTACCAGGTGGCGGATTACGGCCTGATGGGCGACCTCTTCAAGATCATGCCAAAGAGCCTAGCGCTTTGAGGCAGGTCAGCAGGTGGGGGGTGTAAACGAAAAAACCAGCCGTAAGTAGCTGGTTTACTTGAACTAGTGGCGGAGGGGGAGGGATTCGAACCCTCGAAGCCTTTCGACTTACACACTTTCCAGGCGTGCTCCTTCGACCACTCGGACACCCCTCCACATTGTGGTTCTTCCACCTGGGGCAGTGCCCTTGTGCGTGAGAACGGCGCAAAGTCTAACGGCTTAAGTGCGCGTTTGCAAGCCGGTTTTCAGCTTCCGGTGGTGTCAGCCGGCGGGCAGGACAGCGTAGTCGCCGCGGGCTTCAAGGCACAGGGTGTCGTCGCACCAGAGCTGCTGCGCCAGGCCGATACGACCGCGCCCTCGACTCGCCAGGCGCTCGGCCAGCGTCTCGGGTCCCTGCTCGCTTTCGGGAGCACACACCAAGCGATAGTCGCCGGTAACCGGCGCCAGGAAACGCTGGCTGGCCTCGGCCACCACGACGTCGCGGGCATGCCCCCGTTCGCGCAGCCACAGGGTGGTCCAACACCAGCCCAGCAGAGTGGTCTGGGCGGTCAGCGCACCGCCGAAGCCGGTGCCCTTGTCGTTGAGGTTGGGCGCGAGTGAAAGCTCCCACACCAGCCGCTCCCCTTCCCTGCGCATCTCGCGGATGCCCAGGTGCTCGACCATGGGGATGGCATCACTTAGCCAGGCAACGAAGGTCCGGAGGTCGTCTCGCTCTCCCGGCTCGGGCAGCGGCAACCGTGGGTGGGGTACGCCGATGTCGCGCATGTCAGGTCCAGCGTTCGACGAAATCGCTGATGCGGTGCTCGGCTACCGGCTTGTGGCGCCCTCCGAGTTGCCCGATGTAGATGAAGGCGATCAGTTCGTCCTTTTCCTCCAGGCCCAGCCCCTTGCGCACGGTGGGGTCGAAGGCGTACTTGCCGCTGCGCCACATGGCGCCGAGCCCCAGGGCATGGGCGGCTAACAAGACGCCGTGGGCGGCGCAGCCGGCGGAGAGCACTTGTTCGATCTTTGGCACCTTTTCCACGTCGGGCGTAACCTTGGCCACCACCGCCACTATCATCGGCGCCCGCAGCGGCTTCTTGCGCACGGCGTCCAGGGCGGCATCCTCGATGCCGGGATCTTTGCGATACTCGGCCTCGGCGAAGAGCTCGCCCAGCCGCTCGAGCCCTTCGCCGGAGAACTCGATGAAGCGCCAGGGGCGCAGTTCCTTATGGTCCGGTGCCCGCAGCGCGGCGCGATAGATCGCCTCCATCTGTTCGGGGCTCGGCGCCGGTCCGGTCAACTTGCCCATTGAACTGCGCTCGTGCAACAGGGTGAGTGCGTCCATACGGTTTCCCTTGTCTGTCGAAAATTTCATCGAACCGACTGTACCACGAAGCGCTTCCCTGTCGTGCCAGGCCTATTGACGGGACAGGCGAAGGGGCTCTGGCGGCCGCTCGCCCGGCGTGGCACGCCAGGGGCTGATGTCGAGCCCGCCGCGGCGCACGTAACGCGCCAGCACCAGCAACCGCTCGGGGCGTGCCTTGGCCATCAGGTCCATGAAGATGTGCTCGACGCAGTGCTCGTGGAAATCCTGATGCTGGCGATAGCCGATCAGGTATCGCAGCAAACCCTCGCGGTCGAGCCTGGGACCGCAGTAGCGGATCAGTACGCTGCCCCAGTCGGGCTGGCCGGTCACCGGGCAGTTGGACTTGAGCAGGTGCGAGTAGAGCGTCTCCTCGACGATGTCCTCGCTCACCCGAAGATGGTCGGCGCTGGGCGTATAGTCGTCGATCTCGACATCGAGCTCGTCGAGGCACTCTCCGGGCAGCCGGCACGCGGCGAGCGCTTCGTCATCAACGCCGAACAGTTTCACCGACACCGGCGCGCCGGCCGCCTTCGCCAAATCGCGTTCCAGGATATCGATCACCTGCTCGCGGCTGTCGAACCGCGTCTGGTTGAAGCTGTTGAGGTAAAGCTTCCACGACTTCGACTCGATCAGGTTGGGCGACTCGGCCGGCAGGCGAAAGCGCGCCACGGCCACCCGGGGCTTGCCGCGGGCATTGAGCCAGCTGACTTCGAAGGCGTGCCACTCGTCCTCGCCGACAAAGGGTAGCCTGCCCTCCTCAATGCCCAGCGGTGCACGATTGGCGGCACGCGGTATGGGATAGAGCAGGCCGGCATCGTAGTGCTCGGGATAGGCGGACTCGCGCCCCAGCGGGGCATGCTCGAGGGTGTCGGGACGATGATTCATGATCGGATACCTTTGCCCTGCTCCAGCATCCACAACGCGACGGCGAAGAGCACGACAATGAAAGCGACGATGGCAGCCAGTGCCCAGCCCACCGGGATATCGGAGACGCCAAGGAAACCGTGGCGGAACAGATTGACCATGTAGAGGATCGGGTTGAGCAGCGAGGCATTCTGCCAGAACGTCGGCAGCAATGAGATCGAATAGAATACGCCACCCAGGTAGGTCAGCGGCGTCAGCACGAAGGTCGGCACGATGGAGACGTCGTCGAACTTGTTGGCCAGCAGCGCATTGATGAAGCCGCCGATGGAGAACAGCGCCGCGGTGAGCACCACCACCCCAATGGTCAGCAGCGGGTGCGCCACGCTGAGGCGGGTGAAGAACAGCGACACGATCGTGACGATCAGGCCCACGCCCAGGCCGCGCGCCATGCCCCCCAGCACGAAGCCGGCAAGTATCACCCAGTTGGGCATCGGCGACACCATCATCTCCTCCACGCTCCGCTGGAACTTGTTGGAGAAGAAGCTCGAGGCCACGTTGGAATAGCTGTTGGTGATCACCGCCATCATGATCAGCCCGGGGACGATGAAGTCCATGTAGGTGAAGCCGTCCATCTCGCCGATGCGCGAGCCGATCAGGCTACCGAAGATGATGAAGTACATGGCCATGGTGATCGAGGGCGGCAGCAAAGTTTGCGGCCAGATTCGCGTGAAGCGCTTGATCTCCTTGAATACCAGGGTCCAAAGCGCAACAGCGACTTGGGTGGCATTCATTTGCCCACCTCCGCCTGTTCGGCCTGGCGGCTCTCGTCGTTGCCCCGTTCTACCATCGACACGAACATCTCCTCCAGCCGGTTGGCGCGGTTGCGCATCGAGACCACCTCGATGCCCTGCTCACCCAGCGCGGTGAACACGTCGTTGAGGCGCTGGCCGCGGTGCACCACCACGGAGAGCTGGGCGTTTTCCACCTTGTGTACCTCGAAGTCCGCGATGTGCGGGGCCCGCTCCACCGGATGCGCCAGGTCGAGCAGGAAAGTCTCGGTGTCAAGCTCGGCGAGCAGGCCGCGTACGCTGGTGTTACGCACAATCTCGCCGTGGTTGATGATCGCCACGTTGCGACAGAGGCTCTCTGCCTCTTCCAGATAGTGCGTGGTGAGGATGATGGTGGTGCCCTCCTCGCGATTGATACGGCGCATGTACTCCCACATGCTGCGGCGAAGCTCGATGTCGACCCCGGCGGTAGGCTCGTCGAGAATCAACAGCTTGGGCCGGTGCATCAGCGCGCGGGCGATCATCAGCCGGCGCTTCATGCCGCCGGAGAGCATCCGCGCACTGCCGTTGCGCTTGTCCCACAGGCCGAGATCCTTCAACAATCGCTCGGCACGCGGTAGCGCCTCGCGACGCGGCATGCCGTAGTAGCCCGCCTGGGCCAGCCCGATGTCGAGTACCTTCTCGAACTGGTTGAAATTGAACTCCTGGGGCACCACGCCCAGGTGGTACTTGGCACGGGCGAAGTCGCGGTCGATATCGATACCGAAGATCGAGACCTGGCCGGCTGTCTTCTGCACCAGCGAGCACACCACGCCCAGGGTGGTGGACTTGCCGGCCCCGTTCGGGCCCAGCAGGGCGAAGAAGTCGCCCTGCTCGACGTCGAGGTCGATGCCCTTCAGGGCGTGGAATCCGTTGCCATAGACCTTGGTGAGGCCACGGATCGACAGCGCCGGTTCAGCCATGAGACATCCTTGCGTTGGATGAAAACGAGTTCAGGACATTAGGGCGCGAAGGGATTTTTCAAGTCCGGCCCCGGGAAAACGCGGCATGCCTCGCCCATGGGCAAGGTAAACGAAAGGGGAATAAATAGACCAACGAATTGAGCGGGAAAGGAGATTCGACGGTCCGGCGCTCCGGCTCCTGGCCCGAGCCTTGGCACATACGGATATAGAAAAAACTGGAGCGGGAAAGGAGATTCGAACTCCCGACCCTCGCCTTGGCAAGGCGATGCTCTACCACTGAGCTATTCCCGCTTGATCGGTATCGGTCGTGACTGCCCATGCAGTATAACCGAAAGATGGCGTCCCATAGGGGGTTCGAACCCCTGTTCCCGCCGTGAAAGGGCGGTGTCCTAGGCCACTAGACGAATGGGACGCAGCAGCCAGACAGTGTGCTGGAGCGGGAAAGGAGATTCGAACTCCCGACCCTCGCCTTGGCAAGGCGATGCTCTACCACTGAGCTATTCCCGCATGCACGACAGTCTATGCTAACGGTAAAACAACCGGAAGATGGCGTCCCATAGGGGGTTCGAACCCCTGTTCCCGCCGTGAAAGGGCGGTGTCCTGGACCACTAGACGAATGGGACGCAGCTGGAGCTGAACCGCTTACCTGCCGAAGCAGGATTTGGAGCGGGAAAGGAGATTCGAACTCCCGACCCTCGCCTTGGCAAGGCGATGCTCTACCACTGAGCTATTCCCGCACTTCAGTTCCGTACTCCGGTACCTGTTGAATCGAGCCGTGAAACGAGTGGCGTCCCATAGGGGGTTCGAACCCCTGTTCCCGCCGTGAAAGGGCGGTGTCCTGGACCACTAGACGAATGGGACGCAGCCGTCTCGCTCTCTGCCTCAACGAGGTGGCGCGAATGTTACTCAAGCCCCCCGAAGCTGTCAACTGTCAGCCTGGGTTGGCCGAAGGCATGGAAAGCAGCCAAGCTATGGATGTCCGATGAAGACGACGCACCTGCAGGAGAGAGGCCATGCGCAAGAAGATCGAGAAGAGCGATGCCGAGTGGCGAGCCCAGCTTAGCCCCGAGCAGTACCGTGTGACTCGGCAGCAGGGTACCGAACCGCCCTTCAGCGGCGATTACCGGGTCACCGACGAGCACGGCATCTACCACTGCGTGTGCTGCAATGCCCCGCTATTCGAGAACGAACACAAGTTCGAAGCTCACTGTGGCTGGCCCAGTTTCGACCGTCCTCTCGGCCAGGCCGCCGTGGAGGAGCGCTTCGACGACTCCCATGGGATGCGCCGCACCGAAGTCGTCTGCGCTCACTGCAATGCGCATCTGGGGCACGTCTTTCCCGACGGCCCGCCACAGACCACCGGGCTGCGCTACTGCATCAACTCGGTGGCCCTTACCTTCCACCCGGGAGAATAGCGCAGCCCCTGCCCTGCCGGGGCCGCCCTTCTGCTATGATGGCGGCCTCGTCAGGTTTGCAGGAGTGGCACATGCTCGGCTGGTATCCGGGACACATGAACAAGGCGCGCCGCCAGATCCAGGAGGCGCTGCCTGAAATCGATGTGGCGATCGAGGTGCTCGACGCCCGCCTGCCCTACTCCAGCGCCAACCCCATGCTCGCCGGCCTGACCCGCCACAAGCCGGTGCTCAAGATCCTCTCGCGGGCCGACCTGGCCGATCCGGAACGCACCCGGGAATGGGTCGCCTATTTCGACTCGCTGCCCGATACCCGGGCGCTTGCCGTGACCACCACCAACGCCCGCGAACTCAAGCGCATCCCCAAACTGTGCCATGAGCTGGCCGGCCAGGTACGTGCGGACCGCGACGTGCGGGTGATGGTCATGGGCATTCCCAACGTGGGCAAGTCGACCCTGATCAACGGCCTGGCCGGCAAGGCCATCGCCAAGACCGGCAACGAGCCGGCAGTGACCAAGCGCCAGCAGAAGGTGCGCATTGCCGGACGGGTGGCGCTGATCGACACCCCCGGGGTGCTGTGGCCGAAGATCGAGGACCAGGCCAGCGCCTACCGCCTGGCCGCCACCGGTGCCATCCGCGATACGGCCATCGACT
The DNA here is from genome assembly GCF_052584175.1 of Billgrantia hypersalina. NCBI lineage: Bacteria > Pseudomonadati > Pseudomonadota > Gammaproteobacteria > Oceanospirillales > Halomonadaceae > Billgrantia > Billgrantia hypersalina. The sequence continues at coordinate 197,834 of NZ_JBMIQI010000004.1, forward strand.
ACGTCGACGTGGGCGTCGTCACCGCCGCCGAACTGGCACGGCGCTATCCCGAGGCGCTCAAGTCCCGCTACAAGCTGAGCGAACTGCCGCCCTACGCCGCCAACCCCCTGGCGGATCAAGTCGAGGCCGACGGCCCCCAGCGTATCGACCTGCTGGCCATGGCCGGCTTCGACGGCCACGCGATCCTGACCGAGATCGCCAGCCGTCGCGGTGGCCTGCGCCCCGGCGGCGAGGTCGACCTGCACCGTGGTGCCGAGGTGCTGCTGCATGAGCTGCGCGACGGCAAGCTGGGCCGCCTGACGCTGGAGACGCCCGCCGACATCCTCGCTCCTGCGGAGCAGGAAGAAAGCGCCGCCGACACCGCGAACAGCGATAGCGGCGGCGCCAACACTTCCGCATAATCACTGAGTTCCGGCAGCACGCCTGACCGGAACCACCGGACACCACTGGAATTCGGAACCTCAATGGACACGCCCACCCTGTTCAGGAAATCGCACAAGCTCGACAACGTCTGCTACGACATCCGCGGCCCCGTGCTCGAGCACGCCAAGCGGCTGGAAGACGAAGGCCAGCGCATCCTCAAGCTCAACATCGGCAACCCCGCGCCCTTCGGCTTCGAGGCCCCCGAGGAGATCCTTCAGGACGTGATGCGCAACCTGCCCACCGCCCAGGGTTACTGCGATTCCAAGGGGCTCTACTCGGCGCGCAAGGCGATCATGCAGGAGTGTCAGCGCAAGCAGATTCCCAACGTCGGCATCGAGGACATCTATATCGGCAACGGCGTCTCGGAGCTGATCGTGATGGCACTGCAGGCACTGCTCAACGACGGCGACGAGGTGCTGATCCCAGCACCCGACTACCCGCTTTGGACCGCTGCCGCCAACCTCGCCGGCGGTCATGCCGTGCACTACCGCTGCGACGAACAGGCCGACTGGGCGCCGGACATGGCCGATGTGCGCGCCAAGGTGACGGGACATACCCGCGCCATCGTGATCATCAACCCCAACAACCCCACCGGGGCGGTCTACCCTCCCGAAGTGGTGCGCGAACTGCTGGCCATCGCCCGCGAGCACGACCTGGTCGTGTTTTCCGACGAGATCTACGACAAGATCCTCTACGACGACGCCGAGCACATCTCCACCGGGGCGCTGGCCGACGAGGACCAGTTGGTGGTGACCATGAACGGGCTCTCCAAAAGCTATCGCTGCGCCGGCTTCCGCTCGGGCTGGATGATCCTCTCCGGCAGCGTGGCGATGCAGCGCTCGCGTGACTACCTTCAGGGCATCAACATGCTCGCCTCGATGCGCCTGTGCGCCAACGTGCCGGCGCAGCACGCCATCCAGACCGCACTCGGCGGTTACCAGTCGATCAACGACCTGATCCTGCCCGGCGGCCGGTTGCTGGCGCAACGCGATATCACCTACGAAAAACTCAACGCCATTCCCGGCGTGAGCTGCACCAAGGCCAAGGGCGCGCTCTACGCCTTCCCGCGGCTCGACCCCAAGGTCTATCCCATCCAGGACGACCAGAAGCTGGTACTCGACCTGCTGCTACAGGAGAAGATCCTGCTGGTGCAGGGCACCGCCTTCAACTGGCCGGAGCCCGACCACGTGCGCATCGTCACCCTGCCCTGGGCCGACCAGCTTGGCGACGCCCTGGATCGCTTTGCCCGCTTCCTGTCGCGCTATCGCCAGTAGCGGACGCCAGGCTTCGATTTTCGAGTCCGGACTTGAAACCCGCATTAACGAGCCGTATCTAATTCAGCAGATTTCAGGGCCGCAGCGGCGGCCCGCCCCTTTACGATCGGAGATACCTGACGATGATGAGAATTCTGCTCTTCCTGGGCACCAACCTGGCGGTGATTGTCGTCGCCAGCATCACGCTGCGCCTGCTCGGGGTCGAGGGCTACCTGACCGAGCAGGGCATGAACTTCAACGCCCTGCTGATCTTCTGCTTCGTCATCGGCATGGCCGGCTCGATGATCTCGCTATTCCTGTCGAAGTGGATGGCCAAGCGCGGCACCGGCACCGTAGTGATCACGCAGCCGAGCAACGCCACCGAAAAGTGGCTGCTCGACACCGTGGCCGAGCTTTCGCAGCAGGCCGGGATCGAGATGCCCGAGGTCGGCATCTTCCCGGCACAGCAGTCCAACGCCTTCGCCACCGGCTGGAACAAGAACGACGCCCTGGTGGCGGTCTCCGCCGGCCTGCTCAACCGCATGCGCCCGGAAGAGGTGCGCGCGGTGCTGGCACACGAGATCGGCCACGTGGCCAACGGCGACATGGTCACCCTGGCGCTGATCCAGGGTGTGGTGAATACCTTCGTGATGTTTTTCGCCCGCGTGGTGGCGCACCTGGTGGACAACTTCCTGCGTTCGCGCAACGAAGGGGCGGGGCTCGGCTTCATGGGCTACTTCGCCGTGGTGATCGTCGCCGAGATCGTGTTCGGTCTGATCGCGTCGGCCATCGTCGCCTGGTTCTCGCGCTTCCGCGAGTATCGCGCCGATGCGGCGGGGGCACAGCTTGCCGGTACCGGTGCGATGATCAATGCCCTCGCCCGACTCAAGGCCGAGAGCGAAATGCCCAACCAGATGCCGGAAACCCTGACCGCCTTCGGCATCAATGCCGGGCAGACGCGCAAGATCATGGAGCGCCTGTTCGCCAGCCACCCGCCGCTGGACGATCGGATTCGGGCCCTGAAAGAGGCGGCCTACCGCTAAGGCGACGTGAGCGGCCGCACTTGGCGGCTCTGCTCGAGCAAAGGGCCCGTCCTTCAACTGCATCCCGAAGTTGGACGGGCCTTTGCGTTCCCTGCAGGCGCCGGCGGTCATGCCACGCCAAAGCCCGCCCCTCCGAGCAGCGGTGCCAACCCGCTCGCATCACTCCCCAGCTCGACCGTCAGGGTCGAGAATTCCCGGCGCAGCGGATACTGGGCGCGGCAGGCATCGAAGCCCTTGGCCATGCCGAGCCGGCGGCTCTCGCGCTGCAGGCTGTCGTGATCGCGGCGCACGTCGTAGACCGCACGCAGGCAGAGCCGCAGCGCCTCCTCCTCACCGAGCCCGCCCTCGAGTGTCAAGCGGGCCAGTGGCGGTCTCGGCAACAGCGCGTCCAGGCCGAGCCGAGCCGGCAGCCCCAGGCAGCGGCATAGCGCCGCGTAGATCTGGTACGTGCCGCGCAGCTTGCCGTCGAGGCTATGGCCGGCGATGTGCGGCGTGGCGATCTCGGCCAGGTCGCGCAGTGCCGGGTCGATGCCGGGCTCGCCCTCCCAGACGTCGAGCACGGCGGTGATGTCGCCCTGGCCAGCCAGGCGCTGACGGAGCGCCTGGCCATCGATGCAGTCGCCGCGCCCGGCATTGAGCAACAGCGTGCCGGGCGCCAGTTCGGCGATGCGCTGGGCGTCGAGCAGGTGATGTGTCGTATGCGGGCCTTCGCGCACCAGCGGCGTATGCAGGCACAGCACGTCGCACGTATCGATCAGCGTCTCCAGGGTGGAATAGCCCTCGCTACCCTCCCGCTCGGCGCGGGGCGGGTCGCAGGCCAGGCACGCGATACCCATGGCGTCCAGGCGCCGGCGCAGCCGCCCTCCCACGTTGCCCACGCCAACGACACCCACGCGGCGCTCGCTGAGCCGCCAACCCTGCCGCTCGGCCAGGGTGAGCAGACTACCCAGCACGTAGTCGACCACCGCCTCGGCGTTGCAACCCGGCGCGCTGGCGAAGGCGATGCCATGGCGTGCGAGCGCCGCCTGGTCGACATGGTCGGTACCGATGGTGCAGGTACCGACGAAGCGCAGCCGAGCCCCCAGGGCCATGGCTGCGTCGAGTGTCGCCGCATCGAGCCGGGTGATCGAGCGGATCACCAGTACATCGATATCGCGCAGGGCCGCCGCGTCGATCTCGCGTCCCGGCATTCTCACCACGTCGCCCAGCGGGCCGAAGCAGGCCTCGGCGCCGGGTACGTTGGCGTCGACGAGAATTCTCACGCTCCCTCTCCTTGACGATACATGACGAAGCGGCGGTCACGACTTGTGCCGCCAGCGTTTGACTCTACAATATCGCAGGTCCCTCATGCGCTGCCTTCCGGCAGTGCCCCAACGCTTGTGGAGCTTTCGTGATCGTCCGCTGGGAAAGTGAACACGACTATGTGCTGGTGCACATTCATCAGGACATGTTCGGCGACTGGATCTTCAGCCGCGCCTGGGGGCAGATCGGCACCCAGTTCGGCGGGCTGAAGCACATGCTCGCCGAGGACCATGACCAGGCCATGATGTGGCTCTCCGACGAAGCCACCATCCTGTCATCCCGCGGGTTGCGCAAGGTATTCGAAGTGGAGGCCGAGAGCGCCGAAGGCCAGGCGGCGGTGCGCCAGCTCTCGCTGCTGGATAACGCCTGACCTCGACGCCTTCAGCTCAGGTAGCGGCGACCCGACGGGCGTATCTCGCTCTCGTTTTCGCCATTGCGGGTGTCTCCCTGCGATCCGTCCAATCCCGCCTCTATTCGCTGCCAGGAATTTCGGTCGAGCCGATCACGCGCCTCCAGCCACGCCGCCAGCCTGGCCGGCTCGAACCCCATGTCGAGTTCATTCCCACGCGCATCGACGAGGACCGGGATGCGCACCCCATAGCGCGCCATCAGCGCCTCGTCCTCGCTTATCTCGACCTTCTCCAGGCGATACTCCCCCGCATGCAGCACGGCCAGCAGCGCCTCGAGCTGCTCGCACAGGTGACAACCCAGGGTGGTGTAGAGCGTCAGCTGCGTCATGCCCCCTCCCGATGGCGAATCAGGAACACATGGTGCAGGTCGGGCCGGCGTTCGAAATCGGGATCGAAGGTGCGCGCCGAGATGTCCTGCGTCTCGAAACGCTCGACCAGCCCCGGGTCGAGCTGGAAGCGACGCTGGTTGTTGGAAAACACTAGCGTGCCGCCCGATGCCAGCCGCGCCATGGCAAGCGTGACCAGACGAACATGGTCGCGCTGCACGTCCAGGGTGCCCTCCATCTTCTTGGAGTTGGAGAAGGTGGGCGGGTCGAGGAAGATCAGGTCGAACTCGGCCCTGGCGGTCTCCAGCCAGTGCAGGCAGTCGTCGCGCACCACACGATGGCGGGCCGGGTCGAGCCCGTTCAGGCCGAAGTTGTCCCGCGCCCACTCCAGGTAGGTATTGGAAAGGTCGACGCTGACGCTGTCGACGGCGCCCCCTGCCTCCTCGGTCCCCAGCGCCGCCTGCACGGTGGCGGCAGCGGTATAGCAGAACAGGTTGAGGAAGCGCTTGCCCACCGCCATCTCGCCCAGCATACGCCGCACCGGGCGATGGTCCAGGAAGAGCCCGGTGTCGAGGTAGTCGCGCAGGTTGACCCACAGCCGCGCGCGCCCTTCGCGCACCTGGAAGCGTTCGCCGGTGCTGGCCTGCTTGCGGTACTGCGACTTGCCGCTCTGCTTCTCGCGGCGCTTGATCACCACCTGGCCGGGCTCGACGCCGAGCACCTCGGGTATCACCTGCAGGGCATCGAACAGGCGCTTCTGCGCCATGGCGGCATTCACCGAGCGCGGCGGCGCGTACTCCTGCACATGCACCCGTCCGTCGTAGACGTCCACCGCCAGCGCGTATTCGGGCATGTCGGCGTCGTAAAGCCGGTAGCAGGTTTCGCCGCTCTGTTTGAGCCATTTCTTCAACCGCTTGCGGTTCTTCTCCAGGCGGTTGGCAAACATCTGCGCACCCTCGTTGCGCGGCGGGGTACCGTTAATGGCCGGCTCGCCGTGCTGGGGATCGGCGGGCACGTCCATCACCAGCAACCGGGCCTCCAGCGGACCATTCTTCAGCGAATACTGCTTGTCGGCACGCAACCCGAGGCGGTGGCCCAGGTCCGGGTTGGCGGTGAACACCGCCAGGCGCCACCCGGGGAAGGCGCGTTTTACGCCCTCACCCAGCTCGCGGTAGAGCGTGACCAGCTCGGGCAGCTCACCCAGCCGCTCGCCATAGGGCGGGTTGGTGACGATCAGGCCAAGCGCCCCTTCGTCCAGGTCGGCCGGTCGTTGCAGCTGGGCGAGCGAAGCACCGGTGAATTCAACCAGGGCAGGAATGCCGGCGCGCATGGCGTTGGATTTCGCCGCGGCGAGGGCCGGCGGACTTTGATCGAAGCCGTAAAGGCGGTTGCGACAACGCTTGCGCCCGATGCTGGCGCGTGCTTCGGCCTCGCGCTTCAGCTCGGCCCACAGCGCCTCGTCATGTTGCGCCCATCCGTGGAAGCCGAAACGCACCCGGTTCAGGTTGGGTGCCATGTCGGCGGCCATCAGCGCCGCTTCGATCAACAGCGTGCCGGCACCGCACAGGGGGTCGACCAGTGCCTCGCCCTGGCGCAGCCGCTGGGGCCAGCCGGCCCGGATCAGCAGCGCCGCCGCGAGATTCTCCTTGAGCGGGGCATGGCCGACGTCGCGGCGGTAGCCGCGCCGATGCAGGCTGTCGCCGGAAAGGTCCACGCCCAGGGTCAACCGGCCACGGTGCAGATGGGCGTAGAGCCTGAGATCGGGGCGCTGCAGGTCGACGGCAGGACGCGGCTGCCCCTGAGCCTGCAGGGCGTCGACCACGCCGTCCTTGACCGTCTGGGCGCCGAAGCGGGTATGGCGAATCTGCTCGCTGCGACCATGAAAGTCCACCGCCAGGGTGGCGCCGGGGCGGAGATGCCGGGTCCAATCGACACTGGCCACGGCACGATGCAGCGCTTCGGGGCGCTCGATGCCCTCCTCTCTCAACAGGCACAGCACGATGCGGTTGGCCAGTCGAGACCACAGGCAGGCCCGGTAGGCCGCTTCCGGCTCACCGCGGAAATGAACGCCGGCCACCGTCGTCCTGTCGACGGCGGCCCCCAGCGTGCGCAGCTCCTCGGCCAGCAGCTCTTCCAGCCCCTTGGGGCAGGTGGCCAGGTAGGCCGGTATTTCGCTTTGTGATGACATGTGGCGTTCCCGCCCCCTTCGGCCGGGCATATTCCTTTTGTTACAAATTCGTCTCGTTCTTATGACGAAACATAGGTCGACAATGGACCCCATGATGAGCTAAGACTAGTCATGGTAGCTACTGGAAAGACGCATGCGTTCACATGGCGGGTCTCGACTGGCCCCGCATGACCTCGCTCTGCCGTCGTTAAGGGACTGCATCACGGCTAAGCGATCGGTGGAACGCCGGTGCGTGCATGTCGCACGCTCCAAATTGGTACCTTGACATGAGGTCATCCGATGAAAAGACAGAAACGTGATCGCTACCAACGCGCCTATCTCCATGGCTACAAGGCCGGCATTTCCGGGCGCTCCCGCGACGACTGTCCCAGTCAGGATGTCAATATACGAGAATACTGGATGAGCGGTTGGCGTGAAGGCCGCGGAGACCAATGGGCCGGAATGACCGGCGTCTCCGGGATTCACAAGAACCCGATGGTGTTGTAACCCCTTTCCCACCCAACCTATCGTCCCCTTCGCCAATCACGAAGTGGCGAAGCCGAGCTAAGCCCGTGCCTGTTCACGGGCTTTCTTACTTTCCGCCCTTGCCCGCGACGGCCTTGATCGCACGCGCGCATTCACCGACCAGCGCCGGGCCACGATAGATGAAACCGGAGTAGAGCTGCACCAGATCGGCACCGGCCTCATATTTGGTCACTGCCGTCTCGCCGCTGTCGATGCCACCGACGCCGATGATCGGCAGCGCCGGTAGATGGCGGCGCAGCTCGCGTATCACCCGGTTGGAGGCTTCGAACACCGGCCGCCCCGAGAGCCCGCCCGGTTCGTCACCGTGAGGCAGCCCGGCCACGGCCTCCCGCGATACCGTGGTATTGGTGGCGATGACCGCGTCTATCCCGCTACCGACGATGCTCCCGGCCACCAACCCCACCTCCTCGGCACTCATGTCCGGCGCGATCTTGACCGCCAGCGGCACCCGGCGACCGGCGCGCTGATCCAGGCGGCTGCCTGCCTCTCGCAGCGTCCCGAGCAAGGCGTCGAGATGCTCGCCGAACTGCAAATTGCGTAACCCCGGCGTGTTGGGCGAGGAGATGTTGACCGCCACGTAATCGGCATGGGCGTGGACTTTCTCCAGGCAGGCCACGTAATCGTCCACGGCGCGCTCTACTGGCGTGGTGAGGTTCTTGCCGATATTGATGCCGATCACGCCATCGAAGCGGGCGGCGCGCACGCGAGCCACCAGATGATCGACCCCGGCGTTGTTGAAGCCCATGCGATTGATGATCGCCCCGCGTTCCGGCAGTCGAAACAGGCGCGGCTTCGGATTGCCTTCTTGCGCCCGGGGCGTGACGGTCCCGACTTCGACGAAGCCGAAGCCGAGCGCTCCCAGCGCATCGAGGTGATCGGCGTTCTTGTCCAGCCCCGCCGCCAGCCCCACCCGGTTGGGGAAACGCAATCCCATCAGCTCCACCGGATCGTCGACCCGTACGCCCCCCATCCGTTTCGCCAGCTTGAGGCGGTGCGCCAGGTCAAGAGCCGAGAGCGCATGGCCGTGGGCGGTTTCGGCATCGAAGCGAAACAGGATCGAACGGGCAAGCGCATACATGGCGGCTCCTGGCAATAGGCGGAAACGAGGCGGGCGGATTATAACAGCGCCATCGGAAACGACGAACCCCGCTGGGAGCGGGGTTCGTACACGCGACGGCTACGTCGATCAGGCTTCGCCGTTGCTCTCGGCAAGATCGACCAGTTCGCGCACCGCCACCGCGAAGAGCGGGAAGCTCGCCTGGGTACCGCCGCTGTGAACCTCGCCGAGCAGACGACACCAGCGCTCATGCAACGAGGCGTGCCTGGCCAGCCAGTTGTCGACCCGCTCATCGGCTTCGCGACCATCCTCGGTCTTGAGCACGCTGACGGTCAGCGCCAGTTGCTGGCGATCGATGTCGTCGCGGAAGGTCTCGCGAGCCTGGGCCTGCCAGCTGTCGCGCACGTGCAAGTCGCTAACCTGTTGAATCATCCACGGCAGCTCGAGCCGGTTGCCGATCTCGAAGAAGACCTCGGCAACGCGCTGTGGCTTCTCGTCGGACTGGCGCGCCGCCTGAATGATACCGAGCGCCCCGTAAAGGCTGCCCGAGGCCGCCACCGTGGCCGCCAATTCTTCGGGCACCCCGGCACCGAGAAGCTCGTCACGCTTGCGCTCCCAGCGATCACGCTCCTCGCCGCGCAGCAGCTCGCCGATGCCCTCCTGCAGCTGGGCGACGCGGGGCGCAAAATACTCGATGGCATCGCGGGTGGAAAGCCCCAGGCGCTGGCGCAGGAACCAGCGCGTGGTACGCCGGATCAAGCGCATGAGATCGAGCATCAACGAATACTGCACCTCGCTCGACACCTGGTTGTCCAACGCCTCGATGCGCTCCCATAGCGAGGAAAGCTGGAAGCTGTCGCGGGCGACGATGTAGGCGCGGGCGATGTCGGCGGGGGCGGCCCCGGTAGAATCCACCAGCCGCTGCACGAACACGATACCCATGTGATCGACCAGATCGTTGGCCACCTGGGTGGTGACGATTTCGCGCTTCAGGCGATGCTCGTACATCTCGTCGTGGAAACGCTCGACCAGGACCCGAGGGAATATACGCTCGACATATTGCTGGATATAGGGATCGTCGGGGACGTCGGAAGCCAGCACGTCTCCCTTGAGTACGCTCTTGGCATAGGAGATCAGAACGGAGAGCTCCGGATGGGTCATGCCCTGTTCGGCGTTGGCCCGCTCCTGCAGCTCTTCGTCGTCGGGCAGGAACTCGAGCTCGCGATCGAGCTGGCCTGCAGCCTCCAGCTCGGCAATGAAGCGCCGGAACGGGGCGATGCCGAAGCGCGACAGGCGCAGCGACAGATCGAGGGCCTGGGTCTGGCGATAATTATCGAGTATGACCAGATCGGCCACCTCCTCGGTCATGTCCGCCAGCAGCTGGTTGCGCTGCTTCTCGGTCATGTCGCCGCGCTTGACCACTTCGTCGATGAGGATCTTGATGTTGACCTCGTGATCGGAGCAGTTCACTCCGCCAGCGTTGTCGATGAAATCGGTATTGACCAGCACGCCCTTGGCGGCGGCTTCCATGCGGCCACGCTGGGTCAGGCCGAGGTTGCCGCCCTCGCCGACCACGCGGCAGTTGAGTTCACGGCCGTTGATGCGCAGTGCGTCATTGGCCTTGTCGCCCACCTGGGCATCGGTTTCGTCGCTGGCCTTGACGTAGGTGCCGATACCGCCGTTCCACAGCAGGTCGTAGTGCGACTTGAGCATGGCGCGGATGAGGTCGTTGGGCGACAGCCGATCCTCCTCGATGCCGAAGACTTCCTGCATCTGCGGCGATATCGGAATCGACTTGGCACTGCGCTTGAACACCCCGCCACCCTCGGAAATCAGCGAGGCGTCGAAATCTTCCCAGCTCGAACGCGCCAGGTGGAACATGCGTTCGCGCTCGGCGAAGGTTGCCGCCGCATCGGGATGGGGGTCGACGAAGATGTGCAGGTGGTTGAAGGCGCCCACCAGGCGGATCTTGTCGGACAACAGCATGCCGTTGCCGAACACGTCACCGGCCATGTCGCCGATCCCCAGCACGGTGAACTCCTCCTGCTGGGTGTTCAGGCCGAGATTGCGGAAATGTCGCTTCACCGACTCCCAGGCGCCGCGAGCGGTAATGCCCATCTTCTTGTGGTCGTAGCCGTTGGCGCCGCCGGAGGCAAAGGCATCCCCCAGCCAGTGGCCGTACTCGAGAGAGATCTCGTTGGCGATATCGGAGAAGGTTGCGGTGCCCTTGTCGGCCGCCACGACCAGATAGACGTCGTCATCGTCATGGCGTACCACATCCTTGGGCGGTACCACCTCGCCGCTGACCAGGTTGTCGGTGACATCGAGCAGTGCCCGGATGAAGGTCTTGTAGCAGGCGATGCCCTCCTGCTGGATGGCATCGCGATCGCCGCCCTCGGGCATACGCTTGCAGACGAAGCCGCCCTTGGCCCCCACCGGCACGATGACGGCGTTCTTGACCTGCTGTGCCTTGACCAGGCCAAGCACCTCGGTGCGGAAATCCTCGTGCCGGTCCGACCAGCGAAGCCCACCCCGGGCGACCTTGCCGCCGCGCAGGTGCACCCCCTCGACCCGCGGCGAGCAGACGAAGATCTCGTAGGCCGGTCGCGGTTTCGGCATCCCGGTGATCTGCCTGGGCTCGAGCTTGTAGGCGATGTAGTCCTTGAAACCGCCGTCGGCGCTGCGCTGGTAGTAGTTGGTGCGCAGCGTGGCCTGGATCATCTCCATGAAACGGCGCAGCAACTGATCGTCGTTGAGGCTGGCCACGCCGTCGAGGTGGCGGTGGATGCGCTCCACGCAGGCATCGATCTCATCCTCGTCGGGACGATGCGCAGGATCGAAGCGCAGCCGGAACAGGGTCACCAGCTCCCGGGTGATTTCCGGATAGTTGGTGAGCGCGTAGGCAATGTAGTCCTGTGACATGCCGAAGCGAATCTGCTTCAGGTAGCGTGCATAGACGCGCAGCATGGCCACTTCACGCCAGTCCAGGTTGGCGGCGATGACCAGGCGATTGAAGCCGTCATTCTCGGCCTGGCCATTCCAGATGCGCTTGAACGCCTCGATGAAGGGTTCGCGCATCTTCTGCAGGCTGACTTCGGTGGTGGTGTGATGCTCGAGATCGAAGTCGTGCAGCCAGTAGCGCACATCCGGCGTCTCAATCTCGTAGGGCCGCTCGCCGATCACGCGCAACCCCAGGTTCTCCATCACCGGCAGCACATCGGAAAGCGGTATCGGGCGGTCGCGCTGGAACAGCTTGAGGTTGACCCCGCTGCCCTCTTCCTCCACCAGTCGGTAGAGGGTCAACGCCAGCGGTGAGCCCGCGTCGAGCTCGGCCAGGTGCTGCAGGTCGAACACGGCGGTGCGCGAGCCGAAGTCGTCCCGGTAGCTGGCGGGGAAGGCGTCGCGGAAGCGATCCATCAGCCGGTTGGCCTGCTCCTCACCGTAGCCCTCCACCAGCGCCTCGTGCAGCTCGTCACGCCAGCTGCGAGCCAGCTGGGCCACCTTGGCTTCCAGGTGCTTGAGGTTGACGTCACGGGGTGTGTCGCCACGGAAGCGCAGGATGAACTGGATGCGTGCCAGGATCGACTCGGAAAGGTAGGTGTTGAAGTCGCCGAAAGTGGCGTCGAGCTCCTCGCACAGCAGATTCTGGATACGCATGCGCAGATCGGTGGAGAACACGTCGCGCGGGACGAAAACCAGACAGGAGTGAAAGCGCCCGGAACGGTCGGTACGGATGAACAGACGCACCCGCCGCCGTTCGCGAATGTCGAGAATGCCCAGTGCGGTACGCGCCAGCTCCTGCGTGTCGATCTGGAACAGGTCGTCGCGCGGGTAGACTTCCAGAATCTGGAGTAGCTGCTTGCCGTTATGTCCCTTGGGGTTGAAGCCGGCGATCTCCATCACCGCCTTGAGCTTGCGCCGCAGCAGTGGAATGTTGCGCGGCGACTCGTTGTAGACGCTGGCAGTGAATAGCCCGAGGAAGCGGTGCTCGCCGATGACCCGCCCCTGGTCGTCGTAGCGATCGACCGAGATGTAGTCCGGATAGGTGGGGCGGTGCACCCGGGCATGGTGCGAACTCTTGGCGAAGGAGAGCAGCTGCGGGACCAGCACGAAGCGGTTGTTTTCGATACCGAGCTCGGTGCGGATACGTTCCTGGTAGCGCGGCAGGTCGAGACGGAACACGCCGAGTTCACTCCCCTCCGTCTTGACCAGCCGGTCACCCTCTTCATCGGATTCGATGGTATAGGCGTCGTAGCCGAGGAAGGTGAAATTGTCGCGCACCAGCCACTCGAGGAAGGCGATCGCCTCCTCGTGATCGCCGGGTTCGATCTGCTCGGGGCGGCCGGTCTTGAGTTCGGCAATAGCCTCGTGGGCGCGCTCGCTCATCGCCACGTAGTCGCCCACGGCGATACGCACGTCGCGCAGCACCTCGTGCAGTGATTGCTCGATATCGGCCAGGACATCCAGGTTGGAGTGTCGGTCGACTTCAATGGCGATCAACGACTCGCGCTGCTCCGGGGCATTCTCGTCGCGCGGCGAACAGACGCGCAGCAGATCGTGCGCGCGGTTGCGCTCCACCGCCAGCACCGCATTGTGAATGGCATGCACCGTCAGACCACGTCGGTTCAGCTCGATGCGTACCGAGTCGACGAGAAACGGCATGTCCTCGTGCAGGACGGCCACGAAGGTATGCGAGGACTGCCAGCCATGTTCCTCGAAATCGGGGTTGAAAACACGAACCTTGGGCGCGGCGTGATCGAAGTTCTGGATGAAGTGCCAAACCGACAGGGTGGCCCCGTAGAGGTCGTCCAGCCGGCGGTCGGCCAGATCCTCCAGGGGAACCGTGGCATAGAAATGGCGAGCGAAGGCTTCTACCTCGTCGGCCCGCGCCTTCTCGAGTCGGCTGTCCAGGCGTTCACGCAGCTGCTTGAGAATTTCTTGCCGGCCAACTTCGATCGTCTCGTATTGCATCCCTCACCTCGGCTGCCTCGGGCCGTGCTCGGCCCTGAAAAGAATCGGCGTGACTCGCGGCCACGTGTCGGGAAGCTTACTGCAGCCCTGAGCCGTGCCCTATCGACTTGCCAGCCTTCTCATGGAGCATGTCGCTTGTGCATCGAGATTGAACGTTTCGCTACTTGACAAATACGTTTTGCTACTTTTTCTCCAGCAATACCCCGCACTCACAGTGATGGGTCCAGGGGAACTGGTCGAACAGCGCGAAACGGGCCATTCGATGGGTGCGGCTCAGCATCTCCAGGTTGCGCTCCAACGAATTTGGGTTGCATGAAATATAGACGACTCGCGAATATTCGCTCAGTTGGAGGCAACTGCGCTCATCGAGGCCGGCACGGGGCGGGTCGACCAGCACGGTGGAAAAGCCATACTCTTCCAGCGCCATTTCGGCCACGCGCCTGCCTCCCTTCTCGCCCCTGAGCGCGGCGGCGAACTCTTCCGCCGACATGCGCACCACCATGGCGTTTTCAATGCCATTGGCCGCCAGGTTCTGCTGGGCACTGGCTACCGAAGTGCGCGAGATTTCGGTGGCCAGTACACGCCAAAAATTCTCGGCCAGCGCCACCGTAAAGTTGCCATTGCCGCAGTAAAGCTCGACAAGGTCACCGTCCTGGCTGCCACGGGTCACATCCCGCCCCCAGGCCAGCATAGCGCGGTTGATCTCCGCATTGGGCTGGGTAAAGCTGTTCTCCACCTGCTGGTAGAGGAAGGCGCGCCCCTCCACTTCCAAGCGCTCCCAGACATGATCGCGCTCGAGCACCAGCCGCTGCTTGCGCGAGCGCCCGATGACCGAAATGTCGAGGCGCCGCTGAAGCTGCCGTGCCTGCTCCTCCCACGCCTCGTCCAGCGGACGGTGATAGATCAGCGTGACCAGCGCCTCCCCCGAGAGCGTGGTCAAGAATTCGACCTGGAACAGACGCCTGCGCAGTATGTCGCTTCCCAGCAGCGCCTCGCGCAGCTGCGGCATAAGCTCGTTGATGCGCCGGCTGGCCACGGGATAATCGTCGAGACGGATCACGCGCTTCTTCTTCGGGTCGTCCGGATCGACCTCGAACATCGCATAGAAAAGGTCATCCCCTTCATGCCACAAACGAAACTCGCAGCGCTGTCGATAGTGGCTCGGCGGCGAAGGAAAGACCTCCAGTGCAGGCGGGGCAAAGCGTTCGAACTGGCGCGCGATACGCTCACGCTTGGCTTCGAGCTGTTGGTCGTAGCGCGCGGGTTCGACAACGGGAATGGACACGGCATCTCCAGTCGTGCAGGAAGAAAAGAAAGTCAGTCGACGATGAGCAGCTGCGGCTCATTGAAACCGAAGGTCGCCATGGCCCGGCCAAGCCCGGCATCGGGCGCCGTGGCCAGGCTCCGGTCGCGCCCGCTTGCTGGCGCTGGCTCGCTCGCCACCTGCGCCGTGCGCCGGGCGATGGCCTCGCTGGAGTCGACCAGCTGCACCGGCCGTGGGCAGGCTGCCGCGATGCGCTCACCGAGAAGCGGGAAATGGGTGCAGCCGAGCACGACGGTATCGAGGTCGGCCGCCGCCCACAGCGGTGCCGTCACGGCTTCGATGATCGCCGGATCCGGCTCGCCGCCAGCTAGCAGGCGCTCGGTCTCCCTGACCAGGGGATCGGCAGCAACCCGCGTGACGCGGCAATCGGCAGCAAACGCCTCGATCAGGCGGTCGATATAAGGCCGGGAGACGGTGGCGCTGGTGGCCAACAGGCCGATATGGCGGCTTGCGCTCATGGCGGCCGCAGGCTTGATCGCCGGCACGGTGCCCACCACCGGGATCGACAGGCGGGCGCGCAGGGCATCGAGCGCCAGGGTGCTGGCCGTATTGCAGGCCACCACCAGCACGCTGCAGCCGCTCGCTGCCACGGCAGCCTCGCAGACCGCAACGATCCGCCCCACCAGCCAGCCGTCGGGACGCGTGCCGTAGGGCAGCATGGCGTTGTCGCAGGCATATACCAGCGCGGCCGCAGGCAGGTGGCGCCGCAGCGATGCCACGACCGACAGGCCGCCCACGCCGGAATCGAAGATCAGTATCGGGCCGGGCATGGCGAAACGATGTTCATGTAGGTCGCTCGGCTGCTACTAAGAGGTGACCATTCTAGCAGCATGCCGAGCGAGCTGAAGCCCCCGTTTCGCCGCCGGCTCAGGCCGCCGGCTCGGGAGTTTCGCGTAGCTCGGCGTAGAGCTCCGGATAAGCCTCCTGAAGCCGCTCCAGCTTGGCCGCAGCCCCTTCGGGAAGCGCCTGGGCCAGAAGCTCGAAATCCGCATCGTCGAAATGCTCGCGAATCAGCGGGAAGAGCAGCTCGCGCTCATCACGCAAATACGCACGGTGGGCAGCGAGGTAGGCCTTGAGATCCTCGGCGAAGCGATCCATTGGCACCACGGCATCCATCAGGATCATGTCGATATCGTTGGACAGGCGCATCAGGCGCTGACGCAGGGCCTGGTAGTCGCTCGCCAACCGCTCGGTCAGCTCACTGCACCCGGGCGCCAAGGCCTTGAGGCGCTCCGTGCAGACACGCTCCAGCGGAACGGTAAATCCCTCCATGTAGTCGAGAATGTAATCGACCACTTCGCGAACCAGCTGAAAGTTGGGTCGTTCGCCGGCAGCCAGTGCTTTCTGCTTGAGCTGAAGGACGTGCAACATGCGCGCCATGTTGGCATGATCCTGACGCAGTTGGGTCAGCATGGGCATGTCGAGGCCTCCTCTAACGATGAGCGGTATAGTGGTTGGAGTCGTGGGACGGGAGCGGGTTCAGTCCTGTCGCTATCAGGACACGGCCATGTCGCAATCGGGTAACGGCACGAAGAGACAGGGATGCTGTATCCACCCTAGACCCTGCGGCCCGACCCCGCACATCGCCCAAGGTCGTATTGCAAGAAGCAAGGAGTATATTCATGGATCTTTTCGGCCAGGCGCCCGACGCTTCCGCACCGCTGGCTTATCGCATGCGCCCACGCCACTTCGATGACTATGTGGGCCAGCAGGCCCTGGTCGGGCCGGGCAAGCCGCTGCGGCGCATGGCGGAAACCGGCAGTGTGCGTTCGATGATCCTGTGGGGGCCGCCCGGCACCGGCAAGACCACCCTGGCCGAGATCCTCGCCGAGCACTCCGGCGCGCATCTGGAGCGGCTCTCGGCAGTCATGGCGGGCGTGAAGGAGATCCGCGCCGCCGTGGATCGGGCCCGAGCCGTGCAGGGCCAGGGGCGTGCCACCCTGCTTTTCCTCGACGAAATCCATCGGCTCAACAAGAGCCAGCAGGACGCCCTGCTGCCGCACGTGGAATCGGGACTGCTGACTTTGATCGGCGCCACCACCGAGAACCCCTCCTTCGAGGTTAATTCGGCGCTACTCTCCCGTGCTCGCGTGTATGTGCTCACGTCGCTCGACGACGAGGAACTCATCGACGTGATGCGGCGAGCCCTGAGCGACCCCGAACGCGGGCTGGGCGATCGTTTCATCGTCGTGGACGATGAGGTACTGGGCATGCTGGCGCGTGCCGCGGCCGGCGATGCGCGGCGCGCCTTGGGCATGCTGGAAACCGCCTGTGACTTCACCGTGCCTGAAGGGGATGGCGAAAGACTGCCGCGTGAAGCGCTCGATGCCGCTCTCGGCCACCAGGCCAGCGCCTTCGACAAGCAGGGGGACTACTACTACGACCTGCTCTCGGCGATTCACAAGTCGGTGCGCTCATCGCGCCAGGATGCGGCCTTGCTCTACATGGCCCGCTTCATCCAGGGCGGTGGCGACCCGCTCGACGTAGTCCGGCGGCTGGCGGCGATCGCTTCGGAAGATGTCGGCAATGCCGATCCGCGCGCCCTGCCGCTGGTCATGGCGGCCTGGGACGCCTACCTGCGGCTGGGCGACTATGAAGGACAGCGTGCCATCGCCCATGCGGCCATCCACCTCTCCATTGCGCCCAAGAGCAACGCCATCGACCAGGCGTGGAAGCGAGCCAAGAGCTACGCCGCCGCCCAGCCGCGCCTGGAGGTTCCTGCCTACCTGCGCAACGCACCGACCAAGCTGATGGAGTCCCTCGGCCATGGCCACGGTTATCGCTATGCCCACAACGAACCGCAGGGCTACCCCGCAGGCAGTGTTCACGACTGCTGGCCCGACGACCTGCCCCGCGAGGCGTTCTACCAGCCCAGCGAGCATGGCCAGGAGAAGCGCTATGCGCAGCTGATGGCCTGGCGCGCCGACCTGGACGCCCAGGCCGACAGCGGCGTGGAAGGCGAATAGAGACGCCAGCGCCGCCTCGAGGGCGGCGCTGGCGGTATCGGCTCGGCGCCGAGTATCAGTGCGTGTCGCGGATCACGTCGGCCCCGTCGGGAACCTGAAACGTGAAGCGACTATCGTCGATATCCCGGTTAGTGCGTACATCGCTGAATTCAATAACGGTTTCCTGGCCGGTGCTGTCGACCATCTGAAGGGCGGCCAGGCGTTCGTCGTTGAAGGTCATGTGCAGCTCTTCGAACAGGGTGTCGGGCGACTTCGGCACCAGGCGGAAGGTCTCGCTGCCTCCCTGCTGCTGACGTGACACCTCATAGCTTTCGGTCAACTCGCGGGCGCTGCCGGAGAGCAGTAGCGCCGGCGTATGGGTCACGCGATGGTCGAGCGCCTGTACGGTGACCTGCTCCAGGTCGGGGTCATAGAGGTAGACCTCATCGCCATCGGAAATCACTTCCTGCTGGTAGGGGGCATCGACCTCCCAGCGGAACTTGCCGGGGCGCGACAGCCACATCTGCCCGTTGGCCTGCTGCAGGCGCTCACCGCTGCCATCGAGGATCAGCTGCTCGAAGCGGGCTTCGAAGGTTTCCAGCGGCTCCAGCATGCGGGTCAGGCGATCGGCACCTTCGCTGGCCAAGCCGACTGCCGGCATGACGAGGGTCAGGGCCAGTGCAGCTAGGGTCTTCTTCATGCTCATCGTATATCTCCCTCGGCAGGTCCTGAATGGATCCTGTCTCTCCGACTCGCTTCGAGCCGACGGGTTGCATGCCCGTCGACGCTTTCATGATTGATGCATCCTTGTCGCCCCGGGGCGACGACCATCAGTTACCTACCGGCGGTGGGGCCAACACTTCGCGACCGCCATTGGAACCCATGGAAGAGACCACACCGGCCGCTTCCATGGCTTCCACCAGGCGGGCGGCCCGGTTGTAGCCGATCTTGAAGCGACGCTGCACCGCCGAGATGGAGGCTCGGCGGCTCTCGGTGACGAACTGCACCGCTTCGTCGTAGAGCGCATCCTGCTCGGCATCGCCGCCCCCTTCGCCACCATCGGCCTCGAGCCCGGCCAGGGCCTCGGCGGAGACGCCCCCGGAGAGGATCTCGTCGATATATTCCGGCTCGCCGCGACGCTTCCAGTCTTCCACCACCCGGTGGACTTCGTCGTCATCGACGAAAGCGCCGTGTACCCGAGACGGCAACCCGGCGCCGGCCGGCAGGTAGAGCATGTCGCCGTGGCCCAGC
This sequence comes from Billgrantia hypersalina, assembly GCF_052584175.1. Taxonomy (NCBI): domain Bacteria; kingdom Pseudomonadati; phylum Pseudomonadota; class Gammaproteobacteria; order Oceanospirillales; family Halomonadaceae; genus Billgrantia; species Billgrantia hypersalina. The sequence continues at coordinate 216,852 of NZ_JBMIQI010000004.1, forward strand.
AGGTTCTCGGCGCCGCCCTGGTCGAGAATGGTGCGAGAATCGACCTTGGACGATACCTGGAAGGCCATGCGGGTGGGAATATTGGCCTTGATCAGGCCGGTGACCACGTCCACCGAAGGCCGCTGGGTGGCAAGAATCAGGTGAATGCCCGCAGCCCTTGCTTTCTGTGCCAGGCGAGCGATGAGTTCCTCCACCTTCTTGCCCACGATCATGAACATGTCGGCGAACTCGTCGATCACCACCACGACGTAGGGCAGCTTCTCGAGCACCGGGGGCGACTCGTGCATCTCCCACGGCTGCGGCTCCCATAGCGGGTCGGCCACCTGGGCCCCGGCGCGCTCGGCCTCGTCGAGCTTGCCGTTGAACCCGGCGATGTTGCGCACGCCCATGGCGGCCATCAGCTTGTAGCGGCGTTCCATCTCGGCCACGCACCAGCGCAGGGCGTTGGCAGCCTCCTTCATGTCGGTCACTACCGGCGCCAGCAGATGCGGGATGCCATCGTAGACCGAGAGCTCCAGCATCTTGGGGTCGACCATGATCAGGCGCAGCTCTTCGGGGGTGGCCTTGAGCAGCATCGAGATGAGCATGGCATTGACGCCCACCGACTTGCCCGAGCCGGTGGTGCCGGCCACCAGCAGGTGGGGCATCTTGCCCAGGTTGGCCACCACCGGACCGCCGCCGATGTCCTGGCCAAGCGCCAGGGTCAACGCCGAGGCTTCCTGCTGGTAGCGGTCGGAGTCGATCACTTCGCGCAGGCGGATCATTGCCCGGTGCGGATTGGGGATTTCAATGCCCACGGTGGGCCGGCCGGGTATCACTTCCACCACGCGCACGCTCTTGACCATCAGCGAGCGCGCCAGGTCCTTGGCCAGATTGCTGATCTTGGAAACTTTCACGCCGGCGGCAGGCTTGATCTCGAAGCGGGTGATTACCGGGCCCGGCCAGGTGTGCACCACTTCGGCCTTGACACCGTATTCGCGCAGCCGCGTCTCGAGCAGTTCAGCCATGTCGGCCAACTGCTGCTCGGTGTAGTTCTGCTGGTGCGGTTCGGGCGGCGTGAGCAGACGCAGGCTAGGCAATTCCCCATCCGGCTCCGGCATGTCATCCAGCACGGGTCGCTGGCTTTGCAGGTGCTCTACCGTCCACAGCGTGGGGCCTTCCGGCTCCGCGGCCGCCTCACGGGCCTGTTCGGCAGTGGCTATCCGCCCTGCATTCGCACCGGCTGCCACCTCGTCGCGGCCATCGCCCTGGGTGGCCGATTCACGCCAGCTACGCAGCCCCTCGGCCTGATCGGCGTAGCCGCTCGAGGGGAGTTCTTCTCGCGGTTCGGGCGACGTCTCCGGCTCCGGGGCGGCGATGTCACCATGGTACTCGCGGCCTTCTTCCAGAACCTCTTGTTCACCTTCTTCGTCGTACATGTTGCGACCGACATCATGCCAATTGAGCCGCGGCTCATGCGTATCGTCCGGTTCATCCGGCGTGAAGTCGCCAAGCCCCGGCTCGCGGCGCCCTGGTGCAAACGAATCGGCCGATTCGGCTGCAGCATGCGCCTTCTCTTCCGGCTCCGGCGTCGCAGGCTCGTCGGGCTGGAACCCCGAAGTGGATTCGGTGGAAGGCGCCGGCTTCTCCTGATCGTCGGTCGCCCGCAGCGGCATGGAGGAAGCCGGTACGGCATCATCTTGCCGACTGGCCTTGAGTGCAGCGGCGGCCAACGGTTCGTCGGCTCGCGTGCCGACCAGCCCGGGCTGCGGCGAGGTGACGCCGGCTCGTGGCGACGGCTCGCTTCGCTGCGCACTATAGGCGGCCTCGGGACGCTTGGCGGAAGGCGTGCGCTCGGGTACGTCCCAGGGAATGTCGGTATCGCCATCGTCGCCGAAAGAGGGCTCCAGCCCCGGCTCGCGCTGCGCTGTCGTGCCGGCAGCGGCCTCGCCGTGGCGACGCCGCCAGAAGCGCCAACGACGCCGCGGCGTCTCGGGTTGTACGGTCGGCTCGGGCTCCTCGTCCGCCAGGCTGTCGTCCTCCTCCTCCCAGTCGGGTTCGTGGCGATTGCGCACCAACCCAAACGGAGTGGCGGCCCAGCGCCACAGGCATAAGGAGCGATGGCCGAGTTCGTCCATGACCGTCAGCCAGGAAATCCCGGTGAAAAGAGGAAAGCCGCACAACATGGCAGCCACGGCCAGCAGGCCGGTACCGCCAGCATCGACCAGAGGAACCAGGGCGCCGACCAGCCCCTCCCCCAGGATGCCTCCCGAGGCATAGGGCAGCACGCTGTCCGGGCTATAGAAATGCAACGCGCCCAGCGTGGTGGTTCCCAGCAGCAGCAGTACCAGGCCACCCAGGCGCACGGCAATGGCCGTTGCGTCCCATTCGATCTGCACCCGGCGCGACCGGATCAACCACCAGCCGGCAAAACCCAGCATACCCGGCCACCACAAGGCGCTGGCGCCGAACAGCGAATAGAGCACGTCGGCCAGCCAGGCGCCGAAGGGCCCCATCCAGTTGCTCACCTGGGTTTCCGGCCCGCGCTGGGACCAGCCGGGATCCGACGGCTGATAGCTGAACAGGGCCAGCAGCAGGAACACGCAAGCGGCCAGCAGAATGATGATCGCACCTTCCCGGGCCACGCCATGCAGGTGGATCGACAAGCGCGTGGTCGACTGCTGGGGGCTCTCTTCCGTTGCGTGCCGCGGCACGCCCTTTTCCTTTGCACTCAACTCGCCAACCCCCTCGCACCGTAGCGCTACGGTGCCTTTCCTTGACTTGCATGAAGCAGAATGAACTCAGCCGCCATCATACCGGGACTGTCAGCCCCGGCACAGTGGTCACGTCAGTTGCTTGAGCCGAATCGGCTCCGGCGTCAGACTAGTGCTACCCACGCTGACGAGGAGCACTCCTGCATGCTGCCCTGGCTTCCCGCGCAACCTGTGCGCTTTCCTTCCGTGTCGCACGCCCTGCGCGATCCGGATGGCCTGCTGGCAGCCGGCGGCGCACTGACGCCGGAGTGGCTGCTGGCCGCCTATCGGCGTGGTATCTTCCCGTGGTACAGCGAAGATCAGCCTATCCTGTGGTGGTGCCCCAACCCGCGCATGGTGCTTTTCCCCGACGAGTTGCGCATCACCCGCAGCCTGGCCAAGCGGCTGCGCAACGGCGGTTTCGCGATTACCTGCAATCGCGAGTTCGAGGCCGTGGTCAAGGCTTGTGCCGCCCCCCGCCAGGGCCAGCCAGGCACCTGGATCACCGAAGAGATGCTAACCGCCTACGTTGCACTGCATCGACTCGGCTACGCCCGCTCGGTGGAGGTATGGCAAGCGGGATTGCTGGTCGGCGGCCTCTACGGCGTGGCCATGGGTCCGGTGTTCTTCGGTGAGTCGATGTTCTCGCGAGCAAGCGACGCTTCCAAGATCGCCTTGGTCCACCTGGTACGGGCCATGCGCAGCGGCGGTGGTCGCCTGATCGACTGCCAGATGCACACCCGGCACCTGGCCCGTCTGGGCGCGCGAGACATCGCCCGCAGCGAGTTCATCAACTATCTTGAATCATGCCTGGCGACGCCGGGGCAAGGGGACGGCCAATATCCGCTACCCGGCTGGGCGCTGCCCGATGACCCAACACGCGTCGAGACCCTGACCGCTCTCAGCTAGGAGGCGACCCACGTGAGCAGCAATACGCCTCGTCAACCGATACGGGATCTTCGCTTTTTCCTGACGGTTCCGCATGCCTGCAGCTACCTGGAGGGACACGAGGCGACGACGCTGTTCCTCGATCCCCAGGAGTCCCATGGCCAGGGGATTTACGATTCGCTAGCCCTGCTGGGGTTTCGTCGTAGTGGCCGCCACCTCTACCGGCCGCACTGCGAGGGCTGCAGTGCCTGCGTATCGGTGCGCATACCGGTCGAGGAGTTCGAGCCTGGTCGCAGCCAGCGTCGCGTGGTCAAGCGCAATGCGGACCTGCGCCTGGTCGAGCGCCAGGCCCTGTTCGACCCCGAGCACTACGCCCTCTACGAACGCTACATCCGGGTGCGCCACTGCGATGGCGACATGTACCCACCAAGCCGCGAACAGTACCGCACCTTCCTGACCCTGGACGAACCCTATTCGCGACTGCTTGAATTTCGCCTCGGGGAGCGCCTGCTGGCCGTTTCGGCCTTCGATCGCCTGGAGCACGGACTCTCTGCCATTTACACCTTCTTCGATCCCGACCCTGATTGGGAGCGTCGATCACTGGGCACCCACGCGGTGCTGAGCCTGGTCGACCAGGCCAAGCGCGAGGGGCTGCCACACGTCTATCTGGGCTACTGGATCCGAAACTGCCGCAAGATGTCTTACAAGGAGGCCTATCGCCCCTTGGAAATGCTCGAGGGCAGGCATTGGCGGCGCCTGCTGCCATAGCGCCACCGGCTTGAGTCGCCCTGCTTTGCCTTGACGCCCGGCTTACGGCACAATATCGCGCTATCCTTGTGACGGGCGCGATAATCGTCGTGCCCGCAGCACTGCCTGCCATGTCGGCGGCAGCGCCGGCCCTGACGGGCAGGATTCAAACGACCAACGTCATCAGCGAGGAACCGCCTATATGGCACGTGAAGACCATATCGAAATGGAAGGCGTCGTCGTCGATACCCTTCCCAACACCACCTTTCGCGTCGAGCTGGAAAACGGCCACGTCGTCACAGCCCACATTTCGGGCAAGATGCGCAAGAACTACATCCGCATTCTCACCGGCGACAAGGTCAAGGTCGAGCTGACTCCCTATGACCTGACCAAGGGTCGCATCGTCTACCGCTCACGCTGACGTGCGGTAGGGTTCGCGGCGACGCCAATCGCCCCGAAAGAACAACGCCCCGTCCGAAGACAGGGCGCTGTGCGGGGGTCGAGGCAATCCTGAATGATCAGGGTGCGTCGGCCATTTCCGACTCCGTGGACAGATGCAGCTCGCCATCCTCCACCGTGACGTGAACCACCCCGCCATGCTCGGATAGCTCTCCGAACAGGATCTGCTCCGCCAGCGGCTTCTTGAGCTTGTCCTGGATCAGCCTCGCCATGGGCCTTGCGCCCATGCTGGGGTCGTAGCCCTTCTCGGCCAGCCAGTCGCGCGCGGCCATGTCCACATCCAGTTGGACCCGCTTCTCGTCGAGCTGCGCCTGCAACTCCACCAGGAACTTGTCGACCACGCTGCGCACCACCGAGGTGGGCAGGGAGTGGAACTGGATGATGCCGTCCAGGCGGTTGCGGAACTCCGGCGAGAAGGTCTTGCGGATCACTTCCATGGCATCGCTCGAGTGGTCCTGGGTCTGGAAGCCGATGGAACGTCGTGCCTGCTGCTCCGCCCCGGCATTCGAGGTCATGACGAGGATCACGTGGCGGAAATCCGCCTCGCGGCCGTTATTGTCGGTCAGGCGGCCATGGTCCATGACCTGCAGCAGCAGATTGAACACCTCGGGATGCGCCTTCTCGATCTCGTCGAGCAGCAGCACGCAGTGCGGCTGCTTGGTGATCGCCTCGGTAAGCAAGCCGCCCTGGTCGTAGCCGACGTAGCCCGGGGGCGCACCGATCAGCCGCGATACGGTATGGCGCTCCATGTATTCGGACATGTCGAAGCGCACCAGCTCGATGCCCATGATACGCGCCAGCTGGCGTGCCACCTCGGTCTTGCCCACCCCGGTGGGGCCGGAGAAGAGGAAGCTACCCACCGGCTTGTCGGGCGACTTGAGACCGGCCCGCGAGAGCTTGATGGCAGCGGAGAGGCTGTCGATCGCCTCGTCCTGGCCGAACACCAGCATCTTCAGGTCGCGGTCGAGGTTCTCCAGCAGCTTGCGGTCGGAGCTGGAAACGCTCTTCGGCGGTATCCGCGCGATGGAGGCGACGACCGCCTCGACCTGGTCGACGTCGATGGTATCGACCCGCACCTCCGGCGGCAGCAGCCGCTGGTGGGCACCGGCCTCGTCGATCACGTCGATGGCCTTGTCGGGCAGGTGGCGGTCGTTGATGTAGCGATCCGCCAGCCGTGCCGCACTCTCGAGTGCCGCGTCGGTGTACTTGAGGCGATGATGCTCCTCGAAGCGCGAGCGCAGCCCCTTGAGAATGCGAATGGTGTCGTCCACGGACGGCGCCAGGACGTCGACCTTCTGGAAGCGGCGCGCCAGCGCCCGATCCTTCTCGAAGATGCCGCGGAATTCCTGGAAGGTGGTGGAACCGATGCAGCGCAGTTCTCCCGAGGAGAGCAGCGGCTTGAGCAGGTTGGACGCGTCCATCACGCCACCGGAAGCCGCCCCGGCACCAATCACGGTATGGATTTCATCGATGAACAGAATCGAGTTGGGCTGCTTCTTGAGCTCCGCCAGCAGGCTCTTGAGACGCTTCTCGAAGTCGCCGCGATACTTGGTACCGGCCAGCAATGCGCCCATGTCGAGGGCATAGACCACCGCGTCCCCGATCACCTCGGGAACATCCTCCTCGACGATGCGCTTGGCCAGCCCCTCGGCGATAGCGGTCTTGCCCACGCCGGCCTCGCCCACCAGCAGCGGGTTGTTCTTGCGCCGGCGGGCCAATATCTGGATTACCCGCTCGAGCTCGTGCTCGCGCCCGATGAGCGGATCTATCTTGCCCATTCGCGCCTGCTCGTTGAGGTTTGTAGCGTAGCCGGTCAACGGGTTGGCGCTGGTCTCGCCGCCGCCCTCCTCGGCTTCCTCGGCCTCGTTGGGCGAAGAAGAGGGGTTCTGGCCGTGGCCGGCCACCTTCGAGATACCATGGGCGATGTAGTTCACCGCATCGACCCGGGCCACGTTCTGCTGCTTGAGGAAGTAGACCGCCTGGCTCTCCTGCTCGGAGAAAATAGCGACCAGCACGTTGGCCCCGGTCACTTCGCTCTTGCCGGAGGACTGCACGTGGAAAACGGCACGCTGCAGTACGCGTTGGAAGCCCAGCGTCGGCTGGGTCTCGCGATCGCTCTGGTCCTCGGGGATCAGAGGCGTGGTGGAATTGATGAAATCCTGCAGGTCGGACCGCAACTTGTCGAGGTTGGCCCCACAGGCTCGCAGCACGTCTGCCGCTGAGGCATTGTCGAGCAGCGCCAGCAGCAGGTGCTCCACGGTCATGAACTCGTGGCGCTTGGAGCGGGCCACGGTAAACGCCGTGTTCAGGGTCAGTTCAAGTTCTTTGCTCAGCATGGCAGTCCCCTTCTCGCCGCTTAGGGCTTGCATCGGATCTTTCGTGGTCCGGCATCTTCAACATCGGGCACAAACGCCGCCGTTGCAAGTCTCTTCACTCAACGACTGCCATTCCTACCCCGTCTCGAGCAGACCGGGAGTCAGTCCGCCGCCTCGATATCGCTGAGCAGCGGGTGCTGACATTCTCTTGCATATTGATTGACTTGATGGCTTTTGGTTTCCGCAATGTCACGGGTGAAGATGCCGCAGGTGGCCTTCCCCTGGGTATGCACCGTGAGCATGACCTGCACGGCGGTCTCGCTGTCCATGTGGAAGAAACTCTGCAGTACTTCCACCACGAACTCCATGGGGGTGTAGTCGTCATTGTGCAGCACCACCTTGTACAACGGCGGTCGTGCCACCTCGGGGTCGGCCGACTGGACGGAGAGATCGCCGTCATCCTCCTCTTCGGGATTCGGCGGCCGCGTCATACCTGCCACGACACCGACCGACTCCCACGCGCTCGGGTCTTCTGTCTTGAACATAAAAGCCACACACCATCTCGACAAGCCGGCCTTCAGGCGTCGCAGATATAGACGACGAAAGATCGGCAGGGTTCCGGTTGATACGCAAAAGGCCCCCGTCCGCCTGGCGAACGGGGGCCCCGATGGGTTCGGCGGGCCGCTTACATGTTGTCCGCGACGGCCTGACCGAACTCGGAGCACTTCAGAAGCTTGGCATCGTCCATCAGGCGATGGAAGTCGTAGGTGACCTCGCCCTTGGAAATCGCCTTCTCCATGCCCTTGAGGACCAGATCGGCCGCTTCGACCCAACCCATGTGACGCAGCATCATCTCGGCGGAGAGAATCAGCGAGCCGGGGTTGACCTTGTCCTGGCCGGCATACTTCGGCGCGGTGCCGTGGGTCGCTTCGAACATGGCCACGGCGTCGGCCAGGTTGGCGCCCGGCGCGATGCCGATGCCGCCCACTTCCGCCGCCAGGGCGTCGGAGAGGTAGTCACCGTTGAGATTCAGCGTGGCGATGACATCGTACTCGGCCGGACGCAGCAGGATCTGCTGCAGCATGGCATCGGCGATGACGTCCTTGACCACGATGTTCTTGCCGGACTTGGGATTCTTGAACTGCATCCACGGGCCGCCGTCGAGCAGCTCGGCACCGAACTCCTCCTTGGCCAGCTCGTAGCCCCAGTCCTTGAAGGAGCCTTCGGTGAACTTCATGATGTTGCCCTTGTGCACCAGGGTCACCGACTCGCGATCGTTGTCCACGGCGTACTGCAGGGCCTGACGCACCAGGCGCTTGGTGCCTTCTACGGAAACCGGTTTGACACCGATACCACAGTTCTCGGGGAAGCGGATGTTGGTCACACCCATCTCCTCGCGGAGGAACTTGATCACCTTGTCGGCTTCCGCGGTCCCGGCCTTCCATTCGATGCCGGCATAGATGTCCTCGGAGTTCTCGCGGAAGATCACCATGTCGACGTCGGCAGGCTTCTTGACCGGGCTCGGCACGCCCTCGAACCAGCGCACCGGGCGCAGGCAGGTGTAGAGGTCGAGTTTCTGACGCAGGGCCACGTTCAGGGAACGAATGCCGCCGCCCACAGGGGTGGTCAGCGGTCCCTTGATGGAAACCACGTAATCCTTGACGGCTTCGAGAGTCTCTTCCGGCAGCCAGGTATCGGGGTCGTAGACCTGAGTGGCCTTCTCACCGGCGTAGACTTCCATCCAGTGAATCTTGCGCTCGCCGTTGTAGGCTTTCTGCACGGCGGCATCGATGGCGATCTTCATCGCCGGCGTCACATCGACACCGATACCATCACCCTCGATGAACGGGATGATCGGCTTGTTCGGCACGTTCAGGGTGTTGTCGGCGTTGACGGTGATCTTCTCGCCGCCTTCAGGGACGACAATTTTCTGGAACCCCATTGAGAACTCCCCTGTCTGGTCTGTTCAGTGGAGCGCGGAGTATAGCATTCGCCCCGACACTCGGAGTAGGCTTGCCTCCATATTTGTCGACAATCTATGGTAGCAAGACCTTCGTCTGATGAGTGCCATCTACCTGTTGCACAAGCCCTACCGCATGCTGTCGCAGTTCACCGACCGTCGCGGAGCGGGCCAAACGCCGCGCGCCACCCTGGCGGACGTCATCGACGTGCCGGGCATCTACGCGGCCGGACGGCTGGACTACGATTCAGAAGGGCTGCTGCTGCTGACCGACGACGGCGCGCTGATCCAGCGCATCAGCGACCCGCGTCACAAGCAGCCCAAGACGTATCGCGTGCAGGTGGAAGGCACGCCTGACGAGGCGGCCCTGGCCGCCCTGCGCCAAGGCGTCGAACTCAACGATGGGAGCACCCGACCGGCCAGAGTACGTCGCCTGGTTGAAAGCGCGCTGGCGGAGCGAACTCCGCCGGTGGACCCCAAGCGACACCCGTCGACGACCTGGCTCGAGCTGACCATCAGCGAAGGCCGCAACCGCCAGGTGCGACGCATGACAGCCCACGTCGGCCACCCTACCCTGCGCCTGGTGCGCGTGGCCATCGGTCCCTGGCGCTTGAACGGGCTGGCCCCGGGCGAGTGGCGCCGGGAAATCCTGCACGCACCACGCAATACGCCAAGGCGCTCGCCGCGCCGTCAAGGAGATCGCCGATGAGCCGCTGGCACCCACACGTTACCGTGGCCACCGTAGTAGAGCGCGCCGGTCGCTTCCTGATGGTGGAGGAAGCCCCGAGGGGCAGCCAGACCACGCTCTTCAATCAGCCCGCCGGTCATCTGGAGCCCGGCGAGCGAATCAAGGAGGCGGCCCTGCGCGAGCTGCGCGAGGAGACCGCCTGGCAAGTGGGGATCACCGATTATCTCGGGCTCTACGTCTACCGGACACCCGGCGGCGACACCTTTCACAGCCATGGTTTCTTCGGCATGGCCTTGGCTCACCTGGGCAACCCGCTCGATCCCGCCATCCTCGGTGTGCACTGGCTGACCCTGGAGGAGGTCGAAGAGCTGGAGCGCCTGGGGCGCCTGCGCAGCCCGCTGGTTCTGCGCCGTATTCGCGACGCCCTGGCCAAGCGCTTCTATCCCATGGATGTCGTCCACGAGCGCTAGGCGAGGTGATACCGTCCTTGATCGCCGTCTTTACGTATGCCCCTGATTCCTCATCAGCAGGCGATACATCGCCGGAATCACCAACAGGGTCAGTAGCGTGGAGGCGACCAGCCCCGAAATGATCGCCCAAGCCATCGGTGGCCACAGCGTCGACTGGGTCAGGGTCAGCGGCACCAGGCCGGCCACCGTGGTGGCCGTGGTGAGCAGCACCGGCCGCGTGCGCCGGGCCACGGCGGTAATCACCGCTTCACTCACGACGAGACCTTGACGACGATTCGCGTTCATCAGATCGATCAGCACGATGGCGTTGTTGACCACGATACCGACCAGCGCCACCACGCCGAGCATGGCGGTGAAGCCGAACGGCTGTCCGGTCAGCCATAACCCCGGTATGACGCCGATGACCGCCAGCGGCACGGTAGTCAGCACAATGAGCAGCTGGCGGAAGGAATTGAACTGCGCCAGCAGGAAAACGGCCAATAACAACCCGCCGACCGGTAGCGTCTGGAACAGTGCGGTATTGGCATCACCTGCCGACTCCGCCGCCCCGCCCACGGCATAGCCGACTCCCGCCGGCAGTTCGAGCGCCGCCAGGCGGGGCATGATCTCGCCCAGCACGCCGTCATAGGTCCAGCCATCGGCGACCTCGGCCAGCACCACGGTCATGCGGCGCAGGCCGCGATGCTGTATCACCGCCGGGCGCCAGGCCGTCTCCAGGGAAGCGATCTCGCCTAGCGGCAGCGAGCCGCCATCCCCAGTGGTCAGGCGCAGCCCCTCGATCCCGTCTATGGAGAAGTGCTCCCCCTCCGGCGCGCGTACCAGCAGGGGCGCGGGGTCGCGTCCGGCGCGCCAGGTGCTGATCTCGATGCCGCGGCTGGCACCGGCCAGCACCGTGGCCACGTCGTGCCGCGAAAGTCCGTATTCGGCGGCACGGGCATCGTCGGTCTCGACCTGCAGTGTGGCCAATCCCTCGCCCAGCCGGTGACGAGCGTCGCGTGCGCCCTCGGCCTCACGCACCACGCTGAGGATGCGTGCGGCAGCATCGGCCAGTGCGGCGCGATCCTCGGCATAGACACGTATTTCCACCGGCGCTTCGAGCGGCGGCCCCTGACCCAGACGCCGCGCCACCACCTCGGCCTCGGGCCATCGATCGGGTGCTACCGACCTCACCCATGCCATCAGCCCCGTCAGGTCATCGGCCTCCTCGGCTTCTACCACCAGCCGCGCCAGATGAGACTGGCGCGGCTGCTCGACCAGGTTGTAGTAGAAACGCGGGCCGCTGAAGCCGACGAAGCGGTGTACGGCCTGCACCGTCGGCCGCTCGGCCAGCGCCGTCGCCAGCACCTCGGCGTGGAACGCTGTCTGATCGAGATGGGTGCCTTCGGGAAAGTTGAGATCCACGACCAGCTGGTTGCGATCGGTGTCGGGAAAGAAATTCTGATCGAGCAATGGCATCATCGCCATGGCGCCCATGAGCAGCATGCCCGCTGCTACCAACACCCAGGCCGGCCAGCGCACGGCCAGCCGTCCCACGCGCCGCCCCAACGTCTGGAGCCGCTCGCGACGTGCCTCGAGCCGCGGCTTGAGAATGGCGGCGGCGAATATCGGCGTGACGAACACGGCATAGAGGTAGCTCACCGTGAGGGTGAGCATCACCATGATCGGGATGGCGCGGGTAAAGTCTGCCGTATTGCCGCTCGAGAGCAGCAGCGGTACGAAGGCAGCCAGGGTGGTGCCGGTAGCGGCGAGCAGCGGTGCCGCAAGTTCCCGCACGGAGCGTGTCACGGCCTGAATGGCCGAACGCCCCTGGTCGCGATGCCACTGGAGGTTCTCGACCATGACGATGGCATTGTCCACCAGCATGCCGAGCGCAATTACCATGCCGGCCACGGCGATCTGATGAAGGACACCACCGCCCATGGCGTAGAGAGCCAGCGAGGAGAAGGTCACGAGTGGCACGATGACGATCACGGCAAGCCCCAGCCGCAGCCCCATGGCCAGGAACAGCAGGACGCCGAGAATTGCGACGCCCAACAGCAGCGAGACGCCGAGCTCCGCCAGCCGCCGCTCGACCCAGCGCGGCTGGTAAAAGGTCTCCTCGATGGTGAGCGGGGCATAGGCCGGGCGCAACTCGTCCACCAGCGCACGCAGGCGCTTGCCGAAGCCCACGGCGTTGACTCGATCGTTGGATAGCACCAGCCCCAGCGCCACCGCCGGCCGGCCATCATGCCACATGCGCTCGGTGGCCGGCTGCTGTGGCGCGAGTGAGACATCGGTCAGTTCGCCTAGCGGTACCTGGCCGCCTCCCCGGGTGCGTATCGGCGTGTCGGCCAGTTCATCCAGCGCACCGAATTCACTACGGGGATCGAGCACCAGGGAGCGCCCACCAAGCGCCAGGCTTCCGCCGGGCACGGTCAGATTACGTGCGGCCAGCTGGCTGCCGAGAGCACGGGCATCGAGCCCGGTCAGTTCGGCCAGGGTGTCATCCCAGCCGATTACCACCTGCTGCCCCGGGTCGGCCAACAGGTCGATGCGGGCGATCTCCTTGAGCTGGAACAGGTCCCGGCGCAGCCGCTTGGCCGCCTCACGTAGCTCGAGGAGATCGTCGGAGCCGGTCACCGCCAGAACGATGCCGTGGGCATCCGAGTCCCGATCGCGGATCTCGGCCTTGCCCACGCCATCGGGAAATTCTCGGCTCGCCCGTTCCACGGCAATGCGCACTCGCTCCCAGGCCGCATCGGTATCGTAGACGTGCTCATGCATCTCGAGAGTAACGTGGGCCACGCCAAGTCGAGCCGTGCCGATGATGTCGTTGACTTCCTCGATCTGGGCCAGCTCCTCCTCCAGCGGATTGAGCACCAGCCGTTCGACCTGCTCCGGCTCCGCCCCGGGATAGGGCACCAGCACCTGGCCGAAGCGATAGGGAAAGAAGGGATCCTCCTGGCGATCCATTGCCAGCCAGGCCGCCAGGCCCAGCAGGGCCAACAACAGGGTGACACTGAGTATGAGCCGCTTGTAGCGCAGTGAGGCGATAAGCCAGCTCATGGCAGCACCCTCACCTGCATGCCATGTTCCAGCCGACCCTGCCCCGCTGTCACCACCCTGTCGCCAGTATCGAGTGCCGTTGCCGTCACCGACACCCAGCCGTTGGACAATCGACCTGGCGTCACGGCGACGCGTCGAACCGTATCGTCGTCGTCCAGTGCCAGCACATGCGGAGCATGGCCGCCGGGATCGACCACCGCCGCCAACGGCACCTGCATGACCGGCTGGGAAACCAGCTCAAGCCTCACTCGCAACGACTCCCCCAGCGCTGGCGCAGGCGCTGACTCGATGGCGACGATGACGGGCGCCATGGCGCCATCCGCACGGCCGACATGCATCACCCGCCCCGCAATGCGCTCTGCTTCGCTCATGGCCAGCAGCTCGGCTTCATGCCCCACCTCGAGCCGAGCGGCGAGTCGCCCAGGCAGGCGAATTTCGACTTCACGCCCCGAGAGCCCGGCCAGTTTCATGACGGGCTCGCCGGCCGCGACGAAATCGCCCGGCTCGGCCAGCAGGTCGGTCACTTCGGCATCGAATGGCGCCCGCAGGGTCAACTCGTCGAGCTGCGCCCGAGCCTCATCGCGCAGAGCCAGGGCCCGCTCGCGGGCCTGGGCAACGGCCTCCCGCTCGGCGCGCAGTCGGTCGAGCTCCTCTTCCGCACTGAGGTTACGTTCACGCAGGGCGCGAGAGCGCTCCACGTCGCGCCCCAGACGGCTCAGGTTGGCATCGAGTTCGCGTACCCGCGCTTCGGCCGCCGCCAATGCCGGCGCCAGGGACGGATTGTAGAGCGTCGCCAGGGCCTCCCCTCGCGCGACGCGTTGCCCGCGCGTCGCGAGCCGCTCGCGCAACACGCCTCCATGCAGGAAGGCGGGCGCGGCGCGCTCGCTGGCGCGCACCGTACCGGGGAAGCGGTACCTCACTTCATCTCGCGCCAGGCGCACTGTGTCGGCGCGCACGCTGGGCAGCGGCGCCTCGTTCTGCGCGGGTTGAGCGGGAGCGGCATCGCAGCCCGCCAGTAGCGCTGCCGACAACAGCAAGGCCCAAGCCATCTTCCCCTCCCCCATGACCCTACGCATCGCTCCTCCTATAAACTGGTCGACCGGTCAGTTATGGCAGTAAAAAAAGCTCACTCGTGGGGCGTGACGCCCTCCAGGAAAATCTTGAGAAAATCCTCGAGGAACGCCTCGTCGGAGCCCATGCCCGGCCAGTGCTCATGGTGGCACTTGGCCTCGAACCACTGGGTACAGGTCATCACGAACACGGCGATCACATGGGTCGGGTTGATGTCCTGGCGCAGCAGGCCGCGTTTCTGGGCCTGGCGAACCCACTCGGCGCCCGCCCCGACGAGCTGGTTGTCCAGCTCACCGCAATGGCTATCCCCCTCCAGGTGGGTCCAGGCAAACAGCCGCACCACGCCAGGGTTGTCGCGCAGGAAGTGGAAATAGGTTTCCACGGAACTGCGCAGCAAGGCGGCATCGGGCTCGCCGGCCTCTTCGAGCATCGCCATCTGGGCCGTGAAGTAGCGCTCGAAGGCGCGATTCTTGACCGCCTCCCACAGCTGCTCCTTGCTGCCGAAATGGTGGTGGATCAGGCTCTTGGTGACTTCGGCAGAGCGGGCCAGCGCGCTGAGCTTGACGGCGGAGAAGCCCTGCTCGACGAACAGCGCTTCTGCCGCGTCCAGGATGCGGGCGCGGGTCAGCTCGGGATCACGGGTCTGTGTTCTTGGGCTCATGATGCGGAAGATAACGCTAACTGGCCGACCGGTCAATAAGCAGGAGGGCCCGCTGTCGCGCAGAGACGCCGTTCGTCAGGACAGGATGAAGCCCCACCAGAATGTAGGGTATAATCCCCGCCCATTTGCGACCCACTCAACCCGAGAGCGACCATGAACGCCACCTCAGGCAAGGTGATCGTCGGCATGTCCGGCGGCGTCGACTCCTCCGTTTCCGCCCTGCTGCTGCTGGAGCAGGGCTATCAGGTCGAAGGCCTGTTCATGAAGAACTGGGACGAGGACGACGGCACCGAGTACTGTACCGCCAAGGCCGACCTGGCGGATGCCCAGGCCGTGTGCGAGAAGCTCGGCATCAAGCTGCACAGCGCCAACTTCGCCGCCGAGTATTGGGACAATGTGTTCGAGCACTTCCTCGCCGAGTACAAGGCCGGGCGGACGCCGAACCCGGACATCCTCTGCAACCGCGAGATCAAGTTCAAGGTGTTCCTCGAATATGCCGAGATGCTCGGCGCCGCTCAGATTGCCACCGGGCACTATGTCCGTGGCGGAGAGCGCGACGGGCGGCCGCGACTGCTCAAGGGTCTCGACGCGAACAAGGACCAGAGCTACTTCCTGCACGCCGTACCGGAGGTCGCCATCGCCCGCACGCTGTTCCCGGTCGGCGAGCTCGAGAAGCCCGAGGTGCGCGCCATCGCCGAGCGTCACGGGCTGGCCACCGCACGCAAGAAGGACTCCACCGGCATCTGCTTCATCGGTGAACGCCGCTTCCGCGAATTCTTGCAGCAATACCTGCCGGCACAGCCGGGCGTGATCGAGACGCCGGAAGGCGAGATCATCGGCGAACACATGGGGTTGATGTACTACACCCTGGGACAGCGTCAGGGGCTCGGTATCGGTGGGCTGGCCCATCACCCCGAGGCACCTTGGTACGTGGCGGGCAAGGACCTCGAGCGCAACGTGTTGATCGCCGTGCAGGGCAAGCACCATCCGCTGTTGTATACCGATTCGCTGGCCACCGAGGCGATGGACTGGGTGGCCGGCGAGCCGCCCGCGACCGAAGGGCGCTATACCGCCAAGACCCGCTATCGCCAGAGCGACGTGCCTTGCCAGATGCACACGCTTGCGGATGGCGGCGTGGAGGTTCGCTTCGACGCCCCCCAGCGTGCCGTCACGCCGGGCCAGTCGCTGGTGCTCTACGATGGCGATATCTGCCTCGGCGGCGGCGTGATCCGTACCACCTGGAATGCCACGGGGCGCGGCGCATGAACACGACTCCCATCCATCGCGCCCCGGACTCCCCGACGGCGCGCCAGGCCCTGGCCCTGGCGGGCGTATTCCAGGCCGCAAGCCTGGTCGACGAACTCGCCCGCACGGGCCAGGTTGAGCCGCGCGCCTGGGAGACGCTGATTCGCGCGACGCTAGACACCAACCCGGAGAGCTTCGAGGCGATTTACGGCGGACACCCCAACAACCTGCGCCGGGGCCTCGAGGTACTCGAGGCCGTGGTGGGTCGCAAGCAAGCCAACCCCGTGGTGCTGCGCTACGGTTTTTCGCTGCTGCTGCTGATGAACAAGCTGCGCACCAATGACGCCATGATGGCATCCCTTGGCCAGCAGTTGAGCCGGATCCAGGGTCAGGCCGAGCACTTCGGTGCCACCCACGAGAACGTCATCGCCAGCCTGGGCGAGGCCTATCAGGAGACCCTCTCCACCTTCAAGACACGCATCGTGGTCCACGGAGACCCTTCGATGCTGCAGAGTCGCATGATGCCAGAGCGGGTTCGCGCCATTCTGCTCGCCGGCATCCGTTTCGCCCTGCTCTGGCACCAGCAAGGCGGTCGCCGCTGGAAGCTGGTGTTCCAGCGCGGCGCCTTGAAGAAGACCCTGGATCAGTTGGGCTGACACCTGTTTCCTCTTACGCTTTCCCTCCACGTACCGGACGACGATCATGCAAGCCGCTTCCCTGCCCCTCACCGCTCTTACCGCTCTTTCGCCCGTCGACGGCCGCTACGGCAACAAGGTCGAGGCGCTGCGCGAGCACTTCAGCGAGTTCGGCCTGATTCGGGCCCGCGTGATCGTCGAGGTTCGCTGGTTGCAACGCCTCGCCGAACAGGGCGGCATCGTCGAAGTGCCGCCGCTCTCGGCCGAAGCCACGGCCTTTCTGGAAGCGATGATCCGCGATTTCTCGCTGGCCGACGCCGAGCGCATCAAGGAAATCGAACGCACCACCAATCACGACGTCAAGGCGGTGGAGTATTTCATCAAGGAGAAGATCGCGATCCAGCCGGAGCTGCATGCGGTCACCGAGTTCGTGCACTTCGCCTGCACCAGCGAGGATATCAATAACCTCTCCTACGGCGTGATGCTGACGGATGGCCTGAAAACCCTGTTGCCGGTCATGTACCGGGTGGCCGACGAGGTGACCCGCCTGGCTCACGAACATGCCGACCTGCCGATGCTCTCGCGTACCCACGGCCAGACGGCGAGCCCCACCACCCTGGGCAAGGAGATGGCCAACGTCACCTATCGCCTGCGCCGCCAGCTCAAGCAGATCGAGAACGTCGAGATTCTGGGCAAGATCAACGGCGCGGTGGGCAATTACAACGCCCACCTGGCCACCTACCCCGAGGTCGACTGGGAGGCCAACGCGCGCACCTTCGTCGAGGGCCTGGGTCTGACCTTCAACCCCTACACCACCCAGATCGAGCCGCATGACTACATCGCCGAGCTGTTCGACGCGGTCTGCCGCTTCAACACCGTGCTGATCGACTTCGATCGCGACGTGTGGGGCTATATCTCACTGGGCTATTTCAAGCAGCGGACCGTGGCCGGCGAGATCGGCTCCTCGACCATGCCGCACAAGGTCAATCCTATCGATTTCGAGAACTCCGAGGGTAACCTGGGCCTGGCCAATGCCGTGCTCGGCCACTTGGCACAAAAGCTGCCGATCTCGCGCTGGCAGCGCGACCTCACCGACTCCACCGTGCTGCGCAACCTCGGCGTGGGCCTGGCCTATGGCCTGGTCGCCTACGAAGCTGCGCTCAAGGGCATCGGCAAGCTCGAAGCCAACCCGGCGCGCCTGGCCGAGGATCTCGATGCCAGCTGGGAAGTGCTCGCCGAGCCGATCCAGACGGTCATGCGTCGCTACGGTATCGAGAAGCCCTACGAGAAGCTCAAGGAGCTGACCCGCGGCAAACGCATCGACCAGGCCGGCTTCGCCGCCTTCATCGACACGCTGGCGCTTCCCGAGGAAGTGAAGGTCGAGCTCAAGGCGCTGACGCCGGCCACCTACATCGGTAACGCCGAGGCCCAGGCACGCCGGCTATAGCCCGGCGGCCCAACAGCCCCGGCAGGAGGAAACGATGGTCAAGCTCACCAAGATCTACACCCGCACCGGGGACAAGGGCGACACCGGTCTCGGCGACGGCACGCGCGTGGCCAAGCACGACTTGCGCGTGGAAGCCTTCGGCACGGTAGATGAGGCCAACGCCACGCTCGGCCTGGCCCAGCTCCACGCCGAGGGGGAACTGCACGAGGTTCTGGCCCGGTTGCAGAACGACCTGTTCGACCTCGGCGCCGACCTGTGCACGCCGGAGCAGGAGGCGCCGGAGTACCCGCCGCTTCGGGTCACGCCGGCCCAGGTCGAATTCCTCGAAGCACGAATCGATGCGTACAACGCCGAACTCGCCACCCTGCGTTCGTTCATCCTACCGGGCGGCACGCCGCTGGCCGCCCACCTGCACCTGGCGCGCACCGTGACCCGCCGCGCCGAGCGCTGCGTCACGGCGCTGATGACCGAACAGCCGGTCAATCCCGAGGTGCTGCGCTACCTCAACCGGCTCTCGGACCTGCTGTTCGTTCTCGCCCGCCGGGCCAACGACAACGGCAAGAACGACGTGCTTTGGGTGCCCGGCGCCAACCGCTGAGCAATACGCTACCATGACTTCTTCACTTCGCAGGGTCGCCATCGGCGCCCTGCGGCCCTTCTGTGCCATCTGCCCGATAGCGAGATACCATGCCAAGCGATGCCCCCCTCAGCCTGCTGGGCGGCCTCACCGCCGCCGAATTCCTGCGCGACTACTGGCAGCGCAAGCCGCTGTTGATCCGTGGCGCTCTTGCCGACTTCGAGAGTCCGCTCGACCCCGACGAGCTGGCCGGGCTCGCCTGCGAGGAGGGCGTTGAGGCTCGCTTGGTGGAAGAGGAAGGCCCCGACGGCCCTTGGCAGGTCAGCCACGGGCCCTTCGACGAGGCCGTGTTCGGCGAACTGCCCGAGCGCAACTGGACCCTGCTGGTGCAGGCCGTGGACCACTATGTACCCGAGGTGGCCGAGCTGCTCGAGCACTTCGACTTCCTGCCGCGCTGGCGGCTCGACGACATCATGATCAGCTACGCCCCGCCGGGTGGCAGTGTCGGCCCCCACGTCGACCAGTACGACGTCTTCCTGCTTCAGGGCCTGGGACGGCGGCGCTGGCAGCTCGGTGGGAAGGTGCCCGACGACGCCCCGCTCATCGCCGGCATCGACCTGCGCATCCTGGAGCGCTTCACGATCGAGCCGGGCGACGACTGGGTGCTGGAGCCCGGCGACATGCTCTACCTTCCGCCAGGCTGGGCGCACCACGGCGTCAGCGAGTCCGACGACTGCATGACCTACTCGGTGGGCTTTCGCGCCCCCTCGGCGGATGAAGCGATCACCTCCTACGCCGACTACTTGGGTGAGCAGTTGCCCTCCTCGCTGCGCTACGCCGACGCCGGCATGGCCCCGCCCGACGATCCGGCCGAACTCGACGACGCCTCGCTTGCGCGCATGCGTCGCTTGATCCTCGATACCCTTGACGATCCGGCCCAGCTCGCCCAGTGGTTCGGCCGCGTGATGACCCAACCCAAGTACGTCGATCAGCTTGTTGCCAGTGAATACCCTACGGATGTCGATGAGCTTGTCGCCCTACTACAGGAGGGGCAGGAATTGCTGCGAAGCCCTGGGTCTCGCTTCGCCTGGCGCGCCCAGGACGATGAACGCGCCACGCTGTTTGCCGATGGCGATGGCGTCGTCTGCGCCCTGCCGCTGGCCCGCGCCGTGGCGGGTGAAGTGTCGCTGGACGCCGAGCTGCTGGAACACGAGGGCGCCGCCGAGTTGTTGACCGCCCTTCTCGATGCCGGCAGCCTGACCTGGCTCGATGACGCGGAGGAGTAAGCGATGACCGGCCCCGTCGAAATTCGCGAAGGGAGTTGGGACGAACTCGGTGCCCAGGCCAGCGAGATACGCCGCGTGGTATTCATCGTGGAACAGAAGGTACCGCAGGAAGAGGAGTGGGACGGTCGCGACGTCGAGTGCCGCCATTTCCTGGCCCTCCGTGACGGGGTCCCGCTGGGTACCGCCCGCCTGCTCCCCGATGGGCATATCGGGCGTGTCGCCGTGCTCGATGAGGCGCGCGGGCTTGGCGTTGGCGCCGGGCTGATGCGGGCCGCCATCGAGACGGCCCGCCGGCTCGGCCATGCGCGGGTCGAGCTTGCCGCCCAGACCCATGCCCTCGGTTTCTATGAAAACCTTGGCTTTACCGCCTTTGGCGACGCTTTCCTGGATGCCGGTATTCCGCATCGCAACATGTGCCTCTGGCTGAACGCCCAATAGCTTCCTCTCTCCTTTATCGACGAAATTCGACTACAGGAGCGAGTGCCCTTCGCACACTCTTGTAGTCGAGCTACAACCCTCCTTCCCCCCAAGTGATGATTGTGAGCGTCACGCGCCATGGGGCATAGTGAAATCAAGGCGACGTTAAAACGACTGTTCGATGAGTTTGAAAAAGCCTCTTAGGACAGCCGTGTTGAAACGTCGAATCGCATTCGACCAACGCCGTAGAGACAAGCGATTCACTCTGGTTGAAGCTGATTTTACTTCGCAGTTGCAGCATAAACCGGATCGACCGGCCGAGTGCAACGAGCGAGCGACCCGTCAAGGCAGCGATCGCCACCGCAGGCTATCGAAGCCGATGACCTCAAACTCTGATCGGAAGGATGGCACCATGTCATACAAAGACGACATCAAGGCACTGGCTCAACTGCGTGAAGCCCAGCAGGGCAAGTGGGCCAATATCAGCCCCGAGAATGCCGCCCGCATGCGCGCCCAGAACCGTTTCAGGACAGGCCTGGACATCGCTCGCTATACGGCGAAGATCATGCGCGAGGACATGGCCGCCTATGACGCCGACAGTTCCCAGTACACCCAGTCCCTGGGCTGCTGGCACGGCTTCATCGGCCAACAGAAGCTGATCTCCATCAAGAAGCACTTCGGCACCACCAAGCGTCGCTATCTCTACCTCTCCGGCTGGATGGTCGCTGCGCTGCGCTCCGAGTTCGGCCCGCTGCCCGACCAGTCCATGCACGAGAAGACTTCCGTTTCGAGCCTGATCGGCGAACTCTATACCTTCCTTCGCCAGGCCGATGCCTGGGAGCTCAACCACCTGTTCCGCGACCTGGAAGCGGCCCAGAAGGCCGGCGACAAGGCCAAGGCCGACGAGCTGATAGCGAAGATCGACAATCACGAAACCCACGTGGTGCCGATCATCGCCGATATCGATGCCGGCTTCGGCAACGCCGAGGCCACCTACCTGCTGGCCAAGCAGATGATCGAGGCGGGCGCCTGCTGCATCCAGCTCGAGAATCAGGTATCCGACGAAAAGCAGTGCGGCCACCAGGACGGCAAGGTCACCGTGCCCCACGAGGACTTCCTGGCCAAGATCAACGCCGTACGCTATGCCTTCCTCGAGCTGGGTGTCGAGGAAGGCGTCATCGTCGCCCGCACCGACTCCCTGGGCGCCGGCCTGACCCAGAAGATCGCCGTGACCAAGGAGCCGGGTGACCTGGGCGACCAGTACAACAGCTTCCTCGACGGCGAGGAGATCACTTCGGCTTCCGATATCGACAACGGCGACGTGGTCATCAAGCAGAAAGGCAAGCTGGTCAAGGTCAAGCGCCTGGCCTCCGGCCTCTACCAGTTCAAGCCGGGCACTGGTGAAGATCGTGTGGTGCTTGACTGCATCACCAGCCTGCAGAACGGCGCCGACCTGCTGTGGATCGAGACCGAGAAGCCCCACGTCGGCCAGATTGCCAGCATGGTCAATCGTATCCGCGAAGTGGTGCCGGACGCCAAGCTGGTCTACAACAACTCGCCCTCCTTCAACTGGACCCTGAACTTCCGTCAGCAGGTGTTCGACGCCTGGGAGAAGGAAGGCAAGGATGTCTCCGCCTATGATCGCGCCAACCTGATGAGCGCCGAGTACGACGACACCGAACTTGGCAAGCTGGCCGACGAGTGGACGCGCAACTTCCAGCGCGACGCCTCGCGCGAGGCAGGCATCTTCCACCACTTGATCACGCTGCCGACCTACCATACCGCCGCACTGTCCACCGACAACCTGGCCAAGGGCTACTTTGGCGACGAGGGTATGCTGGCCTACGTGGCGGGCGTGCAGCGCCGCGAGATCCGTGAAGGTATCGCCACCGTCAAGCACCAGGACATGGCCGGCTCCAACATCGGCGACGACCACAAGGAATTCTTCCACGGCGAAGCGGCACTCAAGGCCGGCGGCAAGGACAATACCATGAACCAGTTCGGTTGATCCTGGCGTCACGGTAGAACGACTGGAACCCTTGGGAGGCCTCGTGCCTCCCTTTTTTCACTTCACTGCTCTCCAGCGGCACAGCCGCACGCCTCGACTTGCATATTCTTTCCCTGCTTCCCACAATCGCCCCGCGGCACTTGTCAGGCTTCTTGCTGGTCAAACTCATCAGCACTGATTAAGCTTGTTAGCAAACAGCGTTCCCTAACTCGGCACGGCGACTCCACAACCCACGCCGTTTAGCCTCAGGAGGTGTACATGAAGCGTCTTCTTCCCGTAGTGGCCATCGGCATGCTGACCCTGGCCGGCTGTGCGAACACCTCGACCATGGGCGGCGACGTCTACCGCGGCAATCAAGCGCAAACCGCCCAGACCGTCACCTTCGGTACCATCACCGCTCTGCGTCCGGTGCAGATTCAGGCCGACAGCCGCATGGGTGGTCTCATCGGCACCGGTGGCGGCGCTGTAATCGGCGGCCTGCTCGGCAGCCAGGTCGGCGGCGGCTCCGGCCGGCAACTGGCCACGGCCGCAGGTGTCCTCGGCGGCGCCGTGGCGGGCAGTGCCGCCGAGGAATCCACCAACCGGGTACGCGCTTGGGAGATGGAGATTCGCCGCGACGACGGTCAGGAAGTGGTCATCGTGCAGAAGGCCGATCGCGACTTCCAGGTCGGTCAGCGTGTGCGCATCATCGGCAGCGGGGCCAGTGTCAGCGTCGCACCGTACTGATCGCGCCCGAACTACCTTCTGCATAAACCAAGGGCCCGCGGTAATATGAACTGCACCCCGAAAGTTGGACACCCAATCCAACCTTCGGGGTGTTTCTATGAGGAAGCGATACGACGAGAGGTT